>JALEJP010000035.1 GCA_022769625.1 Lachnospiraceae bacterium | reverse complement strand
ATACCCGGGAATTTTTTTGTCCCGTTATCCTCACCAAACAGAATTGTATACTGGGAATGTATCTGCAGGCTGTTTTCCACAATGGAACATCAGCTTTCTTTTGGTGTGGAAAGAGAAGTGCTGGCGGATGAGCTGGAGTATTATTTTGAACAGTCTCAGGCGGCAGAGATGGAGGAAGAAGAATTTCAGAGGCTGGATGCCAGGGGAAAGGCAAACAGTATGTTAAGAAAGCTGGAGTTTTATGGCTGGATAGAAACAGAGACGGATAAGAGCTATGTCCAGAGGGTCAATTTTCAGGAATATGCGGTTCGGATCATAAAAACATTGCTGGAAATTGCGGACGGCAGACAAATTGAGTATCAGGGATATATTTACACCATATACAGCCTGGTGCGCAGCAATACGGATCATCCCGGCATCGTGCTGCTGCAGATCCTGGAAAATACGGATCTTCTGATCACAGGCCTGAAAAATCTGAATTCCAACATCAAGCATTATATTGATGATCTGACCAGGCACAGTACGGTGGCTGAGATTATGGATGCGCTTTTTAATGATTATATTACAAATATTGTGGATAAGGCCTATCACCGTCTGCTCACCTCGGACAATGTGTCAAAATTTCGCCCGGAGATCATAGAGCGTCTGGAGAGTAAAAGCCGCAGTGACAGCTATCTGGCAAAAGCGGCGGAAGAGATAGGCAGTATCCGGGAGGTGACGCAGGAGGAGGCAAAAGAGCTGGTGTACCATTACCTGCATGAGATTATCGAGGCATTTCGGAATATGGATGAAATTCTGACTGAGATCAACCGGAAGAACACGCAATACCAGCGGGCGGCTATCAGTCGTGCCAAATTTCTCCTGTCCGGAAATGAAGATGTCAGAGGACAGTTAAAGGAAATTCTCCTGGGTCTGAATGAGGCGATGAATCAGGAACATATGGATCCCGGCGGAATCTACCGGATCGAATTTCTGGATGATCTGATCCGCCTTTTTCACTGCAGCTTTCTGGACGATAATTCGCTGTATGCTCCTACGGAAGGGAAAAAGGAGTTTGTCTCCCGGCTTCTGGAGGATTCAGAGCCGGATCTTGAGCTTCGTCAGGAAAAAATGCGTCGGATGGCGGAAAAAATGCAGAAGATTCTCAGTGTGGAAAAGATCGGAAACTATGTAGAAGAGAAGCTGGGAAACCGCAGGGAAATGCTGGCATCCGATCTTCCTCTTGAAACGGTGGAGGATTTCATAAAGATTATCTATGTCCGGCTTTACGGACAGAGAAAGAATATGCGTTATCAGATTGAGAGTCTGCAGGAGATACAGGCAGGCGGATATCGTTTTAAAGATTTTAGAATCCGGAGGAAAAATTGATGGAATTGCTGGAAGGTATGCTTCAGAAAGAAAAGGATGAGTTTAAACGAATCTGTAACCGGCTGTTAAGCTGCTGCTTTCTCTGCAAGGGAAATGTGGCAAACCGCGCAGATTACTATTTTGTGTTAAAGCACCGGAACGTATTCCGGGATTATCTGGATGTGCTGGGGTACCGTCTGGAAATCAATGAGGAGTATGGGGTGATTCAGCTGACAAACCCTCAGAATTATAACCGGCAGCATCTGAAACTTTATGATTCTATCATTTTGCTGATTCTTCGGATCCTGTACGATGAAAAAAGGAGAGAGCTTTCCGTCAGCGATGAGGTTATCGTTAATCTGGGGGACATCCAGGACAAATATCTGAGTCTGCAGATTCGCGAAAAAATGATCGATAAGGTAACCATGCGCAATGCCCTGAGCCTGTTCCGGAGATTTCAGCTGATTGAGATACTGGACCGTGATATGGGAGATGAGGAATCGAGAATCCTCATTCACGATGCGATTTTGATGGCTGTCCGGGTAAATGATATTAAACAGGCATATGAAAAGCTGGAAATTTACAGAAAGGGGAAGGCGGGCAATGAAGAAACTGACGAGAATGAAGCTGATTAACTGGCATCGTTTTACGAACTGTACCATTGATTTTGGTGATTCTACCCTGATTTCCGGCGAAAATGGGGCAGGAAAATCAACGCTCCTGGATGCAATCCAGTTTGTGGTGGGCTGTTCGGCCAATTCTTTTAATAAAGCGGCTCATGAAAATGGAAAAAGAAAGCTTACCGGCTACATACGATGCAAGACCGGAAAAGAAAACAGACCGTATGAACGTACCGGAGAGCTGAGTGCCCATGTTGCGCTGGAATTTTATGAGGAAAGCAGGGAGCGGTATTTTATCCTGGGAGCTGTGGTGGATTCGGCATCGGAGGGACAGGAGACAACAGCCCGGTATCTGTTGGATGACAGGCGTCTTACAGAGGATATGTTTCTGGAGGGACGCCATATCCTCTCCATGGCAGAATTTCGTTCCGTTCACATGAAGGACATCAGGCAGTGGTGCAGTACACAGAAAGATGCCAGGAAGATGGTGCTTTCAAGACTGGGGAGAATTGAAAACAAATTTTTCAGTCTGATTCCAAAGGCGCTGGCTTTCCGGCCCATTGATGATATCAAGGATTTCGTGTATTCCTATGTGCTTGACGAAAAAGAAGTCAACATTGATATTCTGCGTGAGAATGTGCGCACTTATCAGGATATGGAGCGGACGCTGGAATTGGTCAGGAAGCGGATGAATTGCCTGGAGCTGATTGAAAAGCATTACGACCAGGTGATAAAACGCCAGCAAAAAGACCGTATGTATGAATATTTTCTGCAGCAGGCAGAACTTGATCTGACAAAAGAGAATGTGAGGAAAACCGGAGAACGGATCCGGGAAGAACAGGATCGTCTGGAGGAAACAAACAGAAAGCTTGTTCAGCTTGACAGTGAGCGGGAACAGAAGCAGGAGATGGAGACCAGCCTTCGGGTGGAGTTAAAGCAAAACCAGGATTTTCTTGCACTGGAGGAACAGAAAAAGATATTGGAGCGGCTGAGAGCTGAGGAAGAACGAAATCTGGAGGAAAAACAGGATCTGACCAGAAGCATCAACCGGGCTCTGGATGCTTCCCTCCGGCTTCTTGGGATAACGGAAGCAGATGACTGTATACGGGAATACTGCAGGCAGCTGAAGGATATTGAGGGGGTTGCGGATCTTGCCGGATTCCGGTACCTCACAGAGCAGGTAATTCAGTATAAAAATTCCATGTACGGGCAAATGCAGCGTAAGACAGCAGAGATTCAGGTAAAACTGAACAGCTGTAAGCAGGAGCGCAGGGAGCTGACGGAAAAAATCAATCGCCTGGAGAAGAAAAAGCTGACCTATCCGGAGAGTGTGGAGCGGGTGATGACGGCGATCCGGGAAGCGTTCGCAGAGATCGGGCGTAAATCAGATCCCTATATTCTTTGTGAATTGCTGGAGATCCAGGATGAGCAGTGGCGGGATGCCGTGGAAGGATATCTGAATACCCAGCGCTTTTATATTCTGGTAGAGCCGGAAAGCTTTGATATTGCACTTGGTATTTATGACAGACTGCGAAAAGAAGGAAAAGCGTATGGTGTTGGACTGATCAACACGCAGAGAATGGAGAAATATGATACGGCAGTACCTGGAACACTGGCTGAGGTGGTGACCTCTAAAAACCAGTATGCGCGCAGATATATCCACATGGTCCTTGGAAAAGTGCAGATGTGTGACCGGTGTGAGGATCTGAAAAAATATCCCACATCCATCACAAAGGAGTGTATGCGTTATAAAAATCATGTGGCAAGTGCGATCAAGCCTGAAGTTTTCAGTGTTCCGTTTATCGGAAGCCATGCTTTTAAAGTACAGCTGGAGCAGGCAAGAGAACAGAAGACAGTTCTGGATGGGAAGATTTCGGAACTGGAACAGAAGCTGTCTGTGATGAATGCCGCATTTGCGCCTCTGGGTACGGAGGCGGATGTGGATATCAAGTATCGCCTGGATGTGATTTCCTCGCTGCGTGCTGTGCACAGCATGATTCAAAAATGTGAGGAAAATATCCGGACTCTGGAGGAAAATTCTTCGCTGATCCAGAAGCAGATTCAGCTGGACGAGCTGAAAAAGCAGGTTGAGAAGCTTCAGACAGAAATAAGTTCAAAAAACCGCAGCGTTGGCCAGATAGAAGAGAAAATTGCAGAGAAAAAGCTTCAGATGGAACGGCTTTTGCTGGAACAGGCAGATTTACAGGGAAAAGTGGCGGTGCTTGCTGCGGAGGCGGGAGATGCTCTGCCTGAGTGGGTGAGAGACTATGAATCTCAGAGCGGACAGAAGCCATTTGAGCAGCTGCGTGAGAACTACGAGCGCCGCCGTAAGGCAAACGAAACCATGTGTAAAAATGAGGAGATGAATATGATCGACTGCATGATCCTCTATAAAACCGAGCACGATTTTGGTGCCGCACCCAGTATGGAGGGATATCCGGAGTTTGCAGCGGTATATGAGCGCCTGAAAACTTCGGAGCTTCTGGAATATGAGGAAAAGGTGCAGTCTGCCCGCATGGCGGCGGAGGAAGAATTCCGGGAGCAGTTCCTCGCGAAGCTGCAGGAGAATATGAAGCAGGCGCAGGGAGAATTCCGGGAGCTTAACCGTGCACTGAAGGACATTACCTTCAGCAATGAACGCTATGAGTTTTTGTTTATGCCAAGCAGCCTGTACCGCAGCTATTATGAAATGATCATGGATGATTTCAACATTGTGCAGGGGGAATCTATTTTCAGCGGTGTTTTCCATGAGACGCATAAAGAGGTTATCGATGAGCTGTTTGAACGTCTTGCCCTGAACAATGAAAACAGTACAAAAACACTGGAGGAGTTTACGGACTACCGTACCTACATGGATTATGACATCAAGATCATACATACGGATGGAAGCTACTCCTACTATTCCAAGGTGTGTGAGGAGAAAAGCGGAGGCGAGACACAGACACCATTTTACGTGACCGTTGCAGCGTCTTTTGTACAGCTTTACGGAAATAATATCGGCGGTGAGGCAGCAGGGCTTGTAATGTTTGATGAGGCTTTCAACAACATGGATGATGAGCGAATCGGCGGTGTCCTGGAGTTTTTAAACCGTCTGCCGCTTCAGCTTATCATTGCTGCACCGCCGGATAAGATCCAGTATATCGGACCGGCAATGGACGAAACACTTCTGGTCATGACAGATGAGAAAGTAAGTTTTGTGGAGGAATATCATAATGCAGTATGAGGGCAGGATTCTGCACGCCCTTCTGGATTCCTATGAGAACAGTCTGCTCTCACGGGGCGAAAACAGGGTGACGATCCATATTTCCCTTCCTTTTACCCCAAAGACGATGCCTGCATACTTTGATGAGAGTTCCCTGGAGTATGAAAAAATACATGCAGCGGTCCGTCATCTGGAGTCACTTGGTTATGTTCAGACAGTATGGAAAGGCAGAAAAGAAAATCATATCATTCAGAAGATAGTTTTAAGGGAAGAAAATGTCGCCGGTGCATACCAGTATGTAAAACGCACACCTAAATCGGATCAGTGCAGACAGCAATTGGAAACTCTGGAGCGTCTTTTTACCGAATGCCGCACACCGGTTTCCCAGGCTTTTCTTTCCTGGTTGATGGAAAGGCTGCAGCAGGGAAAATCCGTAAAAGAATATCTGGAGCTGTCAGATCTTAAGGAAAGTGAAAGACTGGTCCGCGCAATCACAGCCATTGAGGAAAACCAGGAGGAATGTTATCTGCGGGAATTTTCCGTTCGTTGTTTTGGAGACAGCAAGCTTCTGGAAAACCGTCTGGGTCTGATCGGGAAAATCATGAAAAGATTTTCCGGGGAATACGAAAATATGGAGACAGATGCCATACTTGCGGAGCATGGAATCTATCACACACCCAATTATGTATATGTCAAAGGAGTTGGAAGTCTGCGCATAGGCCGTGGGAATGGAGCACTTCTTGACTTGTGTACGCTGCGTCAGGGCATTGGATTGTCCGGCGAGGATCTGGACAGTTTGCAGCTGTCTGATCTGTCCAAGGTAAAAAAGGTGATCACCATCGAAAACCTGACCACCTTCTTCCGCTGGCAGGAGAAGGACAGTATGCTCATCTATCTTGGAGGATATCACAACACGATCAGACGAAAACTTCTTCAGAATATTTATGCGAAAATCCCACAGGCAGAGTATCTGCATTTCGGAGACATCGATGTGGGCGGATTTGAGATTTACAGAGATCTCTGCCAGAAAACGAAAATTCCCTTTCGGCCTTATCTTATGGGAATCCAACAGCTGCAGCAGTATGAAAGCTGTACCAGAAAGCTGACCGAGAATGACAGGAAAAGAATAGGGCAGATGTTAGAAAAAGAAAAAAGAGAGGAGATCGTTCAGGTATTGAAATATATGGAAGAGAAGGGGGTAAAACTGGAGCAGGAGAGCATTGTGAGGGATAAATAACCACAATTCCAACGACAATAAGTATTCCGCATCAGTAAAAATTGATAGATTAATGAAAAATCCTCAAAGAAAAGCATGACACAAATAGCCTTTGCATACACTGTAAAAACAGCGTCCCCGGAGGCTTTTCCTTGAAGGATTATATCGAAGAACGGGCAGTGGAAATTGCCAGCTATATTATTGAAACCAGTGCAACGGTGCGGCAGACGGCGAAGAAATTTGGTGTTAGTAAAAGTACGGTACATATGGTAGTGATAAAACAGAACGGTTTGCGCGGGTAATGAATAGCAATGTGTTCGAAAAGGGTTTGGAGTTCATTTGTGTTGAACTTCAGACCTTTTTTCGTTGCCATACAAACCGGTAAAACAGTGGGTTATTTAAATTGACTTACACTGGATAACGCGTTACAATGTAACAGGTTTTATGGAGAAAAATGTTGATTGCTGTCCATGGCGTGAACAGTAACAAATGTTAAATACGGGGGAAAACGAGATGTACTTACTATATTTTTTGCTCTGGGTCATTTTTAATGGAAAAATTACTCTGGAAATCTGTCTGTTCGGGCTTGTCATTGCAGGAGCGGTCTTCGCATTCACCTGTAAATTCATGGATTACAGTATTGAAAAGGAAAAGAAAAACATACGGAAGTACGGAAGGTTTTTCCAATATGTCTGTGTGCTTGTGATTGAAATTGTGAAGGCCAATTTTCAGGTCATCCATATGGTATTATCGGAGCGGGAGGAAGTCGAACCTGCACTCGTTCGGTTTCGGTCGGATATGAAGACATCCGTGGGGAAGGCTTTTCTGGCAAATGCGATCACGCTCACACCGGGAACGATTACGGTGTTGCTGGAGGATTCCGAATACGTGGTACACTGCCTGGATGAAAGCCTTGCGGAAGGAATGGATGATTCTGTGTTTGTGAAGCTGCTGACAGAGCTTGAAAAGGATTAGGAGGATGAAGAAATGGGAAGAGGAATACCGGAGCTTGCGCGTGCATATCACATTTTTTTTACAGTGGTTTTGATTTTTCTGGCTGTTATGCTGGTGCTTTGCCTGATCCGCGCGATCATCGGGCCGCGGGTGGCAGATCGCATCGTGTCGGTCAATATGATGGGAACCATGGTCATGGTTATGATTGGTATCCTGGCTCTGATGCTGGAGGAGGGATATCTAGTGGATATCTGTCTGATCTATGCGATGATCAGTTTTCTTGCCGTGGTGGTTCTGACGAAGGTTTATATGGGAGTTTATCTGCAAAAGAAAGAAGAGGAGGGAAAGAAAGATGGCGGTGCTTGAGTGGATCCGTTTTTTGGCAGGCGCACTTCTGATGTTGTGTGGTCTGGGGATTTTTGTGATTGAGATGATCGGTGTTTTTCGTTTTAAATATGTCTTAAACCGGATGCATGCGGCAGCTATGGGCGATACGCTGGGAATCGGATTCTCTCTTCTGGGACTGATTCTGATGAGTGGATGGAACTTTACTTCTCTGAAACTTCTGTTTGTGATCGTATTTCTGTGGTTCTCTTCACCGGCATCTTCGCATCTGATCGCTCGTCTGGAGGTGACGACGGATGAGGAGAAGGATAAACATTATCGTGAGGTCACGCTGGATCAGTTGAAGGAAGAGAAGTGCATGGCAGAGAGCGGCGAAAGGGAGGAGTAGTATGCAGATTTTCACTTATATCTTAATGGGCTTTCTGGTGGTGTGTGCGATATCGGTCAGCCTTTCCAAAAATCTTCTGAATTCGATTCTTATTTTTATGTCTTACAGCCTGGTGATGTCAATTATCTGGATACTGCTGGAATCACCGGATCTGGCGATTACGGAGGCAGCTGTGGGCGCCGGGATCACCAGTGTACTTTTCTTTGTTACATTGAAAAAGATCCATGCGATTATGAAATCGGAGGAGAGTGAGGAGGAAGAAGGATGAGCAGAAAAGTATCCCGTGAAAAATATGAGAAGACAGTTTCCTACCGGTTGAAGCAGTGGTATGAGGGCACGAAGGATCCGTTTCTTGGAGAAGTGGAAATGAAATCTCAGAAGGCATTTTCCGAAGATGTGAATGCGAAGGGAAAACGCATGAGGGAAAAAAAGAGGATGCTGGCACGTATTTACGATACCGGTAATAATGCAGAAATGAAGATTTTTGCGAAGTTTTATCGTGTATCCAGTGTGCTGTTCTGCGTTCTGCTGGTATTTATGCTGCTGACAGCGGTGTCCTGGCTGCCGACCTTTGGCGAACCGGACAACCCTGTGAATAATGAGGTAGCTGCCCGCTACATTGAAAACGGGCTTCAGGAGACGGGAGCGATTAACATTGTAACAGGGATGATTCTGGACTATCGTGCCTTTGATACACTGGGAGAGTCCCATGTGCTCTTTATCGCAACATGTGCCGTGCTGATTCTGCTGCGTCTGGATAAGAGCACAAAGGGGAGTCATGGCATGGGATACGATATGGAGGAGGATCGTCTGTATGAGCCGAAAAATGACGTAATTCTTCAGACCGTGGCAAGGATTCTGGTGCCGCCTATTGTTATTTTCGGTATCTATGTCATTCTTGGCGGGCATCTGGGACCTGGCGGAGGATTTTCAGGAGGTGCCGTGATCGGAGCAGGGCTGATTTTGTATGTAAATGCCTTTGGTTTTGCGAAAACGGAGCGTTTTTTTAACGAAAAGACTTATAAAAGGCTTAGTTTCTGCGCGCTTGGCTGTTATTGTATGTCCAAATGTTACTCCTTTTACACAGGTGCGAATCACATCGAGAGCGTGATTCCTCTGGGAACACCAGGAGCCATTTTAAGCAGCGGACTGATCCTGGTTCTGAATATCTGTGTAGGACTTGTGGTGGCTGGAACCATGTATACCTTCTATGTTATGTTCAGGAAAGGAGCTTATTGATATGAATCTTACCAATCTTTTCAATAATTACGGGGAAGCGGTGGCGATGATCCTGTTCGGGATCGGATTCTCCAACCTGCTCCTGCAAAAGAATCTGATCAAAAAGATCATTGGATTGAATATCATGGATACAGCCATGTATCTGTTTCTTGCTCTGAAAGGATATGTGGCGGGCAGAAAGGCTCCGATTGTGACAAACGGTGTGCAGAGTGTGGAGGCTTATATTAATCCGATCCCCAGCGGCCTGGTGCTGACCGGCATCGTGGTTTCGGTCTCTGTGACCGCTCTGATGCTGGCGCTTACCATCCGTTTGTATCGAAGATATCATACGCTGGATCTGGATGAGATTACGACCCGATTGAAGAAGGAGGGGCTGTGATGGCATTTGTACAGAATTTACCGTTTATTTCCATTATTCTTTCGCTGTTTTCCGGTCCGCTTTCTTCTATCCTGGACGGAAAAAAGGCAAAATGGCTGAATGTAGCAGTCATTACCGTGATTGGTGCCATGTCGGCGGCAGTACTGGGATTTGTGCTGGAGACAGGAGAGGCGTATGTGTATTCGATGGGACATTTTCCGGCACCCTGGGGAAATGAAATCCGTGTCGGCATATTAGAGGCGGCGATGGCGTTGTTTTTCTGCGTTATCATGCTGCTCTGTATGTTGGGAGGTATACGGGAGAGAGAGGAAGAGCTGGAAGATACGAAGCAGAATCTTTACTATATTATGGTGGATCTGCTTCTGTGCTCTCTGCTGGCTCTGATCTATACTAACGATCTGTTTACGGCTTATGTTTTTGTGGAGATTAATACGATTTCTGCCTGTGGTCTGATCATGATCCGACAGAACGGGCGCACTCTGGAGGCGGCGACCAGATATATGATCATGAGTCTGCTGGGTTCGGGTCTTCTGCTGCTGGGAATCTGTTTTCTGTATGATCTGACGGGACATTTGTTGATGAGTAATATCCAGGATCAGGTGGCGGTGCTCCATGAAAATGGAAGCTATCATATTCCGCTGCAGGTTGCCGTGGGATTGATGTCAGTCGGACTGGCAATCAAGAGTGCGCTGTTTCCGTTTCATGCCTGGCTGCCGGATGCGTATGGATATTCTCCGGTTTCTTCGGCATCCATCCTGTCTTCGCTGGTTTCCAAGGGATATATCTTTCTGCTGGTCAAGATCTTTTACCGGGTCATCGGTTTTGAAATTGCAGGGGACAGTCGTGTGATCAATGTGCTGTTTGTATTTGGTATTGTGGGTATGATTATGGGTTCTGTCAGTGCAATCAAGGAAAATAATATTCGCAGGATGATCGCATTTTCTTCCGTGGCGCAGATCGGATATATCTATATGGGCTTCGGACTCGGCACCACGGAGGGCGTGGTTGCCAGTGTTTATCATATCATATCTCATGCAGCCACAAAGGCGCTTCTGTTCGTGGCTGCTTCCGGGATTACGGATGCTTCCGGAGACAGTACGGATTTCTTTGATCTGACGGGAGCCGGATATCGGAACAAGCTGGCTGGAGCTGCCTTTACGGTAGGATCCTTGTCCATGGTAGGTATCCCTGTGTTTGCGGGATTTATTTCCAAGCTCCTGTTTGCGCAGGCAGGTGTGGGTGTGGAAAGTATGGCGAAAATGATGCCTACGCTGATCGCGCTGGCAATCAGTACGGTGCTGAATGCGGTTTATTTTATGAAAACGGTGATTCGGCTCTATACCCCGGAGAGAAAGCTGGCAAAGAAAAAGAATTTCCGGAATATTAAAATGGCGGAAGAGCCTGCAAAATCGTTTACACTGGTTTGCTTTATTATACTGAATTTGATTCTGGGACTGTGTTCGGAACCAATCGTAACGTTGATTGGAAACGGGCTGAAGATGTTTGCATAGGAGGAAAGAGTTATGACTGGTTTCTTATTATTGCCGGTGTTTCTGCCGGCTCTGACAGGGATTTTTCTGTTGATTTCCTCCTTTCTCGAACATGTGAAAATTTCGCGTCAGTCAGGTACACAGGAGCCGGTACGGAACGAAAGGGCGGGAAAAGGGCTTCCTGTTTTTGTAGGTATGATTCTGGTGATTTCCGCTGCTGCCGCTCTGTGGGCTGCGTGGGCAGGTGACGGAAGCGTTACCCTGTTCTATATGATGGACAATATCCCGATTTCTTTCCGTGTCGATGAAATGGGAAAGCTTTTTGTTACCATTTTAAGCATTGTATGGGTGCTGGTGGGCGTTTATGCTTTTGTTTATATGGAGCATGAGGGAGGAGAAAAGCGGTTTTTCGGGCTGTATCTTCTGGTATACGGAATTCTGGTGGCTCTGGATTTTGCGGAGAATTTGGTGACATTGTACTTTTTTTACGAAATGATGACACTGGCATCCATGCCTCTGGTACTGCATAATGGTTCCAGGGAAGCGATTATGGCGGCATTGAAATATCTGTTTTATTCCATGTGCGGCGCATATCTGGGATTGTTCGGGATCTTCTTTCTGTACCGGTATTGCGACAGTCTGACGTTTACAGCAGGAGGGACGTTGAATACTGCGCTGGCATCAGGCCATCAGGGGATCTTGCTGGCTGCGGTTTTCTGTATGCTGATCGGATTCGGAGCAAAGGCGGGGATGTTTCCGCTTCATGCATGGCTTCCGGCGGCTCATCCGGTGGCGCCTTCACCGGCTTCCGCCGTGCTCTCCAGTATTATCGTCAAGGCAGGTGTTCTGGCAGTGATCCGTGTTGTGTACTACATTGTCGGTCCCGGATTTCTGCGCGGAACCTGGGTGCAGACTGCGTGGATGATCCTGACACTTATGACCGTATTTATGGGATCGCTTCTGGCTTTCCGTGAGCCGATGCTTAAGAAAAGGCTTGCTTATTCCACAGTCAGCCAGGTTTCCTACATCCTGTTTGGACTGTCGCTGCTTTCCCCAGCGGGGCTTGAGGGTGCTCTGCTGCATACGGTATTTCATGCGTTTATCAAATCCGCTCTGTTTCTTACAGCCGGTGTTTTTGTCTTTCAGTGCGGAAAGACCAGAGTGGAGGAGCTTAGGGGGATCGGCAGGCAGATGCCGAAGACGATGGTGTGTTATACCTTCGCTGCTCTGGCACTGATTGGTATCCCACCTGCCAGCGGTTTTATCAGCAAATGGTATCTGGCGCAGGGGGCACTTGGAGCGGATGTGGGAGTATTCAGGTGGCTTGGCCCGGTGGTGCTGCTTGTCAGTGCACTGCTTACCGCAGGTTATCTGTTACTGCTGACAATGCAGGGCTTTTTCCCCGGAGAGAAGTATTATGAAAAGACGTCAGAAAAGCAGGAGCCGCCCATGGGCATGCTTCTTGTGTTGATCGCATTTGCTGTGTTGTCCGTATTACCGGGAATTTTTCCGAATCCGCTGATCTCCTATGTCAGCCGGATCGCAGAGATATTGATGTAAAGGAGGAGAGGAAATGAGTGCAAATATTATGATGATTGCAGTGTTGCTGCCGGTTTTGGCAGGTGTGCTGATTCCTTTCATACCTTTTAAGAAAAGAATATGGATGATGGGCTATATTGAGTTCATGGTTTTGCTGACCTCTGTGCTGACACTGTTTATGCTTTTAAATCCGCCGCAGGAAAATTTTGTCCTGTTCCGGTTTACTGGAAATTTAAGTATCAGTTTTCGGCTGGACGGACTGGGCATGGTGTTTGCAGGTATTTTGGCATCGCTCTGGCCGCTGGCTACTCTGTATTCCTTTGAATATATGAAGCATGAGGGACATGAGAAGTATTTCTTTATGTTTTATGTCATGACCTATGGGGGGACGCTGGGAATTGCTTTGGCAGAGGATATCCTGACTATGTATTTCTTCTATGAGATGCTGACGCTGGTAACACTTCCGCTGATCATGCATACCCTTTCCAGGGAAGCGATCCTGGCGAGCCGTACTTATCTTTACTATTCACTGGGAGGTGCTGCCTTTGCATTTATCGGCATGATTTTTGTTCTGACCTATGGGACTACCTCTGTGTTTGTACCTGGCGGTGTCATGGACATGGCAAGTCTGGGTGACAAGACAAATCTGCTCCTGATCATCTACGTGCTGTGCTTCTGTGGATTTTCGGTAAAAGCAGCGATGTGGCCGTTTTCTTCCTGGCTGCCCAAGGCAGGAGTGGCACCTACACCCGTAACGGCACTGCTTCATGCGGTAGCAGTGGTAAAGGCGGGAGCCTTCACGATTATACGTGTGACCTACTACAGCTTCGGAACAAAGCTTCTGAAGGGAACCTGGGCACAGACGGTAGTTATGGTGCTTGTGATCATCACAATCGTATACGGCTGCAGCCGCGCTCTGAAAGAGACACATATCAAGAGAAGGCTGGCATGGTCTACGGTCAGCAACCTGTCCTACATCCTGTTTGGTGTCGTACTGATGACTCCCCTTGGATTGGTGGGAGCACTCAGTCATATGGTATTCCATGCGGTGATGAAAATCTGTTCCTTTTTCTGTGCCGGTGCTGTGATGTACAAATCGGGGAAAAATTATGTTCATGAGCTTGGGGGACTGGGCTGGAAAATGCCGAAGGTATTTTTGATATTTACGATTTCCGGCTTTGCCCTTATGGGAGTTCCGGGGCTTTGCGGTTTCGTGAGCAAATGGAATCTGGCAAAGGCGGCTGTGGAGAGCGGAACCTCTCTGGCCTATGCAGGTGTGGCGGCCTTGCTGATCTCAGCACTTTTGACAGCGATTTATATGATAACTATTTCTGTCCGGGCTTTTTTTCCGACAAAAGGCTTTGATGATACAGCTATCCGTGACGTAAAGGATCCAAACTGGATGATGACTCTGCCTTTGGCAGTGTTTGTGGTAGCGATGGTCGTTTTCGGACTTCATCCGCAGCCGGTGCTCCGTGCACTGGAATCTGTGGCGTCTGTGATGCAGTAGAAAGGGGAAAGAGAAGATGAATATAAATACTGGTCTGGCAATGCTTGTATTCTGCCCCTTCCTCGGTGGACTGGCCTGTTGCGCAGTGGGCAGAAAAAGTGAGAAATGGCGAGATTTTCTGGCAGATTTTGTGGTAATCATGGAGTTTGTACTGATGCTTCTGCTGGCTGTGGGATCGGGTGACAGGATCGCAGCGGGGATAGAGGAGACTTTTACGGTTCCGGGAGTCTGCGGATTTGGACTTCATTTTACACTGGACGGTTTCCGCATGATTTATGGAACGATCGCCGCGCTCATGTGGATGATGGCGACGATTCTGTCCAGAGAATATTTCACACACCATAAGAACAAAAACCGTTTTTATCTGTTTCTACTTTTGACGCTGGGAGCGACGATTGGAGTGTTCTTTTCCGCGGATCTGTATACTACTTTTATTTTCTTTGAAATCATGTCCTTTACCTCCTATGTATGGGTGGCGCAGGAAGAAAATGAGCCGTCTCTGCGTGCGGCGGCCACTTATCTGGCGGTGGCTGTAATCGGCGGAATGGTGATGCTCATGGGGCTGTTTCTGCTTTATCATGCATTGGGAACGCTGACTATCTCGGAATTGCTTCCGGCAGCTGAGGAATATGAAAATAAGCGGATTCTGTATACGGCGGGCGTGTGTCTTCTGGTAGGATTTGGGGCAAAAGCAGGCACGTTTCCCCTCCACATCTGGCTTCCAAAGGCGCATCCGGTGGCACCTGCGCCGGCATCTGCGCTGCTTTCAGGTATTCTGACAAAAACGGGCGTGTTTGGGATTCTGGTGGTTAGCAGCAATCTGTTCCTGCATGATGTTTCCTGGGGAGCAATGATTCTGGCGGTAGGAGTTCTGACGATGTTTGGCGGTGCGCTGCTTGCAGTATTCTCCATTGATCTGAAGCGTACGTTGGCATGCTCCTCCATGTCACAGATCGGATTTATTTTGACAGGTGTCGGTATGCAGGGGCTTCTTGGAGAGGAAAATGCGCTGGCGGTACATGGTACACTGCTGCATATGGTAAATCATTCTATGATTAAGCTGGTACTTTTTCTGGCGGCAGGTGTGATCTTCATGAGTGCCCATGCGCTGGACTTAAATAAGATTCGGGGATTTGGAAGAAAAAAACCGCTTCTGAAAGGTATCTTTCTGGTGGGAGCATTGGCCATCGCCGGAATTCCGATGTTTGGCGGCTATGTCAGCAAAACACTGCTTCATGAGAGCATTGTGGAATATGGAGGTGGCTGGATCATGCACGCCGTGGAGTATCTTTTCCTGTTCAGCGGCGGTTTGACTGTTGCCTATATGACGAAGCTGTTCGTGGCTGTTTTTCTGGAGAAGAATGAGAACCAGGAGCTTCAGAAAAAATATGACAGCATGAAGAAATATATGAATGCGGAAAGTGGTTTTGCCTTGACGGTCAGTGCAGTTCTGCTTCTGGTCTGGGGGCTGTTTCCTCATGGAATCATGGATCGTGCGGCAGAATTTGGACAGGGTCTGATGCATTTGGAGGAAGCTGGACATCAGGTGGCGTATTTCAGTCTGAAGAATCTCTCCGGAGCAGGGATTTCTATCCTGATCGGTATTCTGGTATATGCATTCATTATCCGTGGTCCGCTGATGGAGAAGAGAGCGTCAGGGCAGTATGTTTACAGGAACCGGTGGCCGTCATGGATGGATATGGAGGAATTGATCTACCGGCCTGTTCTGCTTGGCTTTCTGCCATTTGTCAGCAGAGTGGTGTGTCGGGTATTTGACAGTATGACGGATCTGATCGTGGTTCTTTTAAGAAAGACCATCTACCGGGACAGCCCTTTGCCGTATGAGCTTCCGGAGGGGAATGCATTTACCTATACGGCAGGACGCCTGATGAACGGATGCCAGAAAATGAGAAATCGGCTTCTTCACCGTGATGGAAGGGAAGACAGGGATTTCATTCATTTCTTTGCAGTCAAGGCAGAAGAACTAGGAGAGTCAAACCGGATTATTCAGAGAAGTCTTTCCTTTGGACTGATGCTGTTCGGAATTGGACTTTGTCTGACGTTGATCTATCTGATCTTCTGGTAAGAAGTCAAAGTTCATAATAGAAATAGAAGTAAAAGAAAAAGCAGACCCTGCAGATCTACTGGCAAAGGGCTGCTTTTTCTTTTATGCACGGTGTTTCTTTTGTTGAATTACTGCGTTCTCACATTTCCGGTGCTGCCATAGGACTCCTGGGCAAAGCACAATACTTTAAAGGACTATTTTTATATATTTTTTCATAGTTATGGACAAAGAGAAAACCGCAGGGCGGAGGTGGAAGCTCCACTATGCAGAAAAGAAAACTTAATTATAAATTTCATAATCCGAACTCATTGACAGCGACCGCCGATTACATACTAAAAATTCTAATAACTGCCAATTCAGAAAAGGTAGAAAAAGCGATTCAGAATGCGGCGGATCAGGTTGATCAGAGGACAGAATATGATGAAGGGGTAAAAAGTCTTTGACCTCCTGATACCCACGGATTTCTCCGTGTTTCACGCTCACGAAATCCTGAAAACATTCGAAATCCGCTCATGTTTCTGCAAAAAATGGCTGCTTGCTCATGTTTTGCGGGCCCCATAGACATAAAAATACATGCAAGCATGTATTTTTATGTCCATATGTCCCTTGGCTCATAATATAACAGAAAGGTCTCTGATATGAATATAGCTGCCTACTGCCGAGTCTCAACCGATAAAACCGACCAGCTTAACAGCCTGGAAGCCCAGAAAGAGTTCTTCTCCGAATACACCAAACGCACCGGCGATACTTTAGTAAGATTATACGCAGACGAGGGAATTTCTGGAACTAAAATAAAAAATCGTAAGGAATTTCTTCGTATGATGTCCGATGCCGAGCATGGCTTGTTTGACATGGTTGTAGTAAAGGACATCTCCCGTTTTGCCAGAAATACGGTGGATCTTTTACAGAACATCCGCAAGCTGAAAGCATTAGGTATCGAAACCCAGTTCCTCACAGCCAACATGACCAGTATGGGTAATAGTGAATTTGTTCTGACTATTTTCGGTGCTCTTGCCCAAGAGGAAAGTGCCAATACGTCCAAGCGTGTGAAATTCGGTAAGAAAATGAACGCTGAAAAGGGACGGGTTCCAAACATTGTGTACGGATATGATAAGACCATTGGAGATTATTTCAATCTTGCTATTAATGAGGAAGAGGCCAAGGTAATCCGTCAGATTTATCAGAGGTATACGGAGGAAGGCTACGGTGCAGCGAAGATTGCCAATATGTTGAATGAAAAAGGGCTGACTACAAAGCGGAACTGTAAGTGGAGTCAGAATGCAATCTGCCGGATTTTGACAAATGAGATTTATACGGGAAAAATCATCAATGGAAAGCAGGAAGTGGCGGATTTCCTGACAGGCCAGAGAGCGGATAAAGACGAGACAGAATGGATTGTTGTGGAGCGACCAGAACTCCGGATCATTGATGATAGAACCTTTGAAAAAGCAGGAGAAACCCTTCATTCCAGACATGCGTCTTTCAATATGAAGCACGAACGCCAAAGCAATAAATATCTGTTTTCCACATTGATTAAATGTAAGGAATGTGGATGGTCATTTCGGCGGACAGTGCGTACTTACAAGAATACTTACGTTCGTTGGGTTTGTTCCGGGCATAATGGGCGTGGGGCAGACAGTTGTCCGAATGCGGTGACAGTGGATGAAGACGAGCTGATTGAAGTTCTGCAGGAATATTTTGCGGAAGTATTAAAGCAGAAGAAAAAAGTGATCAATCATGTAGTCAACGAATTCCAGCGTGTTTACAAAGCGAAGGATGAGAATTTGGAATATGAGAAAGAGTTGACTGCACAGCTTGCGAAGATGCAAAAGACCAGACAGAAATATATGGACATGTACACTGATGATCTGATCACTCGTGAGGAACTGAATGAGAAAATCGGTGGAATGAGACAGGAAATCGAGCGTCTGGAAAATGAACTTAAGATGGTTTCTTATCATCTGACCAAAGGGGAACAGCTGGAAGCAGTTTTAAATAATACCTTCAAAGAGATTGAAGATATTACCGACGTACGGCAAATGACGAATGAGCAGCTAAAGAAAATCATCCAGAAGATCGAAGTGGACAAGGAGGGAAATGTGGATATTTTCCTGCGTTTGTTCGGTGACTTAGGATTGGACGAGTCTGTGTTGATAGAGGATGATATTACCGCTCTAAATAATAACTACCATACATAAAGACTGCACTGATCGCCTGAAGCAGATTAATCCAACCCTTGCCGGTGAGGTGCGGCAGGTTCTGGATGTGAACAAGCAGGAGCGGCATATCCGGGGAGGACTTGCCACCCGGGAAAAGTATCTGCATATGGCACATCAGTAATACTGCTGTTTGCTCCGCTGCGCCATTGCTGCGCGGCGGAGCGGCCGGTAATATACAGGAGTACCGGTTAACAGATACGTTCTCCTGAAAAATTTTATTAGTAGTTTTCACATTTTAGATCCAGATACAGACATTCTTTTTCTGTGAGATTCAGGTTCAGCGCATCGATATTTTCCTGCATCCGGGAGGCGCTGCCCGTGCTGACTACTGCGAAGATATTGATATTCTGCCGGAAGATCCAGGACATGGCAATCTGGGGAACTGAGACAGATTTTTCCGCAGCCAGGATCTCGCAGCGGCGAAGGCGTTCAAAGTTCTCACGGCTGCAGAAGCCCTTCATGGCATAGCAGTCCATGACCCTGGAGGCGTTTTCGTAATCAGTGCTTTTCAGTTTCCCGGAGAACAGGCCTCTGCCCAGGCTGGAATAGGCCACTGTAGCGATCTGCGTCTGGCGATACCAGGCGCGGGCTGCCTCATTTTCGGCACTGGTAATGGTAACGGCACCGCCTCCCCAGGGATCCGTAATCTGCTCCGCCAGTCCAAAGTGAGGACTGGAGACTGTGAAGGGAAGGAGATTGTGCTGATAAGCATATTCATTGGCCTCCTGGATCCGGCGATCTGTCCAGTTAGAACCGCCAAAGGCACGGATTTTACCTTCTGCATGCATGGCATTGAAAATCTCAACGATCTCACCGACCGGAATGTCCGGGTCATCCCGGTGCAGGATATAGATATCGATGTAATCTGTCTGCAGGCTGGAAAGAGAGAGTTCCAGGTCTTTTCGCATTTCTTTTTCATTCACCCGTTTTTCTCCGGTTTCCGGTATGTGATGGCCACACTTTGAGAGGATGACGATCTTTTCCCGGTTATTCCGGGCTGTGATCCAGTTCCCGAGAGAATTTTCTGCATAACCATACTGTCTGGCTGTATCAAAAGTATTGACACCCAGCGAAAGCATGGCATCCAGAAGCCGGCTGCCATCACCGCCGCTCTGATAGGGTTCGGCAGCAGTGCCGTAAAGAATGCGGGATACAGGTTTATCCACATAGGGAATTTGAGTATATTTCATTTCAGACATAGTAACAGCTCCTTTTTGTATAAATATTGATC
>JALEJP010000018.1 GCA_022769625.1 Lachnospiraceae bacterium | reverse complement strand
ATGAAGTCTGCTACGGAGATTCAGGATACAGCGGAGTGGAAAAGAGACCGGAGATTCAGGAGAATGAGCATTTCCGCAATATCGAATTCCGGACAAATGTCAGACCATCCAGCCTTAAGATCACATCCAGCTACACAGGATAATAGAAAGCACGGAATCATGCTTTCTATTATTATAAATCTGAAAAAATGCAGACGGTAATATAGTTTTCTGTTCTTGTTGCTGTGAAAGAATGCTCAGAAATATGATTTGTGTTTTCCTGTGAGTCAACGTGGAACGCTTTTCTCAATTTTGTATTGTACGATAAGGATGACATGGAGGTATGGTATGTTTTGAATCTGTCGGAGAAAAGAAAACCACAGCGGGTT
The DNA here is from genome assembly GCA_022769625.1 of Lachnospiraceae bacterium. GTDB lineage: Bacteria > Bacillota > Clostridia > Lachnospirales > Lachnospiraceae > Hominisplanchenecus. The sequence continues at coordinate 1,764 of JALEJP010000018.1, read as the reverse complement.
ATTTTGATTCGATTTGGTTCCAGGGATGCACTGGATGCGTGCTTTTCGTCGAAGGAATATCAGGAGATTAAGATGAAACGTGCCAACAGTGTGGATGCCAGAGCAATTATTGTGGAAGGTATGCGCCAGTGAAAAAGAGAGCAGATGGATCAGCGATATTGATTTGCAGTATGCGAAACGTCCGATTCCAAATCAATTGAAGTGGTCGGGACACCGGGACATTCCTGCGAAGCATTATCTTATCTGCTGCAGGAAGAACACTGCATTTTTACCGGTGATGCGATTCCGGTCAGGGGTGACATATCGATCTGGATTCAGAAAGAGGATAACAGAAAGAGTCTGGAAAAACTGAAAGAATTGGAGAGAGCTGATCTGTTTTATCCGGCATGGGATATGACATATACCAAAGAAGAAGCGAAAAGAAAGATAGAAGATGCACTGATACTGATGGATGAGATACAGAAAACGGTTATCCAGTACAGAGAAAAAATTGAATCACTGGATGAGCTGGTGATAAAGGTGTGTAATACTATGGGGACACCAGGTTTCAGGAAGAATCCGTTGTTTAAACGGACAATAGAGAGTTTTATGGAGTAAATAGGAACCGGAGCTAATTTGACTTTCTGTTATCAGTATGATAGACTATTGTTAATTAATCAGAAAAAGAACCGTCTGTTGCAGAAGGGCTTTTGGTATTATGTCGACCTGACATGGATATGAAAAGCCCTTTTTTTTCACCTTTAGAGATGTGTGGGAAATAAAACACTTAATGAGATGAGAAGAAGGACGGAATAAACAGGATGAAAAAGAATTCATTCGGAAAGCAATATCTATGATAAGAGAAATCAAAGGAAAAATAAAAGTATCTTCCTGCATCATTGTGCTGATCAGCAGCGCAGTGCTGGCATTTGGATTATATAATATTCATTCACTTTCGGGTGTGACGGAAGGAGGGGTTCTTGGGCTTACGCTTCTATTGGAACACTGGCTTGATATTTCACCTGCTGTTTCGGGAATTATCCTTAATTTAATCTGCTATGGTATAGGATGGAAGCTTCTGGGGAAGAAATTTATTGTATATTCTTTCATGGCAGCGGCAGGTTTTTCCATCTCCTATCGGATTTGCGAGTCCTTTGACCCGTTGTTTCCACAGCTTGCTGACATGCCGCTTTTCGCTGCTCTTCTGGGCGCAGTGTTTGTAGGAGTCAGTGCCGGACTGTGTGTGCGGGTGGGTGGTGCGCCAGGCGGAGACGATGCTCTTGCCATGAGCATTTCAGAAATGACACATCTGGATATTCAGTGGGTTTATTTGTTAAGTGATCTCATTGTGCTGATATTATCGCTGAGTTACATCCCGATTCAGCGGATCGTTTACTCTCTTCTGACAGTCACGCTGTCGGGACAGATTATTGGGCTCATACAGAAAAGAAAAGACTGATTGCGGATTGGAAAAGATACAGATCAGAATGGAAAACGTGTCAAAGTCTTATGATGGCAGAACCGTCCTTGCTCCTTTTAATTTTGAAATTCAAAAGGGAAGTGCGATTGCAATTGTGGGACAAAAAAATGGCCATTGCACTGACGGTGTCAGCGGCATTACTTGCTGTAACAAAGGGAATGATTATTTCGGAAAAACCACTGCTCCGTTATTTTCATGTAGAGGCAGTTGATCAGCTCACCGGGAATCGAAGGAAATCAGATAGAAATTACTGCTTAGAGATTCACAGTTCTGCACGGAAATAGGTATATATGACGACAAATCAG
>JALEJP010000004.1 GCA_022769625.1 Lachnospiraceae bacterium | reverse complement strand
GAGGTTCTGGACAATGACAACGGATTCTTTATGATGGTTGAGGGCGGAAAGGTTGACTGGGCATGTCACGCAAACGATGCTGCTTCCACCATTGCTGACACCATCGCACTGGATAATGCAGTTGAGAAGGCAGTGAAGTTTTATGAGGAGCATCCGGATGAGACGCTGATTCTGGTAACCGGCGACCATGAAACAGGTGGTCTGACCATCGGATTTGCGGGAACCGATTACGACACTTTTCTGAAGAATTTTGAGAATCAGAAGATTTCCTACGCAAAATATGATTCGGATTATGTGGCAGCCTACAAGGAAAACAAGACGGATTTTGATACCGTAATGCAGGATGTGACCGAGCTGTTTGGTCTGGCTGCTCCCCAGGATGAGACAGAGGTGGCGACGCAGCAGAAGGACAGCGCGGATCTGCACCCGGAATCCGAAAATGACGGTGCTCTTGAGATGACAGCTTACGAGTATGAGCAGCTGAAGCAAGCCTATGAGACAACCATGAGCCGTACCGGTGAGGAAGAAGAATACGGACAGGAGGAATATGTGAAATACGGCAGTTATGAGCCGCTGACAGTAACCATCACACATATTTTGAATAACAAGAGCGGTATCAACTTCGGATCCTATGCACATACCGGTCTGCCGGTTGAGGTGCTGGTAAAGGGCGTAGGTGCAGAGACCTTCGACGGATATTATGACAACACGGATATCTACAACAGAATGGCAGAGCTGACAGGAGTAGAATAAGAATGAAACAGTTTTTTGCAAAGCAAAAAAATGTTCTGTTACCTCTGATCGTGGCAATGATTTTGATTGGCATCCTGATAGCGGTTCCGACCGGCTATGAGGATGCCCTCATTTATCAGGGGACAGAGCGCGCAGTGGGAAAGGTGACAGCGACAGATAATTCGGCGATCAAAACCTCCGGTCTGGTACAGTCCGGGGAACAGAGCTGTACCCTGGAGATCGAGGATGGGATTTTCAAGGGACGGATTCTGGAGGGCGTGAATTTTCTCAGCGGTTCCCTGGAGAAGGATAAGATTTACAAAACGGGTGACCGTGCGCTTCTCACCATCAGCTACGACGGTGATGAGGTAAAATCAGTCGTTATGTCGGATCATTACCGTCTGGACAAGGAAATCCTTCTGCTTATGATTTTTGCGGTATTTCTTATTCTCTTTGCCGGAAAAAACGGTTTTCAGGCGATCCTTTCTTTTGTGATCACCGTGCTGATGATATGGAAGGTGCTGGTTCCCTGTTATCTAAAGGGATATTCTCCCGTGTGGGTGGGAATCGCTATCGTGACGGTCATCACGGCAATTATTATTTTCTTTGTGTATGGTCCCGATAAACGGACCATTGCAGCTACATCAGGTTCTCTTCTGGGAATTCTCACCACCTGTATTCTGGGCATCTGTTTTACGGATCTGTTTCAGATTCACGGTGCCATTATGTCCAATGCAGAGTCCCTGCTTTACAGCGGGTACCAGGATCTGGATCTGACTGCCATCTTCATGAGCAGCATATTTATCGGAGCATCCGGAGCCATGATGGATCTTGCTGTGGATATCACCTCAGCCATCTGGGAGGTCATCCAGAAAAAACCGGAGATTGACTGGAAGGAAGCCATGAAATCCGGTATTCACGTGGGACAGGCAGCCATGGGAACCATGACGACGACTCTGCTGCTTGCCTATTCCGGAGGCTATATTGCATTGCTGATGGTATTCATGGCCCAGGGAACGCCGGTGGATCATATTTTGAATTACAAATACGTTGCCGCTGAGGTGCTGGAGACGGTGGTTGGAAGCTTTGGTCTGGTGACGGTGGCACCGTTTACAGCATTTACGGCTGGCGTTCTGTTAACAAAAAGAGATAAAAATTAAGAATTACAAACCCTTTACACAATTATTATTGAATACCGATAGAAGGAAAGAAAAAACTCCTTTACACTGAAAGCGCATTTGATTAATTTGTTTTTTTCGGAAAACCGCAGAAGTGAGAAAGGAGTTTTTTATGCAATCAAGGACAGGAAAGAGTATATTGGCAGCAGTTCTCAGCGGGTGTATGATCGCTTCGTGTATGCCGCTGACAAGTATGGCGGCGGAAACCTTTCCGGAAGACGGCAGTCTTGCGGCAGTATTTTCGGAAACGGCAGCCGGTCATGAATCAATGCTTACATTGACGGCAGATGCTGATTTTAACGGAGAAAAGGAAGTGGTCATTCACGATTATATGCCAAGACAGGAATATGTGAAGGATGGCCTTGTTTTGTGGCTGGATGGACTGGACAATGCCGGAGCGGGTGTACATGACAGTCAGGCAGAGTACTGGATGGATCTTACGGATCAGACACCGATTGCAATCAACCGGGATGACCGGACAGACACGGAGGGTATGAATCATTTTACAGACAATGCTTTCTGTCTGAATGCAAGCAAGGTGTATCTGCCGGATAAGGTGGCTCAGGCGGTAAATGGTGATGCCTATACCGTGGAATTTGTTGTGGACAGTGAGGGCTATTCCGGTTATGAAAGAGGTTATTCTCCACTTATGACGGTGGATGAGACAGCAGACAGCTGGAGCATCTTTGTCCGGACAGCCGGACAGACCATGGAGCTGAAGCAGGGAGCAAATTCTCTGCGCCTGAGAACGGATTTTGCCAATGTGTTTGATACCACAAGTGCTATTACATTCCGGAAAAACGGGGAGAGTGCATGGTATGCAGACGCAGAAAAGAAAAATACCTTCGTGTCAGGAAATAATGCGGCGGCACAGCAGGTCATTTTAGGCGGAAGGCTTAAGGACAATAGTGGAAATGTGTCGAACGCCTATGTGACAACGGCATCCTGGCATGCAATCCGTGTTTATAACCGGGCACTCAGTGAGGAGGAGCTGCAGCAGAATGCGGCTTATGACAGAGCACGGTATTATGGGGAAGAAATGACCGCACCGGAGGTGAAACTAAAAGGTACAGCACTCAGCGAGGAAGGCACCACAACGGTTACCGCAAGGTTTGAAAACGGAGTTGCCGTCATTCCGGTGGAAAGTACACAGGCAGGGAGTGTCCCTATGAAGATCACCGTGGACGGACGAACCTGTGAGACGGTTCTTGTAACGAATGATGTGGTTGACCTGGCGGTGCGTGATATTCCGGATTCAGTGCATCTGACCGGGGTATCGGAAACAGCAGCAGTCTCCGTGATTCGTGCCATGCTGAAAGAACAGGTGGAGGCAGCACTGGCAGATACGTTCTTCGCTGAGGATGGCGGAAGTGTTTCCGTTTCCGGAACGGAAAGTCCGTACCGTGTGGATCTGACACTGGGTGATCAGACAAAGACGAAAAGTGTAGCGGTGACCATCGAGTACGCAGATTCCACAGATATGGATATTCTGAAGCGGGCAATGGCAAAAATTATGCAGGGTGAGTTTTCCTTTGAAACAGCAGAAGAGGTAACTGCCGAAGCATTGCAGCAGCAGATTACGGAAAAACTGGATTCTGGCATCACAGCATCTGTTGTGTGGGATGATGGAAAGCAGTGCTATGAGCTGACGCTTTTGAAGGGAGAAGAAAACCTGACCAGTCCCCTCTATGTAAACAGTGAAGTATCCATTTCTGATTTTACCGAGGAGTTTTTACAGTATTGTACCATGCGCAAAACAGGAACCACTTCCATTGAGGCAAAAGACGGTGCAGTCTGTGTAAAGGCAACGGAAAGCAGGACATACGAGAATATTGTTTTGCCGATATTCAGCTATGGAAGAGACTATATGATATCCGTCGACCTGAAAATGACAGACTCCACAGATAACGCCCGCTGGGCAGCCTTGTCCTACGGTGTTACTGCAAATCCCAGTGCCGGAGATCAGGCATTTACCTTCTGGCAAATGGCAGTGCGGCGCAATGCAACAGCGGGAAATGGCGTAGAATGTGCCAACCGGACAGCCTCCGATACATGGAGTGTTCCATCCACAGGAAGCTATACGGAAAATCTCGATCCGGATACCACCTATCATTTAAAGGTTGTTATAAAAGGAAAGAAGGTTTATGAATACATAAATGACCGGCTGATGGTTCGGTATGAAACGCAGGAGCAGATGAAACACGGCAAGCTGGCCTTTACCTTTGACCGTGTGACCGCGGAATTTTCCAATCTGGTTATGACAAGTGAGATTCCGGATGATCTGATGACAGAATTTCCGAAGACAGAAAACGGTTATGACGCCGATATTTATGAACCGACAACAGGTCTTGTGATGGCACCGGCCGTAGTAAGTGAAGAAGATGAAAAAAGCGTTGCACAGCTGGTTTCCGGCAGACGTCGTCCTTCTACGATTATCCGTACCGTTTCAGACCAGTTGACGGTAATGGATGAAGGAGAGGAAATCTCAATCACAGATTACATGGCAAGAGCAGACAAAAAAGCGCTGGTGGGATTCCGTGTGGAGAGTATGGATACGGCAGAAGCATTCGCAGCTTTTGTAAAGGAAAACAATCTGGTGGATATCATGGTTCTTTCAGATGATGAAGATATCCTGCTTACTGCCTGCGGACGGATGCCGGGTGTGCATGGTATGCTGGATTTCAGCGGATATGAGGATGATGCAGAGGCTGACCTTTCTGATTACGTCTGCAGGACGAACCGGGCAAACAGTCGTATTATGGTACTGCCGGAGGAGCTTGCGACAGAAGAAAACATCGAATACATTCAGGCACGTGCAGTTTCCGTCTGGGTACGGACAGATCCTGAGCATCTGACGGATGTGATTCTAAACGGGGCTGACGGAATTCTGACAGACGATTTTGAGAGTGCCTATGATGTGATTGAAAGCTTTGACGAGGATACCGAAGTACTTACCAGAAATACCATCATTACGGCACACAGAGGACTCCACCTGACGGCACCGGAAAATTCGGAACGTGCAGCAAAGCTGGCAGTGGAAGCCGGGGCAGATGCCCTTGAGTGTGATGTGCATCTGACGAAAGACGGTCAGGTTGTGGTCAACCATGATGAGACAACAGGGCGTCTGATGAATCAAAATCTCACGGTTGCAGACAGTACTCTGGAGGAGCTGCAGGCGCTTACCTTTAACGCAAATGCCCAGGAGGGAGATAAGATTCCTACCTTACAGGAGCTTTTCCTGGCGGCGGATGAAGCAGATCCGGATGATGATATCGTCCATGTTATTGAGATAAAGACTGGTGACACCAATGTCATCGAACCGATGGTGAAAATCATTCGTGATATGCATATGGAAGACCGGGTAGTATTTATTTCCTTCCACGATTATCAGTTGGAGCTGGTGCGACAGGTAATGCCGGAGGTGGCAGTGGGTGAGCTGAACAGCGTATGCTCGGCGGCAGATGATGTGGCAGCTGCCATGCAGAAGCTCTGCGACCGTATGGATGCCTATGGATATTTCTACAACTGCAACTACGGCGCACAGAATGCCGATATCACGCAGGCAGCACGATTCCGTGGTATTTATGTACATCCATGGACGGTGGATGCGCTGGAGGTGTTCGAAAATGAATTTATCGGAAACTATCATGGCATCACAACCAACCGTGCAGATTATGCAAAAGACTATTTAAATAAAGTTCTGACGGGAAAAGATCACTATACACTGACAGCGGGCAGCAAAGGCGGTGTGGTGATCGACGCATCGGCTTACACAAGAGGAAAAACAAAAATCGAAGGTGTAAACCTGACGATGAAACAACTGTCTGGAACACCGGTCACGTACGATCCGGTGAGCGGAACCTGCCATGCACAGGAAGAGGGAGAAGCCACCGTTCTGATCGGGGCAGTTTATCAGCTCCCTGGTACCGGAAAAACCTATTCCGTTTACAGCAAACCGGTAACCCTTGAGATCAAAGCGGCTGAAACACCGGCTCCGGTAAAAGCATCCCTGAAGATGCTGTATGATACCTGGGCAGGCGAAGATCTTTCCGTTTATACAAAAGAAAGTGCAGAAGCTCTGGAGAATGCTCTGGCAGAGGCCGAAATAGTTCTGAACAACGCAGATGCATCCCGTAATGAGCTGGATCAGGCAGTATCCGACCTTGTAACAGCCATCGGCGGCCTGGAATACGGTGTCCAGAAGCTCCATCTGGAGGTGACCATCGAGGCAGCGGAGAAAATCCTGACGCTTGGAAAGAACTACGAGGAGATCGAAGGCCTCACAGCAGCGGTGGAGGCAGGCAAGATCGTTTTCGCCGATGAAATGGCATCTCAGGAAACAGTGGATGGTGCAGCTTACGCCGTTCTGGATGAACTGTTCAAGCTGGCAAAAACAGCAGACATCTCCTCCCTGGAGAGTCTGATTGAGGCAGCAAAGGCTCTGTTTAATGGCAAGTATACCAGTGACAGTCTGGAAAACCTGAGGAATGCCATCGATGCGGC
>JALEJP010000047.1 GCA_022769625.1 Lachnospiraceae bacterium | reverse complement strand
TCTGATTGCTCCAACCGCCATTGTACATAGCAACGGTCAGAAGGTGACCGTAGGAGATAAAAAAATACGGGAAGTATTCATGGACCGGGAACTGATTCGCAGGCTGATGGATTTTGCCAGAGAAAACGGTCTCTGTGTCGGCTTTAACATCGGAGAATACGGATGTTATGTAAACAAAGAGATCGTGATGGAGCACGAGAGAAGAGTGTTCGGCAATGGGAATCGCCCTTATCTGGACGAGTCCAATCTCCTGACCCATCCATTCTATGCGCTTGCCTATTTCGGAAAGCCTGAGGGAACTGATTTGATCCGGGAGGCTTTTCCGGAGCTTAAGACACCGCTGTTTGCTGACCGCTATGGCGCGGATATCATCACAAAGGATGTCTCAAAGGCAAACGGTATCCAGGCACTGCTGGATTACTATGGGAAAAACTGGTGTGATGTGATCGCCTTTGGCGACAGCATGAACGACTATGAGATGATCCAGAAAGCCGGTATGGGCATCGCCATGGGCAATGCCGTGGAGGCGTTGAAAGAGACGGCAGATTACGTGACCCTCCCGGTCAGCGAGGACGGGGTGTGCTATGGACTGCGGAAGCTTGGGCTGTTATAGAAGGAAGAACGTGACATGAAAGGTCTGTATTTAAGATACAGGTACTGATTATGTTGTGTATTATATAAAGGTATGGTAGTGATAAATGGCTGATTATGCAGACGTTATTTTAGAAAATGAAAAAGAAGATTTAGATAACCTGGAATACTCCGGAAATGAAAACATACCTGTTTTTGCCACTGTTCGGGTAACGAAAAAGGATTTTTCTGTATTTGAACTTTATCGGAAATTCCGGAAAAAACAACTGATACTGGATGTTGATTTTCAAAGAAAAGAGGTCTGGGAACAGAAGCAGAAGTATGAGCTGATTGAAAGTATTCTCATGGGGCTTCCGCTTCCAATATTTTATTTTAAACAGCAGGACAATGCTACCTATGTTGTGGTAGATGGCAAACAAAGGCTTTCTGCGCTGTTTGAATATCTGAATGACGGGTTTGCACTTCGTGGATTGAAAATCCTTGGTTTTCTGAATGGAAGAAAATTTAGTGATCTGACTGGAGAGTATGGTATTTATCAGTCACAGCTTGAAGATTATCAGGTATATTCTCATTTGATTCTGCCTCCTACACCAGATAAAATATTGTTTGATATTTTCGACAGGGTGAACAGGGGAGGCACAAAGCTGAATAAACAGGAAATCAGGAATGCACTTTATCATGGAAAAGGACTTGATATGATAAATGAAATAACAGAGACGGAAGCGTTCAGGAAAGCAACCCGTATTGAACCTTCCAGGGACAAGCGAATGAAAGGCTCTTATCTTTTGACCAGATTTTTTGCTTTTTATCTGCTATTTCATGAGTATTTGATGAAGGATGGGAAACCCTATAAGTATAATGGTGATGTGGATGATCTGATCCAAACTGCCCTGACCTGGCTGAACAGGACAGATTCTCGGGAAGTAGCTCTGATGAGGAGAAAATTAAAAAATCTTTCCATCGATTGTCTGGAGCAGGTATATCCCATATTCGGAGAAGGTGCCTTTCGGAAGGAATTGAAACGGTCGAATCCCATCAACATGAACATATTTGAAACTACTATGTATTTTATGGCTTTGATGAATGATTATGATTTAACCGGAATGGAAAAAATTATAAAAGAAGAAGTATATGAGGTTATCACCAGTAATCAGTATCTGTCCTGTCTGAGTGACAGCAGGGAGAGCTATCAAAAAGTGAGCGGGAGATTTAAACTTATGGAAAAGCTGGCAAAGGAGCTGCAGGATGATTAACAAAATCCATATTAAGGCATTGAAATCAATAAAAGATTTGACAATCCATACGACAAAACTGAATTTATTTGTTGGAACAAATTCCAGCGGGAAATCAACCCTTTTGCAGGCAATTCTTCTGGCAGTGCAAAATGCAGAGGATGACATTGGATTAAATGGAAAATGGGTTTCCATTGGTGATTTTCGCGAGGTGCGCAACTATTATATGCCAGGAGAGGCAATTCGGATCGAGTTTGAGTTGGAAGGGCAGTCAAATCCCCAGTGGGTCGAGTTCTCAGAGGACAGGGAACGTGAGACATGTGTCAAGTGCGCGCAAATGAGTTTTCTTATCATCCGCCACATTTCCATGCAACAGCCAATGAATACGCGGCAGTATTCAGGCTGAGCGATGGAAAAGTATATCGGACAGGCTGTAATAAATGGCAGCCTAAAATGTTGGCGGAGATAAAGGAATGGTATGAAATTCACAGTGAAGAATTAAAAGAAGCCTGGTCCAATCTACATAATTAATGATTCCGGTTGTAAAGAAACATCATCAGCGATCCGAGGATAATGCATCCATACCCCGCAAAACTCAGAAGATCCGGTATCTCGCCGAACAGGATCAGCCCAAGCAGTGTGGCAAATACGATCTGCGAATAGTCATAGATGGAGATTTCTCTTGCCGGTGCGTACGTATAGGCAGCGGTGATCGTGAACTGACCGCCTGCAGCAAACAGACCGGCTAAAAGCAGAAAACCAAGCTGTGCGCCGCTCATCGGTGTATAGTGAAAGAGCAGCCAGGGCAGCGTCACCAGGCAGGAAAAGGCGGAGAAAAAGAACACGATAAACGGTCCCTTTACGCCGCGGGTGCCCAGAAGACGTACAATGGTGTAGGCGATGCCGGCACTCATGCCGCCCATTACACCGATGCAGGCCGGCAGGACGGAGACATTGGTAAATCCTGGTTTCACAATACAGATGCAGCCGAGAAAGGCCAGCAGAACACAGACCGCCTGAAACGGTCTGATTTTTTCTTTTAAAAGGAAAAAGGAAAAAATGATCGCAAAAAACGGAGACAGCTTATTTAAAATCGAGGCATCTGCCACCAGCAGGTGATCCACCGCATAAAAATTACAGAGGATACCCAGGGTACCAAAGACAGAGCGCAGCACCAGATACGGAAGGTGCTGTTTTTCAATCTGAAAAGAAGCATGTTCCTTTTTCAGGATGGCGAAAGCAAACAGCATGGCGATAAAATTCCGGAAAAAGCTCTTCTGAATGGAAGGCAGATCCCCGGAGAGACGCACACAGACGTTCATGCAGGCAAAGCAGAACGCAGATAAAATAATCAGGCATATGCCCTTTGAAGTTTTTGAAACAGAAGTGGCTGACATAATGTTCTCCTTTTCTATGTTCCAGTCCGTAACAGGGTTCCAGGAGGATTATAGCAGACATCATCAGAAAAAGAAAGAAAATTGAAACTTCCGCTGCGCATTTGCATAAGATATGCCAAGGGAAATTCTGAGGTAAGCTATGGCAACAGGAAAGCTGCAGATACAGGTGACTTCACAGCTGCGGGCAACACCGGTGGAAGATGCGGTTGTGGATATTTCAAGTACAGGGGAACCGGATCAGGTTCTGGAGGAATTAAAGACAGACAGTGTGGGACGGGTGGATACGCTGGATCTGGAAGCGCCGCCGGAGGAATACAGTCTGGAGCCGGGAGGGATGCAGCCCTATTCCGAATATAACATTCGTATTTCTGCTCCTGGTTTTGAGCCGGTGACGATCTCCGGTGCCGAGATCCTGGCAAATCAGACGGCCATCCAGGATATCCGTCTGCGTCCGCTCAGTGAGCCCGAGGAATATGAGACGATCGTCATCCCCGCTCATACCCTTTATGGAGAATACCCGCCCAAGATCGCGGAGGCAGAGATCAAGCCTGTGACACAGACCGGGGAAATTGTATTAAGCCGTGTGGTGGTACCGGAATTTGTGGTGGTGCATGACGGCTCCCCAGCAGACAGCACAGCCATCGATTACTATGTGCGCTACCGCGACTACATCAAAAATGTGGCATCCAGCGAAATCTATGCCACCTGGCCCCGCGCGGCGATCCAGGCCAACGTGCTGGCGATCATGTCCTTTACCCTGAACCGCGTCTACACAGAATGGTACCGCAACAAAGGCTTTGATTTTACGATTACCTCCTCCACAGCCTTTGACCACAAATGGATCTACAGCAGAAACGTCTTTGAGAGCATTTCCGAAGTGGTGGATGAACTGTTCGCAGACTATCTTTCCAGACCAAACGTAAAACAGCCCATCCTGACCCAGTACTGCGACGGGGAGAGAGTCAGCTGTCCGAACTGGATGTCGCAGTGGGGCTCGAAGAGCCTGGCAGACCAGGGCTACACGGCCATGGATATCATCCGCTATTATTACGGAGAAAATATGTATATCAACAGCGCGGAGGAGATTGCCGGTAACCCATCCTCCTGGCCCGGCTACACCCTGGACATCGGTGCCACCGGACAGAAGGTGGAACAGCTGCAGGAGCAGCTCAATGCCATTGCCGGAAACTATCCCCTGATACCGAAGATTCCGGTGGACGGGATTTACGGGGAAAGAACACAGGAGGCAGTGGAAATCTTCCAGGAAATATTCGGACTGCCCCGAACCGGAACCGTAGATTACCGAACCTGGTTCCGGATACAGGATATTTATGTGGCAGTCACACGAATCGCGGAGCTGGTATGAATATATAATAAAGCTGCCCTTTCCTACAGTGGATGGGCAGCTTTATTGAATGCTTCATAGGATAACAACTCGATAATCACAAAAAATATGTAAAAATACTGATATTGATTATGTATTGCAAGAAGGGCAGAGATATGTTAGAATTTCATTGCGGAACAGCTGAGTTTCAAGGTGGTAAATCTCCCCGAATTTGAAAAAGAGGGGAGGTGGTGCAAATGGATACATATGAAGTTTTAAGCCTGCTTTTTTTAGGTGGTTCATTTCTGATTGCACTGCTTGCCTATATTGATAGGAATAACAAGCAAAAATAAATAAGCCTGCCTTGTTACTTGACCCATAAGGCAGGCTTAATACCTGGCGGAGATCAACCACTTTGTGGCGGTTGTTCCGTTTCTGGTTGTATTGTAGCATAGAATATATGCAAAATCAACGTTTTTCCATCAGTCTGAATGATTCCTGTTTGAAAAAGGGCTTGAAATATCATACCCCATGTGGTAGAATCTTTACAATTTGAGCATTGCTCTGGGACAGCTTTTTTGAAGGCAAAAGACCGGTTTACGGTCTGGCGTTCCGGTCCATGCTGGTATCTTAAGGGCTAAGGGGGGCGCAGTAGGGACATTGCTATTGCGTCCCCTTTTTCCGAATACATGAGAAAGGGGAAAACGAATGAAAGCATATTTGATTCTGGAAGACGGTACCGTTTTTACCGGAACGAGTATCGGCTCCAAAAAAGAAATCATCAGCGAAATCGTATTTAATACATCCATGACCGGATATCTGGAGGTTCTTACGGATCCGTCCTATGCGGGACAGGCAGTGGTGATGACCTATCCGCTCATTGGAAATTATGGCATCTGCTATGAGGACATGGAATCGGCAAAGCCGTGGCCGGACGGTTACATCGTTCGTGAGCTTTCCAGGATGCCCAGTAACTTCCGGTGTGAGGGCACCATTCAGGAGTTTCTGGAGCAGCATGATATTCCGGGCATTGCAGGGATCGATACCCGTGCACTGACCAAGATCCTCCGGGAAAAGGGTACCATGAACGGTATGATCACCACACAGGAATACACTGACCTTTCCGAGGTACTTCCCCGCCTTGCCGCATACACCACCGGAAAAGTGGTGGAAAAGGTCACCTGCAAAGAAACATACGTTCTGCACGGGGATGGACCGAAGGTTGCCCTGCTGGATCTGGGCGCAAAGCGCAACATTGCACGCAGTCTGAACAAACGGGGCTGTGAGGTTACCGTTTATCCGGCGCTTACCACAGCGGAGGAGATCATCGCATCCAATCCGGACGGCATCATGCTTTCCAACGGACCGGGTGACCCGAAGGAATGTACCACGATCATTGAAGAGATCCGCAAGCTTTACCACACGGATATTCCGATTTTTGCCATCTGTCTGGGACATCAGCTGATGGCCCTAGCCACCGGCGCGGATACACATAAGATGAAATACGGCCACAGAGGCGGCAACCATCCGGTGAAGGATCTAAAGACGGGACGTGTCTATATTTCTTCCCAGAATCACGGCTATGTGGTAGATACGGACAAGCTGGATCCGTCTGTTGCCGTACCGGCATTTGTGAATGTGAACGACGGCACCAACGAAGGACTTGCCTACACCGGGAAAAATATTTTTACCGTGCAGTTCCATCCGGAAGCCTGCCCGGGACCATTAGATTCCGGTTATCTGTTTGACCGCTTTATGAAAATGATGGAGGTGTCAGAATAATGCCAAAGAATCCAGATATCAAAAAAGTACTTGTGATTGGTTCCGGCCCGATCATCATCGGACAGGCAGCAGAGTTTGACTACGCAGGCACACAGGCCTGTCGTTCCCTGAAAGAGGAAGGCATCGAGGTAGTCCTCTTAAACTCCAACCCGGCAACCATTATGACGGATAAAGACATTGCAGACAGAGTCTACATCGAGCCGCTGACCGTGGAAGTGGTGGAGCAGCTCATTCTGAAAGAAAAACCGGACAGCGTACTGCCCACCCTTGGAGGACAGGCAGGACTGAACCTGGCTATGGAGCTGGAGGAGGCAGGATTTCTGCGTGCGCATAACGTGCGCCTGATCGGTACCACTTCAGAGACCATCAAAAAAGCAGAGGACCGTCTGGAATTCAAAAAGACCATGGAAAAGATCGGGGAGCCCATCGCAGCCTCCAAGGTAGTGGAGAATGTGGAGGACGGCGTGGCATTTACCCAGACCATCGGCTATCCTGTGGTACTGCGTCCGGCTTATACCCTTGGCGGAAGCGGCGGCGGTATCGCTCACAATTATGAGGAGCTGGTGGAAATCCTGGAAAACGGTCTGCGTCTCTCCCGTGTGGGACAGGTGCTGGTGGAGCGCTGTATCGCAGGCTGGAAGGAGATCGAGTATGAGGTAATGCGCGACAGCGCCGGAAACTGCATCACCGTCTGCAACATGGAAAATATCGACCCGGTGGGAGTACACACCGGTGACAGTATCGTTGTGGCACCATCCCAGACCCTGGGTGACAAGGAATACCAGATGCTGCGTACCTCAGCGCTGAATATCATCAGCGAGCTGAACATCACCGGCGGCTGCAACGTACAGTATGCGCTGAATCCGGAAAGCTTCGAGTACTGTGTCATCGAGGTAAATCCACGTGTATCCCGTTCCTCCGCCCTGGCTTCCAAGGCAACCGGTTACCCCATTGCCAAGGTTGCGGCAAAGATCGCCCTTGGCTACACGCTGGACGAGATTAAAAATGCCATTACCGGCAAGACCTATGCAAGCTTTGAGCCGATGCTGGATTACTGCGTTGTGAAGATCCCGCGTCTGCCTTTTGATAAATTTATCAGCGCAAAACGTACCCTGACCACA
>JALEJP010000042.1 GCA_022769625.1 Lachnospiraceae bacterium | reverse complement strand
TGATGATTTTATTATTGCGGATATTTCTACATATATAACTCAAGAACTACAGCTGACTTTACTATCACGGTATCGGCACCAGGACAAAATAGAAATAGAGCAACTCTTCTCACAGGTATATCCATGGATTTTTTCGGCATTGATTGTAGAAGTGGATGATGACTATGGCCGCTTATTTATTATTTATGATCTGGATACTCGCAAGGAGATCATGTTGCTTGATCTGAAAGACCGAAAAAGAAATGGTCGCTATTTTCAGATGAAGTCTCAACACAATCCTACTTTTCATACTCCAAAAACACACCGTACCCTAAATCTACGATATGCCATATTACCTGATGACTACGAATTAGTTCTTCCAGATAGCATCTGTGGATGTAGCACTACAGAAATACCTGATCGTTTTCTACCTTACAGGAACTTGAAAATAACATTTAAAACCTTCCCAAAACATTTAAAACGAATTGGAAAATCTGCTTTTTTTTGTGGAAAAATCATCGGTCCTTTAAATCTTCCAGACTCTCTTACCTATATTGGTGATAATGCTTTTTCAAGCTGTAGTAGTCTTATCGGAGATTTATATCTACCTAATTCTGTTACTCATATTGGCTGCTATGCTTTTTATCACTGTAATGGGTTCACCGGTAATCTTCACCTGCCTGATTCCATTACTCATATCGATAGCTGTGCTTTTTATGGTTGTAGTGGGTTCACCGGTAATCTACACCTGCCTGATTCCATTACTCATATCGGCAGCTTTGCTTTTTCTGGCTGTCGTGGGCTCACCGGTAATCTGCACCTGCCTGATTCCATTACTCATATCGGTAATAGTGCTTTTTCTGGCTGTCGTGGGCTCACCGGTAATCTCCACCTGCCTGATTCCATTACTTATATCGGCATCTGTGCTTTTTTTGACTGTAATGGGCTCACCGGCAATCTGCACCTGCCTGATTCCATTACTCATATCGGTGATGGTGCTTTTTCTGACTGTAATGGGCTCACCGGCAATCTGCACCTACCTGATTCCATTACCTATATCGGTAGCTTTACTTTTTCTGACTGTCGTGGGCTCACCGGTAATCTGCACCTGCCTGATTCCATTACTCATATCGGTAATCATGCTTTTTCTGGCTGTAGCGGTCTCACGGGAAGTATTACTCTTCCAGAAAATGTCCATATTGGAATAGGTGCCTTCAATGGTACCAACATTACCATAAATAGAGCGAAAACCTCATAACCAACAACAGAGCAGTCACCCTAAAGGTTCTGCTCTGTTGTTATCCTTCTTCATATTCTTGAAATTCGAACACCTCATCTGCCAACACGATCTTATCTCGGTCAGAGAGCCGGAACTTCTCTCCCTCTCTGACTTCGTTGCCATTGACAAAGGTGCCATTTAACGAGTTCATATCGGAGAGATAATAGTTTCCATCCTTCCATATAATACAGCCATGTCGTCTGCTAACGGCAGGATTCTCCCTGATTACATAATCGTTTCCCATATCTTTGCCGATATACCACATTGTTTTCTCTATTTTTTCTGTCTTTCCTGTCTTTAATGAGATCAGCCTTGCTCCCTTTCGGGTCGCCGACGATTTCTGTCTCTGACTCAACTTAAAGTTCTTCGCATTCATTCCATTTTTTTCTTTCTTTTCGGACTCCTGTCCGAAGAACAAATATCCACATAAGATGACCAGAAGCATTAAAATCATAAACAACAATAACTCAATTGTCTGAATCCCTTCCACATTCTCTTTCCCTTCTACCTGTAATCTTTCTTCTTTTTAAGAGTAACACGTTTCGAAGGTATCCTAAGGCCATTCTATCTAAATGACCGATATAACGTCATTTTTGACACTATCCTTTTCCTATTCCATAAGCTTTCCTAAGGCCTTAGAGGCTTCCAATAATTCTTCTGCGATTTCTCTTCCCTTGTTGTGATAGGCTATTGCGGCTTCTCCCTTCCAGATCTGTCCAATCTGATCCATGCCTTCTAACACATCTCCACTGACGATCTTTTCGATCTCTCCTGCTGCCTCTGCCATCTGCTGCAGCTGCTTTTTCATATATATATGTTCCTGTTCCATGATTTCTCCTATACGAGCAAATTGTCGGGAAGCACTTTTTCCCCTTCTTGTGGCTGATGTTCTTGCTCTTCCTGGATGCCAGCCTTTTCTAACAGCTTCCGACTGACCATTTGGTAATATGCAAGAATCTCTTCCATCTCCTGCTCAATCTCTTTTTCCCTGATCCGATAAAGCTCTCCGGCTTCTCCCTCCCAGGAAACGCCAGCTTCTTTGAGCCATCTTCGCAATTTTTCCAAATCCCGGCTGAGCTTCCTGATCTGATCTTGCATCTCGAAAGCCTGCTTTTTCAAATATCCGCGATCATATCCAGTATTCTCTCTTCGCATTTCTCATATTCCCTCTTTGCGTATCTTTCATATTGCCACAGATCGGCGATCTGATCCAGCATCTCCATGGTGCGTCTATCATATTCCTCTAACATCGAAGATTCCTCTTCCTGACAGACAGCCAATTCCTTAAGCTGTTGGTTAAGGAGTTTCCATCCATTCTTTACATTCTGTAACAATCGCTCTTTTTCCTCTGTATTTCTGCCCAATCGCTGGCTTTGTATCTCTAGCTGTTCCATGATTCCTTCTGCCTTTCTTTTATTGAAATGGAATCTCATATTCCAAAAGCTTTTTTCCCAGTTCCTTAAGATCACATCTGTCATAGCTCATCTGATAGCTCTCTTTCTGATCTTCGTAGCCCAGGATTGTTTCCTCGCACCGTCTATAAACGTCCAGTATGCACTCCAACGCCATTCGGTATCTTGTAAACCGCTGCATAGCACAAGAAAGTCGTTCCATCTGTCTGTCAAATCCACTTCGAAATTCCCACATGTCCTCTTTGACAAGCTGCTTTAGATAGGACTGTCCCTCCAGAAGCTTTTCGTATTCTATTTGTATCTTTTCCTCACATCGCTCAAGCTCTTCTAACATATGCTTGATGGTCTCTGGTTCTATTCTGGTATACATTCCACCCGTCCTCTCTTATCTGATTGCCTGTTTCCATAGAAGCAGGAAGTTCCTCCTATACGAGTAACAATCTACTTCCATCCTGAATTCTACAGTCTGCCAGTGTCCGTTTCTTTGGTAGAATTTCTTTGCCATCCATGGAACAAAGAAGCAGCGTATCCTTTTCCTCTCCGATGGACGTATTTAACTTCTGTCCCAGCAGCTGACAGATTTCTTCCATTGCCTGTCCCACCGGAAGCTCCTCATCCAGCAGGATATCCACATATTCATTCATCGAAATCACATACACCTCTACTAAAATCATTTCTGCCTCCTGTTACACCATTGATTCAGCCTTTTTTCACACCAGTCCTTTTGATAAGGAAGGATTTCCTCTGAGAAATCATGTTCCCAGGTCACCAAAACCTCCATTCCCATCTCCTTTATGATCAGTCGTTCCATCTGCCTTCCATCTTCTACTTGCAAAAATCGGAGGATTGCACGGTCATACACCTTTTTTACCCTGCTGCCTTCCTGCCCATCGAAAGCAGTTACTCCCTCTCTCTTTGGAAGATAGCCTTCCTCCCACAGATTGTTTAAGAATTCCTCTTTGGTAAGGAGCGTAAGCTTAAGTCTTCCTCTCTGCCGCTTACTTTCCTCCACTAATACTATTTTCCCATACGAAAGATAATAAGACTGTCGCTCTCCTTCCTGCTCCGCCATGACACAATATGCTGAGTCCTTTAAAGCCTGTAGGATGATATCCATCGGCTCTGCAATGGCTACCTGCTCTTCACACCAGTCCACATATCCTTTTTGATACAGTCCTGCCAGCACCCCATAGACTGCCTCTTTGGAAGTATCTCGAAGAAAGGACTCCCTTCGGTCAGATGATAATCCATACCATCGCCTTACCCCTTTGCCGGCTAATAGCAGGTAGAATTCCTCTTCCTTCATATAAAAGCTTTTCCATCCATATGGATTCATCAATCTCTTCCCTCCTCCGAAATGTTGCTGCAATTCATATACGCTTTCATGTCCGCCTTATATCTTCTGGATAGTGGGACTGTAATCTCATCCTCTAAGTAAATCAGATTTTCAGATAATCGTACCTTGGTCACATAATTTTTATTAATGACAAAGCTTCTATGGCATCGTAGAAACTGCTTCGGCAGCTTTTTTATCATCTGCTCCATCGTCTCATATTTACTATATTCCTCATCTTTTAATCGAATATAGATCTTCCTTCCCTTTACCTCAATATAATAAATCTTATCATAGGGGATCCGAATCTTGCCCTGGCGGTTTTCAATGATCATCACCTTTTCCGTCTCTTCCTTTGTCCGTTCCCGATAAAGCGACTGGAAGAACTGGTTGACTACCTGCCTGCTCTGGGCTTCACTAAAAGGGCGAAGCAGCAGAGAAGCTGCCCGGATTTCAGGAGTCAGATATGCCATGGGAGAGATAGAGGCATCCGCAATCAACAAGAGCTCTGAATATTGATATCGGATTCTCAGATTCTTCGTCATGGTAATTCCCTGTGGCATGGTAACCTCCTGAAATGCCACATCCAGCAGTTCCTGCTTCTCTATATACTGTTTTGCTTCGTCTACACTGGCGGTCATCCCGATCTCCAGCTCATCGTTGGAGCAAAATGCTACCGAATCCTTGGAATGCTTTTTTAGCAGATCTCGCTCCTCCTGATTCTGATCACAGATTAGCATGGATAGCATCCCTCTCACCTCCTGTCACCAATGGTACTATAATTTTTTTCGTATTCTGCCATGTCTCCTGGTCAGAAATCTGTCCAATTCCCTTTGCTTCTCGTCTGGTCTGCTCCCGGAAGGAAAGATACTCAAAGGTAAGCACTGGATTATCTGCCAGATTTCCACCAAACTGAATTCCATTTTTATAAGAAGCAAAAAGCTCATACAGCGGATATCCCTGCACCTGGCTCTGCTGCTCTAAGGATAATTCACCGATAAAATAAATATGGTGCAGGCTTCCCTTTTCGATTACATTTTCTAAAAATCCTGTCATATCCCATTTTGCTTCGTATACATGGGAAATAAACCAGATCATATCCGGAAGAAAGATAACATATGGTTCTTCTTTGCTCATATGGTTAAAAATCTCTTCTCTTCCATAGCCTTCCTGTATCAGCTGCTGCTTTTTCTGATTTCTCTTTACGATTTCTGGTATCAGTTCCTTGAAATAATCAAAGATCTCCTCTTCCTCCGTCAGATAAGTAAGCTCCGCATGACCCTTATATTCCTTCCATTCCTTCTTAGGACCATCGATGATACAGATATGGCCATTCTTCTTCTGTGCTGCACGCAGACATGCCCGCATGTAATTGGTCTTTCCTGATCCTTTGGTTCCCCAGATCATATAGCAGTAGGTATGAAGAAGGTCTATACCGTAGATGGAAGCATCGGAAGTGTCATATCCTACTGGAAGAAATCTCTGACTCCTTGCCAGCTGTTTCCATTCCTCTACCTGTTCCAACTGTTCCCAGGTAGGGTTTTTGGGAATTTCCGGAATTGGGGGAACTTTCTTTCCCTTCCAGCAGACTGCCATATGATGACAATATGCCTGAATCTTTTCCAGACGTTCGTAATCATGTTTCGCATCTACGCATAAGGCCGTCTGGAATTCCAGTACCTGCTGCCCGACCAGTGCCAGTCCCCTTCCCTTGCTGCCACGCTCTGGCATCAGGTCAAATGGCTGATGGAGCAGGTTGCCATAGGCATACTTATCCGGAAGATTCAGACAGAGTACCTGCCCCATGGTTTCCTCCAGACGAAGTGGAAGATCATTCATATGGAATCCATAGCCAGATACTACCAGATAGATGCCATAATGCATTCCCTCCTTTGCCAGACGAAGCAATGTTTCTTCATAGATGCCTCCCGTCTTTTCCTTCCATGCTGCATACTCATCGATAAATAGGATGATGGCCGGCATAGCGGTTTTATGTACACTCACATACTGTTCATAATTGCCGCCGCCCATCTGTTTCTTTCGTTCTTCCAGCTTTCGCTTCAGCATGGAGAAGAGCCTGGACATCTTCTTCCTATCTTCTTCCGAAAGAATCCCGCCCACCTGTGGTGCTTCACCAAAGACATGCATCATCCTGCTGTTGGTATCAATCCCATAGAGATGGATTTCTTCCGGCGTATAGTCAGATATCAATGCGTACAGGATTGTCTGGATCATGGTACTTTTTCCTGATACCCCACTTCCGCAAATGGCCAGATGGCCCTTCGTGAGGAAATCCAAATAGAGAGGTGCCTGTCTCTGATGCTTCGGATCATCTGCTTTTCCGATTGGGATTTTTCCCAAGCCAGCGGTATCCTTTGACTGCCATGTTCCATTTAAAAATCTGACAGAGCGATCTTCCAGAAGAGACTCCAGCAAAATGTGGTCGGAAAGCACCGGCATCCACAACGGTGGTTGCTTTTCATAGCCGCCATCTTTCGCTGCCATTATGATCCATTCCTTTACGACCTCTAACTGCGTCATTTCTGCTTCTCTTTGATCTTCGGTTAAAATAAGTGATTTTCTCCTGCCGTTCTTCTGCTCCACCTTGCCATCTAATCGTAACAGCTTAGACACCCCAGTCGTCTCCTGCTCATGATCAGCTGCATAAATGGTTCCTGTAAACGCAGACTGAAACTGTTCATAAACCTCATCATTTCCCACCTGCAGATAGCCACAGCCCAGCTGGGTAATGGATACCGCGTCCGGCCTGCGAAGGACATCCATGCTGTCCCTGCGGTCCTGTACCCTTAAGCAAATACGGAATCTGGAATTGCTCCAGATATGATCATCCACCAATCCTCCTGGCCTTTGGGTAGAAAGGATCAGATGCATCCCAAGGCTTCTTCCAACCTGAGCCACACTGATCAGCTCTTTTAAAAATTCCGGTGCTTCCTTTTTCAACTCTGCAAACTCATCGATGATGACCAACAGATGGGGCATCGGTGTGGAAACCTGTCCTCTTTTATAAGATTTTCGATATTCATCAATATGACTGACCCCGGCCTGGTGAAATAAGTGCTGTCTTCTCCGGTTCTCACTTTTTAAAGCAATCATGGCCCTCTGAATCTGATTGCCAGATAAGTTGGAAATCTGTCCCATCATATGTGGCAAGTTGCAAAAGTCACTGCTCATTCCTCCGCCCTTAAAATCAATCAGGAAAAAACCAATCTCTTCTGGGCTATATTGCAGTGCTAACGATAGAATCAGCGTTTTTAAAAGCTCTGTCTTACCAGAACCGGTGGTTCCTGCGATCAAGCCGTGGGGCCCATGATACTTTTCATGCAAATCCAGATAACAGATCCGCCCTCCGGCCTTTTGTCCTAACATTCCCCGAATGTTTTCATGGGCCCGGTTTTTGGCCCATAGATCTTGAATCTTTGCATTTTTCATGGAAGAAGATTCCACCATCTCTAAAAGGCTTACACTAGCTGGAAGCGTTCCGCCCATTTCTGTCTCAGGCACCCGAATCCTTAAAATGCTCTGCGCAAACTTGATCAATGCTTCTTCTTCCACCTGGTCAAAGGCAATTGGAATTCCTTCCTCCTTACGCTCTGCTACATCATACATACCGCAAAAGATATCGTCATTCTCGATGACCAATTCACAGCGGTTTGGCAATTCTTCATAACGCTCTGCCAGAAAGATGGTAGTCAGACCAGCTGCTTCCGGCTGATCAAACACATATTTTGCCAAAAGCTCTTCTTCTAGCATAGAGCTGTCGGTTACAAAAAGTACATAATAAGGCTTTTTCTTTTCTGCTTTTTGCTCCGTTTCTAAACTTCGTGTGCGAAAGATCTGGGTCAATTCATAAAAAACATCTTTCGCCTCCTCCTGTCCGGAAGCAAGAAACCGAATCTTCTTATCCTCAGCCCATACATGGGGCAGCCATTTGGCAAAGTGTAATGCTTCCCATTCTTGGGCCAATTCCCCATGATAAAAAAATCCCATCTTCACATCTGTATAACAATGGTTGACTGCAATCTGTGCTGCGATGGTCCTTGCCACCGCAAGTGCTCCCATCTTTCCTTCTCCACCGATCATTCCGATCCGATGATATCTGCCAAGATCCAGGGTGACCGGTACCTGTTTCAGAGTCTGATACTGCTTCCTGATGTGTGCCGATCCGCTTAACGTGGAATCTTTTTGATAAGGAAATCCGTCCTCTTCCATCTCGATCGATACCTGAAATGGCCAATCTCCTACTCCCAGTCTATGAACCAGAAAGTCCTTCTGCATAGGATTTCGATTCCACAAGGTTCCTTCCTGCTCACCGCTACAAATACCATGCATAGCAGAAGGATAACGTTCTTCTAAGATTTCCTGATTCTTTTTGTATTGTTCTCTGATTTCCATTTCTTTGTCCATGAAATACTGTCGGTACATCCGTTTTCTCTTTTCATAGCTACATAGGTACCACAGACTCATGCAAAGCATAACACTTCCCATCCATCCCATTCCCACACACCAGAGTATAGATGAGAATTGTCCCGTCATAAAAACCATGCCAAATATCAAAGTCATCAGCATAAACATCATAGGAATCTCTGTCCTTTGCTCCTTCTGATCAGAAAAGCCATGGATGATGATCGGCTCCTCATACAATCTTCGATATCGTCTGGGTGCTCTGTGATAGATTCTCTTGCTCTGATTCTGCCTTTTCCGCTCTGTCAGGTAGATCGTCATATCTTCATTCTCCGTATAATCGCCAAGTTTATCCCGATGAAGTCCAAGAAGATTCTCATTTTTATCAATGGCTAAAATTCCATCCAGAAATACCATATGTAGGCCCATGATATTGATATAGTCTCCAAATGCTAATCTGGTCTGTGTGTCAATCCTTTTCGAATTCACATAAGTACCATTGGGACTGTCATTGATGATCCAAAAACATCCATCCCTCTGCTCCAATATGGCATGCTGATCGGATACCATATGCTTATAGTCATAGCAAATATCCGCCTTCTGCCCTTTTCCCACCACAAGCTTTTTCGCTTTTCGAATGTCATACTTCTCATAAGAACGAAATTCTTTTGATATCTCTTTTATGATCAGCGAAATTCTCTCATGATTTCCACATTCTAAGAAGAATACGTCCTGATCCTTCAACACCTCTCCCACATAATGACTACCATCCTCATTCGTGATCCAGTAATGAAGATCTGATCGGATCCTCCACTGTCCCTGTAATACCTCCAATCGTAAGACCAGATCCTCCAGTAGCCCAAACTCACTTTTTCCCAATAAGATGGTCTCATCTGCATTTTCCACCGAAGGCAACCGATATTCCTTAAACACTTTTTTACTATAAACCGCTATGATCATACCCACCTGATACTCTCCTTCATCCTTAATTTACGATCTCCCAGGATTCCCAGCTGTCAATTTCCTCTTCCATCGTATTTTCCTGATATTTTTCTTTCACTGTCTGGTAAAAAATCGCTCCACCGATGACTACTGTCAAAAGCAACACAATCCATACCATTTTCTTCTTGCGAAAAAACCGGTTTCGGATTGTACCTTTTGGTTGGAAATCTCCTTCTGCTTCGGCCCTCTGCCTGTTTCCCAGCTGCTTTTGTGTCGGTTCCTGTCCATAAGATTCCTCTTCGTCTCTTGGAAAGAGATACACTGTCTCATTCTGTTTTTCCTCTTGCTCAAGCTCTCCAAGCGGCCGCTCCAGGCTTTGGTCTGCACTGTTTTCATCCACATCTGCCGGCAGCAATTCTTCCTCCAGTGCGACTGCCAGTTCTTCCTTTCTTCCATATAATAAGTATTCCAGGTCCTCTCTCATCCTGGCTGCACTTTGATATCGTTCCTCCGGATTGTATGCACAGGCTTTTTCTACAATCTCCTTTAGCTCCTTTGGACCATTGCATGGAGCAGGAATCCTTTGTCCTCCCATTCGAAGATCGATAGCCTGATTTCTGTCTGAATAATGAATATTCTCTGGATATGGCGGAAGAAATGGAGTCCGGTTATGATTTAAGAACCGATATAAAACGATTCCCAGAGAATAGATATCCCCGCGAAAATCACAATTTCTTCCCAGATAGACCTCCGGTGCCATATAAGTATAGGTTCCTTTCTTACTGAACAGGGAGACGGTCTTTTCCATCCGCCTTGCAATCCCAAAGTCCCCTAGCTTAAAGTGCCCCATATGGGAGACGAAGATATTCTCCGGTTTGATATCCCGGTGGATGATCTGGTGCTCCTGACACGTTTCCAATGCCCGGCACAGATCGATCCCCAGCTGAATCACACGTTCAACAGTCATAGGATGCTTCTTTCGGTCATCAAACAGCGGCACCAGTAATTCCATACGGATATAGATGTCCCATTCTATGGTTCCCTGGCGAGCTACTATGGCATGATCTTCGTAGCTTACAATGTTGGAATTTCCTTTTAATCTGGACATGAAAGAAACCTCTTCGGCGATATCCCTGGCAATGGCATGAAAATATTCTCTGACACTCTCCTGACTCATGCCATCATGTTCAACAGACTGGATTTCTTCCTGACTTTGTGGAATGGTAATCACCTTTAAGGCTGCCTCGTAACAACGGTCAAAGGCATCCCTTTTTGTAATCTTATATACCGTTCCATAAGACCCCTTTCCAATCAATCCCTGGATCTTCCATCCATTCCATATGCGATTTAAATCTCTTTGTATCTGTTCTCCATTCATTCCAAACTCTCTTCTGTATATATGATTATTTTGCTTTTGTTGATCTGACGCTGCTAAACGCTCCATAATATCTGGTCTTTCCTACAGTTTTGTAAGAACGAATCTTTACATAATAGGTCTTCTTACTTGTACAGCCAGACACAGTCTGAGAAGTTACATTTCTTCCATAAAAACGACTTTTGGTATACTTGCTGAAATCTTTTTTCGTAGATACATAAACCTGATATCCAGTTACTGTAGAATCTTTTTTCCACGTAAACTTTATCTTCTTTTTTGACGGCGATGCCAATGACTTTAAAATCATCTTTTTTGGTATCACTTTTATCGTAACTTTCTTCGATGCCGCCAGATACTCATCGGTTTCCCCTGCTTTGATCGTAATTGTTGCTGTTCCATACCCTTTTATGGTGACTTTCCCATTCGAAGAAACAGTCGCAATCTTTTTGTTACTACTTGTATAAGTTAATTTCCCGTTCCCAGTGGTTTTGGCTCCAAGGGAAAATGCCTTACTTCCATAAGTCTTCGTATACTTAGAAGTGGCATTGATGGTTTGCTTACTTCTGGCTTCATACGGTTTCCATACTAGTTCACCGCCATAATCCTTTCTTCTTGTGGCTGTGTCCTGATTATCCCTCTTGGAATAATACACTGTCCCATGAACACCCGAAAAAGCATCTGATTCTATTTTCGGAATCTTCCCTTTAAAATAAATCTTTTCCAGATTGGAACATTCATAAAAAGCATTTGCTCCAATGGATGTTACCTCTTTCGGAAATATAATAGAAGAAAGCTCACTCTCATAGGCTGCTTCTGATTCAACATCTGTAGTTCCCTTCCGCACAACCACCTCTCCTGTCTTTATTCTGGATATTCCAACCAAACTTGAGGATTGCTTTCGATAGACAACTCCATCTTCCATCGTAAAATACGGATGATCCTCACTCAAGGTAAAGGAACATACAATTTTAGCAAAATGGTCTACGTACGCCTTTCCCAGATCCACATTTTTAAGATACGGATGATATTGAAATCGAATCCCATCTATATAAATCACCTCATCTGATGGATAATAGACCGTTGCTTTCTTTGATATCGGATACAAATATAACTCATATCCATCTTTCCCTTCCCCTGTAATCGAATCTTCCATATGTATCTTTTTTAATAATGTACCTTTTTCCCCACGAAAAATTGGATTTTCCTCTTCTACTGTAACAGATTTCAGCATAAACAAGGAGTTGTCTTCAAAAGTGGTGCAGGTAGACGGCAGATGAAGCTCCTCAATTCCTGTATCTGTCAATGCATCCTGATAAATTGCTTTCAGTCCTTCTGGAAGTTTGATACTCGTAAGAGAATCGCAACGATAAAAAGCAGATTCTCCTATGGCCACCACCTTTCTTCCATTTACCTCCTGCGGAATCACAACCTCCGTTGGTTCTCCCTGATATCCACTGACAACAGCTTCTCCATCCTCTATATGATATACAATATTATCTTCCACATATTGCTGCTTTGTTTTGTTCTCTGCTCCCGATATGGAAGTACCATTCAAAACGATCCACAGCAATATAATCGCGATCCGTGCTGCTCTATACTTTTTCATGCTCTCTTTTTCCTTATTTCACTTTTACTGACTTTATGCTGCTCCATGCCCCATAGTATTTGGTCTTTCCTACTGTTTTATAGGACCGTATTTTAATATAATAGGTTGTTTTACTTTTCCATCCGGATAACGTCTTTGTTCCTGTGCTCTTTCCATAAGACCGGCTTACCACATTCTTCTTAAAGTCCTTCCTCGTAGAAAGATAAATCTGATATCCGGTGACCGTGCTATTTTTACTCCATGTAATCTTTATCTTCTTTTTTCCTGGAGAAGTAACTGATTTTATGGATGCCTTTTTCGGAATCACCTTAATCGTAATCTTCTTGGATGCCGCCAGATAATGTTCTGTCTGAGCTGCCTTGATGGTAATCGTCACGCTTCCATATCCCTTTATGGTAACATTTCCTTTGGACGATACGGTTGCAATCTTTTTATTCCCACTTGTATAGGTTAATTTCCCATCTCCGCTGGTCTTCGCCCCCAGAGAAAATGCTTTGCTTCCATAGGTTTTTGTATAAGAAGAAGCCTTGATGGTCTGCTTCTTTCTTATGGTATATGGTTTCCATGTCAGATTTCCTCCATAATTTTGTCGCAAAGCTTCTGTTGCTGTATTATCCTCTTTCGAATAATACACCGTAGCTGTCACCTCGCCAAATGCATCCTCCTCAATCTCTTCTGATATCTTTCCAGGAAAATAAACGGAAGTCAAATGTGCATCTCCACAAAATGCACGTTCTCCAATATATTCCACTGATTTAGGAATGGTAATACTTTCAAGCTTCAACGCTGCAAATGCCTGATAATCAATTCGTTTCAAACCATTGGGAAGAACCACCTCTGTTAAATTCACACACCCATCCAATGCATAATCCGGGATCTCCTCAATTCCCTCTTTTACTACAACCTTTTTAATCACATCATAATAATGCCTCCAAGAATGATCCCCTGGCGTTCTTGCTTTCCAATATCCATTTCCACTAATTGTCAATACTCCCGTTTCCTTATCAAGAGACCAGTATACATCTTCTCCACATTCTCCCTGCAGTGGAAATTCTTCCTCCTCTACTTCCCAAATCTTAGTCGGATATCCCAGCCATGTCGGACTCGTCCACCCTTTCTTTTCCTTGCGATAATAGATGGCAAAGTCATCTGCACAATTATAAAATGCATAATCCATGACTTCTTCCGGCGCATCCCCCTCAAAATATGCTTTCGATAAATGATTACAATCATAAAATGCATGCACGCCAATGTGATTCATTCCTTCTGGAAAAATAATGGATTGAAGACTGTCACAATATGAAAATACAAAATCTTCTATAGTAATGACTCCCTTTTCCAATGTTACGTCTATTAAACTTTCACATTGTGAAAATGTCCCATATCCAATTTGCTTAACACTTCCCGGTATCCGTATTTCCGGCAGATTGGTACAAAGACAAAATGCTTCCTCTCCAATCGTTTTTACACTGCTCGGTATGTTAATGGTTACTAGTTTTCTACATACTTTAAATGCCCCATCTCCGATTGTAGTCAATTCTTCTGGTAAGATCACTTCTGTTATATTCTGGCAAGAAGCAAATGCCTGATCTTCAATCTTCTTTGCATTCTCATGGACGGTCACCGTTCCATTATATCCATCTGGACAAAATAATAATTCTGTCCGATCCTTATTATACAAAACCCCCTTATAAGATGCATAATTTATGTTTCCCTCTGAAACAGAGATTTTCAGCATACTGCTATTCTCATCAAAAGCATTCTGCCCGATCTCCTCTACCTGATCGGGGATATCAATCTCGATTAGGGCATCACATTCGTAAAAAGCCATCGTTCCAATCGTCTTCACCTTTTGGGGAATCATAACATTTACTAGATTACCACAGGTATAAAAAGCTCCTGCTCCAATATCAGTAACACTGCTCAAGATTTCATAAGAAGTGTCCATCTTCCCGGGTGGATATACAACGATGGACGAACCTGCCTTATTATATAGAACCCCATTCAGCGTCTGAAAATTGGAATTCTCATCGGAAAGAACGACTTCTGTCATATTCACACAGTATGCAAAAATCCCCATTCCAATCGTCTTTACATTGGCAGGTAGTACAAAGTCCTTCAATTCCTCACAATGCTGAAAAGCAAAATCACCTATTTTCTCCACTCCATCTGGCAATACGACTTTTGACAGTTTACGACATACTGAAAATGTATGTTTAGGAATTACCGTAACTTTCTCTGGTATTTCTATTTCTGTCAGACTACCGCAGCCGGAAAATGTCCCTCCTTCTTCCCCACCGATTTCCGTCACCGTATCCGGAATTTTGATTTCTTGCAAAGAAGAACATCCGGCAAAGGAATATGCTCCAATCTTTGTTACATGCTTGGGAATATCAATCTTCTTCAGATTATCACAATTTTTTAGAAATTTTGATGGAATTTCTGTGATCTGAGATGGGAAAGCAATATCTTCCAGATTATCACAACTATAAAAAACCTCTTTACCGAGTTCCGTAGCATGCTCAGGAAGTGTTACCCTCGTTAATGTACTGCAATTTACAAATGCACTGTCTCCAATACTTTGTAATTGATCCGGCAGATCAATGCTTTTTAAGCTTTGGCAATTCCAAAATGCTCTTTTCCCGATTTCTGTAACACTATCTGGTATATCCACTTTCTCCACGTTGAACATTTCGTTAAATATACTATCTCCAATGTTTGTGATTCCCTCCTGAATCTGAATCTCCTTTACCTCTTGCTTATACTGCTCCCATGGAACAGATATATCAAGGTAATCGTTCATTTGCCCTGTACCGGTAATCTGTAAAACCTTTGTCTCTGTATCATAGGAACAATAAATCTCCTCACCTAATTCTCCCTTGATGGTTTCGGCTTTTGTATCCGTTGCCCATAATAAAATGCCAATGAACAAAAATACCATATTGATGATTACTCTTCTTACTTTTCTCTTCATTTTTCCTCTCTCCCTTAATCTTTTTATGACTCGCTCTGATTCTAATTCACCCAGTTCCATTCTTCCATATTATCATCAGAATCACTTTTGGAATTTCCTTGTTGTTCCGTACTTCTGGAATTTTTACTGCTGCTACTGCCTCCCGTATTATCATTGGCACTAGTCGGACTGGACACTGGCCTTTTACCCAAGCTGATGACCAGACGAATCACACTGTTTTTATCGATTTTACTTCCACCTTCTGCACTTTGACTGATCACAGTTCCTGCCTCTGCTTCATTACTATAATCATAGGAAGTTTCATAGCGAAGCTTTGCATTTTTTATCTTTACGATGGCAGTATCTTTTGCATTCCCAATGACATTGGGAACTGTTACCGGTTCGATTCCCTTGCTGACAACCACCATAATCTTTGTGTCCTCTTCTACTGTTTTCCCTTTTTCCACACTTTGAGAAATAATTTTCCCCTTTTTTACTGTGTCAGAATAGCTCTGGGAAGATACCTGCATCGTCAGTCCTTTTTCTTGTAACAATATCCGGGCATCTTCTTGCTTTTTTCCAATAATGGATGGAACAATAATCTTTTTCCCTTTGCTGATTACCAGGTGAATCACGGTTCCACGTTTGACTCTGTTACCGGCTAAGATATCCTGCGAGATCACCTTCCCTCGTTTCACGCTATTAGAAAATTTCCACTCCTCTTTCAATACAAGAGAATCACTCTCTGCCTTCTTCTTTGCCTGATCAGAAGTCAGGTTCACAAAAGACGGAACCTTTGTTTTAAATCCTGCCTGGTATATGGCAACACCGCCAACCACCATAACAAGAAAAAACACAAGCATCCACAATCTCTTTTTATTCTTAACAAAATGGAGGGACCCCTCTGAAATCTTTTTTCTTTCCCTGTTATTCTGTACATTGGTACTGGTCTTCTCGGTTTTTTCCTGAAACAAATATACCGTATTCTCTTCCTTTTTCTCCGTTTTTTCTTGGGATTCTTTTTGCTGCCGAGCATCCATCTCCTTTTTCATCTCATCATATGGACGTACATCTGTGTTAAGAGAATCCTGTGATTCTTCTCCCAATATCTGCTCCAGAGCTTCTCTCATTTCTCTGGCATTTTGATATCGATCAGCCGAATCATAGGCACACGCCTTTAATATAACGTTTCCCAACCGCCCTGCTGCATGATAAGGAACTGGAATGTTTTCTCCTTTTATACGCACTGCAAGCGCTTGTTCTTTTTCATAATAATGGATTTTCTCTGGATAAGGAGGTAGAAATGGGGTACGATTCCAATTTAAGAATCGATATAATACAATCCCAAGAGAATAGATATCAGAAGTAAAACTATAGCTTTGTCCTTTATACACCTCTGGTGCCATATAAGTATAGGTTCCTTTTTTCGAAAGCATGGACATGGTCTTTTCCATCTGCCTTGCTACCCCAAAGTCACCTAATTTAAATTGTCCCAGATTGGAAACGAATATATTCTCTGGTTTAATGTCCCGATGAATAATGTTATATTGCTGGCATATCTCCAATGCTTTACATAGATCAATTCCTAATTGAAGCACCTTCTTAATCGTAAACGTCTCTTCTTCGATATACTCAAATAATGGCGTTAAAAGCTCCATACGTATATAAATCTTCCATGCCATCTTTTTCTCCTGAGGAACAATCGCATGATCTTCATAGCTTACAATATTAGAATTCCCTTTTAGCTTAGACATTAATGCAAATTCTTCTGCAATATCCTTTGCGATTGCATAAAAGTATTCTCCGATACTTTCCTCCTCTATACCATCATATCGAATGGATCTTAATTCTGCCTGACTCTGCGGTATGTCGATCACCTTCAATGCGGCTTCATAGGAATGTCCAAATCTATCCTTTCGTATTATCTTATAGACCTTTCCAAACGAACCTTCTCCTATGAAATGGGTAATCTTCCATCCGGCCCATATTCGATTCAAATCTTTTTGTATTTGGTGCATATTATTACATTTCTCCCCTGGTTATCCTGTCTTTTCTAACTTACTAAAATTTTATCATTACCACTTGCTATCCGTCAATTCCTATCATTAAGTCAACTCTGACTTACTACCTTACTTTTCTTTTTCGTAAATAAACAAAATTCGCTCCAATATGTGCCATAAACTCCCTTATTGACACATATGAAAGCGAATCTTTATTCTTTATTATACTCTCTGTATAAACATATCATCTTTATCCCTTATAAAAATCCAAACTGTCATAATTGACCATTTAACTGTCATAATTAGCTTACTGATACTGACAATGACCTCTTAATTCAAACCATCTACCCATGGACTTTCATTTTGTTATTATGTTATAATATAGATATTAGGGTCAAAAGGTCATGCTGTTCATGCTTGCATGAAAAAGCATGACTTTGGGACCCGCAAAACATGAGAAAGTAGCCATTTTTCGTAGAAAAATGAGCGGATTTCGAATGTTTTTAGGATTTCGTGAGCGTGAAACGCGGAGAAATCCGTAGGTATCAGGGGTCAAAGGCTTTTGACCTCAACATCATAATGATATCAGGGGTCAGAAGACCGTTTGATAATTGAGTATAGCATGTAATGATGCGGGGGACAAGCAGATTTTCCACGTGCCTCCGGTGAGGGCAAAAGGAAAGGGTGTGGCGGTATATGAAAATGGCAGTGTTTCATCTGCAGGATCAGACCTGTGAGGCTGAGATTGCAAGGCTTGAAAAAGCACTGGGGCAGTACAAAATTCAGGTGAGTCGTCAGAAGCTTGCAGGAGTAAAAGAAAAAGCGGACTGGATTCTTGCCGTGACAGACAGTGAGGAGGATGCAGTTTACGCCAGAGAAAAGAACATTGCGGTAATTTTTTATGAGGCACCGGGTATGCGCTGCAGCATTGCCGGGATGGATCTGATCGTGCAGGGATTTGAAGAAATCGATGTGGAGTTTTTGCAGCTTGTCTATATGCGCCACCACGGGCTTCCCTGGATCATTGCGGAAACAGAGCATCTCTGCATTCGTGAGAGCGTGGAAGACGACCTTGAGGCATTTCGTCATATTTACCAGGAGAAAGGGATCCTGGACTATATACCGGATCCGGAACTGGAGGGGGAAGAAGGGCGTTTTCGTTTCGATCAGTATATTAAAAACATGTACCGGTTTTATAATTATGGCATTTGGACGGTCATTGAAAAGACAACCGGTGATATCATTGGAAGGGCAGGGATCGAAAACGGTGAATACGAGGGAAGAGCGATCCTGGAGCTTGGGTATCTCATCGATCAGAAATGGCAGGGGAGAGGGCTTGGGAAAGAAGCTGCCCGTGCATGTACGGAATACGCGGAGGAAGTGCTGGGTGCGCACAGACTTTATGCGTTTATTTGTCCGGATAACGAAGCTTCCATCCGCCTGATTGCCGGAATCGGATTTGAGCGGATACCGAGGCTTACCGAGGAAGGGCTCTCCGTGTGGAAAAAGGAAATGTGCTGACTGGCCGGAAGCAGGAAGTCAGCAAAAGAGAATGACAGGAATTGAAATTATTGACAAACGATAATTATTATGCTATCCTGAAAATGAAATTATTGTAAAACGATAATTAATGGAGGGATGCATATGAAGAAGAACAGAAATGGATTTGCTGGTATCCTTGCGGCAGAGGCATTTGTTCTGGCGGCGGCTGCACTTGTATGTTATCTGGTGTTTCATATGGAAAATGAACTGCTGATTCTGGCGGTGCCTTTCCAGGCGGCAGGGGACATGCTCCGCCGCCTTTCTTTGTCCTCCGGGTCTGGAAATCTGGCAGCAGTGGTGTTGTTTGGGATTTTGGGCGGCTGGCCTTTGATTTTCTTTGCGAAATCAGAAAGCAGTCTGGCACCGGATGGAAAGAGCCGTGTATTTTTGATCTTGACCAGCCTGATGCTGTGGCTGAATCTGTATTTTGGAGTGAATCCGGCAGCGGCTGCAAGGTTTCTGCCCACTGGGTTCTGTCGTGAGGAGATGATCCGGATCGCCCAGGTAATTGCAGGCGGGGGATTTTACAGTGCAGCGATTGCGTGGATCCTCAGTATATGGCTGCATATGCTGGAGACGGAGAAAAAGTCAGAGGGTATGCAGGAAGGAGAACGTGTTTACGTAAGAAAAAGACTGATCCGGCGGGTGAGGCTTCTTCTGAAAACGGCATCGCTTCTGGAAACCGGATGGGTGGCTTATGCGGGTACGTTTCAGGTCTGCAGAAGTGTCTCGGGAGCCTGGATGGGAGGAGCCGATATTCTGGGAGTCCTGCTGAAGCAGATTCTTCTGCTGGTTCCGGAAATCTATATGATATTACTTCTGCTTGCAGGAATTGTTCTGATGACGGAGCTGGAAAAGGAGACTTTTTCGGCTGCGGTTCAGGAATCCCTTGGACGGCTGGCGGATATCAGCAGAGGTACGGCAAAAGCATCCATATATTGTGGAGTTTTTTACAATCTGACGGCGCTTGGCTTTGCCGTGGCATCCGCAGATACCAATCTGAGGCTGGACATTCCGGTGCTTCCGCTTCTGCTGGCATTCGGCAGTCTGCTTCTTGTACAGTATTTTAAAGGCGGAAGGATATTACAGGAGGAAAATGACAGCTTCATCTGAAGGATCTGGGAACAGATGCGGAGACAAAGCTGGAAGGAGTGGAAGACATGGCGATCAGAGTGCGTCTGGATGAAGTATTAAAGGAGCGTCATATGACTGCAAAGGAGTTGTGCCGCCTGATCGGAATTACGGAGGCGAATCTTTCTATTTTACGAAGCGGGAAGGCGAGGGGCGTGCGTTTTGGAACGATAAACAAAATATGCTACTATTTGCAGTGCGATGTGGGAGATATCTTGTTCTTTGACGGAGAATTGGGGGAGGATGCAGATGAAACATAGAATACTGAGATATGGTCTGTCTGTTTTTCTGGTGCTGGCAGCGATTTTTGCGGCGGGAAACGGAGGACTGGCGAAAGAAGAATATGCAAACGCAGGATCCGACGCGTATTTTTGCGGGGTACTTCTTGTGGAAGGAGAAAAGGATTCACAGGAGAATCTCAAGTGGGTTGTTTCCGGTTCGGAGACCGGCAGGGTAAATGACCGGATCGAAGGAGTAAAAGACGGGGATGGATGGCATTTTCCCGGACTGGAAGGTAAGATTCTGATGTGCTATACCGAGGGTGCATATGGATCGGAGGATGCGGTGGCGTCCTGCGCCAGTGACCCCGATCTTGGCGGCATTGCTCTCAATGTCAATGTAGATTACGGAGAACGGACGTTTTCTGACAAGGAAGCTTCCGGTTCCGGGAAACGGGAGGTTTGCGGTACTCTGTATGTCTCCCCGGATTATGACAGGGTTTTGTGGATGCATCCTGTCTATGAGCGGGCGGACGGCAGCATTTTTGCGGCAGCGGATGAGGCGGAAGCATTGCGTCCGGATTCTCTGGATTTTACAACTACGGGGGAGGCCATATCCGGTTCCATGGAACGCAGTGACCGTGTGACATGGGGTGGAAATACCAGGGAAGAAAGCACAAAAATCACCGTATCCGTAAAGGCTGCGGAAGAGATTCGCAGAGTTTTGATAAAAGAATACCGGGCAGATGACACACTGATGAAGGAGACGGAGATTTCAGGAGATGCACTGAAAAGCGGAGAACGAAACCGGGCGTTTACGCTGCAGAAGGATACCGCCTATGTCATTGTGGAGGAGCATAAGACAGCAATTGACGGAGAGGAGAGGATCGAGCACTCGGTCTTTGACTGGGGAGATGCGTACAACGACCATTATCAGGCAATCCAGCCTTCGAAGAACAGCATCGCAAGATTGACTGTATTCACCTGGGTGAAGAGTTGAAGTGACCTGCCCATTTTGCAGGAACAGATCCGGAGACAGTCTATCTGTGTGGTTCCAAATGTCCAGGCTTGTCAGGTGTTTTTTCGGGAAATCCTGCGCTCTATGTCATCAAAGATCCCGGTACAGAAAAATATGGCATCTATAATGCTACGGATGGCATATGGCATGATTATCAACTGGATGCGGTACCGGTTGTGATAGATGTTGGTGATATGGATGGTGAAGAGAAACGGATCCGGGTGGAGAAAGACGGTCTGTACGGATTGCTTGACATGTCAGGGGAGATGCGCTACAGCCCGAAATACAGTTGGATTCGCGAGATAAGTGGTTCCCGTGCGCTGAAGGCGAAAAAGGAAAACGGCAAGGAGACGGAGTATACCCTGCTGTCCATCAACGGTTCTTACAGAGGAGAACTGTATGGAGAGGTTGAAGCAAAAGGGACTATGGGGGTAATTTTAACGGAATATGGAAGCAGATATAAGAAGACAGTCATAAACCTGGAGACAGGTGAGACGCTTGGAACGTATCTCTGCGATTTTGACGGAGCATGGACAAACATCACTCTCTATAACAGCATCACGAACGGAACCTATGCGGTGATCACAACCGTGGATGGGGATCACAGCCGTGCGAGTCTTCTCAGGGAGGACGGAACCGGATGGAGCTGGGGAGCCAGTGTGGAATCTACTTTTAATCTTTCTACATCCACGGTGTCTTTTGACAATCCATGTTTTGATGATGCGGTTATTGTCGAGACCTATGTGGAGGGTGAAAAATCTCATTACACCCTGGTGGATCTGGATGGAATGGTTCTGCGGGATCTGTATGGCTGGTATGATGAAAGGGAAAATTTGCTCAACCATGAGAGAAATGATATCTGCAGACATGCCCTTGGATATACGCTCTGGAAAAGGAACGAGCAATATTCCAGATTTGAGGCATCCGGGGAATATTTTCTGACGGATGAGAATGGCAATGTTGTCGTGGATAATCTGGATTATAACTATCTGGGAGTGGAAGGAGACTTCCTGGTATTAAGGGACAGCTCAGGTTATGAGATTTATGACACACAGCAGAAAAAGATGCTGGTATATAATATAGCCAACGGTATCAGAAAAATTGCATCGGATCAGGTTGCGGAAATAAACAATAAGGATTACCTTTATGGATATTTGAATCTGCAGACCGGTGCCTTTTCCGGATATCATTACCGGGTGGTACATTCAGCGAGCTGGCCTTCTGCGAAAATGCTGGAGGACGGGCGTGCGGCGGTTGTGGTACGAAATTTTACGGATGCGGAGCGTTCAAGCTCTGAAATCTGCTGCCTGAATGAAAACATGAAGAACTGGAAACTGGAAGATGCGTGGGATGATTCAGGTGCCTTTGTGAATGACGATCTTACGGTCACCATCTCGACAGAGCCGGAGTGCAGTACTGACCTGTTCTTTAATAATGATGAGGAAAAGGATTATTCCGGCCGCATGGGAGTCTTTGATTCTTCCGGACAGGAGCTTGTATCTTATGCGTATGAATGGTCTGCTGCGTGGTGGCGTGGACTGAAGGCGTTTCAGACGGAAGGTCAGGATGGTACCGGTCTATCTATTGTCAACCGCAGGGGAGGGCTTCTGGTAGACGGTGACTTTCAGGCAGGAGAGGAGCTGGCATGGGGACATCACTTTGTCTATGCCGGACGGGATGGTGTCAGCATCCTGCAGGATGTGGAAGATGACAGGATTTTGTATGTCTATGATATGACCCGGGCAGAAAACGTGGAGGGCAGCGGACAGCAGCCAGGACCGTCCAAAACGATTACGGAGGATGAGCTTTTTGGTGCATACAGCAAATATTTGCAGAATGCGGCTTACAATAAGATCACGCAGACGCTGCACGGAGATATGGCTGCCGTGAATGCAGACAGGAGCGAACTGGATAACTGTCTGGCGATCCTGAAAAGCAATATGAAAAGCGGTGCTGCTGCCAGTGTGATCAATGCTATGATCAGCAGTATTTCCGGGGAGTATTATAATCAGGATGAACTGGAGCGGGCTGCTGCCGTGGAACTGATCGGAGCGCTGAGCAGTGACAGAGATGTGCTGGGAGATGTGGTGAACGATCTGCTGGATGAGATTAACGGCACGATGAAGATGCCGGGAACGGTCATGAAGATTATTCAGAATGGATACAGCAGTGCCAAAGAAAAGGGACTTCTGGCGGAAGCGCTGGCAGATGATACATTTTCCCAGGCTGAGATCCT
This sequence comes from Lachnospiraceae bacterium, assembly GCA_022769625.1. Lineage (GTDB taxonomy): Bacteria > Bacillota > Clostridia > Lachnospirales > Lachnospiraceae > Hominisplanchenecus. The sequence goes on along the minus strand of JALEJP010000042.1, from coordinate 21,866 downwards.
GCAATCGATGGAGGAGCTGGAGAAAAACTGGAAGAGTGTCAAAGATCAGTGGTCAGAGCTGGATGATGCAGTTACCAATGCGCAGGTGATCTGGCTGGTGTATATGACGGCACGCAGCAATAAAACACTGGTGAATCATCTGATGGAGCTGGTTGATCCGGACACCTGTCTCTACAGTGGACTGAAACATATCCGGAATTACCAGAAATATATGATTCCCAGCATGATTGCCCAGCTGGCCAGGAAAAAGGTGTTTAAAGAACTCTGTAAAATATTAACGCAGAAAGGAATCGGAAGCCTGGCGGGCGATATGGTATCCTCCACAGGAGGCGTGGTGCCCTCCGGCGCGATTGCCGTTGCTGAGATGGGCTATAAAATGCTTGCTTCCGTGCTGCCTTATCCTTCTTCCGACGCTGTGGTGGCATCGATCATCAGTGTGTCGAATCAGAGTGTACTTTCCAGTGCACTTTCGAAGGAATACGAGAAGATCACCCTGAATTATCAGAACAACGGCGGTATTGCAGTATCTGAGCTGAAAAAGGAATACAGCCTGCTGTATCACGCTTATCTGGCATCGCTTACCTGCGGCTATGGGAAAGTACTGGCTGTGGCGAAGGAAAATTCTTATAAAGATGCATTGCAGATCCATTACAGCGCCTATGAAAGCAAGCTGACCTATCAGAAATATCTGAAATCCTGTCTGGCAGATGCCAATGCCCATTGGACTGCCGCAGTGGAGAATGGCGAAGCCTCTATTCAGGTATGCAGGCTGGGCAGCACCGGTGCTGTCACGCGGGCGGGAAGCACAGAAGGTATCATTCTGAATATTCCGGAGACCATAGACCAGGCGGCCGTCACTGAGATTGGCAACGGTGCGCTGGCGGGTCTGGACAATCTGGAATGTATTTATGTGCCATCCACAGTGACTTTTGTAGGTGAGGGGGCATTTTCCGGGTGCAGTTCTCTGGAAACCATATTCCTGGGCGGAAATGTCAGAAGCATTGCATCCGATGCCTTCGAGGGTGTACCTTCCGCAACGATCAGTGCGCCAGAAAATGAAGCACTGAAGGAACTGGCGGAGTGTTCCTCGAATCTTACACTGGAGGTTCGGAAGCCGGAAGTTGTTTCAATGCGAATCGTAAGCGAGCCGGGAAAACGTACCTATACGATGTCGGAGCTTGCTTCCCGGCAATCCGGCGGTCTGACCCCGATTGACACCGAAGGGCTGGTGCTTGAGGCAACGCTGGAGGATGGAAGTACTTCTGAGATTACGCAGGGATTCTCCTGTGCGCTGGAGACGCTGCAGGTGGGCAGCTGCATGGTACTTGTGACTTACGAGGGCATTACCGTCCGTTATCCGGTGACGGTTACAGCGGATCTCTGTGATTATTCTATATCCTACAAGGATCTGGAGGGAAACCTTCTGGCAGAGGATGTGACAGGCCGCGAAATGGCCGGAACGCTTCTGAAATTGCCCATCAAGGATATTGAAGGCTACCTTCCCGTCAGTGAAACCGGGGCGGAAATGATCGGCGCTGACAATCACTTTACGGTATATTATGCTCCTTATGTAAAACTGAACATTACCGATGCTTTCTGTGTCATCGCCCAGGGAACCGTGTATGACGGCAAGCCAAAAAAGCCTGCAGTAACCCTGACGCTGGCCGGAGCTTCACTGGCGGAAGGAAAGGATTACACGCTGCGCTATGAAAATAATGTGAATGCAGGTATCGGAACCGTTACCATTACCGGTACAGGAGATTATACGGGAAGCCTTCAGAGTACCTTTTCCATTGCACCCAGGCCGATTCGGGAAGCAAAGGCGAAGCTCTCTTACAGCGCTGTCACCTACACAGGAAAGGCAGCAAGGCCTGGTGTTCAGGTGTCCATCCTGGATCAAGTGTTAAATGGCGGCACGGATTACCTCGTGTCCTATCAGAATAACATCGCAGTGGGCAGTGCTTCGGTGACCCTTACCGGACGGGGCAATTATACAGGAACCCTTGTTCTCTCCTTTGCCATTAACCCGGTAAAAACGAAGCTTGTCAAATAAGACGGTAAAAGGAAAGAAGTACTACAGTGAATGGTCAGCGAAAAAATCCGGGAAAACGAAATAAGAAAAAGAAAAGCGGATTCCAGGCATATGCCGGAGTATAAGCCTTTTCAGTCTGTATCTCGACGAGTTCCTCCTTTTGTGATATACTAAAATGAATGTTTTCACAAGAGGAGGAATTTTTATGGGTGAACAGACAGAAGAAAAGAAATCAGGAAAACCGAAGAAACATATCTGTATTGGTCTGTTGGCCCATGTAGATGCTGGAAAAACAACGTTGTCCGAGGCGATGCTGTATCTTGGCGGCATCATCCGGGAATGCGGGCGTGTGGATAAAAAGAATGCATTTCTGGATAATTTTGATCTGGAGCGGGAACGTGGGATTACGATTTTTTCCAAGCAGGCTGTGTTTGAGATGGGAGATATGCAGGTGACACTTCTGGATACGCCGGGACATGTGGATTTTTCGGCGGAGATGGAGCGTACCCTGCAGGTGCTGGATTATGCGGTGCTTGTGATCAACGGGGCGGATGGCGTGCAGAGTCATACCAGGACCCTCTGGCGTCTGCTTGCCCGCTATCAGATACCGGTTTTTCTGTTTATCAATAAAATGGATCAGTTTCCGCTAAAGGAGCAGGAGGCGGAAAAAGCGCGCCTTTTGGCGGATGTGAAGGAAAAGCTGGATGATGCCTGTGTTGATTTTGATGAAAAACAGGAGAAAACACTTTTTTATGAAAATCTGGCTGTGTGCGATGAAAAGGTCCTGGAGCAGTATCTGGAAGAAGGCGGGATTTCACAGGCGGATATCGCACAGATGATTTCCAGGCGCAGGGTATTTCCGTGCTATTTTGGATCGGCACTGAAAAATACAGGGGTGGAGGTTCTGCTGCGTGGAATGGAGCAGTATATGGAATGCCCGGCTTATCCGGAGACCTTCGGGGCAAAGGTTTATAAAATCGCCAGAGATGCTGCGGGGAACCGGCTGACTTACATGAAGATTACCGGGGGAAGCCTGAAGGTCAAAACTGTTTTAACCAACCGAAATCAGTGCGGACAGGAAGAGGAGGTCTGGGAGGAAAAGGCAGATCAGATCCGGATTTACTCCGGTGCGCGCTATGAAAGTGTGCCGGAGGCTGCAGCCGGTATGGTCTGTGCCGTGACCGGACTTGGGAAAACCTATGCTGGCCAGGGACTTGGCATGGAAACAGCCTCGGAGATGCCGGTGCTGGAACCGGTACTTTCTTATCAGGTACAGATTCCCGAGGACTGTGATCCCCATCAGATGCTGCAGAAGCTGCGGCAGCTGGAGGAAGAGGAGCCGGAGCTGCACATTGTCTGGGATGAAAAGCTTGGCGAGATCCATGCAAAGCTGATGGGAGAGGTGCAGACAGAGATTCTGCGCAGCATGGTGAAGGAGCGTTTTGGAATTCCGATCCGTTTTGGGGCAGGAAGTATCGTGTACAAAGAGACTATCGCGAAACCGGTGGAGGGAATCGGACATTTTGAACCGCTGCGCCATTATGCAGAAGTGCATCTGCTGCTGGAACCACTGGAAGCAGGCAGTGGTCTGGTGTTTGATGCAGACTGCAGTGAAGATGTGCTGGACCGGAACTGGCAGCGTCTGATCCTGACCCATCTGGAGGAAAAGGAGCATATTGGTGTTCTGACCGGTTCGGCAGTTACAGATCTGAAAATTACGCTTGTAAACGGGCGTGCTCATTTGAAACATACAGAAGGCGGAGATTTCCGCCAGGCAACCTACCGTGCGGTGCGCCAGGGACTGAAGCGTGCACAGAGTGTACTTCTGGAGCCGTATTACGAATTTCGGCTGGAAATCCCATCGGTGAATGTGGGAAGAGCGATGACCGATATTCAGAAAATGTGCGGAAACTTTGAACAGCCCGGGATCGATGGGGAAACGGCAGTGATCACCGGAAGAGCGCCTGTTGTCACCATGCGTGACTATCAGACCGAGGTTATCTCCTACACGAAGGGACTGGGCAGACTTTCCTGTACCTTCGGGGGCTATGCGCCCTGCCACAATGCAGCGGAGGTGATAGAGCAGACTGGTTATGACTCGGAGCGTGATCTGGAGAATCCCACCGGTTCGGTATTCTGTGCTCATGGAGCGGGATTTGTGGTGCCATGGGATCAGGTGCCTGCGTACATGCATCTGGAGGAACTGGAAGTGGATACCGATGCGGAAGATACGGATACCTTTCAGTACGGAAATCCCAAATATGGAAATGTCCGGTATCAAAGTGCGGATTACGGCGGCGTGTCAGCTGCAGAAAAGCAGGAGGAAAGACCGCTTTCCGCAGCGGAATATAAGAAGCGTCAGTCGGATTACTGGGCAGGGGAAAAGGAACTGGAGGATATTTTTACAAGAACGTACGGGTCGGTGAAAAGAGAGCTTCCGGTGACACGAAAAACGGTGACGGCACCGCAAAGGGAGCCGCACTATGTGTCAGCCGGGAAAAAGAAGCATGACCAGGAATATCTTCTGGTGGATGGCTATAATATTATTTTTGCCTGGGAAGAGCTGAAGGCGCTTGCGGAAATCAATATTGACAGTGCAAGAGACCGGCTGAAAGATATTCTCTGCAATTATCAGGGATATAAAAAATGTACTCTGATTCTGGTGTTTGATGCCTATCGGGTGCAGGGACATCGGGAGGAAATCAGCAGGTATCACAATATTTTTGTAGTTTATACAAAGGAAGCCGAGACAGCCGATATGTTTATTGAGAAAACGGTACATGCCATCGGAAAGAAATATCAGGTTACGGTTGCAACTTCAGACGGCCTGGAACAGGTCATTATTCTGGGGCAGGGAGGCCGAAGGATGTCGGCACAGGGCCTGAAGGAGGAGATCACGCTTGCGGAAGCCCAGATGCGGGAACACTGTGATGTGAAAAAACAGGGAGGACGCAATTATCTGGGGGAGTATATGCCCAAAGAGGCAAAAGAGGGCATTGCTGATGCGGCAGAAACGGCGGAGCCGGGGAAAAGAAAAGAGAAGAAAGGGTGATAAATGATGCAGAATGCAGCGGAATTACAGAGAGAGCTTCGTGCGATCCACAGGAAAAGTTATCCGGCCTATAAAGGGCTGAAGGGAGTCTATCAGTTTCGGAATTACCAGTTGTCCATTGATCATGTGCAGGGAGATCCTTTTGCATCCCCGTCGGCTCTGAGCATTTTTGTGCCCCATCGGCAGGCCGGATTTCCGGAAGAGTATTACCGGGAAGATTTTGAGCGGATTGCCCTCCAGGATGATCTGACCAGACGTTTTGGAAAACAGGCAGGAAAATTCTGCTATCAGGCGAAGGGATCCGGGAAAAGCGGCGTCATTTCGGTCAGCTTGTGCGGGCAGGAAATTTTAGAGCGGACGGCCTGTGAGATTACAAAGGACGGCATCCGTGTGCGGTTTTTTGTGGGATTTCCGGCAAACGGCCGAACGATCAATGCGGTGGAGCTGGAGAAAATACTTTTCGAATACCTTCCGAATTGTGTGGATGGTGCGCTTCTTTATAAAAATCTTCCGGCAAAGGAAGTGGAACGTGTCCAGTTTCTTGCAAGGGATCAGCATGCCGTGCGCGCAGAGCTGAAAAAGCGCGGGCTGCTGGCGTTTGTGGCAAACGGTGCTGTACTTCCAAGAGAGAGCGGGGTATCGGACCGGCCGATGAAACAGGCAGTGCCCTTTGCGTCACCGAAAACGCTTGAGGTTGAGCTTGATCTGCCTCATCACGGCAAAATCAGCGGCATGGGAATTAAAAAAGGGATAACGCTGATTGCGGGGGGCGGTTATCACGGAAAATCCACCCTTCTCCAGGCGCTGGAAAAGGGTGTTTACAATCATATCGCAGGAGACGGGAGAGAATTTGTCATCACGGATGATACAGCTCTGAAGCTCCGGGCGGAGGATGGACGAAAGATCACGGGTGTGGATATTTCCCTGTTTATCAATCATCTGCCAAATGGACGAGACACAAAGGACTTCTCCACACTGGATGCCAGCGGAAGTACTTCCCAGGCGGCAAATATTATGGAGGGTATTGAGTCTGGCACGCATCTGCTGCTGATCGATGAGGATACCTCAGCCACCAATTTTATGGTCCGGGATGAGCTGATGCAGCGGGTGATCACCCGTTCCAAGGAGCCGATTACCCCATTTCTGGAACGCGCTGTGGATCTGTACCGGAAAGCAGACGTTTCCACGATCCTTGTGGTAGGAAGCTGCGGTTCGTATTTCCATATTGCAGACACCATCCTTCAGATGGATAATTATCGTCCGTTTGATATCACAGCTGATACAAAGGCACTGCTTGGGGAATATAAAGCACCGGTCACTCAGGCACCGGATTTTGCACTGCCTGAAAAAAAGAGAAAGATCAGGTTTGGAAGTGCCACGGCGAAGCGGAAAAATTACCGTGGTACCGGAATGGTAGAGGAAAGGCTGAAGATGAAGGTACTGAGCAAAGATTCCTTTGCACTTGGGAAAGAGACACTGGATCTTCGCTATGTGGAGCAGCTTGCGGACAGAGAGCAGACGACGACACTTGGATGTCTTCTGAAATATGCGAAGGAGCAGTATGAAGGGGAAAGTGTGGAGCTTCAGGTGCTGGTGGACCGTCAGCTGGAAAAGATCCGCAGAGAAGGTCTGGCATCCGTAAGCGGTTCCTCTTATGTCCCGGCAGGAATGGCAATGCCTAGAAGACAGGAAATTTTTGCGTGCTTTAACCGGTATTGAGATTGGAAACGGGTCTGTTCGACATTCTGTCACATTTGTACAAAAATCGTACAATTTCCATTATTTGTTCATCGGTATTTATGAAAATCTGGTGGACAAAATGGGTAAAATAATATAAACTAAGACATATGATGCAAAGGAAGAAAAGGCGTTTTGTAAAGACAGAAATGAGAGCAGAAGCGCAGACTGACTGATTGGAAAACGGTTATTCGGGAGGCAAAGATGAAGTTTAACAGAGAAGTGATGCAGAATCTTGCAATGATTACACAGCTGGGGATTTCCATGTTGGCCCCAGTGGTTCTCTGCGTTTTCATCGGGTACTGGCTGGATAACCGTTTTGGTTTTCAGTCGGTGATTCCGATGCTGATTTTAGGCATCGCGGCGGGAGTGAGAAACTGCTATCTGCTCCTGAAGCAGCTGATGCATGGAAAAGGAGAAAAAAAGGATGACAGATAATGGACTGAAAGATCTGATTTCCGGTATCCTGCTGTGTGGAGTGCTGTTTCAGGCAGTATTTATGTGGTTTTTTGATTCCAGACTGTTTTTCACAGTTGGTCTGTGGATTGGGATTGCCATTGCAGTCTTTATGGCATGGCATATTCATTACAGTCTGGACATTGCACTCGATATGCCGGGAGAAGGTGACGCTTCCAAGTACATGTACCGTATGTATGCGATTCGCATGGCAGTTGTTCTTGTTGTATTTTTTGTGACCGCATATTTTAAGCTCGGCAACATGGTTGGCGTGCTTTTTGGTATGTTTTCATTGAAACTCGGAGCATATTTACAGCCTTTGCTTCAGAAAATAAAAAAGAAAAGAAGGTGAATAAGTGAGGGCAGGTTTTTTGCTGGCTGCCGGCAGCGATGTGGATTTTATGATTCACGGCCTGTACAAGTATACGTTGTTTGGCCAGGAGTTCTGGATCACCACGACCCATGTCAGTATTCTGGTAGTCATGCTGGTGCTGTTTGTATTTGCTGTTGCGGCGAACCGGACGATGCGCCATGCCAGTGAGGTTCCCGGGTTTTTCCAGAACATTGTGGAACTGATAGTGGAAATGCTGGATAAGATGGTAGAGAGCAGTATGGGCAGCTATGCACCCAAATACCGGAATTATATCGGTTCCATTTTTATCTTTATCTTTGTCAGCAATATTTCAGGTCTGTTTGGACTGCGGCCGCCCACGGCGGATTATGGTGTGACGCTTCCCCTGGGTATTATCACATTTTGCATCATTCAGTACAATAATGTGAAATACAATAAATTTGGAGCGTTTACCGATCTGTTCAAGCCGATACCGCTGCTGTTTCCAATCAACCTGATTGGGGAGATTGCGGTACCGTTTTCGCTGTCACTACGTCTTTTCGGAAATGTACTTTCCGGAACGGTCATGATGGCGCTGATTTACTCGCTGCTTGCGAAGATTGCGATAGGCTGGCCTGGAATTCTTCATATTTATTTTGATCTTTTCTCGGGCGCGATTCAGACCTATGTATTCTGTATGCTGACGATGGTATTCACGACACAGAAAATGCCGCAGGAAGATTAGGCATATGGGCTGCGGCGCAGATTTTGAATGGTAATTAAATTATATTATTTAGGAGGTAATTTTTATGAACGGGATCACAAACGAAGGTTTAATTTTGGCATGCTCCGCCATTGGCGCAGGTCTTGCGATGATCGCAGGTATCGGTCCTGGTGTCGGCCAGGGTATTGCAGCCGGCTACGGCGCAAATGCAGTGGGACGTAATCCGGGTGCAAAAGGTGACATCATGTCAACCATGCTTCTTGGACAGGCTGTCGCAGAGACGACCGGTTTGTATGGTCTTGCAATCGCATTTATTCTGCTGTTTGCAAATCCGCTGCTTGGAAAACTGTAAAAAGGGGGCAGAACGTTGGAACGACTGTTTAATCTGGATCCTCAGCTGATCCATGATGCCGTTCTGCTGGCACTTGCCGTGTTCGTCATGTTCACCTTTCTCTCGTATCTGCTGTTTAATCCGGCGAGAGACTTCCTGAAAAAGAGACAGGATAAGATAAAAGCGGATATTGATGCGGCAGCAGACAGTAAGAAAGAGGCAAGAAAACTCAAAGAGGATTATGATGCCAGAATTCGCGGTATTCAGGCTGAGGCAGAAGAAATCCTGGGGCAGGCAAGGCAGAAAGCACTGAACAATGAGGCGAAAATCATTGCGGATGCAAAGGAAGAGGCCGCAAGGATCATTGCAAGGGCACATGCCCAGGCAGAGCTGGAGCGCAAGGCAGCCGCAGATGACATGAAGAAAGAGATGATTGCGATCGCTTCCCTGATGGCGGAGAAGGCGGTGGCAGGTGCAGTTGATGCAAAGGTTCAGGATACGATGGTGGAGAGCACTCTGAAGGAAATAGGTGAGAACACATGGCGAAATTAGCGGCAAAGGTTTACGGTGACGCGCTGTTTGACCTGGCTGTGGAGGAGAACCGGTGTGATCAGTTTCTGGAGGAGATCCACGCGGTAGAAAAGGCTCTGGCCGATAATCCGGATGTGGAGACTCTGATCTGTCATCCAGGCATCAGCAGTGAGGAAAAGCAGGAATTTATCGAAAAGTGCTTTCGGGGGAGCGTATCCGATGATATGACCGGATTCCTGCTGATTCTTGTAAAGAAAGGGCGCTTTCCAGAGAGAGAGTCCATCTTTGCATATTTTATATCGAAAGTAAAAGAATATAAGAAAATCGGTGTGGCGCAGGTGGCTTCACCGTTTCCGTTGAGCCGGGAGCAGAAGGATAAAATCGAAAAACGGCTTCTGGAGACTACGGATTATGAAAAAATAGAAGCATCCTATCGGGAAGACACAAGCCTGATCGGAGGACTTGTGATCCGCATCGGCGACAGAGTGGTAGATACCAGTGTAAAAAGCCGACTGGAGGATCTTAAGACCCAGCTTATGGGCATTGCTCTGGATGCATAAACGGAACAGGAAAAAAGCATGAAAGAAGGTGGAGAGACCTTATGAATTTAAGACCTGAGGAGATCAGTTCTGTTATTAAAGAACAGATTAAGAGATATTCTTCCCATATGTCCGTTGCGGAGGTGGGAACTGTCATTCAGGTGGCAGATGGTATCGCGCGTGTTCACGGTCTGGAGAAGGCCATGCAGGGCGAGCTTCTGGAATTCCCGCACGGTGTGCACGGCATGGTTCTGAACCTGGAGGAGGATAACGTAGGTGTTGTTCTTCTGGGTGATGCCACCAGCATCGAGGAAGGAGATCTCGTAAAGACGACAGGTACGGTTGTGGAGGTTCCGGTGGGTGACGGCATGATCGGGCGTGTAGTAAATGCCCTTGGACAGCCGATCGACGGAAAAGGCCCCATTGCCAGCGACAAATTCCGCAAAATTGAGCGTGTCGCTCCTGGCGTAATCTCAAGAAAAGCGGTAGATACCCCGCTCCAGACAGGTATCAAGGCGATTGACTCCATGGTGCCGATCGGAAGAGGACAGCGTGAGCTGATTATCGGTGACAGACAGACCGGTAAGACGGCCATTGCTGTGGATACGATCATCAACCAGAAGGGTCAGGGCGTAAAATGTATTTACGTTGCAATCGGTCAGAAGGCTTCTACGGTTGCAAATATTGTTAAGACGTTTGAAGAAAACGGTGCCATGGATTACACCACGGTTGTGGCTTCCACATCCAGTGAGCTTGCACCGCTGCAGTATATTGCTCCGTATGCCGGCTGTGCCATCGGAGAGGAATGGATGGAAAACGGGGAAGATGTGCTGATCATCTATGATGATCTGTCCAAGCACGCGGCAGCTTACCGTACCCTGTCCCTGCTACTTCGTCGTCCGCCAGGACGTGAGGCTTATCCGGGTGATGTCTTCTATCTGCATTCCAGACTGCTGGAGAGAGCAGCGAGACTTTCGGAGGAGCTTGGCGGCGGTTCGCTGACTGCTCTGCCGATCATTGAAACCCAGGCGGGTGATGTTTCCGCCTATATTCCGACCAATGTGATTTCCATCACGGACGGTCAGATTTATCTGGAGACGGAGATGTTCAATGCGGGCTTCCGTCCGGCAGTCAATGCCGGTCTTTCCGTTTCACGAGTAGGTGGTTCTGCTCAGATCAAGGCGATGAAAAAGATTGCAGCGCCCATCCGAGTGGAGCTGGCACAGTTCCGTGAGCTGGCATCCTTTGCCCAGTTTGGTTCGGAGCTGGATGCAGATACAAAGGAGAAGCTGGCACAGGGCGAGCGTATCCGTGAGGTTTTAAAACAGCCGCAGTACCAGCCGATGCCGGTAGAATATCAGGTTATCATTCTGTATGTGGCTACCAGAAAGCATCTGCTAGATATCCCGACCGAGAAGGTACTGGATTTTGAAACGGCATTGTTTGATTATCTGAAGACAAAGTATCCCGAGGTTCCGGAAAGCATCAAAGAGACGAAGGTGCTTTCGGATGAGACGGAGCAGAAGCTGATTCAGGCTATTACGGAGTGCAAGGAGAAATTTAACAGCTAAAGCGCGGAGAGGATGATACTATGGCTTCAATGAGAGATATTCAGAGGCGGAGAAACAGTATTGCCAGTACCCAGCAGATTACGAAGGCGATGAAGCTGGTCTCCACGGTAAAGCTGCAGAAGACGAAAGCGAAAGCAGAGGAGTCCAAACCCTATTTTGATCATATGTATGCTACGGTAACCAGTATGCTTGCACGTTCCGGTATTGTGGATCACAAATACCTGCGTGCGGGAGCTTCCGATAAAAAAGGTGTCATTGTCATTTCCTCCAACCGGGGTCTTGCAGGCGGGTACAATTCCAATATTGTGAAGCTGATTACCAAAGGAGATCTGGCGGATAAAGAGCTACGTCTCTACACCATTGGCGGAAAAGGAAAAGAAGCACTGGAGCGGAAGGGATATCCTGTGGCGGCAGATTACAGTGATGTGATCAATGCACCTCTTTACTCCGATGCGGCACAGATCAGCCGCAGGGTTCTGGAGGATTTTGAAAAGGGTGAGATCGGCGAGATTTATCTTGCCTATACCAGTTTTAAAAATACGGTTGTGCATGTGCCAAAGCTTTTAAAACTGCTTCCGGTGGAGTTTGAAGCTTCAGATCTTTCGGAAAAGGAAAAGAATACGCCGATGAATTACAAGCCGGGCGAAGAGGAAGCTCTGGACATTATTATACCGAAATATATAACAAGTCTTCTGTATGGCGCATTGACGGAGGCCGTAGCCAGTGAGAATGGTGCGCGTATGCAGGCGATGGATTCGGCTACCAGCAATGCAGAGGATATGATTGAAAGTCTGGGACTGCAGTATAACCGTGCAAGACAGGGTTCCATTACACAGGAGCTGACGGAGATCATTGCAGGCGCCGAGGCAGTAGAGTAAAAAGAGGATGTCGCAGTGAATGCGGCACTAGGAGGAACGGTCGAAAGAATACTTTCGCCCATCCCTGATATTATGCCGCAGTGAATGCGGCACTAGGAGGAAATATGGCAGAACAAATTCAAGGCAAGATCACTCAGATTATCGGTGCGGTTCTTGATATCAAGTTTCCGGCAGGCACACTTCCGAAAATCTACGATGCCATTCATATTGCGGCACCGGACGGAAGCCGTCTGACAGCGGAGGTTGCACAGCATCTGGGTGATGATACAGTGCGATGCATCGCCATGGGTCCCACGGATGGTCTGGTGCGCGGTATGCCGGCCATGGCTACCGGAGGACCGATTCGTGTTCCGGTTGGTGAAAAGACGCTGGGACGTATTTTTAATGTAACCGGCGATCCCATCGACAATAAACCGGCACCTTCCGGTGTGGAGTATTTCCCAATTCACCGGAATGCACCGTCTTTTGAGGAACAGTCCACATCTGCGGAGATTCTGGAGACGGGTATTAAGGTTGTTGACCTGCTCTGCCCTTATCAGAAGGGTGGTAAAATCGGTCTGTTCGGAGGTGCAGGTGTCGGCAAGACAGTACTGATTCAGGAGCTGATCCACAATATTGCAACAGAACACGGCGGCTATTCCGTATTTACCGGTGTTGGAGAGCGTACCCGTGAGGGAAACGATCTTTACCATGAAATGGAAGAGTCCGGCGTTATCAACAAAACGACCATGGTATTTGGTCAGATGAATGAGCCCCCGGGAGCACGTATGCGTGTGGGTCTTACGGGTCTTACCATGGCGGAGTATTTCCGTGATCAGGCCGGAAAAGACGTACTTTTGTTTATTGATAATATTTTCCGTTTTACGCAGGCAGGTTCCGAGGTTTCCGCCCTGCTTGGACGTATGCCGTCCGCCGTTGGTTATCAGCCAACCCTGCAGACGGAGATGGGTGCGCTTCAGGAGCGTATCACATCCACCAAGAGCGGTTCCATCACATCGGTACAGGCTGTTTATGTGCCTGCGGATGACCTGACAGACCCGGCTCCGGCGACTACATTTGCCCATCTGGATGCGACTACGGTACTTTCCCGTTCCATCGTGGAGCTGGGTATTTATCCGGCAGTGGATCCGCTGGATTCCACCTCACGCATTCTGGATCCGCGTATCGTGGGTGAGGAGCACTATCGCACAGCCCGCGGTGTGCAGGAGATTCTGCAGAAATACAAAGAGCTGCAGGATATTATCGCGATCCTCGGTATGGATGAGCTGTCAGAGGAGGACAAACTGGTCGTAAACCGTGCCAGAAAGGTACAGCGTTTCCTGTCCCAGCCGTTCTTTGTGGCAACACAGTTTACCGGTATGGATGGCCGTTATGTGCCGCTTTCTGAGACCATCCGGGGCTTCCAGGAGATTCTGGACGGCAAGCATGATGATATTCCGGAGAGTTATTTCCTGAATGCAGGCTCCATTGATGATGTAACCGCCCGCATGAAATAGGGAGGTGTACAGATGGCAGCAGATAATTTATTTGATCTGGAAATCATTACACCGGACCGTGTATTCTATACCGGAAAGGCAAAGATGCTGGAGCTCAATACCGTGGAGGGTGAAATCGGTATCTATAAAAATCACATTCCGCTGACAACGGTGCTGGAGCCTGGCATTGCCATCATCACGGAGGAGGATGGCAAAAAAGAGGCCGCACTCCATGCCGGATTTATGGAGATTTTAGGGGATAAAATCACCATTCTTGCAGAAGTGGCCGAGTGGCCGGATGAGATCGATGTCCGCCGTGCTGAGGAGGCAAAGATACGCGCAGAGCGCAGACTTCAGACGAACGATGCCAACCTGAATATGACAAGGGCAGAGCTTGCTCTGCACAAAGCCCTGGTTCGTATGGAGCTGGCAGACCACGTAAGCGGAAAAAAATAGCAGCAGACAGAGGGATTGTTTTCGCTGCGATCACATGGATGGCTGTGAATAAGATGTGAAAAGGGTTGTTGTACAGACTGTGATCTGTCGGCAGCCCTTTTGTTGTATCTTTCCGTATGCAGAATGTATAAAAATCTATATTCCGTTAACACTTCAAAAAACAGTTGGAGGGATTGGAATGTATCGGTGGTTTCGGCGGATTGGTGTGATTTTTCTTCTGATTCTGTGGATGATGGCGGGTATGCAGCTTTTTGCCACAAAAAATGAGGCGAAGGAGACAACGGTCGCACAGGTTTTTTCTGCCATTGGGGACACAGAGCGGGAAGGGATCGTGGAATACTATGGCCAGCTTACAGAGAAAAAGAAAATCATTATGCTGGAGCAGCGTGAGGAATATCTCCGTGAAATAGCAGAGGAGCTTGGTATTTATGACCATATTGTCGTTTATCGCACGTACGGAGAAAACAGCCAGACAACGGTTCTGCAAAAGGATGGAGCCAATGCGGATACCTCTCTGCGCCTTGTAACCTGGCGTGAGAAGGGTGAAATTACCAGACAGACCCTGCTTGTCCATATTTCCATGGACAGTGATCTGGAAATGGCGCTTCGTGTGCGGCGCAGGCTGAAAAGTATCCTGGATGAGGATATGGAGACTGTGCGAAGCTCTGCCCTTGTAAGTGGAAACTATGCAGGAAATTTAAGTCTTGCAAAACGGAATCAGATTGCGGACAGACTGCTTCAGGATCTGGATGCCAGTGTGGTGACGGAAAACAGGGATATGCAGCTGTATACGATTTACGGATATACACCTTATCTGAAGGAGTATGTCAGACAGGGGAAAAAGACAGTCAATGTAAACATTGCCATGTATTACGATGAGACAAAGGATGAGACCCGCGTGTACGGGGCGGTTCCTGTGCTTGGAATTGACTATTAAAGGAAAAGCCTGTGGATGAAATACAATGACAGAGGAAATAGCTTGATTATTCTCTGCAAATTGCGTATGATGGTAAAGATAACGATTTTGCTTTCAAAAAAGAAACAGGTATGAATTTACGATCAGGAGAACAGACATGTATACAGATGGAATCATTTTTGATGTGGACGGTACCCTGTGGGACAGTACAGGTCTGGTGGCGAAGGCCTGGACAAAAGCAGTTTCCGAGTGCGGGTATCCGGATCGAATCGTGACGTCGGACGAGCTGAAAGGGCTGTTTGGCAAAACAATGGCTGTCATTGCCAGATGTCTTCTGCCGGATGCCACGGAAGAGACAAGAGAAAAGATCATGACAAAATGCTGTATCTACGAGCATCAGGTCCTGGAGGAAAACGAGACGGATATCTGTTATCCGCAGGTACGTCAGGTCATCCGCAAACTGTGCATGGGGCACAGGCTGTTTATTGTCAGCAACTGCCAGAGCGGTTATATTGAATTGTTTCTGAAAAAGGCAGGACTTGGGGACTGTATCACAGACATTGAGTGTTATGGAAACACGAAGCAGGGCAAGGCAGAAAACATGCGTATGCTGGTGGAACGAAACGGTCTCAAAGCGCCGGTTTACATAGGTGACACACAGGGAGACTGTGACGCTTCCAGGGAGGCTGGCGTTCCCTTCGTCTATGCTTCCTACGGTTTTGGAGAGGTTACGGACTGTGCCGCCTCCATAAACGGGATGCAGGATCTGTTTTCTATGTTCCAGGATCCGGAACAGAAAGCGAAAGATAAACTTTTGACAGATACAGAGTTTAAGAGAGAAGGATGAAGGTATGAAAACAGCAAAAATAAATCTGGTGTTTTTCAGCCCAACGGGAAGTACAAAGAGTGTTCTGGAACGTATGGGAAAAAGGTGGACCGATGATTATGAGGCAACAATCCGTGAGATTAATCTGACCGGAGCAGGATCCGAACAGGAGGAATACAGCTTCGGGGATGATGAGCTTGTATTTTTCGGAGTTCCCTCCTTTGGTGGAAGAGTACCGGAAACAGCAGCAAAACGTTTCGAACACATGCGCGGCAGCAATACACCTGCCGTTCTGGTGGTAACCTATGGAAACCGGGCATACGATGACACGCTTCTGGAGATGCGCCACATTGTGCGGCAGAGTGGATTTGTTCCGGTGGCAGCCATTGCTGCTGTGACAGAGCATTCGATTTTTCATGACATTGCAAAAGGAAGGCCGGATGATGAGGACCGCAAGGAAATCTGGAATTTTGCGGGGCAGATTCAGAAAGCGCTGGATGAGATCGATGATATCGCAGGAGGGGTGACACTTGCTCTGCCGGGAAACCGACCTTATCGGGAATATAAAGGTGTTCCTCTGAAACCGAAGCCAGGCAAACAGTGTAATGAATGTGGAATCTGTGCCAGAGAATGTCCGGTGGGAGCCATTTCTCTGGAAAACCCGAAAAAGACAGATGAGGAGCTCTGCATTTCCTGTATGCGCTGTGTGTATGTCTGTCCGCAGCATTCCAGGGAGGCTGGCGGTCTGATGTATCAGATGGCGCAGAAAAAAATGAAGAAGCTCTGTGCAGAGCCAAGAAAAAATGAATTATTCCTGCCGGAATAATAAACTTGACCATATGAGGTAGCTATGCTATCATACATATAACAGAAATGCTGCAAAAGGCCGTCACACACCTGCATTTTGCGGCATTTTTTGTCTGGTCATCAGAGGACCGCCAATCAGCAGCGTGATACGCAAAACATATCACGTTTCTGTAGAAGAAAAGGAATGTCCGGATATCGGACTGCGACCAAAGAGGGTGAAACCATGATCATAAAGATTGATTTTCAGAGTGAAGAAGCGCTGTATATGCAGCTTCGCAATCAGATTATTCTGGGGATTGCCACTTCCATGATTCAGGAGGGAGATTCCCTCCCGTCTGTGCGCCAGCTTGCAGATGACATCGGAATTAATATGCATACAGTGAATAAAGCATATTCTGTTCTGCGTCAGGAAGGATTTCTGACGATCGACCGACGTAAGGGTGCTGTGATTGCTCTGGATGTGGATAAGCTGGAGGCACTGGAGGAGATGAAAAAGAATCTTCGCGTGCTGCTGGCAAAGGCATACTGCAAAAATATAACCGCAGACGAAGTACACAATCTGGTAGACGAGATATTTGCCGAGTATGAGCCTCAGTAGGAGGACATGCGGCAGGACAGGAGGATTTATACATGCGTGAACGCTTTACGGAAAACGCAAACAAAGCATTAAAGCTGGCAGGAAAGGCAGCGAAAACCAATGGAAACGGTGCCGTAGGTTCGGAGCATCTGCTGATCGGGCTTCTGGAGGAAGAGGAAGGTACAGCGGCAGCACTTCTGGCCGGACACGGTGTTGAGATTGAAAAGATTACGGCGCTGATCACAAATCTGATCACTTCAGAGGGGGACACCGCCTTTGAAGAGGAAGGCTACACGCCAAGAGCACAGATGATTCTGGATAACAGTGTGTATGAGGCAGATTTTTTTCATATGGAGAAAGTGGGGACAGAGCATATACTGATGGCGCTCATCAAAGATACCGAGTGTGTGGCTGCCAGGCTGCTGCACACGCTGGATGTGGATCTGCGCAAGCTTTATCTGGATATTCTGCATGCAATGGGTGTAGATGAATCCATGTACAAAGAATTGACCCAGAATGCAAAGGCACAGGCAGAAGGAACCTCCACACCGGTGCTGGATCAGTACAGCAGAGACCTGACGGATCTGGCGTCAGCGGGGGAGCTGGATCCGATCATTGGCAGAGATGCGGAGATCGAGCGGATCCTGCAGATCTTAAGCCGCAGGACAAAGAACAATCCATGTCTCATTGGAGAACCGGGCGTTGGAAAGACGGCGATCGCAGAAGGACTGGCCCAGCGCATCGTTACGGGTGCGGTGCCGCCAACCGTACAGAATAAGCGTGTGGTCACACTGGATATGGCAAGTATGGTTGCCGGCTCCAAATATCGGGGAGAGTTTGAGGAGAGGATCAAAAAGGTCATCCAGGAAGTGAGAAACAGCCGGGATGTGCTGCTGTTCATTGATGAGCTGCATACGATCATCGGTGCCGGCGGCGCGGAAGGAGCCATGGATGCTTCCAACATCCTGAAACCCTCCCTTTCCAGAGGGGAGATCCAGTTGATCGGTGCCACGACGATTGAGGAATACCGAAAATACATTGAAAAAGATCCGGCACTGGAGCGGCGCTTCCAGCCGGTGATGGTGGAAGAGCCCAGTGAGGAGGAGACACTTGCAATATTAAAAGGGATCCGTCCCTACTATGAGCAGCATCACAGGGTTACCATCTCCGATGAGGCACTGGAGGCTTCGGTAAAGCTGTCCAGACGCTATGTCAGTGACCGGTATCTGCCGGACAAGGCAATTGATCTGATGGATGAGTCCGCTTCCAGAAAGCAGCTGCGGGGTTATCAGGCTGCAGGCCGTCTGGAGAAACTCAGGGAAAAGATTGAGCATACCTGTATGGCGAAGGAGGAGGCGATCAAACGGCAGGATTTTGCCGGGGCATCCAGCCTTCAGAAGGAGCAGGAGGAGTATCAGGAGCAGCTGAAAAAAGAGCAGAAAAAGCTGGATAAAAAACGGACCGGAAAGAAATTTACGGTCACAGAGGAGGATGTGGCGGATGTGGTTTCCGCATGGACAAAGATCCCGGTGAATCGTCTCACGGAAAAGGAATCCAGCAGACTTCTGCGTCTGGAGCAGACGCTGCATAAGCGTGTGATCGGGCAGGACGAAGCAGTGACCGCGGTTGCCAAAGCGATTAAACGGGGAAGGGTCGGACTGAAGGATCCCAAGCGCCCCATCGGTTCCTTCCTGTTTCTTGGTCCTACGGGAGTTGGCAAGACGGAGCTTTCCAAAGCGCTGGCAGAGGTCGTATTTGGCAGTGAGGATGCCATGATCCGGGTAGATATGTCAGAGTATATGGAAAAACACAGTGTGTCCAAACTGGTTGGTTCCCCTCCGGGCTATGTGGGATACGAGGAAGGCGGACAGCTGTCTGAGAAGGTACGGCGTAATCCTTATTCTGTGATTTTATTTGATGAAATTGAAAAGGCGCATCCGGACGTGTTTAATATTCTTCTGCAGGTACTGGATGACGGCCATATTACGGACTCTCAGGGACGCCAGGTGGATTTCAAAAATACCATCCTGATTATGACCTCCAATGCAGGAGCACAGTCCATTATTGCACCAAAGCGTCTGGGCTTTGCTTCCGCAGATGACGAAAAGCATAATTATGAAGCGATGAAGAGCAGTGTGATGGAGGAGGTGCGCCGGATCTTTAAACCGGAGTTTCTGAACCGGATTGACGAGATTCTTGTATTCCACGCACTGAACCAGGAAAACATCGGACAGATTGCAGAGATTCTTCTGCATCAGTTTGCTGCCCGCTGCCTTGCACAGATGGATATCACACTGAAGGTTTCCGCGGCAGCCAGAGATCTGATTGCAAAGGCTGGATATGATGCGAAATACGGTGCACGTCCCTTAAAACGTGCCATTCAGACAAAAGTGGAGGATGCACTGGCACAGGAGATACTGGAAGGCCATGTCAAAGCCGGTGATAAGGTTCTGGTGGGCGTTTCTAAAGAAGAAATTAAATTTACTGTGAGAGATGAAAAATTGCTGGAATAGTATGTTCAGTTATGATAAAATAAATTAACCGTTGGGATATCGCCGGAATGCCAGACGATATCCCGGCAAAAGATAACAGGATGCAGCTGTTTGTGACATGGCTGTAAAAGGACAAGACCAGGAGGGCATAAGGATGTCAGTAGTAAGTGAATTAATACGCACAGAAGCAGATGGAACGATCAGTTTTGGAAATTATGAGCTGTCTTCAAAAGCAAAAAAGTCAGATTTTGAACATGACGGCGATTTGTATAAAGTAAAGACCTTTAAGGAAATTACAAAGCTTGAGCGGAACGGCATGTTTGTCTATGAATCTGTTCCGGGTACAGCGGTCGGTCATTTAAAGGCGACGGAAGGCGGTATGAGTTTTGAAGTAGAAGGACCGACGGATGCACAGATTACTGTGGAGCTGGAGGAGGAAACCAGCTATCAGGTATTTGTGGATGACAAGGAAATAGGCGAGATGAAAACAAATCTGGGCGGCAAACTGGTGCTCAGTGTGGAACTCGACAGTGCAGATAAGGTAGCTGTCCGTATTGAAAAAATCTGAGACAGTAAATGATAAAACGGGGAGTGTCGAAAATGGGCACTCCCTTTTTCAACGTCGGGATACAGGAACCCTCCGTAAAGAAACAGGAAAGGAAAAAAGATGGCGAAAAAATCAACTGTATTCTTCTGTCAGAACTGCGGGTATGAGTCTGCAAAATGGATGGGTCAATGTCCCTCCTGCAGGGAATGGAACTCGTTTGTGGAGGAAACCGTAGTGACAGGAAAGACCGGAGGCAGCACAAAAAAGACAGAAAATCTGGCTGCCCGTATTCATGAAGCCAGGCCGGTAAAGCTCTCCGGCATTGAAACAGCAGAAGAAATCCGGACATCTACGGGACTTGGCGAGCTGGACCGTGTGCTGGGAGGCGGAATCGTTGCAGGCTCTCTGGTCCTGGTGGGCGGAGATCCCGGTATCGGAAAATCTACGCTGCTTTTGCAGGTTTGCAGAAATTTGACAGAGTATGGAAAAAAGGTGCTGTATATCTCCGGCGAGGAGTCTCTTTCCCAGATCAAGCTGCGTGCAGAGCGTATCGGTGATTTCGGGAATAACATGCTGCTGCTGTGTGAGACAAATCTTTCGGTGATCCGGGGAGTGCTTGAGAACAGCAGACCGCAGATCGTTGTTATTGATTCCATTCAGACGATGTATCAGGAGGAAGTCTCATCCGCGCCCGGAAGTGTTTCTCAGGTCAGAGAGGCCACTTCCGTGTTTATGCAGATTGCAAAAGGTCTTGGGATCTCCATTTTTATTGTGGGACATGTGACAAAAGAAGGGGTTGTGGCAGGTCCCCGTGTACTGGAACACATGGTCGACACAGTACTTTATTTTGAAGGAGACCGGCATGCAGCCTATCGGATCCTGCGGGGGGTGAAAAACCGTTTTGGCTCCACCAATGAGATCGGTGTCTTTGAGATGCGCCGGGAGGGACTGGTGGAAGTGGAAAATCCATCGGAATTTATGCTGGGAGGAAAACCGGAGGGTGCTTCCGGATCCATTGTGGCGTGTTCTATGGAAGGAACCAGACCGGTTCTTGTGGAGGTACAGGCACTGGTCTGCAAAAGCAATCTTGCTATACCCCGCAGAACAGCTGCCGGTACGGATTACAACCGTGTGAATCTGCTGATGGCTGTGATTGAGAAGCGGCTTGGACTGCATTTGTCCACCTGTGATGCTTATATCAATATAGCCGGCGGAATCCGCATGAATGAGCCTGCCATTGATCTTGCCATTGTTCTGGCGCTGATTTCCAGCTATCGGGATCATGCCATTGACGAAAAAACCCTGGCCTTCGGTGAGGTTGGGCTGAGCGGAGAAATCCGTGCGGTGAGTATGGCGGAGCAGCGGGTGGCAGAGGCGAAAAAACTTGGATTTGAAACGGTGATTCTGCCGCGTGTGTGTCTGCAGTCCGCACAAAGGATAACGGGGATCCGGCTTCTGCCGGCGGCAAATTTAAAAGAAGTGCTTCAGTGTCTGTAGGCAGCAAGGGAGCAATGTTTGGAGGTAAGAGAAATGCTTTACAATATCATGCTGGTGGATGACGAAGCGGAGGTGCGGCAGAGCATTCTGT
>JALEJP010000010.1 GCA_022769625.1 Lachnospiraceae bacterium | reverse complement strand
AAGCGTGAAGCCCCCCTCAAGATGAGATATCCCCCGCAGAAGCGGTAAGACCCCTTGAAGACGACGAGGTAGATAGGGCAGAGGTGGAAGTGCAGCAATGCATGGAGCTGACTGTCACTAATAGGTCGAAGGCTTAACCGTGCAGCGGAAGCTGCAAGGTTCAGGGAAAGCGGAAGCAGGATAGAAGAGATGTTTAAGATGGATAGAGTAATCTGTATGCGGTTTTGAAGGTACATTACCTTTTAAAAAGGCCCAGTGGCTCAGTTGGTTAGAGCGTCGCCCTGTCACGGCGAAGGTCGTCGGTTCGAGTCCGATCTGGGTCGTTTATGGGATCTTAGCTCAGCTGGGAGAGCATCTGCCTTACAAGCAGAGGGTCATAGGTTCGAGCCCTATAGGTCCCATTTTCAATTAAATATTGAATATGCCGTAGTGGCGGAACTGGCAGACGCCCGGGACTTAAAATCCCGTGGGTAGTGATACCCGTACCGGTTCGATTCCGGTCTGCGGCAGGTTTAAACCCTTGAATATCAAGGGTTTTTTTATTTCGTGTTGCATTCCGTGTTGCATAGTTCTTTAAAGTGATCTTTTTTGCCGGGGATGGGCATGGCCTCTCCTGTTACCGTGCAGAATCTATGATTATGACATCCTTCACATTCCTGAAAGATTCTGGTGCTTCCGGTAAGTTCATGGACGTGTTTTTGCTTTCTGCATTCTGGATGATTTGTCATTACATTGCTCCTTTTCGTTTTTTCTATATGATATGTAGAAAGAAGAAAAAAGGGAATAAAAAAGATTCCTGATTTCAGGGCAGGAATCCATTGATGAAGGCGTACAGGATAGGAATCAGAAGTGCGGGAAGCATGTTTCCTACTTTAAATTTTTTTCCGAAAGCAATATTAATGCCAACGCAAAAAATCAATGCAGAGCCTATATACGAAAGATTATTGATGAGGGCATCGCTGATAAAAGTTCCGGCAAAATGTGCAATCAGTGTAAGTCCGCCTTCGTAAACCAGAATAGCCAGTGCCGAGCACATAACCCCGATACCATAGGTGGAAGCCAGAATCAGAACGACCACAAAATCCAGTACGGCCTTTGCTGTAAGCATGGAGGCATCACCATTCAGGCCATCCTGTATGGAACCGACAATTGCCATGGCACCTACACAGATGATCAGAGAGGTATTTACGAATCCATCTACAAAACGGGTATCGTTTTGCGCGTGAAACAGATTTCGGAGAGTCGTGCCAAGCGAATCCATGTGTTTTTCGATATCAATCAGTTCCCCGAAAAATCCTCCAAGCACAAGTGAAAAAATCAGAAGCATACTGCCCTGCGTAGAAATCGCACCATTTTCAATTACAAGCATACCTTGAAGAGTTCCGGCAATACCGATAAAGATGGTAGCAACGCCGCAGCCACACATAAGAGCATTTTGAAGATCTTTTTTTATTCCTTTATGCAGTAATAATCCGAGAGCGCTGCCAAGTACGACGGCTGCTGTGTTAATGAGTGTACCGAGTCCGAATATCATGGGGATCCGCCTTTCTTTTGTAAAGTTTATTCTTTTGATGTGAAGTAATACAGGACTGAAAAGATTCTGTTCTTTTGAAGAGCCTGACCGGACAGGTATGTTATAACATTTCCTGAGTGGAATGAAAAGTGTTTTTTGTCTGATGGCGCAGAAAAATTGTGCTTTCAAAAAATACTGTTATTGAAAAACGGTATCTCGTTGAAGACGAACTTTGAATATGCCAGATGATACTATTGCTTTATCAAGGACAGATCTGGCATAATGTATGAAAGAAAAAACAAGAAAATGCTTGTATTTCCACCGGAATTCGTGTAATATAAAAAAATATATGAAATATGTGACATAAACACCGATTACGATGATGTAACTGATCTATCGCAATGGGTGTTTTTTCTTTTGTTACAGGAAATGAGGGATATGTATGGCAAAAAATGAGATGATGCAACTGGAAGATATGGAAGAATTAAAAAAAGATATGGATGCATTGGAATGTGAATTGATGAAAAATCACCGTATTGATCCGAATCTCTATCTTGAATATGATGTGAAAAGAGGATTGCGTGATTCGGCGGGGAAAGGTGTGTTGACCGGCCTGACAGAGATTTCGGATGTCTGTGCGTATGATTTGATTAATGGTCGCAGAATACCATCAGAAGGAAAGCTGTATTACCAGGGAATTAATGTAAATGATATTGTAGATGGACTGCAGGGGAGAAAATACGGGTTTGAAGAGACCATTTATCTTCTGTTGTTTGGGAAGCTGCCGAATAGACAGGAGCTGGATATGTTCCTTAATGTCATGTTTGAACTTCAGTGTTTGAGTGGCCGCTTTGTACGCGATGTCGTTATGAAAGCTTCCAATGCCAATATCATGAATTCCATGCAGCGTTGTATTCTTACTTTGTATACGTATGATTCTAATCCGGAGAATATCACAGCAGGAAATGTACTGCGCCAGTCTCTGGAATTAATTGCAAAACTTCCGCTGATTTCTGTTTATTCATACCATGCATACCGTCATTTTCGCAGAGACGAAACTCTGTATATTCGTAATCCACAAAAAGGTCTGTCTCTTGCAGAAAATATTTTGCTGATGCTGCGTCCGGATGGAAAATATACGGAACTGGAGGCAAAGGTTCTTGATATTGCGTTGGTTTTGCATGCAGAACATGGGGGAGGAAATAATTCAACTTTTACAACGCATGTAGTGACCTCTTCCGGAACAGATACTTATTCTTCTGTGGCTGCATCCATTGGTTCCCTGAAGGGACCACGTCACGGCGGTGCAAATCTGAAAGTTCAGAATATGTTCGCAGATATTAAGGCACATATTCATGACTGGAAGAATGACGAAGAAATTGCACGCTATCTGCAGCTGATTCTGGATAAAAAAGTGTTTGATCATTCCGGATTAATCTATGGCATGGGGCATGCTGTTTATACTTTATCGGATCCGCGTGAAGTGATTTTGAAACGTTTTGCACGTGCGCTTGCGGAAGAAAAGGGGATGATGGATGAGTTTGAGCTTTATGACAGAGTGGAACGTCTGGCTGGAAAACAGATTATGGAACACAGAAAGGTTTTTAAAAATGTCTGTGCGAACGTTGATTTTTACAGTGGATTCGTATACTCCATGCTTGGTATTCCGGAAGAACTCTTCACTCCAATTTTTGCAATTGCCCGTATGCCAGGGTGGAGTGCTCATCGATTGGAAGAATTGATCAACACCAGTAAAATAATTCGTCCAGCCTATAAATATGTGGGACATCATATCGATTTTCAGACCCTGGATGAGAGATAAAGAGAATCTCTGTACTTTAGACATGTTTTCTGGTATAATTAAGTCATTTACAGGGACCATAATGGTATTTAGAGATGTCGCAATGAAAATACGTAAAGTATAGAACCAGGGAGGAATGACATGTCAAAAAGAATTTTAAATATGACACCGGAAGAATTGATTCATCTGTCAAAAGAAGAATTCATCACAGCAATCGCAGGTAGTGAGGGCAGAATGTTGGCCAGTGAAACGATTGGAATAACCATTCCGCTGTTGACAGATGTTACAAATGCTGAATTTGCAGCATCGATGGGAGCAGATATGATTTTGCTGAACATGTTTGATGTACAGAATCCGATGATTCTTGCTCTGCCTCCTGTAAAAAAGGAGGATACGGTTCGGGAAGTAAAGCGTCTGACAGGACGACTGGTGGGAATCAATCTGGAACCAGTGGAAGACGGGTATGCTTCTGAAAACAACGAGACATTGTGGGCTATGAGCGCTGGTCGCTATGCTACAGTTGAAAATGCTGTTCTTGCGCAAGAAATGGGTGTGGATATGATTGTACTGACGGGAAACCCAGGAAACGGCGTGAGTAATGAAGCCATTACTTCTTCTCTGAAGGCTATTTCGGCGGAAATAGGGGATAAAATTGTGCTTGCTGCAGGAAAGATGCATGCTTCCGGTGTGATTGGAGAAGGTGGCGAAAACATCATTACCAGAGAAGATATCAGGCAGTTTGCTGAGGCAGGAGCGGATATTATTCTTATGCCGGCGCCAGGAACGGTTCCAGGGATCACGACAGAGTATATTCGTGGGCTGGTCAGCTATGCGCACAGTCTTGAGAAACTTACAATTACTTCCATTGGTACATCGCAGGAAGGGGCAGATGTGGAAACCATTCGCCGCATTGCTCTTGAATGTAAAATGACAGGAACAGATATACATCACATCGGTGATTCCGGTTATGTTGGTATGGCGCTTCCAGAGAATATTATGGCATACAGTGTTGCCATAAGGGGAATTCGTCATACGTATCACAGAATGGCACAATCCATAAGACGATAAAGGCCAGGGAAATAGTTGAAAATATAATTTGAGTATTTGCAGAACTGCCGGTTTTCCCGGCAGTTTTTCTGAAAATAAAGGAGGACAGAATGAGAAGAAAGGACAGAGAAATTACTGATTTTAATGAAATAGTGAAAATTATGGAAAAATGTGATGTCTGCAGACTTGCACTGAATGATGATGATTATCCTTATATTCTTCCGGTCAATTTTGGTATGAAAGTGGATAATGGAAAAGTGATTCTATATTTTCACGGAGCAAATCAGGGCAGAAAATATGAAATCCTCAAAAGAGATAATCGTGCTTCTTTTGAGATGGATTGTTCTCATCAGCTTGTGTTTGATGAAAACAAAGCAGAATGTACTATGAAGTATGAAAGTGTGATCGGAAAAGGGAGAATTGATATTTTGCCTGAGGAGGATAAAATGGAGGCTTTGACAATACTGACAGATCGTTATCATGAAAATCATTTTGAATTTGGAACAGCTATCGTACCGCGAACGGTTGTAATGAAGCTTACGGTAGAGGAAATGACCGGGAAGAGAAGGTAATTTCCCAGAGGGTTAGAAATGTGCTATTTTTGAATGATTCATTCATCATAACAAAAATAAGAATGCCGGAATCATTTAAACAGATTCTGGCATTTTTGTTACAATGCATTAAAATATAAGTGGAGGGAATGCTATGCGGATGAATACACAATTTACGGTTTCGGTTCAGATTTTGATTTTGATTTCTATTTCCAGCGGACAAAAGATCAGCGGTGCTATGATTGCAGAGAGCACGGGCTGTAATCCGGTAATGGTACGTCGGCAATTTGGTAAAGTGAAAGAAGCCGGTCTGTTAAACACGACAGCCGGAAAAGGAACGACTACTTTGGCGAAGGACACTTCTGAAATAACCCTATGGTATCGGCTATGCGGTGTAATCTTAATGCTGATGAACACTGCTCTGTCCGGTGTTGTGATTCTTGTGCTCAGAAAAAACGAAGGTTTTGAATATGCCGGATATTTGATTTATGTGATGGCAATATATGCGTTATGTAACATTATTAATGCGGTAAGAGATGTTGTAAAATATCGGAAATATAAAAGCCCTGTCATGTCTGCGGCGAAGGCAGATTATGACAGGAATTACGGGAGGGTGCGTCTGTATGATTGTGCTTGGGATCGCGTTTTTTATGATGATACGATCAACAAAGCAGCTGAAAAGCAACAATATGGCAGGCTATTGAATTGGTAAGCGGTGCAAACTCCAGTATATATGCCGGTTGGGAAAGGCGCCGTGACGGAGCAAAGAGAATAGACTATCAGAATCTGGAAAGTGCAAAGGAGTTTTCAGACAAATGTGTGGAAACAGAAGAAAAGTGACGCTGGAATAAGAGGTTCTGAAAAAGGTTGGTTAACAGGTAGAGAACAGCAGTTTTATCCTGACGGGTGAAGTTGCTGTTTTACATACAGGAGAAACATTCAGGATGGCTCATGGCAAATCACTCTTTGGACGGAAAGAAAAAACATATCCCTTATTGACTAACGAACGATAGGTAGTGGATGATAAAAAGAAAGGATTTCATATGATGAGCCAAGGGACAAAAGTCTTTGAAGTGACGGAATTATGGAAAACAGGCACAGTATCTATAAAACGGACACATACGGATATAAAAAGTACCTATATGTAGTTGGAACACTTTTGTAGAATATAGAGTGTAAGCAGAAAACGGAAATAAACCAGAGAGAGGATTGATCTGATGAAAATTGTCATTATACACGGCCAGAGCCATGAGGGGAGTACCTGTATGGCGGCAAGAGAACTTGCGAATAAGGTGGGTGGAGAGCTTCGCGAGTTCTTCCTGCCGAGGGATTTTAACAAGTCTTGCCTTGGATGCTATACCTGTTTCAAAACTGACCTGAGCCATTGTCCGCATTACAAAGAACTGGAGCCGCTGGTCACAGCGATTCTGGATGCAGACCTGCTGATCCTGGAAAGCCCGGTGTATGTGTATCACGCCACTGGTTCGATGATGAACTTTCTGGATCACTTTGGGACATGGTGGGTAATCCACAGGCCTTTGCCTGAAATGAGCGGGAAGCAGGCGGTTGCCATATCCACTGCTGCCGGCGGAGGAATGAAAAGCACCGTGCAGGATATGGCTGACAGTCTGGAAATGTGGGGAATCCGCAAAGTATATAAGCTGGGCTTTGGCGTGCAGGCGACCAAGGCAGACGAGATCCCGGAAAGGATCCTGCGGAAGATCCAAAGGAAGACAGACCGGCTGGCCTGCCGGATCCGGAAAAATGCGGGTAAGCGTGGCTGCAACAACCGGGCAAAAAAGTGGTTTTATCTGATGCGGTTTGCCCACAAGCATTTTCCGCCCATGGAGCCGGATCATGGTTATTGGGAGAAGAACGGCTGGCACGGGAGTGATCGCCCATGGAATGTGCCTGCGTGATGATTGCTCTGTTCTGTGGTTTTGGGTATACCGCTTTACTGTGCGTGGGCTTTATACTGTTGAACGGCTGGAAGCTCGATTTTGTTGGATATTTTTGTATCAGTTGCAGTTCGGAGAGGTCGGCTTTCTGAAATGATAAAGAAGGAGAATTTTTGATTATGGAGCATGTATTTGATTTTCTTCGTGCGGCGCTGCCATGGATCGCAATGGGATTGCTTCTGGCAGTGTTTTTCGCAAGAAGCACGGGTAAGAAAAAGAAAGAAAAGAAAAGCGATGATTATGGAACAGAGGGTATGTGTCTTGGGATGTGCTTTGGCACAGCCATTGGCACCACCTTTGGAAATAATTCCGGCATCGGCATCTCCTTGGGTATGCTGATCGGTCTGGCTATCGGAACCTGTATCAAAAAGGAAACTCGGGGTGAAGACAATGACGAAAAGGAATAAAGCTATTTTGATCGTGCTTCCCCTGCTGGTTCTTTCAGGGATTACCGTATTCCTGTTCTGTTCCAATCAGGAGGGCTTCACGGGCAGCCGTGTAAAAAACCCAGATGCCTATTTGCTGGATATCGAGAAGATGAACGGAACCGATCTGCACACGCTGGAGCTTCACGAGGGGGATGTCCTTCAGATTCAATTTGAAACAGAGAAAGGCTTTCTGTACATGGAGATCAAAGCACCGGACGGGACAACGATTTACCGTGGAAACGGGAAAGAAATCACGGAGTTTACAGTGAACATTCGGGAAAGCGGTGTCTACACGATTGTTGTGAAAGCCCGTCACGCAAAAGGAGTCATTCATATTCAATAAAGGAGATACGCAAATAAAAGTTACATATGAACACAAGCCGGCCATAACCTTCATCGGCTTTTCGACCTTCATTCGCCCGGAGGAGGGTTATCAGAAGTGCCCTGAGTTTTGGGACAAGGAGTATGCACAGAAATACGCACGGCTCTGGCAGGAGTGCTAATCAGAAAGACATATTGCTTACCGGCACTATACAGGCAGAGCGTGACATCAGAATGGTGTTCACGCTCTGCCTTTTTATTGTAAGGTGTTCAAAGTGTCCAACGAGTAAGAAGCTATAAAACAGACACAATCTTCTGCAAAACACGCCTATCCGTCAAACAGGTTTTCTTGTATGATCTTATCTAAGATTGAGAAATGTAAGTGAAAGGAATAACGATATGAACAGAAAACGCAATTATCATCGGTTTCTTTTGTTATGGACAGGAGAATTGGTGTCCTCCATCGGAAGCGGGCTGACCAGCTTTGGCCTTGGCGTCTATGTGTTCCGGCAGACGGGCAGCGCCGCGAATATGGCTCTGGTGAGCCTATTGGCCTTTCTTCCTACGCTGCTTTTGAGCGTTCCGGCAGGCGTGTTGGCTGACCGCTATGACCGGAGGCTTCTGATGATGGTAGGAGACGGGTTCTCCGCCCTTGGAATCTTTTATATTTTCTTCTGTATGCAGACAGGCGGCGCGAGCCTGACGCAAATCTGCATCGGCGTAATCATCAGCTCCGTTTTCTCCGCCCTGCTGGAACCGGCATATCGAGCGACCGTGTCGGACATTCTGGAAAAAGCGGATTATTCCAGAGCCAGCGGTCTTGTCAGTCTGGCAGGCAGTGCCAGATACCTGGTCTCGCCGATCCTTGCAGGGACACTTCTGACGTTTTCAGATATCCGCCTGCTGCTGATTTTGGATATGGGAACCTTTTTTTTGACGGTGACCTGCACCGGCGTGGTGCGGCATGGGCTGAAATCGAAAGCAACAGAGAACAAAGAAGCGTTTTTCACGCTGCTGAAAGAGGGTTGGCAGACGGTTACGGAGAAAAGAGGAGTGCTTCTGCTGATTCTGGTATCCTCTGTCATGACCTGCTTCATGGGTGCGTTTCAGATTCTGGCCGAGCCGATGATCCTTGCTTTTTCAGACAGCACCACTTTGGGAATCTGCGAGACCATCTGCGCCAGCGGGTTGTTGGGTTGGTGGATACGTTGATGAATGTAGCCAAAACACCTGATTTCCTGCAGATGCATGCCGGAGAGATCGATGAATCGGCGCTTGTCCAATTTGCCGGAAAACAGGAGCAGGTGCTATAATTTCAGACCTTGCGCTTTCTGAATTTGGAGAACAGCTCCATGGTCCTGGAAGGTCATTCTCTGGCGGACAGCACGCAGGATAACGGGGTCTGCGTCCAGAGCGGACATTTTCATTACCTGGTGGATTTGGAGAACCATGTGATTGAAGAGGTTCGGAGCGGAGAGATCTATGTCCCCGTCTGTTATCGGCAGATGTTCGGTCTGAACGTGGGGGAAACGGTGCAAATCGGGGAAACTGATTTTACTATTGCCGGATTTTTACGGGATTCGCAGATGAACGCCATGATGGCGTCTTCCAAACGGTTCCTGGTAAGCGAGTCTGACTATCATCTGTTGAAAAAAGAAGGAAGCGAGGAATATCTGATCGAATTCCTTTTGCGGGAGGAAACAGATGTAAACGCGTTTGCCACGGAATATACAGATGCCGGACTGCCTGCCAATGGACCGGCTATCACGAAACCGCTGATCCGCTTGATGAATGCACTTTCAGACGGATTGATGATTCTGGTGATTCTTCTGGTGAGTGTGGACTGCTTTTCGCGTTTCTGTCAAAGGGCGCCCTGTCTGCACAGATGCGGGAATTGTACGGCGCGTCCGAAAAGGGATGGATGGTCTTGTGATTACTTTAGGGATGTTTCTGATGATCCTGCTTCAGAATATTCTGAGCACGATTTCATCCTC
This sequence comes from Lachnospiraceae bacterium, assembly GCA_022769625.1. Taxonomy (GTDB): domain Bacteria; phylum Bacillota; class Clostridia; order Lachnospirales; family Lachnospiraceae; genus Hominisplanchenecus. The sequence continues at coordinate 5,331 of JALEJP010000010.1, read as the reverse complement.
TCAATTTGTTACATATATGGGAATCGGGGATGGAGAGATCCGTCTGGATATTCGCCAGACAGAGGATATTGCAGGCAAGACGGAAGAGGTGGGAAAGCTGCTGGCACAGGAGGAGCAGGTGGCACGCTTTGCCGTGCTTCGGACCCTGTCCTACCGGGTGGTTCTGCCGGATGGCGCTTACGCCGCTTTGCAGGTGGAACAAGGTGACCATACTGTCTTTCCGGTTTCCTACGCCAAAGGAGAAATACCAAAAGCGAAAAACGAGATCGCGCTTTCCGCTTTATGCGCAGAGGAATTGGGCTTATCCATGGGAGACACGCTTCTGCTATTGATGGATGAAACACCACAGGAATACACAGTCTGCGGCATTTACTCGGATATTACAAACCGAGGAAAAACAGCGAAAGCCGCATTTCTTCCCGGTGGCGGATCTCCTATGTGGAGCGTGTTTTATGTTTCACTGAAGGAGGGGGTTCCAAAGGAGCAGTGGCTGTCCGCGTGGACCAGGATTCTGTCTGATCGCGGCATCAGTGCCAAGGCTGTGGATATTCAGGAATATGTGACAGATACCTATGGGCAGACGATTCCGGAAATCCGCATGGCGGCGTGTGCAGCGGTTCTGGCGGCTGGATTCCTGTAGTTACAGTGATCTCCGTATTCTGCGCGATTCGGCTTGGGCTCTCGCAGATCAGACGCATCCGGGCACATGAGTGCTGTATGGGAAAGGAATAGAGAACGATGGCAGAACTGTTGACTGTGAAAAAGATTTGTAAGAATGGGATTCTGAAAGAGATCAGCTTTGATGTAAGGGCCGGGGAAATGGCAGCAATTATGGGACCTTCCGGCTCTGGAAAATCCACTCTGCTTTATCAGATATCCGGTATGGATCGGGCGGACTCCGGTGAAGTGTGGGTGGATGGCATGGAAATCTGCAGTTTATCGGAGGATGACCGGGCGAGATTGCGGCTTTCGCAGATGGGCTTTGTTTTTCAGCAAATGAATATGCTGAAAAATCTGAATCTCCTGGACAATATCCTGCTGCCTGCCTGCTACCTGAACAAAGGAAAGGTCTCCAGAAAGGAACTTGAGTACCGCGCTCGGATGCTGATGCGGAAAATGGGAATCGAAAAACTGTCGGAACGGAGGATTACAGAGGTATCCGGCGGGCAGCTCCAGAGAGCCTGTATCTGCCGAAGCATGATGAATCAGCCGAAAATTCTGTTCGCTGATGAACCTACCGGAGCCCTCAATCAGAGCGCGGCACAGGAAGTGATGGAGGAATTCACCCGACTGAATCAGGAAGGTACCACCATTCTGATGGTAACCCACGACAGCAAGGTAGCCGCGATATGCGGCAGGATTTTGTATCTTCTGGACGGTTGTATCAAAGGGGCATTTTCCCCGGCCGGTGCAGCAGGGGAAAAAGAGCGGGAAGCAGCCGTCAGCCGGTGGCTTGCGGGAATGGGCTGGTGAAAGATGATTTTTCAAATCGATAAAACGGATATATTTAACTGTATAGAAACGGCACTGCAAATATTTGTAAAACCTCTTGACTCTCACGTTACGTCATAGTGTATCATATGACCATGTTCGGACAAAAAAACAAAACGGAGGTTTTCTGGCAATGAAGATCAGCAACGTGGCAAAGCTGACAGGCGTTACCGTTCGCACGCTGCATTACTATGACGAGATTGGTCTGCTGAAACCGAGTGAAGTCACAGAAGCGGGCTACCGGGTTTATAATCACAAGGATTTGGAGGTCTTGCAGCAGATTTTATTTTTCCGGGAGCTTGACTTTTCATTGGAGGATATCAGAAAAATCATGCAGAATCCTTCCTATGAGAAAGAAAGTGCTTTGCGAAAGCAGAAAGAACTCCTTCTGCAAAAACGCAGCAGGCTCGGCAGCTTGATTTCTCTTGTGGACAAGACCTTGAAAGGAGAACAGGATATGAGTTTTCGGCAATTTGATACAACAAAGATAGAAGAAGCCAAAAAGAAATACGCCGAAGAAGCCAGGCAGCGCTGGGGTGATACGGCTGCCTACGCTGAGTATGAAAAAAAGTCAGGCAGTTACAGCGACGCTCAGCAAAAAAGCTGGATGGTGAGGGGGCGATGATTCTGAGTGAGTTTGGCAAGAATCGTTCGCTTGCCCCGGACTGTGTAGAGGCACAGGATCTTGTGAAAAAGTGGCAGGCATATATCACTTCCAATTACTACACCTGTACGAAAGAAATCCTTTCCTGCCTCGGCCAAATGTATGTCGGCGATGAGCGTTTCACGCAGTATATTGATCAGTACGGTGCAGGCACGGCAGCATTTATGACGGCTGCGATTGAGATTTATATTCGCTGAATCTATCTGAATGCATAGGTCTAACAACTGATTCTTTCGCTGTGGATTTTGTGATGAAGTTTGTTGATGTTATACCCAATAGCAAAAACGATGCTTTGAGCTGTGACATTTTATTCGCTGGTTATCCGTTCCAGTGTTTCCTCTGGCGTTGCTGCTTCATCTTTTTGGAAATGTACAGGACTTTTTGCCGTTCTTTCATTGGAGTTTTACAGTTGTTGCCTTTGATACATTCTGTTTTGTATGGACAATCCGTACAATCGCCATATTTATATACAGTAACGTTTCTATGGTAACTGCTTGCAATTTTTTCTTCGTACTGTGAAGTTAAAACTTTATTGTTTTTACAATAATAACAATCGCTTTCTTCATCATAGACCATATAGCTTTTCACATTCTTCAACCAGAGTAGATATCTTGTCGAACAGTTTAGCCTGGTTTTTGGTCACGGCTTTTTTCCATACAAAAGTATATTTGTTGGCAGCGGATTCCAGTTTTGTTCCATCAATAAAGATACATTTTCCTGAAATCTCACCAATCTGATAAAGCATAGAAGTTACTTCAGCCAGGGTTTTTTTGAACATTTTGAAAAATGGAGTGAAATAAAACGGGCGATAGTGGCATGATCAGGCGCAGGCTTTCACTCTAATAGGTACATGAAATTAACATTCCTCCGACAAGCGGTTTCAATGTCTCGACTGGAATAGATTCGATTCATGCTGGCGTAAACGATAATCTTAAACAGCTGTCTCAGTGTCGTCTGATTTTTCTTTATCTCGCCGTAGATCTTATAAAGAAATCTGAGTTCCATTCCCTCCACAAAAGCACTCAGTAAACGAACCGGATCATCTGCCGGGATTTTCGTAGTCCTGGCTCTTATCTTTTGATAAAAAAGTGCTGCCGCACTAAATCTATATTTTAGTGCGACAGCCCCGCTTTCTTTGCCATGCATCCGAAGGAGCTGCCAGTGTCAGATCCTGTAGGGCTTGCAAAATGGTATACATATAATTTCAGGGGGGTATATTCCAAAAAATGGTTCTATATTGACAAAAATATTTATTGTTGTATTATTTGAATGTTAGAATTCTAAATATTAGAAAGCTAAATGATATAAAGGAGTTAACTATGGAAAAAACACTGCATTATTTAATTATGGCGAACCATTTATTATTTCAGAAATCCTTGATCGTAAATATTAAGGATACGGACTTGACTCTGGGACAACCAAAAGTTCTTGATTATTTGTTGTATCATGATGGAGTTGTACAAAAAGAGATTGCCGGGGCATGTCATATTGAACCGGCAACTATTACATCCGTTTTGCTGGGAATGGAAAATAAAGGATTGATAACCCGAAAAAATTTGAATGGTAATCGGCGTAGTCTATATGTTTATTTGACTGATGAGGGAAAAATACTTGCAAAACGAATTGGGATAGAGTTTGAAAGCATTGAAGATAATGCCCTAAAGGGATTTACGAATGAGGAAAAGAAAATGTTGACAGATTTTTTAATAAGAGTGAATCAAAATATGAAGAAAGAAGGAGAGGTTTGTGATGAGTAAAAAAGAAATAGTAAAACGTTATATACTATTCGTGATAAGTCTTTTTTTTGCAGCATTGGGGGTGGCATTTACAAAACATGCCGAATTGGGCGTATCACCTATTTCTTCAGTCGCTAATGTAATGAGTTGTAAGTATAGTTCGCTCTCTTTGGGAACTTGGCTTATTATTTGGAATTGCATTTTGATAGTAGGGCAAATCTTAATACTTCGAAGAAAATTTCAACTGATACAGTTATTACAGGTTCCACTTTCATTTTTATTTGGATGGTTTACAGATTTTGGAATGTGGATAGTATCTTCTATTCCAGTTAATTCATATCCTATACGTCTTATCATGGTAGTTGTCGGAATTGTTATTCTTGGCTTTGGAATTTCACTTTCTGTTATTGCCAATGTGATTATGAATTCAGGGGAAGCTCTTGTGAAAGCTGTTTCTGATACGATGAATAGAGAATTTGGAGATGTAAAAATTCTCTTTGATATTCTATGTGTTGTCATGGCTCTTATTTTATCGCTTATATTTTTTGATTTTACTATCGTAGGTACAAGAGAGGGAACCATAATTTCAGCATTGTTTACAGGGGTTATTGTAAAGTTTTTTGGAAGAAAAATAAAAAAGCCGTTGGATGGTATTTTATGCGATAAATAATCTGTAGGTGGAAATGTATGGTAAGTTTGATGAGAGGGAGCGCATGGGGGTTAATTTGCTGATTGGACAGAATGATAGCAGAGGCATAGCGTAATAAGATAGGCCTGCATGGAGTGATAGCCATCTGGAAGTATAGATGTTGGAAAGAACAAATGTTCTAGGAAACATCTATACTTTTTATTTTAAGTATGTTATACTTTTTAGTGACTTTCCGTGATGCCAATTCCACCTGATGTTATCTGGTGTTACGGCGTTTCAAAAAATGGGTTTTAGTGACTTTCATTCGTAAAATGCAGTTATGAAAGAACAAGGACATTCGCAATCCGCTTCGCTATTTGATCATGAAAGAAGCACAAAAGGCGGTGCTGCTTTCAAATTACACTCAGAATTTGCCCCACCGGCAACCAGCCGCAGGCCATTGAGAATCTGGTCCAGGGCTTCAAAGAAGGCAACCAATGCCAGACTTTACTAGGGGTTACGGGCTCTGGTAAATATTTTACCATGGCAAATGTCATCCAGCAGTTCCAGAAGCCGACCCTCATTCTGGAACACAATAAAACCCTCGCAGCACAGCTCTACGGGGAATTCAAGGAGTTCTTCCCTGAGAACGCGGTGGAGTATTTTGTGTCCTAGTATAGCTTTGTGTCTTTTTGAGTGTTTAATTGTCCATTTAGTCCAGATAAAACGTATAGTTTGGATGAAATAGCATGGAATGGATGGAATAACATGAAATGAATTTGTGACCTAAATTCGTGTAATTATCAATATAA
>JALEJP010000008.1 GCA_022769625.1 Lachnospiraceae bacterium | reverse complement strand
CAAGCCATACTATAACAAATGTAGTTTGTGACATATTCTTTCTCCTGCTCTTAGTATTAAATGTATTCTTCTTCAAATTTGAGATATTTATATAATCTTTTCAGATCCAATATGGGATTTTGAGAAAGTCAGCATGTATCATGTCGCTTTTGCATCATATCATGAGTTCGCTGACAAATGAGAGCCTAACGTCGATTTTTCTGTGCTTTGCACTCCCAAAATTAACGCAAAACATTCACAATCCGCTCATTTTTCTGCGAAAAATGCTGCTTGCTCAGATTTTGTGGAATCCATAGACATAAAAACACATGCAAGCATGTATTTTTATGTCTATTTGTCCCTTGGCTCATATTATTTTATCTTGAACACAAAATTGCTACAACTGTTCTATTCACAATTTCATCCTTATCAAACTCTTTCTCCATCTTCTTTCTGCCCGCAATCCCCATCTCTTTGCGCATATCAAAATTAATCAATATAAATTTTTCCAAACACTTCTCCAGACTTTGTGCATCCATTTTCTCACACAGGAACCCATTTATTCCATCTTCTACTGCTTCCCTGCATCCCGGGATATCACTTGTAATCAGCGCTCTTCCCGTTGCGGCTGCTTCCAGCAGTACATTGCTCATACCTTCGTGATAGCTGGGCAATACAACGCAATGACTCATTGCATAATATGGTTTCGGATCCGGCTGAAAACCATGGAACGTTACAATCCCATCTTCCACCAGCTGCTTTACCGTTTCTTTGTATTCGTCCTCAAAAAAACCTACCAGATCAAATACTACTTTATTACCATATTTCTTTTTCAATTTTTTTGCAGCTGCGAACAGTTCGCCTATCCCTTTTTCTTTCATAATTCTGCCAAGAAAGAGGAAATGGATTCCATCCTTCTCATCCGGATAAGGCTGCTGCTGATACACTTCCAAGTTGACACCGGCACCATTCAGTACCGTTTCACGATTTTCTGAAACTATATTTCGTTTTACAAACTCGGTAGCGTTGATCTTGTTTTCAAAAAATACAGTCTTTGCCTTCTTCAGAGCCGTCCGGTACATAAGTGTTACCACAGATGCTATCGGTTCTTTCTGAAATGCAGTGCCAAGTCCCTGAACATTCACACAATATGGGATACCCATCTGTCTGCAGGCAAAGCCTGCATAAATATTAGGTTTGATCGAGTAAGTAATAACCATATCTGGTTTTTCTGTCTTAAGGAGCTTTCGATAAGTTCTGTATAATCTCAGATCAGTCACGGGATTGATACCGCGACGATCTACTTTTGTCTCAATACAGCGACAGTCCATGGCAGCAAAATCTTCCTCATGACCAACAAATGGCATGGAGAGTACTACTTCGCCCTCGGTCTGCAGCTCGGCAATCAGTTCCCGACGAAACTGCCATAACATATAAGAATGATTTGTAATAATCAGGAACTTCATATCTTCACACTTTCCCTAGTTTTTTTGCTGTCTTTTCATCTCACCGGTGCCGCCTTCCACCACACCATCACTTCTTAGCACAGAGAAGATCGTGCCAAAGAAGCATTTCACATCAAATTCAAAGCTGAGGTTTTCAACATATTCGCCATCATATCTGGCTTTAACATCAATCTCCAGTTCATCACGCCCATTGATCTGCGCCCAGCCTGTCAGACCGGGACGGATATCATTAGCACCGTACCGGTCACGCTCTTCAATCAGGTCATACTGATTCCAGAGAGCAGGGCGGGGACCGATGATACTCATGTTTCCCACAAAAATATCCCAGATCTGAGGAAGCTCATCCAAAGAACTTTTTCTCAGGAATCTGCCCATCCTCGTTATGTATTGCTCCGGATTTTCCAGAAGATGCGTCGGTATATCATGAGGCGTGCACATCTTCATGCTGCGGAATTTATGTAACGGAAAGTAAGTTTTTCCCCTGCCCACACGTTTCTGTGTGAAAAATGCCGGACCAGGATCATCTATTTTGATTGCAATAATTAAAATGAGAAACAACCAGGACAGACAAATCAGCCCCAGACCGGAGAGTATGATATCGATCACTCTTTTCAAACACTGCCCATACATAATATTTCCTCGCTTTTTACGTATAAAATCGACCGTTTTTCCGATATCCGCCTATGACCATGCTGCCTTTTCTATTTTATAGAAAGCATCATTTATCAATTCAGCAAAAACGTCGTTTTTGTAAAAAATATTATAACACAAATCCTCCCCCTCGTAACCTTTTTTTCGTTAAAACTTCTTCTTTCATTTTTCCAAAGCATCCTTTCTATTATCGAAGTTTTATCAGGTTGTGTGAGAAATTGTGTTATTCTCTTAATACTCTGCAAAATACCGCCATAGTATACATACTTTTTCCCTGTCCAACCAGTTTTCCCTTCTTCTGTTTGACAATTTTTCTTTTTTGTCTGACAGAACAAAAGTAATGAGAAATTCGGTGAAATTTCCCAAGTAACAGAAAAAGCACATCTCTGTGCTTTTTCTGTTCTGTATTCACTATCAGATATTTTTCACCGTTGCGATATCGATGAGCGTCAGCTTTTTGATATCGGTATTTTCCAGGCTGGTCACCAGGGCACGTGCGGTGTCCATGGCGGTCAGGACGTTGACGCCGGTCTCGATGGCGGTTCTTCGGATCAGGAAACCGTCTTTGGAGTGCTCCACGCCCTGGGACGGGGTGTCGATGACCAGGTCGATTTTGTGGCCCAGGATCAGGTCCAGAAGGTTCGGTGACTCCTGCTCGATCTTGTTGGTGCGGATGGCGTTTACGCCTGCTGCCTGCAGAGCCTTTGCAGTGCCGCGGGTGGCGTAAATGCGGTAGCCGATCTTCTCAAAGCGTCTTGCGATCTCGATGCCTTCTTCTTTATCGGAATCCTTCAGGGTCATGATCATGTTTTTGTGTTTCGGCAGCTTGATGCCTGCGCCGAGGAATGCCTTGTAGAGTGCCTCGTTGAAGGTCTTCGCGATACCAAGGCACTCGCCGGTGGACTTCATCTCCGGTCCAAGGCTGATGTCTGCGCCGCGGATTTTCTCAAAGGAGAATACCGGCATCTTGATGGCAATATAGTCTGCCTCCGGAGCCAGTCCGGTGGGGTATCCAAGCTCTTTTAATTTTTTGCCCAGAATGACCTTCGTTGCAAGCGGTACGATGGGGATACCGGTTACCTTGCTGATGTAAGGTACGGTACGGCTGGAACGGGGATTTACCTCGATAACATACACATCCTCACCGCACACGATGAACTGGATGTTGATCAGGCCGATCACGTGCAGGGACTGTGCCAGCTTTCTGGTGTAGTCCACGATGGTCTCTTTTACGTGAGCGTTCAGGCTCTGTGCCGGATAGACGGAGATACTGTCTCCGGAATGAATGCCGGCCCGCTCGATGTGCTCCATGATACCGGGGATCAGGATGTCATCGCCGTCGCAGACTGCGTCCACCTCGATTTCCTTGCCCACCAGGTATTTGTCCACCAGGATCGGATGCTCCTGGGCGATGCGGTTGATGATGCCGATGAACTCGTCCACGTCCTCATCGTTGATGGCAATCTGCATGCCCTGGCCGCCAAGTACGTAAGAAGGACGCACCAGAACGGGGTAGCCCAGCTCATTGGCTGCCTTTTTGGCCTCCTCAGCGGTAAATACCGTATGTCCGGATGGTCTTGGGATGCCGCATTTTTCCAGAATGCCGTCAAACAGCTCACGGTCCTCGGCTGCATCCACGTTCTCCGCGGAGGTTCCAAGGATGGGTACTCCCATCTTCATCAGTGCCTCCGTCAGCTTGATGGCAGTCTGTCCGCCGAACTGTACCACGGCACCGTCCGGTTTTTCCAAGTTGACGATGCTCTCCACATCCTCCGGGGTCAGCGGCTCAAAATACAGCTTGTCTGCGATGTCAAAGTCGGTGCTGACCGTCTCCGGGTTGTTATTTACGATGATCGTCTCATAGCCTTCTTTTGCAAAGGCCCAGGTGCAGTGTACGGAACAGAAGTCAAACTCGATACCCTGGCCGATACGGATCGGGCCGGAGCCAAGCACCAGTACCTTTTTGCGGTCGTTTGTCTCCACTGCCTCATTTTCACTGCCAAATACGGAATAGTAATACGGTGTCTCCGCTGCAAACTCTGCGGCACAGGTATCCACCATCTTGTAGGCAGCTGTGATGCCGTTTGCATAGCGCATGTTTTTGATTTCCTCTTCGGATCTGCCGGTGAGGCGCGCGATCACATTGTCCGGGAACTCGATGCGTTTTGCTTCTTTTAAGAGTTCCACCGTCAGCTCCTGTGTTTTCAGTGCCTGCTCCATCTCAGTGAGGATGGCCAGCTTATCAATAAACCATTTGTCAATTTTCGTAATCTCGTGGATCGTGTCGTAGGACATCTCACGGCGCAGCGCCTCTGCGATGACCCAGATCCGGCGGTCATCCACAACAGCCAGCTGTTTTAACAGCTCCTCATCGTCCAGATGGCTGAAATCGTAGGACAGCAGGCAGTCAACGTGCTGCTCCAGGGAACGGATGGCCTTCATCAGTGCACCCTCAAAGTTGTCACAGATGCTCATAACCTCTCCGGTGGCCTTCATCTGTGTGGTCAGGGTACGTTTTGCGCTGATAAATTTATCAAAAGGCAGACGCGGGATCTTCACAACGCAGTAATCCAGCATCGGCTCAAAGCTTGCATAGGTCTTGCCGGTAATGGCATTTTTAATCTCGTCCAGCGTGTAGCC
>JALEJP010000006.1 GCA_022769625.1 Lachnospiraceae bacterium | reverse complement strand
AACCTCAGTATCAGCGGAAACTACATTTATGCGGTCTGGGATCAGTTTTATGGAACCGGTGCTTCAGAGGATTACATCTACCGGATCAGTAAGAATGGAAAGGCAAAAAAGAAGCTTGCACAGGGCGATCAGCCGGTTCTTGCAGGAAACTATATTTATTATGTCGAATTACAGAAAGGCTCCTATGGATATCAGGAGCGAACCGGGTACATCTGCAGGATGAAAAAAGACGGATCAGGGAAAAAACGGATCCTTTATAATAAAAATATTGCAAAACTTTACAGTGACGGGAAAACAGTTTATTACAGTATCTATCGCTCGGATTCTGTTCTCTATGATCTGAAGGGAAAAATGCATTCCAGAAATGCCATGAATATTGTGGAAGACATCGATGGCTATGACGCGGGAACCATAACGATTAGCGGATATCGGTATTATACCGACAAAAATGCTTACGGAAAAGCGGTGAAGCTTTATCGACAGAAAACAAAAGGGAATCAGAAAAATGTTGTGGCAGATTATCCAGCCGGGATTGATTCTTATCGCGTGTGCGGATCGTATGTCATGGTGAGATGCCAGACAGGCAGCTATTTGGATAACAGTATGAAGTTACACGTATATTGCATTTCTGCAAACGGAAAGAAAAAGATAAAACTGGCATCCTGGAGGCCGGCAGAATAAACAGATTTCAGACAGCAGCAGAAAGGGTGGAAAGGGAATATGAGACAAGAAAGAAAAAAGTTTATTTCCAGAGCCATTTCACTGATTCTGACGGCAGTACTCACGGCAAGTGTACTTCCATCGGAGGGATGGACGGTCCGTGCGTCAGAGGAAGAGGAGGCGATCGTACTTCCGAAAAAACCGCAGGCGGTGAAAAACAGCAATATGGAAGCCGGGAAAAAGGTGACCTGGGATTGTGTATGGTTTGGCAGCTATCCCCAGAGTGAAGTGACAGAAGAGGATCCGGTTTTTGAGGAGCTGCAGCGAGCATCCGGGTGGTCCGGCAATGAAATTACCATTGACGAAGTAAAATACCGCCGGATCAGACAGGAGGATGCCACTTATGTGTCAGAGGACGGGGAAGCGGAGTATTACAGCTGGCCGGATGAGACCTCCTACCACTATTTCCGCTATGAAAAGATAAAATGGCGTGTGTTGGATATCTCCGGCACCACGGCATTTCTGATGGCAGATGTGGCGCTGGACGGGCAGAAATACAATCAGGAAGAGGATGATGTGACCTGGGAGAGCTGTACACTGCGCACCTGGCTGAACGGTGGAACCGATAGAGGTAGCTTCCGGAACAGTGCCTTTTCAGCAGAAGAGCAGGCAGCACTTCGGAATACCTCTGTGGCAAACGAAGACAATTCCTACTATGAAACACCGGGAGGAAATGTGACTGCTGATCAGGTATATCTGCTCTCGGAATCTGAAGTCTGTGCAGGCGAACAGGCAGTCTCCTATGGTTTCTCTGGAAGTGAGGAGACCATCGATGAGGCCAGAAGAGCAAAGAGCAGTGACTATGCAAAAGCCATGGGGATCTATACGGAGATTTCTGAGGAGGATTATCAGGGAAACTGTCACTGGCTTCTGCGTACACCCGGTGTGTTGTCCAGTTATGTGGGAAATGTAGATTATGACGGCTACGTGGATCTGGACGGTGTGGATGTGGACGGCGGCTATATCGCCGTGCGTCCGGTGCTTCGTATGGATCTTTCGGATTCTTCCGTGTGGAGCCGGGCAGGAAGCGTCTGCTCGGATGGAACTGTGCTGGAGGAATCAGAGTCTATCTTTGTACAGCAGCATATTGATTATATACAGAACGGCTCCTACCAGTCTGATATCGTCAAAGGCTTTGGCGGAATGCTTCAGGATACGCTTTCCAGGGTCAAAAAGGATAAGCTTGTGACCGGCTATCATGTGGCAGACAAGATCAATGACGCACTGAATTACAAGCTGGATATGACACAGCAGTATGAGGTGGTTCTTGCGCAGCTGATGGTAAATGACCAGAGTTATCAGGGAATTCAGGAATCTTTTCTGAACAACGTGTGGGAGGAAGGTTATAAGGCCATTGAACTGCTCCTGAAAAGCTGTGACGGGACGGCAGATCTGGTGAAGGCGGATGCGGTCAGTACCCTGAAATACCTGTATAAGCAGGTGGGAAAGACAAATTTCTCGGCTAAGGAATATGCGGAGTTTTATGAAAGAAGCGGAAAGCTCATTGACCGGAAGATAAACGTGCAGCAGGCCAAAAAGGTCTTTGAAAAAATTGATCTGGGGTATTCCATCGCGGATGTGGCTGTGACAACGGCTTCTCAGCTTCTGGAGTATATTGCCTGGGGAAATGCATATGTCAATACCGTGGAGGAATTTAAAGATGTGCTCGGCATGATGTATGTTCAGGCAGATTACTGCTTCTGGTATGAAAGTGACGGCACCCTGGAGCATTTATTTGACACCAGTTCTCTGCAGGCAGCTATCCTGGAATTTGTAAGCGGAATGGAGGCCTATAAAAGTGAAGGGGCAGCGGCTGTGGCTAAGGAAGGGGTCGGAAAGCTTGCGTCAAATACCGGAAGTCTGGTAGCTTCCAGGGTGACAGACTTTATCCTTAAGAAAGTCCCGATTTTTCATGTGGTGCCGATTCTGAAAGCTGCACTGGAGACGGGACTCACTGTGGTGGATCTTTTTACTTCGGTCGATGACCGGGCCTACAATGGGGATATGCTGGTCAAAATGTACTATCTCGATATTATCATGGCAGATGCGTTGAAGGGAAATATCGCAGATGGATTTGAACAAATGCTGTTTCGCAGCAGAACCTTTGAGAATGCAAAGAAATTTGATGAAGCCATGAACATTTATAAGACGGCGCATATGTTGTCCTGCGAATTTGCAGTGGGATACCTGGAAGCCGTCTCGGCGGATGCCATTTTAAACAGGACAAAACTGGAAAATGCCACCTACATTTCTGCTCTGTATGCGCAGCAGATGCAGTACCGTAATATCAAATGTCACGAGGAAGGGGTTCCTGTCTTTACCGGCGAGACGATCTTATCCTACACTCCGAGAGAACAGCTGCAGGTGGTGACGGTTGCATGCCCGGTAACGGTAACCGTCCGGGATGAATCTGGAAAAGAATTTGCCGTACTTTCCTCAGAAAAGGTAACGGTGCGCAAAGGTTACCGCCATTATTGCTTCACCATGGGACGCGAGAAGGAAATCAAAGCAGCGATCATACCGGCCAGCTACCGCGTTGAAATAGAAGGAACCGGAAACGGCACCATGGATGTGTGGACGGGTACCTTAAACGGAAGTGTGGTAACTGCGGCAGCCGGAACAGAGAAAGTGCCGGTTTCCACTGCCACCCGGGCAAATCTGTCCTTTGCATCCGGGAAACCGGTACTCGTCTCCGATGGAAAGAATTACGAAATCCGGACGGAACAGAACGAAACACCGGTTGTACCGCAGAATCCGGGGAACAGTTCCGGTGGAACGGTTTCGAAAAAGAAAGGCATCAATAAGCTGAAGGTTACTGCAAAAAAAGGAAAAAAACAGATCGTGGTTCAGACCATTGCCGGTGCGAAGGTCAAAGTTTCCATGCAGAAAAAGTACATCAGATCCGGCAAGAAGAAGGTAAAAACCATGATAGTCAGTGCCGGTAAGAATAAAAAGGGCAAAATCACCATAAAGCTGTCCGAAAAACTGAAAAAGGGCATGAAAATAAAGGTTACCGTATCAAAAACCGGATATCAGACCAGGACGAAGAGTGTAAAGGCAGCCTGAACCCTACGGGGAGAACCAGACCTGATCCCTGCGAAGCCGCCTGGAGGCAAACCAGGCGGCAAATCCGGTGAAGGTTCCCGTGAGAATAGCGCTGATGATCAGGAAAGGCAGGTAGGTCAGGATGCTGAGAGACTGAAGAATCAGAATGGCAATCAGAATCTGGCCCAGATTGTGGAACAGGGCACCGATGATGCTGATAAAAACCATGTATTGTTTTCCAAGGACAAGGAAAAGGAGGGACATGGCGGCAAAGCAGCACAGACCTCCGCAGAGACTGTAGCAGAAGGATACCATCTGACCGGTGACCATGCTGGCGATCAGGATTCGCATGAGCAGAACGATTCCGGCGTCCTTCCAGCTTGTGTAATAGAGAAGCCAGAGTGTAACGACATTGGCGAGGCCGAGCTTGATCCCTGGAATGGGAGCCAGAGGCGGAATCATGGATTCCACCACAAAGATGGTCAGCGCGATGGTCGTATACATGGCAAGAAAAGTCATATGTTTTACTTTCATTGTAAACTCTCCATTTTTATGATTTCGTGAGCGTGAAACGCGGAGAAATCCGTAGGTATCAGGGGGTCAAAGACTTTTGACCATAATATCATTTTACATCTATATTCTTATTTTAACAAACTTACCGGGAGAAAACAACAGGGGACAAAGGATATGAAAACAGCAAAAAGAAAAAAGGCAGAGCTTGCGGCAATCAGTGTGACAGCACTGGTCCTGCTGTTATGCGGATGCAGGACAGGATACACGGAATATCAGATGTCGGAGCTTGCGATGGGGACTCTGATCAACGGAACGATTTATTCGGAGAAGGATGGAACCGGAGATGCCATAATAGCCGAACTGGCAGATGAGCTGGATGATCTGGAGCAGACAAAGCTTTCCTGGAAGAAGGATGGCTCGGAGATTTCCGAAATCAATGAAAACGGATGTGGTGAACTGTCAGAGGAACTTGCCGGTTATCTGGAAGGGATCCTGCAGCTTTGTGAGGATTCGGGAGGCGCGGTGGATCCGACCATGGGAAACGTGATCGAGCTGTGGAATTTTGACGAAGGTGCAGGTCAGATACCGGAGACAGACACACTTTTGGCTGCACTGGAACCGGTCGGTTACCGTGGTATCACGATGGAGGGAAGGGATATCACAATTCCGGAGCATACCACCCTGAATTTGGGGGCGTTTGGAAAGGGCATCGGGAGTGATGCAATGTGTAAGATCCTGGAAAAGAAAAAGCAGGTCAGGGGAGCAATCCTCTCTCTTGGAAACAGCAGCATCCTGACCTATGGAGATAAACCGGATGGAACCAGCTGGAAGGTTGCAGTCAACCATCCGTCCGGTGAGGAAGGAAGCTATCTTGGTGTGCTGAATCTGACCGGGACACATTTTATCTCCACCTCCGGGGATTATGAGAAATACTTTGAAAAGGATGGCGTGCGCTATCATCATATTCTGGATCCGGCAACCGGCTATCCGGCACGAAGCGGGCTGGTGTCAGTGACTGTGATCGGTGACAATGGGATGCTCTGCGATGGATTGTCCACCGCATGCTTTGTGCTTGGCACCAGAAAGGGAATGGAACTGCTGGAAAAGTACAATGCGGAAGGCATTTTTGTGGAAGAAGACGGTGACATTGTGTTTACCGATCAGGCCAGAGAGTGGTTTGAGCCTTTCCGGAAATAAGAAAAAAAGATTTTGCGGCATTGAGGGGGATAAGGGACATGACAGATACCATTTGCGTGAAAATATGTGACGATGATGAGATGGTAATAGAGAGATTGAGAGAAATGATACTCCGGATTCTGAAAAAGTATGGATATCACTGCATCTGCAGAACGTATGCTTCGGGTCTGGCATTTCTGGATGAGATGGAGGAAGAGGCTGATCTGATTTTTCTGGATGTTGAAATGCCGGAAATTTCCGGTTTTGACATAGCCCAAAAGCTGGTGGAGCAGCAGAAAAACAAAAAACTTGTTTTTATCACCGGGCATGACAACTGCGTATTCCCGGCACTGGATTATTATCCGTTCTCTTATCTGAGAAAAAGCCGGATGACAGAGGAAAAGGTAGAGGAAGTCATCTGCCAGTTCCTGAATCAAAAAACGAAGACAGAAAAAGTCTTTCGCATAACAGCGGGATCGAAAAGTCTGGTCATGCCGCTTCTGGAGATCGTGCGCATCACACACTGGAATCATCAGATCACCATACATTGTGCAGACGGAACCGAGGAGCACGTTCGGGGCAGCATAAAAAAATGCGAAGAGCAGCTGGATGATACCTGGTTCTTTAAAGCAAATTCCGGGACGATCATCAACCTGAAATACTACAGGCGGTTCGACGGGATATGCTTCTGGCGTAATGAAAAGGAAAGCATTACGGTGACAAGGGCAAGGAGAAAAGAGGCGAAAGAACGATTTTTGAAGGCGTGGAGGGAGCAGGGATGATAACGCCAAAGATGATTTTTATTGAGCTGTGCAAATGGGCAGAAAGCTTCCTGATTGTTTATTTTGTTACCTGTATTTTTCCGTTCAGAGAAGAAAAGCAGAAACAAAACTGGATGAAAAGAATTGTTTTGTGTATTGCTGTTTTTGCCATTTCGGAAGTTGGTTTTTCTTTTTCCTGGAATGATTTGACAGTATCTGTCCTCTGGTTTTTGATATTGTTACTGTTTTGCAGACTATATTTGCAGGGCGAATTATTGATACAGATAATCTGGATCCTTGCTGCTTTATTGTTTATTCCTGTTATTAATATAAGTTTGCTTCAACTTATGATGATGATTGAAAAAAGTTCCATTCATGAATATATCAATGTAGGGAATGATTTTTATCTGATTGGTGTTTTTCTGTCAAAACTTTTGTATGGTATTTGTATCTTTTGTGTATGCTATATTGTGAAGAAAAAGGAAGTATTACTGTTAAAAGAATACGTGTACGCTGCGGGTGCGGTTATGATGTATTCTTTGCTGATGGAATATTGCCTTCTTCAGCTGATGTATTTGATCCCGGATGGAAGTGCAAAGTGGATTCTGGGGATTGCTGGTGGGATTGTTGTGATTGACATTTACTTACTGGTTTCGATGTACAAAATAAGTAAGGTGAACCATCAGACGCAGCAGATAGAAATAATGAAGCAGCAGATGCAGTACCAGCAAAAGCATATTCAGGATATGCAGAAATCAGACTTGCAGATCAAGCGAATGAGCCATGATTATAAAAATAATGTACAAAACATTCAGGAATTGCTGGAACAGAAACAATACGCAAAAGCAGAACTATATGTAAAAGATTTAACAAAGTATTATTCGCATAAAAGCATTGAAAAAGTGGATACAGGTAATGCAATGATAGATGCCGTGATCAATACCCGCATTTCCTTATGTCAGGAAGAGAATATTCCTTTATACTGCACGATAATTGGTAACCTGCAGGAAGTGCAGGGCTTCAAAACAGCTACTGTATTGTTTAATCTTCTGGATAACGCGATAGAAGCAAGCAGAGAGGAGGACAACCCGGAGATTTTTCTGGAAATGCGGCAGAGAGAAAAGGAACTATTCTGTTCCATAAAAAACAGGATTACAGAGTCCGTTTTGCAGAAAAATCCAAAGCTCAAAACAAGTAAAAAAGAAAAGCAGAAGCACGGCATAGGGATATCCCATGTGCAGGAGTTGGTGGAAGAGATGCATGGCATTCTACTGATAGAAGAGAAAGAGGGCTTCTTCTGTGTAGAATGTGTCCTTGAATTGGAGCAGAAAAAGGAAGGCGTATGAGAAAATAAAAAGAAAATACAATCGGTGTCAGAAAACGTGCAATATAGGACAGGTATATTGAAAGAGGAAAAAGAATCAGTTACAATTTCGATATCAGGAAAAGTAACTGATTCTTTTTGCTTATAGAAGACTTATTGTCATTTTTAAAATTAGTAAGCAGATAAGACTGATCGATAGCTTAAGTAAGCAAAAAATTTAGAATCACCATTTAAACCATTGAATGATTTAAAAAGGAGATAAGATTGAAAATGAAAAGAATTAAAAAACTGAAAACGCTTGCAAAACTTGGAAAATATGTTGCAATGGAAGGTGCAGGAGAACCAACGCGATGGGGATTTTATGACGAAGAGGAAGAACGGTTATCTGGGTGGTGATTATGCATTTTGTATATTGGTACAATATCAAATATGCATATCAAGTATTCTGTGTATTGTTATTGTGTATCATACTTATGATTGTAGAAAAATATCTGCAAAAAAGAAAATTTGTAAGAGGAATAAAGAATAATCACCGATTGTAAGGAAATTGATGTGGAGTGGAAGAAAAGCAGAAGGGGGTTGAGTATAGAGCACGATATGAATATCATCAATATGAGCTTTGGTACTACAATATATTCCAGGGCATTGGAACAGGCTGTAGAGGCAGCATATGACAGTGGGCTCCTTATGGTTGCGGCAGCCGGAAACGGGAGTGGGGCAGTAGAATATCCGGCAGCATTTGATGAGGTCATGGCTGTGGCTTCTGTCAGCCCGGAAGCAGAGATCAGCAGCTTCAGCAATACAGGGGAAGAACTTGACGTGGCAGCACCTGGAGAAAAAGTGCGTGTGTCCGGCTTCTTTAACGGCAGTGTTGTGACTCATGGCACAAGTATTGCTGTACCACATGTCACAGGTGTGGCATCTCTTCTGTGGGAAAAAGATCTTACAAAATCAAATGAGTTTATCCGTCAGTTGATTTACTCCAGTGCAAAAGAAATAGAAGCTGTGGATGCTTGTGGACTCCTGGATGCGGGTTATGCATTGGAGATATATGATGATTTTGCAGAAACTTTTGCTTCTGCCGGTACACCGGGCGAAATAGATATTCCGGAGAATACTGACGAGCCGGATATATTTGATGAAATCACAGAAGACGAGGCGTATGTGGAAGGACGTTGGAGCGGATCGGATCATAAGGGAGCAGTAGATCAGGGAAGTGCAGGGTTCACTACAGAGGCGGTTAATATTATAAAGAAAGGTGCAGTGTATCCAGATTCACAAGATTCCGGATGGCAAGGAGGCGGAAATTGTCCGCGGTGGCACGGAAGTCAGTATGGAAATGCAACTTATAAAATTATAAAAGTAAAAAAATATGCAAATGAAAATGGATATACGGCTGCCATATTGAATCAGGTAAATATAGACAATCCGAAATAATATGGGGTCAATTGCAATATAGAAAGAGAGGTAAGCATATTTATGAAAAGAATAGTTATATTATTTGCTGTTATCTTATGTATTTTTGGCATTCATCCAGCGAGTGTTTTGGCAGCTGAAGCAGATATCATTGCAAATGATGAGACCGGGATACCGGATAAGGGACTTTATCAGGCGATCCTGCAGGAGATTGGGAAACCGAAGGATGGTGTCATCACGCGGGAAGATGCGGAAAAGATCACAAGTATCGATCATAATAACAGTCGCCATGCGTGTCCGGATGTAAAAAGCCTGAAAGGGATCGGGTACCTTAAAAACCTGCGCAGCCTGTGGTTGGAATATCATAAACTGAAATCCCTGGAAGGCATTGAGGAGCTTGAGAAGCTGGAGTACCTGGCTGTGTCGGGAAATCAGCTGAAAAGCCTGAAACCGGCAGCGCAGTGTACCAGAATGCGGGTACTGATTGCGGCTGACAATGAGCTGACCAGCCTGGATGGGATAAGGGAACTGACAGAGATTTCTTATCTCGAAGTACAGAACAACAAGATGAAAAGCATCCAGGGGATCCAAAACCTGACAAAACTGGAGTACCTGAATGTAAGTGAAAACTCTCTGTCTGACCTGAAGCCTGTGAAGGGGCTGCCCCGGCTGAAAGGGCTGGTTGCAGGTTATAACAGGCTGAAAAAACTGCCGGACCTGACGAAAATGGGAACTCTGACTACTCTGGATCTTTCCCATAACCGGCTGAGTGAAAAAGAGATCAGCAAAAAAACACCCAGGAGGTTCCGGAAAAACGGAAAGAAAAAAACTGGCTGGATGATAAACCAGACCCAGTACCAGAACCTGGATTATAAGGTCAGGCTGTCTGCCCCTTCGTCTGTTAATAAGATCACCACAAAGACCACCAGGATAGTGGGGAAAGCCCTGCCAAATGCCCGTGTCACACTTTACAGCAGAAGCCATGATAAAAAACTGGGGACTGCAAAGGCGGATAAGAACGGAAATTTTGTGATGAGCAGGCTGAACCTTAAAAAATATGCCGGTAAGGCGGAATTCGTGGTTATGCTGGAGAATAAGGCAACCGGAGTTTGGGAGACAGTAAAGAGGAAGAACGAATGCAGGATCAGGAAGTAGCGGACGGAAAGACCACATCTGTGGATAAGAAGAGTGACAAGAACATCACATCAGCAATCTACAGGATGCAGTTGTTGGAAAAAGGATTTCCGGAACCGGGAATGAAGATTTTGTACATTTAAACGTAGGAGGTTTTGATATGAGGAAAAGAAACCGTATGATGTGTGCCCTCCTGGCTGCGGTTCTGTCGGTGTCTGCTTTGGCACCGTGCAGTATGCCGGTATATGCACAGGAGATGGCGGAGGAATTGACAGAGACAGTGGCAGAGGCAGAAGAGACGGCAGCGGAATTGGATACGGTGCTGGAGGCGGAAGGGATGGATGAGGTCATCCCAAATGATGAGACCGGGATACCGGATAAGGGACTTTATCAGGCGATCCTGCAGGAGCTTGGAAAGGGAAAAGAAGATGTCCTGACCAGGGCGGAAGCGGAAAGCATGGAATGGTTTGACAGCATGGGTGCCTGGAACGAGTACATGGATCCGGATGATATGGAGGAGATCAGGAGCCTGAAAGGGATCGGGTATCTGAAGAACCTGAGGAGCGTGGATCTGGAGTATTATAAGCTGACGAGCCTTGAGGGGATCGAAGAGCTGGAGCATCTGAAGTACCTGAGTGTATGCGGCTGCCTGGTGAGTGACCTGACGGCATTGAGGCATGAGAATATGAAGAGCCTGCTGCAGCTGGTGCTGATTTCCAACCGGCTGACGAGCCTGGAGGGGACGGAAAACCTCGGGAACCTGTATTATCTGAATGTCCAGGATAACCGGCTGACCAGCCTTGCAGGGGTAGAGAAACTGACAAACCTGACCTCGCTGAATGTCAGCATGAACAAACTGACGGGGCTTGCAGGGGTGGAGAAGCTGCCGAAACTGGAAAAGCTGGATGCAAGCTATAACAGGGTCAAAA
>JALEJP010000005.1 GCA_022769625.1 Lachnospiraceae bacterium | reverse complement strand
CTGCATCCGAAAGATATCACAGATTTACAGGACGGCATCACATCCAGCGGATGATATCCTTTCGGTGCATCGCCAAACCTGTCTGTACCGGCAATTCCACATAAATCCGCACCCAGAGAAAAAAGGATTTCTTTTACTTTTTTACTGTCTAGCATATGTATATTCCTCCATAAAGCATTTTTAATTCAATAGTTGAATTATTGCAGTTCACTTTGTATAGTGAATGATCATATTATACATATTGCCGACGACAACTATATGTCGTAATTAGACAAAAATTTTTGAGCTGTTTCAATCAGCTCTTTTTTATAATTCTCTGGGCCTATTACTTTTACCCTATTTCCAAAACTAAGCAATAATGCCTTCCATAATCTTTCCTTTGCTGGTACATCAATAAATATTCGACTCGTTGTTTCCGTTATTTGTTCCACAGGGCAATCCGGAAAATATTCTTCCATTAAACTAACTTCTTCATGAGGAAATTGAACCTCAATATGAATGCAAGTCTGATAGTAAGCCTGTTCAGATTCTTTCATAAGTTTTTCAACATTATCATGTTCTAAAGTTGAAATCTTATTAAGAATTTTTAAATTTTGCATTCTTGCAACCTTAAATGTTCGATATTGTTTCTTTTCTTCTGAATATGCAAATAAGTACCATGCATACCACTTATAATGAATTGCCAATGGTTCTACGGAAGGATTTGACCTTTTTCCATTAGCATTGCGATATTCAAATACAATATATTTTCTTTCAGTTATAGCCTGCTCCAACAATTGATTCATATCCTGTACCTGAGCATTCTCCTTTGTCACACTAAAATCCCAGAATACTTTTTGCCCACCTTCTTTTTCTATAATAGCATTATACTTTTCAATCAGAGAATTTAATGTATCATTCGTATAGGATGTTGCCAGACTTTCCAACGCTTTTATGATCATTTGCTGCTCATCACTATTTATGTCACTATTTTTTACTTTATAGGTTGGTAAAATAGAATATCCTCCATATTTTCCACCTTCTGAATAAACGGGTATCCCAATGGAAGAAATACTAACCATATCTCTCTGTATTGTTCGTACAGATACATGAAAACGTTCCGCCAGATAACTAGCCGGAACATTGTCATGGTTTATTAAATAAATAATAATCTCTAACATTCTGTCAACTTTCATTATGTGCCGCTCCTAATTTGGTTTTGTTGACATTTTATCATATATTTTATTGGAATTCTTCTCCCAATAAAATGTTGGGGTGCCGGTAATTATGACCATGAAAGGAGTGCAGAATCATGCCACTTATAATGCCAATTAAGGATTTACGCAATACAACTGAGATTTCCAACATCGCACACAAGGAACAGGAGCGAGATCTCGTATGGACTTTTTTCTTTTATCATTTCTTGTAGTTTCCGTTCAACCTGAAGATAAGATATCCTTTCAGAAACTAAACTATCTACTATGGGCATATGCTATTTTTTTGTGGCAAGGACCCAGGAAATTGCAAAAACATAGGATCAATATAACAAAAATTCTCTATATGCCCAAATGCTTCTCAAAAGGGGTGATTTAAGCTACAAATGAAGCTTGTTTTGGGCCTTTAGAGATATTTATTTGAAATAGACCCAATGCAATAAGCTTTATACACAATAAATAACAAAATTGTTATTTATTGTGTATAATATAAATCGAACATGACACACAGGTGTCGTGTTACAGGTGGTATGATAAATCAGGAAGTGAAAGTGATATTGCCAAAGAATACGCCTGAAATAATGACTGTTCCAAAAGCAAATTACATAGCTGTAAGAGGAAAAGGTAATCCGAACGAAGAAGGCGGCGAATATCAGCAGGCGGTCGACGTATTATATGCTATAGCTTATACTTTGAAATTGAGCTATAAGTCAGATTATAAGATTGAAGGATTTTTCGAGTATGTAGTTCCACCACTGCGTTCAGATTATGCACCACGGACCTTTTGATGATGAGCCCACAACTGTTGCAATTATGAATAAATTTCTTGAAGATAACGGATACCGTAATGACTTTAGCGATGGCAGACTTCACCATGAAATATATATGTCCGATGCAAGAAAGGTAGCTCCTGAGAAGTGGAAGACTGTAATCAGACATCCAGTATGTAAAAAGGAAGTGTAAAGGAAATGAGCAAGGCTTTAGTAATTATAGATATTCAGAACGATATTACAAAGAACTATATAAATATTATTGATAATATAAATAAAGCAGTGGAATGGGCGCAAGGCAAAGAAATGATGATTGTCTATATTAAGCACAATAATATTACAGCCGGTACCAGAACCTTCAAGCCAGATACAAAGGGTGAGCAGCTTGTACCGGAACTTTCAGTGGTGTCAGACCATATTTTTGTGAAAACGAAGGCAAACGCATTAACCAGTGTAGATTTTACTCACTTTATAGCTGATAATGGACTTGATGAGTTTTATGTATGTGGAGCTGATGCAACAGCTTGTGTGAAATCTACCTGCTATAACATGGTGAAAGCAGGCTACATGGTACATGTGCTCTCTGACTGTGTTACAAGCTATGATTTGAAGAAGGTGGATGAAATGCTTGCGTATTATGAAAAAAAAGGCTGTGAAGTGAGGCAGCTTTTTGAATATGTCAAAGAATAGATAGTAAGGCATAACTTGAAGAATGTTGTGGGAGGGAATGTTAAATGGAGTTTATCCAAGTTACAAAAGAAAATTTGGAGAAAGAGCACATCTGTTGCGCAATTACAAATAATAAAGATGTACAGGTTTCATCAAAAAAATCCTGGCTGGCGGAAAGATTTGATGAAGGCTTGGTTTTCTTAAAAAGTGTAGAACGAGGGAAGTGCTTTATCGAGTATATTCCTGCAGAGTATGCATGGAATCCAATAGATGCCAAAGGATATATGTATATTGATTGTTTGTGGGTTGCGGGTTCCTTCAAGGGACATGGATACGCAAGCGAACTGCTAAATTATTGTATTGAAGATAGTAAGAAGAAAGGAAAGAAAGGACTTTGCATTTTATCGTGTGCGAAAAAGAAACCATTTCTTTCAGATCCTAAGTTCTTGAAATACAAAGGATTTGAACCCTGTGATGAAGCTGACAATGGAGTTCAGCTCTGGTATCTGCCATTTGAAAAAGAAGCAGAGCCACCAAAGTTTAAGGGAAATGCCAGGCATCCGCATATCGATGAAAAAGGGTATGTTCTTTTCTACACCTATCAGTGTCCTTATAATGCAAAGTATATACCTGTTTTAGAGAATCTTGCAAAAGAGAAGGATATCAGATTTAAGGCGGTTCATATAAAGGGCAGAGAAGAAGCCCAGAATGCACCAACACCCATTACAACGTATGCATTGTTCTGTGATGGTGAGTATGTTACAAATGAGCAGATGAATGATAAAAGATTTTTAAAACTGATATCAAAATGAGCGGATTGCGTATCAAGAGTGCTAATAATTTTGCGAAGATTTTGTGAACCATGCGAAATTATATGATTACTGATATTAAATTCAGCGGAATTCCTTTTTAGAGTCGGACAGGGGAAAGCTTCCATGACGTTTCGCGTCACAGAATCTTTCCCCTGATGAATTTATCCTCTGTTTTGTTGTGCTACCAGCTGATCTGCTCCGTATTTCTTACGAAGAGCCGGTTTTTCGATTTTACCGGTGGCATTTCTTGGAACATCTGCAAAGATGATTTTCTTTGGCCTCTTGTATCTGGGAAGACCTTTGCAGAATTCTTCAATCTCTTCTTCTGTACAGGTCATGCCTTCTTTTATGGAAATGATCGCACCTGTGATCTCACCAAGACGTGGGTCAGGGAGTCCGATAACGGCAACGTCATTGACTTTTTTAAAGTTGCTTAAGAAGTTTTCAATCTGTACCGGATAAATGTTTTCTCCACCGCTGACGATGACATCTTTTTTGCGGTCTACCAGGAAGTAGAAGCCATCCTCATCCTGCATAGCCATGTCACCGGTACGAAGCCATCCGTCCACGATGGTTTCTTCGGTGGCTTTTGGGTCATTGTAATAGCAGGTCATAACGCCAGGTCCTTTTACACAAAGCTCTCCGACTGTCCCCTGTGGAACCTCTTTTAAATCTTCATCTACGATTTTACACTGCCAGCGGTAGCCGGGGACACCGATGGCACCTACTTTGTGAATATTCTCTATACCGAGATGTACGCATCCGGGACCGGTGGATTCGGACAGTCCATAGTTGGTGTCATAGAGATGATTGGGGAAGTATTCTTTCCAATGCTTGATCAGAGACGGTGGAATCGGCTGGGCACCGATGTGCATCAGTCTCCACTGGCTTAATTCATAATCTTCAAGCTTCAAATCTCCCTTGTCCAGTGCATTTAAGATATCCTGTGCCCACGGAACCAAAAGCCATACAATAGTACATTTCTCTCTGGAAATAGCATCTAGAATAATTTCCGGAGTTGTACCTTTCAGAAGAACTGCCTTGCTTCCTGCACAGAGACTTCCCATCCAGTGAAATTTTGCCCCGGTGTGATAAAGGGGAGGAATACAAAGGAAGGTATCGTTCCGGTTTGTCAGATGATGTTTCTGTTCCATTTCAGCAGCCTGAGTCAGGCTTTCGTGGTTATGTAAAATTGCCTTTGGGAATCCGGTGGTTCCGGAAGAAAAGTAGATGGCTGCATCATCTTCTTCTTTCAGAGAAATCATAGGAGGCTGGCTGGAACAGTCAGCAACCATTTCACGATAGCTTTCTGCAAAGGTCGGGCAGGTATCCCCTACATAAATAAGAAGTCGTCCCTTGGACAACTCATCTACAATAGCTTCTATTCGTCCGATGAATTCCGGACCAAAGAATAAGACATGAACTTCTGCCAGATCTGCACAATATTTGATTTCTTCGGAATCAAAACGGAAGTTAAAAGGAACTGCGATGGCACCGGTTTTCAGAATACCGAAGTAAATCGGAAGCCATTCCAGACAGTTAAACATCAGAATCGCCACGCGGTCTCCTTTTTTGATCCCCCGATGGATCAGCATGTTTGCTACGCGGTTTGCTTTTTCATCAAAGACACTCCAGGTGATTTCTCTTCGGTATGGTTCGAAAGAAGTGGGCTGTACCAGGCTGTATTCCCTCCAGGTGGTTCGTTGTGTGTCTTTGACAGAGGGATTTAATTCCACAAGGGCAACTTCATCCCCATATAATCTGTGATTTCGCTCAAGTAAATCAGTAACAGGCATAATATTTTTCCTTTCCATTCAAACTTTAAGACTTTAAATCAAGATAGCATATTTGTAAGATAAAGTCAACAATTTGACCGGATATAAAACCGAAAGATGATTTATTCTATCGAAAAATCTGGAATGTGAAAGGACCTTCTAAGGTTCGAAAGGTTGGGAAAGATTTATTTGTTTAAGCTTTTAAAATTTAACCTTTTAAAGATGTAAAATAATTGTTTACCATATGGAATAAAAATGATACAATGGAACAATAAAGCGTGTCTATGATACAGAAAGAAGAGGTTTATATGAAAAAGAATTTTCAGAGAACCAGAAAAGAGGATATGTACAAGGCAATTCTTCAGTTGGAAACAATGGAAGAATGTATGGACTTTTTTGAGGATATTTGTGCTGAAACGGAACTTCGCTCCATTGAGCAGCGCTTCGAGGTAGCAAAAATGCTTTCACAGGAAAAGGTCTATTCGGACATTTTGAGTACAACAAGTGCCAGTACAGCAACCATCAGCCGCGTGAATCGTGTATTAAACGGTGGAACGGGTATGTTGGAGAAGGCTTTGAAGCGTTTGGAAGAAAGCGAAGCAAAGAAGGAAAAGTGAAAGGAGAGTTACAATACCTATGAAACAGTTAATGCTAGGTAATAAAGCACTTGCCAGAGGCTTATATGAGGCAGGATGCAGTGTGGTGTCCAGTTATCCTGGAACGCCAAGTACAGAGGTGACCGAAGAAATTGCAAAATATGATGAGGTTTATTGCGAGTGGGCGCCAAATGAAAAGGTAGCCATGGAAGTTGCCTTTGGAGCCTGTCTTGCAGGAAAAAGAAGCTTTTGCGGCATGAAACATGTTGGTCTTAATGTGGCGGCTGATCCACTTTACACATGTTCCTATACAGGAGTCAATGCGGGTATGGTGATCTGTGTGGCAGATGATCCGGGAATGCACTCCTCTCAGAATGAACAGGATTCCCGTCATCATGCAATCGCAGCCCAAGTACCGATGCTTGAGCCATCCGATTCCGGGGAAGCTCTGGAATTTGCAAAGATTGCATATGAGATCTCGGAAACCTTTGACACTCCTGTCATTATAAAAATGTGCACCCGTGTAGCGCATTCACAGAGTGTGGTCGTACCGGGTGAGCGTGTGGTTCCCCAACAGAAACCTTATGAAAAGAATATTCAGAAATATGTGATGATGCCGGGCAATGCGATCCGCCGTCATCCGATTGTGGAAGAGCGTACCAGAAAACTGATCGAATATGCAGAGACCAGCCCGTTAAACCGGGTGGAGATGGGGGGAACTGCACTTGGTATCATTACTTCTTCCACCTGCTATCAGTATGCGAAGGAAGTTTACGGTGAAAGCGCAAGTATTTTGAAGCTTGGTATGGTAAACCCGCTGCCGGTAAAACTGATCAAAGATTTTGCAGCAAAGGTTGAGAAACTGATCGTTATTGAAGAACTGGATCCGATTATTGAAAACCATTGCAGACAGCTTGGTCTGACCTTATCCGGAAAAGATCTGCTTCCAATCTGCGGCGAATTCTCCCAGAATCTTATTGCAGAGAAGATTGAGGGAAAAGGTGCCCAATTCTGTTCCCTTGAAGAACAGCTTCCGGGAAGGCCTCCTGTGATGTGTGCAGGATGCCCTCACAGAGGGTTGTTCTATACGCTTTCCCGAAATAAATGTACCGTTCTCGGAGACATCGGCTGCTATACACTTGGAGCGGTTGCACCTCTTGCAGCTATGGAACTGACTCTTTGTATGGGGGCATCCATCAGTTCCATCCATGGATTTAACAAAGCAGCGGGCAAAGAGAGTGAAGGAAAAACAGTAGCGGTAATTGGTGATTCCACCTTTATGCATTCCGGTATGACCGGTCTGGCAAATGTTGCATACAATCAGAGTAATTCCACGATTATTATTCTGGATAATTCCATTACCGGTATGACGGGACACCAGCAGAATCCTACTACTGGATACAACATCAAAGGGGATCCGGCAGGAAAGATCGATCTGGAAGCATTGTGCAGAGCTATGGGCTTCAACCGCGTAGCCGTTGTGGATCCGTACAATCTGGAAGAATGCGACAGAGTGTTGAAGGAAGAACTTGCAGCGGAGGAGCCGTCTGTGATCATCAGCCGCCGTCCATGCGCACTTCTTAAATATGTAAAACATAAAGCTCCTTTGAAAGTTGCGGCAGAAAACTGTGTGGGATGTAAATCCTGTATGCGTCTTGGATGTCCGGCAGTCAGTGTAAAGGACAAAAAAGCGGTGATCGATACAACACTGTGCGTTGGCTGTGGTGTATGCCAGCAGCTGTGTAAGTTTGATGCATTACAGAGCGGGGAGGAATAAAGAAATGACAAAGAATGTAATGATTGTTGGTGTAGGCGGACAGGGTTCTCTTCTTGCCAGCAAGCTTTTGGGATATCTTCTGTTGAATGAAGGGTACGATGTAAAAGTATCTGAGGTACATGGAATGAGTCAGCGCGGCGGAAGCGTGGTTACATATGTAAGATTTGGGGAGAAGGTTTATTCACCGGTCATTGACAAAGGGGAAGCAGACTTTATTGTGTCCTTTGAAAAACTGGAAGCGGCACGCTACGTGGAATATCTGAAAAGAGACGGACGCATCGTGGTAAATACACAGCAGATTGATCCGATGCCGGTCATTATCGGTGCAGCTTCTTATCCGGAAAACCTGATCGAAAAAATGCAGGAAAAAGGAATCTCAGTTGATGCAATGGATTGTCTTTCTCTTGCAGAGCAGGCTGGTTCTGCCAAAGCCGTAAATCTGGTTTTGATGGGCAGACTTTCCAGATACTTTGATATTCCGGAAGAAAAATGGATCAATGCCATTGAGCAGTGTGTTCCGGCGAAATTTGTGGAGATGAACAAAAGAGCATTTGCCCTGGGAAGAGGCTAAATGATAGACAGGAATCACTGTTGGCTTGAATGTACAGTGAAAAAAAGAGAATTGTAAAACAGCAGTTTATACAGAGTAAGGAGAACGAAAAGAGATGAGCAGATATTTTCAGCCAGAAATCGAGTGCGCATCCAGAGAAGAGATTCGCAAAATCCAAAGTGAGAGACTTGTAAAACAGGTACAGAACATTTGGGACAATGTGCCAATGTACAGAAAGAGAATGGAGGAAAAAGGACTTACCCCCGAGGATATCAAGTCAGTGGATGACCTTTCCAAATTACCTTTTACTGAAAAAGATGATCTGAGAGATCAATACCCATACGGACTGCTTGCGCGTCCGCTTTCCGAGTGTGTTCGTATTCAGTCTACCAGTGGTACGACCGGGAGACGTGTGGTAGCTTTTTATACCCAGCATGATATTGATCTCTGGGAAGAGTGCTGCGCCAGAGCAATCGTAGCTGCAGGTGGAACAAAAGAAGATGTCTGTCACGTAAGCTATGGTTATGGTCTGTTTACCGGCGGTCCTGGATTGAATGGAGGTTCTCATAAAGTAGGATGTCTGACACTTCCAATGTCTTCCGGAAATACGGAAAGACAGATTCAGTTTATGACAGACCTGGGTTCCACGATTCTTTGCTGCACGCCGTCCTATGCGGCTTATCTTGCAGAGAGCATTGAAGAGAGAGGGGTTCGTGATCAGATCAAATTAAAAGCGGGTATTTTCGGAGCAGAAGCATGGACAGAGGAGATGCGTCGCGGTATCGAAGAAAAGCTTGGCATCAAAGCATATGATATTTATGGTCTTACAGAGATTTCCGGCCCGGGTGTATCCTTTGAATGTGAAGAACAGACCGGTATGCATGTAAACGAAGACCATTTCATTCCGGAAATCATCAATCCTATTACAGGAGAAGTCCTTCCGGATGGTGAGAAGGGAGAGCTTGTATTTACCAGTATTTCCAAGGAAGCGTTCCCGCTTATGAGATATCGTACCCGTGATATCTGTATTTTAAGCAGAAAGAAATGTTCCTGTGGAAGAACGCATGTGAAGATGACCAAACCGCTTGGAAGAAGTGATGACATGCTGATCGTTAAGGGCGTAAACGTATTCCCGTCCCAGATTGAGACGGTTCTTATGAACCAGGGATATCCGGCTAATTATCAGATTATTGTTGACCGTGTAAACAACAGCGATACTATCGAAGTACAGGTAGAAATGACACCGGAAATGTTCTCCGATAATTTAAGTGTTGTATCAGAAAAAGAAAAAGAACTTGTGAACGGACTGAAAGCGATGCTTGGCATTTATGCAAAGGTTAAACTGGTTGCGCCTAAGACCATTGTAAGAAGCGAAGGCAAAGCAGTTCGAGTGATTGATAAACGAAACCTGTATCAGGGTTAATGAATAGGAGGAAAAATTCATGGCAGTTAAACAGATTTCCGTATTCCTTGAAAATCAGCCGGGAAAACTTGCTGAGTTTGCAGCAGTCCTTTCCGCACAGAAGATTAATCTTCGTGCCATTTCGGTGGCAGAAGCTGCGGATTTTGGCATTGTCCGTATCATCGTGGATGATGTTTTTAATGCGGTTACCGTTCTGAAGAGTGAAAATTATATCTGCTCTATTACCGATGTTCTTGCTGTGGAGGTTCAGGATGAGGCTGGCATGCTTGCAAATATGATCGGTGTCCTTGGTGCGGAAGGAATCAATATCGAGTATATGTATAACATTTTAGGCAAAATATCAAATGTTGCTTATATGATCATTCGCACAAATGTGGATGCGCAGGCAGCAAAGATTCTGGAAGCGAAAGGATTTAAGATCGTAGATCTGGAAGCGATGAAATAAAACAAGATAAAAATATTAAATTAAATGAAAAACCCACTGGAGATTTCTTCAGTGGGTTTCATGCTTCAGGTTGTTATTGAATGCCAAGCAATTTGCCGGCATTTGCAGATAAAATTAATTCTTTTTCCCGATCGGTGAGTGAACATTTTTTGAGTATCTCTACGCATGTTTTCTGCTCTGCCCAGGGGCAGTCAGTAGCAAAAAGAATTTTCTCTGCTCCGTGTTTGCGCACCATACGGATAAGCTGGGCTTCACTCACATGGGTGATAGAATAGGCTGTGTCGAGATAGACATTCTGACCGCAGATCTTTTCTTCGGCCTCATCATAATTCTCGTTGCCTCCCAAATGTGCGAGAATCAGATTTTCCGGCGCAACATCCCTTAAAACATCTAAAATCATGTCCGGAGTGCAGAACTCATGATCCGGCGTATAAGGATCAAAGCCGGCATGTGTGATGATCGGAAGGCCGATTTCGGATGCGGCATAGAGAAGATTTTTCATGCGGATGTCGTTGAATTCTACATTCTGGTAATTGGGATGGAGCTTGATTCCAGCAAACCCTTCGCGTTTTATCTGTGCCAGATGAGCTTTGTAGTCGGGGTCATCCGGATGAATGCCTGCAAAGGAAAGCAGTCGTTGTTCCTGTACAGAAGCGTAGGTTTCATTGATAAAGGATGCAAAACGAAAGATGGAATCAAACTGTTTTACGTCGGTTACGACAGGAAGCACAACACTCATGTCGATGCCGGCTTTTTGCATGGAAGCTCGTAAGCCTTCTGCACAGCCATCAATGCTTGGTGTGAGATTTACGATTGCTGCCAGCTTGGGAATCGCATGTGCTGCGATTTTCTCAGGAAATATATGTGTATGAAAATCAATAATCATGGATGTTTTCTCTTCTAAGCAACAAATCTTATTTTATTTGTAAGACTCTGCCAGCTTTCTGAATGCAGTCAGAGCGCGTTCAATTCTCTCTGTAGGTACGCAGTAGGAAATACGTGTATGTCCCGGGCAGCCAAAACCAGTTCCTGGAACGATGAGAATATCGTACTGTTTAGCTCTTTCACAAAAAGCAATATCGTCTTCCTCCAATGTTTTTGGGAAGATGTAGAAAGTGCCGTCGGGTTTTACTACCTCAAAACCAAGATCACGAAGTCCGTTATAAAGAAGATTACGGTTGGTCTCGTAGATGGTGATATCGGCAGTCATATCTGCACACATGGCACATACCCGCTGAAAGAGCCCTGGTGCATTTACATATCCAAGGGAACGGCCTGCGCCTGCAACCGCTGCGTATACCAGTTCATGTTCTTCTACTTCATCCGGAACAAGAATGTATCCCAGACGTTCTCCAGGAAGAGAAAGGGATTTGGACCAGGAATAACATACCAGGGTATTGTTGTAATACTTTGGCAGATATGGGACTTTAACACCATCGAAAACGATCTCCCGATATGGCTCATCTGCAATAAGATAAATGGTATGGCCAAACTCTGCGGATTTTTCCCTCAGAATCTGTGCAAGTCTGGTGCAGGTCTCATGTGAGTACACGACACCACAGGGATTGTTGGGAGAGTTTACGATGACTGCTTTTGTTTTCCTGTTAATAGCTGATTCAAATTTTTCGAAGTCAATCTGAAAAGCCCTGGTGTCTGCAGGGATGAGATTCATCTTTGCTCCAGCACCTTCGATGAACACTTTATATTCCGGAAAATATGGAGCAAATACAATAACTTCATCATCTATATTGCAGAGACCGTTCAGACAACAGCAAAGAGCAGCAGCAGCACCTACGGATACATAAAAGTTGTCTGGTCCGAAGGAAGTGTCAAAACGTTTGTTTACGGAATCTGCAAGAAGTTTCCTGACACCGATGTCTCCCTGTGCACTGGTATATCCGTGAATGACGACAGGATCGGTTTCCTGGAGGAGTTTTATTGCGGTTTCATTGACTGCGTCCGGGGATGGAACACTTGGATTTCCGATAGAAAAATCAAATACATTCTCTGCGCCGACGATTGCAGCTCTTTGTTTTCCGTATTCAAAAAGCTCGCGGATTATGGAACGGGAAGTTCCCAGAGCAACCATTCTTTCATTTAAATTTGCCATGACGATTACCTCGTTATTCTATTGTTATTCTACATTAACGTATTACTGCAATAATGATAGAGCAATTTTTTTTATTTGTCAATCAAAGAATCCCGAAGGAGGTACATTTCCATCTCCGAAAAGAAAAGACAAAAAAGCAGCAATAGAAGCAATTATATTGACAGATAAAAATCAGTATGATACAATCAAATTACTTTAAAGTTTTAAAGTTTAAAACTTTTTTGTGTTAAAGAAAATACAAAGACTAATGAAGCTAGTCGTAAAGAAAGAGGAAAGAAAAATGTTAAAAGTAATTGTACTCCTGGCATACTTTGCACTGATGATCGCAATCGGGCTGTATTGCCGCAAAACCGCAACAGATGTAAATGGTTTCGTATTGGGCGGACGTTCCGTTGGTCCGTGGCTCACTGCTTTCGCGTACGGTACCTCTTATTTTTCCGCTGTAGTATTTGTAGGATACGCAGGTCAGTTTGGATGGAAATATGGTATCGCTGCTACCTGGGCAGGTATTGGAAATGCCGTCATCGGTTCCCTTCTTGCATGGGTAGTCCTTGGAAGAAGAACCAGAATTATGACACAGCATCTTGACTCAGCGACTATGCCGCAGTTTTTTGGACAGAGATTTAACAGCAAAGCTCTGAAGCTTTGTGCTTCTCTGATCATCTTTGTATTTCTGATTCCGTATACAGCATCTCTGTATAATGGTCTTTCCAGACTGTTCGGAATGGCATTTGACATTGATTATTCCATATGTATTATTCTGATGGCTGTTCTGACCGCTATTTATGTAATCGCTGGCGGATATATGGCAACTGCAATCAATGATTTTATTCAGGGTATGGTTATGCTGGTTGGTATTGTTGCAGTTATTGCAGCGGTTCTTGCCAGCAAAGGCGGGTTTATGGAAGCATATCAGGGTCTTGCGCAGATTTCTGATGAAACAGTTTCTTCCACACCTGGTGTATTTGCTTCCTTCTTTGGACCGGATCCTTTGAATCTGATGTTTGTGGTAATACTTACTTCCCTTGGTACATGGGGACTTCCTCAGATGGTTCAGAAATTTTATGCAATCAAAGATGAGAATGCGATCCAGAAGGGAACGATTATTTCCACCCTGTTTGCTCTTGTTGTAGCTGGCGGATGTTATTTTCTTGGTGGTTTTGGACGTCTGTTTTCGGATAAGATTGATATTGCTGCGAATGGATATGATTCTGTTATTCCGACTATGCTGGAGAGCTTAAGTCCGATGTTGATCGCACTGGTGGTAATCCTGGTACTTTCCGCATCTATGTCCACACTGTCTTCTCTGGTAATCGCATCCAGCTCCACACTGACGATCGACTTTATTAAAGATAACGTCGTAAAAGATATGGATGAGAAAAAGCAGGTTGCTGCAATTCGTGGATTTATCGTAGTATTTATTGCAATTTCTGCGATCCTCGCATTGATTCAGTACAAGAGTTCCGTAACTTTCATCGCACAGCTGATGGGTGTGTCCTGGGGAGCGCTTGCAGGTTCTTTCTTGGCACCATTCCTGTATTCGTTGTACTGGAAGAAAACAACAGTGGCATCCTGTTGGGTATCCTTTATCTGGGGCTGCGGTCTTACTTTTATCAATATGTTCGCAAGACAGAGTCTGCCTGCAATTATGCAGTCTCCGATCAATACAGGAGCAATCGCTATGCTCGGCGGTCTTATTATCGTACCGCTTGTCAGTCTTATAACTCCTAAGCCGGACAAGAAACTGGTAGATGATGCCTTTGCATGTTATGATAAGGATACTGTAGTTTCACAGAAAACAGCGCTTGGAAAATAGTGTAACTATATTAAGTCAGATGTATCAATAGCTAAAATCAGGATGAAACTGGTTTTAGCTATTTTTATATATCTGGCGGGTGCACGAATGGATGTCAATTTTTACTGTTTTGCCTTATACTCTTCCCCCAATTCCAGCTATGCCTGCATCAATGGAGACATTGGACAGGTGTTTTGAGAATTCAAGCAATCCGTTGTGAATCAGGCGGTGACTTTTACATAAATTTAACACAGATATCTCTCTGATTTGACATTTGCGTATTATCATTCTTTATATTATGGGAATGGTTTGCAGACAAGTAACAGGCAAAGCTTTTCCATAGTTGGAGGATAGAAAATATGATCTGGAATCGTTTTTTACAATGGCTGATTGATTGCCTGGAAAAAATGAAAAAAGAAGAAACGAAAAAAGAAGAAACTATTTTTGAGAAAGGAACTATTCCAATGAAAAAAGCAGAGAAGATAGCAGAAAATATTCCATATATGATGAACAGAGAATTGTCATGGCTGAAATTTAATGAGAGGGTATTGAATGAGGCGGGAAATCCAAAGGTACCTTTGGCAGAACGTTTGACCTTTGCGGCTATATATCAGTCAAATCTGGATGAATTTTACAGGGTAAGAGTCGGCACTCTCATGGATCAGATGGAGTCCTTCGAAGTGGTACGTGAAAACAAGACCAATATGACCAGTGAAGAACAGGTGGAAGCAATCCTGCAGGTCACCAGAGAATTGGATCAGAAGAAGGCCGTGATTTATGAGCAACTGATGGGAGAACTGGAACCGAAAGGGGTACGTCTGATCAATTTTAATAAATTGTCTGCTGAAGAAGGAAAGCTTTTGGAAACATATTTTGATCATGAGATTGCACCATACCTGTCGGCAAATATTGTGAGTAAACAGCAGCCATTTCCGTTCTTAAAAAATAAAGATATTTATGCGGTGGCTTTGCTGGCAACAAAAGGAGGAAAGACAAAAACCGCTATTATTCCATGCAGCAATAACGTTTTTAAACGTCTGATCGATATCCCAACCAGAAAGGGAACTTTTATGCTTTCGGAAGAGCTGATACTTCATTTTCTCCCCAAAATGTTTATAAACTATGAGGTAAAAGAAAAATCTCTGCTTCGCATTACAAGAAATGCAGATATCGATACAGAAACCATTTATGATGAGGATCTGGATTACAGAGAGGCAATGGAAAATCTGATCAAACAGAGAAAAAGGATGAACCCGGTAAGGATGGAGCTTTCCAGGGAACTGAATAAAAAAATGATCCGCTCCTTATGTAAGGATATTCATGTGGAGAAGGAGCATGTATTTTTATCCAGAGTTCCGCTGGACATGTCTTTTGTGTTTGCTATTCAGAGTTACCTGAAAAACACAGATCAGGAGGAACTTTTCTATCAGAGACGTACTCCGAGAATGACTCCGGAGCTGGATGATAAAAGCCGTCTGATTCCGCAGATCATGAAAAAGGACGTGTTATTGTCTTACCCATTTGAAAGTATTAAGCCGTTTATCCAATTGCTTTACGAAGCGGCAAAAGATGAAACAGTGGTATCTATAAAGATGACCTTATACCGACTGGCGTATAAAAGTCAGATTGTGGATGCGTTGGTGGAAGCTGCGGAAAACGGAAAAGAAGTGGTTGTTCTGGTAGAACTTCGGGCACGGTTTGACGAAGAAAGCAATATTGAATATTCCAGAAAGCTGGAAGAAGCAGGATGCAGGGTAATCTACGGATTGAACGGATATAAAGTACATTCCAAGCTCTGCCTGATTTCCAGAAAAACAGAGGAGGGTGTATCTTATATCACACAGATAGGAACCGGCAACTATAATGAAAAAACATCTGCTTTGTATACGGATCTGTCTTTAATCACAGCAAATCAGGAAATTGGAAAAGAAGCGGCGGAAGTTTTTGCTGCACTGTTAAAAGGGGAAACTGTGGAAGAAACAAATCTTCTTCTGGTGGCTCCAAAGTGCTTACAGAATAAAGTACTGGATATGATGGACGAAGAGATTGCCCATGTGAAGAATGGTGAGGAAGGATACATTGGTATCAAAATCAATTCGCTGACAGACAAAGTGCTTATTAACAAACTGGTAGAAGCTTCTCAGGCGGGCGTAAAAATTGAAATGATCGTCAGAGGCATTTGTTGTCTGATTCCGAAAGTCAAAGGTTATACGGAAAATATTGAAGTCGTGAGTATCGTGGGACGTTTCCTGGAGCATTCCAGGATTTATCGGTTTGGAACAAAAGAACGTGAGAAAGTATATATCGCATCAGCTGATTTCATGACAAGAAATACCGTTCGCCGGGTGGAAGTGGCTGCACCGGTTCTTGATGAAAAACTGAAAATGCGCCTTGACTGGATGTTCGAAACTATGATGAATGATGATGAAAAGGGAAAATCTCTGAATTCAAATGGAAATTATGTGGATCGAAGTCTGAATGATGTGAAGCTGAATTCTCAGGAGCTGTTTTATGCCATAGCATACAGCAGTGCAGAAAGTAAAGTATGATAAAGCCAGAGGCTTCTGTCAGAAGTCAAAGGAAAATGCTGGATGAAGATATCAAAAGTTCCCGGGGAAAAGAATTGCCAAAACCAGGATGTCTGTATATATTATAAAGAAATATTATAAGGGGATATGCAGAAAATGGGAGAATATATCAGAACTTCACTGGAAACGCATTTGTTTTTCGGAAGAATTATGAGAGAACATGCATTGTTTCTTCAGGCTGCTTTTCCAGCAGGAGAGATTGAGTATAGAAGAAATGCAGACTGGTTCCATGAACAATTTGAAAGAGTACTGGAACGGTCCGTCCGGCTTGCCGATGGAATCGTAAGCGAAGATGTTTTGCGTTCCGGAGAAGTGTTTACAGAATTTACGGAAATGGCAGAACAGCAGACAAGAAAGCTTACGAAAATTCCAATTGATGTCCGGATTACGCGGGCAGAAAAGAAACTGCGGGCAGGCTGCATGAGATGTTCCAACAGACGAATGGCTCAGCAGGTACGTCATCTGAATCAGAATGTTCTGCATCTGTTGAATGGATTGATTGCGTTTAAAAACAAAATACTGCAGGAGGTCACATCGTGTAACCTGTACACTGCAAATTATCCGCTGCTGATCGAACACATCCTCCGGGAGGCAAAATTATACCGGCAGATTATCACGGCACTGGAGGAAAACGGCTTTCTGCCGCCGAAAGATTTAAAGGAGACAGAACTGTTCTGGAACCGGATCATGATGGAACATGCAGCGTTTATTCGTGGATTGCTGGACCCAACGGAATGTGAACTTATGGAAACGGCAGATAATTTCGCCGGGGATTACTGCCGGCTGTTGGAAGAGGCGAGGAAACAGGATTGCCGGACTATGGATGAATTGACAAGGAAAACATTGGAAAAAACGGAGCAGTACCGTGATTTTAAAGCAGCAGGTACCAGGGGGATTACCGGCTGCAGTATACGCTCCATCATTCTTCCCCTCCTGGCGGACCATGTGCTTCGGGAGGCGAATCATTATCTCCGTATCCTGAAAGAAGATGGGAAGGGGAGGGAATAAACTATGGAATTATGTCAATATCCCTGTCAAACCAGAACGCGTTATTTTACAATAGAAGCGATCGAGATTCCGATGGTATATAATCAATATGGGGATTATGATCCCGATGGACTTCTGTATGTACTGGAAGAGGATGCACAGAGAATACAGGAGGAGTCTTTACGCAGATTTCAGCAAATGCCGACGCAGCCTTATTAGGAGGTACAGCCTCTGGTGCTGCGCGTGAATCTCGGCGATACGGTAAAAGTACGATTTCGCAATTCGTTGAACCGCAGGCTGCGAAATCGTATACACATGGTATGCAAATACAGAAGGTGTTTTCCTGTTTCACGACATGGCGGATGCCAGAAGCAGCGAGGAAGCTACCAATATTCACGGACATTTATGGAGAGAACAGCCAAAAGATGCCTTGTCCAGAGAGATTCCTCTTCAGGGGGGAATCAGTATCGGAAATCGTTTTGATATGGAACTGAAAGACGGGGCTTCCTGTCCGGGTGATTATTTGTATCGTTCCGGAAGCTTTGGATGGGATGTTGAGTCAGGGATGTGGGGCATTTTTCGTGTGTTGAAACGTTCGATCAGGTGCAGATGTAAAGAAATGTGCGGAAGAATTATGCATGGTGTGAAGCAGAGATAGAGCAAATAAAAAATGAACGATAGAATCTGTTTCAGAGATGCTATCGTTCATTTTTATTTGAAAGATTATAAAACTCAGATGCTCAAAATTGTGGATGTCATATGAGCAGAAATCTGATTTACACAAGCAAAAGTCTCAGTCCGGATGTGCAAAATATTCTCTGGCCAGCTTTGCGACTGTTCCGGATAACAGGAACAGAGCAATCAGGTTTGGAATCGCCATCAGACCATTGAAGGTCTCTGCAATATCCCACAGAAGGCCCAGATCCATGGTTGCTCCCACAATGGCAACCAGTGAGTACAGGAACATGAAGGGTTTGATGACCTTGTTTGAGAAAAGGAATTCTGCGCATCTGGCTCCGTACAGTCCCCATCCGAGAATGGTGGAGAAGGCAAAAGAACAAAGTGCAATGGCTGTGAAAATGGAAACCCAGTTGCCATAGGTGGCGGTAAATCCGCTGATGGTCAGTTCCGCACCGGCGGCACTGCCATATTGGATACCGGTTCCGCTGCAGAGGATGACCAGTGCAGTCAGAGTACAGATGACGATCGTGTCTGTAAATACTTCAAAGATACCAAAGAGCCCCTGTTTTACCGGATTTCTTGTATCAGCACATGCATGGGCAATGGATCCGGTTCCCAGGCCGGCCTCATTGGAGAAAATACCTCTGGAGACACCCTTTTTCATACTGGTAAAAAGAGTACCTACAATACCGCCTGTGACTGCCTGAGGATTGAAAGCCCCGTAAAAAATTGAGTAGAATACGGAAGGAACCTTGCCAATGTTGAGGATGAGTACGCCAATAGCCAGAATCACATAGAAAACAGCCATGAAAGGAACCAGTTTTTCGCAGACATTTCCGATACGTTTGATCCCGCCTAATAATACCAGCGCCACAGCAATGGCAATGATGATGCCAATGACCAGGCTGACTGTTTTCGTTGCGTCTTCTCCAATGAGATTATAATTCAGCAATGCAGAATTTACTGCAGTCGTAATTGTATTTACCTGAGTGGCATTGCCGGTTCCAAAAACGGTAAGCACACCAAACAGGGAGAACAGGTATGCAAGAAAACGCCAGTTTTTGCTGAGTCCGTTCTTTATGTAGTACATGGGTCCGCCTACCAGATCCCCATCCTTGTTCTTCTCGCGAAAATGAACGGCAAGGGTTACTTCGGCAAATTTTGTGCACATACCTAATAATGCGGAAATCCACATCCAGAATACAGCTCCTGGTCCGCCGATGGCGATAGCGCCCGCCACACCGGCGATATTACCGGTTCCCACTGTAGCTGCCAGCGCGGTACAGACTGCCTGGAAGGGGGTGATGGAACCATCGGAAGCAGTTTTCTTTTTGAACATGCGGCCTATGGTTGCTTTCATTGCATAAGGGAACTTGCGGATCTGGATGAATCCGGTGCGGAAGCTGAGGATCAGCCCCACACCGATGATACAGATCATGGCCGGCACACCCCAGATGAAATTATTCACAACGCTGTTGATACTTTCGATTGTGTTGAGCATGATAATACCTCTTTCTGCGCGTCTGTCAGCGCGCCAATATTATAAAATGATACCATAAAGAATACGATATGTACAGGAAATTCGATATAAAAAGTGGTTTAATGTATAATTTTGGCATGAATTCTGAAAATTTTTCGGTCGTTGGATGAACGCTAAAGCCCAGGAAGACAAATATGTCTGTATAAAAAACTCCTCTTCAAACAAACGAAATCATAAAACGGATGTTAAAGAGGAGTATCATGCTGATCTATATTCTGTTGTTTACGGGATGGTCGCAACCTTGTTTAGCTCACACTATCCAGTATGGAAGATATCATCTGGAAATTCCCAATCACAAACCCGTTTTTATCAAGCAGAACACAGATGCCGTTGTTGCAGTTGAGAATATACAAATGCCTGGTTTCCTGCCAGCTTCGTATATCATCATATGGAATTGTAGTTTCTTTTCCGGTATCTGAAATAACAGACAGATGATTCTGGTAAAACAGCGTAGTTCTCTCAGGGATACGGTCAGTGCCCTGTTTCAGTGCCTTGTACTTACTGTGTCTTCGAGTGCCTGGAAGCATAACGGTCAGCCAGAAAAGCAGCGCTGTCAAAAATACAGATTCGCCAAGAAGTAAAAGCAGAGAACACCCGGTGTAAGAAAGAAAGAAGGCAATGATCAGGTACAGTGAGGCAAGGACAAGCGCGATTTTTTGTACTGCTTTTTTATATGTTTTGCTTTCTGTGTCACGCATAGCTTCGTTAAACAGAGAACGTGATATGCGGATATGGTTTTCAACGATTTGTGTTGTGGGATGCATTTGTTTCCTCCTGTTTTCTTTTTAACCATGCTTCATCATCTTCATAAAAGGGAGCCTGTTCCGGAAAAGCGTCTGCAATTTGAGCTTCGATTTGAAAACTGTCATTTAAGGTGTCATAAATCAGAAAAGTGACTGTATACAGGATAAACCAGAAACCAATCAGAGGAAGCAGCAGCGCTGACCATGGCAGGAACAAAATTATGGCAGCCCAGTACAAAATCTGGAGCAGTGCAATGCCGAAAGTTTTCGGGAAGAACTGAATGGCAAACAGCAGGCAGTTTCTGGCACTCTGGAGGAAGGTCTGGTTAAATAAAGCAATCTGCGGCCAGCAGATGGAAAAGAACATGGTAAACAGCAGCAGACTGAATAGAAAAAGAGCAAAAGTGCCCCATCCGGGAAAGCGTGTGGACCACCAGAACAGCATTGCCATAAAAAGATAGAATCCAATCAGCAGGCAAAATAGAATACCGGGCAGAAGAGACTGACGCCAGTTTTGCTTCCATGCGTGTCGGAAGCCTTCCAGGCATTTTCCGGATGCATCACGCAGGCCGCGCAGGATGGCATCATACATGCAGGAAAGAGCAGGTCCGGCAAAGATTCCTCCGATGATGCAGGCGGGAATCAAAATCAATACACTGGAAGAGAGAATTGCCAGAGCAACACCGATTCCAAAAGGGAGAAATCCAATCAGGGTCATCAGATTTGTAAATAGAAACCTTTTGATGTTTTGTTCTAAAACTTCGGTATATCTTGGAAAACCGGTCAGGCGTTTTCCGTTTGAAAAGTACCTGATTTCTGAATTCATTAAAAGGAGAAAAATGGAAAAAAAAGAATACAACCGGAGAATGCAAAAACATCAGCGAGAGCTGTATGAAAAATATATGACATTGTATCAGGATGAGCGAAGCTATGAAAAACTGCTTTCTTCTATGGAGGATTTTTTCTGTAAACGTTCTTCTGAACTGAAGGAGCTGGACAGGAAAAGGGAGGAAAATCCGACATGGTTCCGTGACGGAAATATGCTTGGTATGACCATGTATCCGAAACTGTTTGCGGGAGGCCTGAAAGGTTTGACTGACAGACTGGATTATCTGTCGGAGCAGAACATTACCTATCTGCATCTGATGCCTCTTTTGAAAATGCCTCATCCGTATAATGATGGCGGATATGCGGTGGAGGATTTTACAACCGTTGATCCGGAAATAGGGACAAACAGTGAATTAATTGCATTGACGAAAGCATTGCGAAGGCGTAAAATCAGTCTATGCCTTGATCTGGTTATGAACCATACCGCCGATACTCATGAATGGGCGATGCGGGCGAAGGCCGGAGAAACGGAGTATATCGAGAGATACCAGTGTTATGATACCTTTGATATCCCGTCTGCATTTGAAAAGACCATGCCGCAGGTTTTTCCGACTACAGCACCGGGGAATTTTACCTGGTGTGAGGAAATGAAAAAATATGTCCTGACGACCTTTTATCCATATCAGTGGGATCTGAACTATCGCAATCCAAAGGTATTTCATGAGATGGTTGGAAATATCCTGCGGTTAGCGAACATGGGGGTAGAGGTATTCCGAATAGATGCGGTTCCGTATATCTGGAAAGAGCTTGGAACCAATTGCCGGAATCTGCCGCAGGTACATACGATTGTCCGTATGGTGCGCATGATTCTGGAAATTGTGTGCCCGGGTGTAATCCTGAAAGGGGAGGTTGTCATGGCACCGAAAGAGCTTCCGGCATATTTTGGTACAGAAGCAGAACCGGAATGCCACATGCTGTATGGAGTGTCCAGCATGGTCAATCTTTGGGCAGCGCTGGCTGCGCGGGATACCAGATTGTTAAAGCATCAGATGGATGTGATCCACAGCCTTCCGGATAACTGTTTCTTTGTGAATTATCTGCGCTGCCATGATGATATTGGATGGGGGCTGGATGAAGAGCAGGAACGGAGGCTTATGATTGATCCGCTGGCACATAAGGAATATCTGTATCATTTTTATGAAGGGACTTTTCCGGGAAGCTTCGCAAGAGGTGAACTGTATAACTATGATCCGACAACAAAGGATGCCAGAAGCTGCGGCACAACAGCAAGTCTGTGCGGCGTCGAAAAAGGCGAGGTTGAAAGCGATGAAGTTCAGGTTAAACAGGCGATTCAGAGGGTATTGATGATGCATGCAGCCTGCATGAGCCTTGAGGGTTTTATGATGCTGTCATCCGGCGATGAAATCGGACAGGTCAATGATTACAGCTATAAGGAAAATCCGGATATTGCAATGGACAGCCGTTATCTGCACAGAAGTCCGTTTCGCTGGGAAAATGCCGGGCTTCGGAAAAAAGAGGGTACCGTGCAGAATGCAATCTGGGAAGGCTTAAGGCACATGGAGCAGATTCGTCTGGAAAATCCATGTTTTGGAAGAGAAGCGCATGTAACCACATGGGATACCTGCCGGATGCCTGTATTTGCGATCAGAAGGACAACAAAGGAAGAAGAGCTGGTCTGTCTTGCAAACTTTTCAGAAGAAGGGCAGATGGCCTGTCTGCCCACATTGCAGGCGGAGTATCTGGATGTTTTTACGGGAGAAAAACTGAATTTGCAGTCGGTATGGATGAATCCATATCAATATCGCTGGTGTATCCGGTCAAGCCATTTGTAATCGTTAAGGAAGGAGTACTATGGCAGCAGAGTGTGCTTTCTGCCGCCGGGTGAAGGAAAAAGAGAGTTGAGCAGAAAAGGAGAACAAATATGAAGCAGTATGATGTTACAGCGCTGGGTGAGCTGTTGATTGATTTTACGGAAAATGGAAAAAGCGGCCAGGGAAATCCACTGTTTGAGGCAAATCCGGGTGGCGCACCCTGTAATGTTCTGGCAATGCTTTCAAAGCTGGGTCATAAAACAGCGTTTGTTGGTAAGGTCGGAAACGATTTCTTTGGAGAACAGTTAAAGGATGCGATTACCGAGGTTGGTATTGATGCTGCGTATCTGCGTATGGATGAGCAGGTTCATACCACACTTGCAATGGTGCATACTTATCCGGATGGTGATAGAGATTTTTCGTTTTATCGCGATCCGGGGGCAGACATGATGCTTGCGGAGGATGAAATACCGGAAGAATTGATCAAAGATTCAGATATTTTTCATTTTGGAACGCTTTCCATGACCCATGAAGGGGTT
Source organism: Lachnospiraceae bacterium (assembly GCA_022769625.1). Classification (GTDB taxonomy): domain Bacteria; phylum Bacillota; class Clostridia; order Lachnospirales; family Lachnospiraceae; genus Hominisplanchenecus. Next base: position 20,589 of record JALEJP010000005.1, on the reverse strand, counting down.
CGTGCGGCTACCAAAAAAGCGATTCGTATTGCCAAGGAGGCAGGAGCCTTGATTTCCTTTGACCCGAATTTGCGTCCGCCGCTGTGGAAAGATATGAATGAGGCAAGGATCCAGGTGCTGTATGGACTGGAAAACTGCCATATTCTTAAAATATCGGACAATGAAATACAGTGGCTGACCGGAAAAGAAGATTACACGGAAGGGGTTGAATGGATAAACGAAAGATACCGGATTCCGTTAATACTGGTTTCCATGGGAAAACAGGGAAGCAGGGCTTATTATAAAGGCATGATGGTTGAAGTTTCACCTTTCCTGCAGAAAAATACAGTTGAAACGACAGGAGCCGGGGATACATTTTGCGGCTGTGTGCTGCACTATATCTGCGAACATGGACTGTCAGACCTGTCAGAAGACAATTTGAGGGAAATGCTGGTATTTGCCAATGCGGCAGCTTCTCTGATTACCACGCGGAAAGGTGCTTTACGAGTAATGCCTGAGATGGGCGAGGTGCAAGCACTGATTGAAAATCAGAAATAACCCACAAAGAAAGCAGAAGGAACAGTTGTGAAGGCTGTTCCTTTTCTGACTGTACCTGGTTTTTATAAGATATGTACTGTACGGATCGGAATATAGAAAACATCCAGGCAATCGGTTACGACTGTCTGGATGCTTTCTTCTTTTCATAATCTTTCAGTGATGCAATCGCCTGCGGAGCCAGTGGTCTCTGAAAAGATAAGCTACATTTGGTCTGGCATAAAACAGGATTCTTTTTTGGTATATCGTAAATAAGAGAATTTGTAAAATGAATCGTAATCATCATATAAGCTGTGCCGGCCCGATTCGGTTTCGATACAGGAACGGATCTGGGAAAGACATTGAAGGAGAGCAGCGCTTGTGTTAAAATGGAAAACAATCGAAGAATAGCAGCAGAGGAGAAAGGAAGCTATATGGAACAGAAAAAGCATCAGCGCCGTCCGCATTATTCGGGCACACATCCCAAATCCTATCGGGAAAAATACAAGGAACACAATCCGGAAAAATATGCCGATACCATTGAAAAGGTCATTCAAAAGGGCAGTACACCGGCAGGCATGCACATTTCTATTATGGTTCAGGAGATACTGGATTTTCTGCAGATTCAGCCTGGGCAGAGAGGGTTGGATGCCACGCTTGGTTATGGCGGACACACCCGTGCCATGCTGGACTGTCTACAGGGCAGAGGGCATATTACAGCTCTTGATGTGGATCCCATTGAATCGTCAAAGACCAGGGAGCGTTTAAGGGCAGCAGGTTACGGGGAAGATATTCTGACAGTCAAGCTGATGAATTTTGCAGATATCGATCAGGCAGCCAGGGAAGAAGGAAAATTTGATTTTATTCTGGCAGATCTGGGCGTTTCCTCGATGCAGATCGATAATCCGGAGCGGGGGTTTTCTTATAAAGTGGAAGGACCGTTGGATCTGCGAATGAATCCACAGAAAGGAAAAAGTGCTGCCACCAGGCTGCGGGAAGTATCGGTGGATGAACTGGCAGGGATGCTCATTGAAAATTCAGACGAACCGTATGCGTGGGAAATTGCGGAGGCGGTGAAAAAGAAGATTGCCAAGGGTCAGGAGATTGCCACGACCTCACAGCTTCGCACAGTGATAGAGGAAACATTGCGTTTTCTGCCGGCAAAAGAACAGAAAGAAGCTGTGAAAAAGTCCTGTCAGCGCACCTTTCAGGCACTGCGTATTGACGTGAACAGCGAATTTGAGGTTTTGTATGCATTTCTGGAGAAGCTTCCGGATGTGCTGAATCCGGGAGGAAGGGCTGCCATTCTGACATTCCATTCCGGAGAAGACCGTCTGGTGAAGAAATCCTTTAAACAGCTGGCAAAGACAGGAGTTTATCAGGAGATTTCTGCCGATGTGATACGGCCGTCAAAGGAAGAGTGTGTCCGGAATCCCAGAGCCAGATCCACAAAACTGCGCTGGGCAGTGCGGGCAGAATAAAGCATTTTAACGGGATAGATAAAACGATAGAAAACACTTTCTATGAGCTTTCTATTGTTACGGATAACAGGCACCGCAGAGTGCGTGATGCATTCTGCGGTGCCTGTATCTATTGTTTTTTCTATATCTTTTCTTTCATGGCAGCAGATAGACAAGAAAGGGTATCTTTCTGTTTTTGATTATTCTACATCTTTCAGAGCTGCCAGATCCTCTTCACCGGTACGAACCTTTACAACATGTCTTACGTCGTAAACGAAAATCTTGCCATCACCGATGTGGCCAGTGTACAGACATTTTTTAGCTGTCTCGATTACCTTCTCAACCGGGATATTGCCGCCGATTACCTCGACTTTAACCTTCGGGAGAAGGGTTGCATCTACTTCAGCACCACGGTATTTCTCACCGGAGCCTTTCTGGATACCACATCCCATAACCTGTGTTACCGTCATACCGGTTACACCAAGGTCATTGAGAGCTTTTCTCAGCTTATCATACCTGGAAAGCTTAACCAGAATAGATACCTTATACATACCGGTTGGGTTTGCAGCCACAAGTTCTTCGCCTGCCACTTTCACAGCAGCGTTGATCTGTGCATCGCTTGCCTTTACATAATCGGATTCGCCCAGATCTGTGTTTTCATTGATGTCCATTGTTGCTGTAATATCAGAGATATTAAAGCCGGCATAGGCACTTGCCAGACCATGTTCATGATAATCCAGACCTTCAATTTCCACTTCGGCCGGAACACGCAGGCCAACGAATTTGTCGATCACTTTGAAGATAATGGTCATGGTAACAATGACCCAAACCATCACTGCTGCAACGCCGAGAATCTGTACCAGCAGATAATGAGCACCGCCGCCGTAGAACAGGCCGCCGTCTGTAGCGAACAGACCTACGCAGATCGTACCAAGTGCACCGCAGGCACCATGTACAGAAATGGCACCCACCGGATCGTCGATCTTTGCAATACGATCAAAGAAGTCAACGGATACACAAAGCAGGATACCTGCCATCAGACCAATAAAGAATGAACCGACAGGAGAAACCTGATCACAACCGGCTGTGATGGCTACCAGACCGGCCAGAGCGCCATTCAGCGTCATGGAAACATCCGGCTTGCCGTAGCGTACCCAGGTAAATATCATAGCAGTACAGGTTGCAACAGCTGCTGCCAGGTTTGTGTTCATATATACCAGGCTGGCACTGAGAAGGTCTTCATCGGTTGACATAGCCACGGTACTTGCACCGTTGAAACCGAACCAGCAGAACCAGAGAATAAAGACGCCAAGAGCAGCTATAGTCATATTATGGCCGAGAATTGCTTTTGGTTTTCCGTCTTTGTCATACTTACCGATACGTGGTCCAAGGATTTTGGCACCGACGCATGCACTGACACCGCCGACCATATGTACGGCTGTACTTCCTGCAAAATCATGGAATCCAAGCTGTGACAGCCAGCCGCCGCCCCAGATCCAGTGACCGGAGATCGGATAGACCAGCAGGGAAATCATAGCGCTGTAGCAGCAGTAAGCTTTAAAGTTGGTGCGTTCTGCCATGGAACCGGATACGATCGTGGCAGATGTTGCACAGAACACCGTCTGGAAAATAACAAAACACCAGGTCGGAAGTGTTCCGAAATCATAGGTTCCGCGGATCAGCGGATCCAGGTTTCCGATAAATGCACCGGAACCTCCGAACATCAGACCGAAACCAACCAGCCAGAATGCCGGTGTACCGATACAGAAATCCATCATATTCTTCATGAGAATGTTTCCGGTGTTTTTGGCACGGGTCAGACCGGCTTCACACATTGCAAAACCTGCCTGCATGAAATAAACCAGTGCAGCTCCAAGTAACGTCCAGATTACGTCAGCAGATGAATAAATCATAATAGTTCCTCCTCTTTTTCAGTGCCATGCACCTTGATCAATACGAAAAGGCGCCGAAACCAAAAATGGTTTCGACGCCCTCGTCTGTTGACACCAAGTATACGGATTTTCCGGAAAAATACAATATGTAAAATGCACGTAATTTTTGAGAACAAAAAATAAAATTTGTAAAATCTTTCTAAAAATGCAAAAAAGTGTTTCTATATTGCACAATCAGGCATAAAATATTGTGCTGCGAACACGGACAGTGTACAGACTGTTCATTTCGGCAAAACGGATATTTTATTCGCGGGCCAGTGTCCTGGCGGGGATTCCGTTTACGGTTACGCTGTCATCCACGGTAATGACAAGGCATTTTTTACCGTCAACGACGCGTGTCTCAATCAGATCTGCGCACTCCGGGCTTACCTGGATGGTAAGGTTCGGAGTTTTTACCTCAAATTTGCGTGTGTTGATGATATTTGACGCAACCAGGGAATTGTGTTCTCCTATGGCAGAGTCATAGTGATCGTCAAATTCTTCCAGCCTGGTATCTTCCACGCCGCTCAGAGAGAGCAGATGTTTTACCTCCTGTTTGTCCAGAAGGACAGGGTTCGGGTCATCCTTGTGTTCCTCCATGATACTGCTCAGATGGTCATGAATGGATTTGACAGTTTCATATTCACAGTCTTCGCCAAGAGTTTCGGAAATAATGCTGTGGAAGGATTCCTTCTGTTCTTTTGCGGTAAGGGAAGCCTCGCACCCGAACATTTCCTGCATAAAGTCAGTCTGCAGCTCTTCCGCGTTTTTTGAATAGTAAAGCATGCTGTGAAGATCCGTGCTGCGGTCATTGAAAGCAGGGAAAAGAAATCCACGTTCCGGGAGTTCCACGATCCAGTCCCGGATCCGATCCTGGATCCGGTTTGTCTCGGCATTGTAGCAAAGTCCGGCTTTGGAAAGCTTCACCGGGCAGATACTGCACAGAATATATTCGAAAACCTCATCGGAAGCATCGAACATTTCCGTATTATCTTTCGCTTTACCGGGAACATCGTATGCAGCGTGTATCAGGATGATGAAATAGTTTTCTCCGTTGTAATAATGCTCGATAATTCTGTCGTAACACTCATTCACCAGCACATCGTCCTTTAGACGGCTGTTTCTCAGTCTCAAAAGAAATTCCTGCTGTCCGCCTTCCGCCTCTGATTTCAGCGGAAAATCCAGATTCAGCAGATTTTTGCCAATCGTCCCGGACAGAGTCTTTTTAAAAATCTCAAAATACTTAAAAATCTCCTCTTCGGACAGAGAAAGAAAGGCTTCCTTCATTTCCAGCTTTTTTTCCTTTTCCGCGTCCACATAGCATCCGCAGATGCGCGTAATTGTACATCTGTCCGGAGTATACTGTTTTTTCAGTTCTGTAATTTCTTTTTTATTCATTTATTTATATCCTCCCCATACCGCAGCTGCGGCAAAATATGAATGATGCAACGGAATGTTTTACCCATGGTATATCCGAAAACTCTGGCATTATTTTAATCGAAAAAAGGGAAAAAGGCAAGATTGCGATACCGGTCGGACAGGCGAAAAGAATCCGCGAAAATCAATATTGACAAATTACAGATTTTGCCCTAAACTGGTTACAGTTTCATGCGGTGAAAGCAGTTATTGACCGCGGAAGAACAGAAAATGGCAAAGTGAAGAAAAGGGATAGTACATTCAGACTAATCTCCAGAGAGGAAATCAGAGGTGTGAGATTTCTGTGCGGAATGGATGGAACCTGCCTTGGAGCACCATATGAAAATATGGCGTATGTCCGGCGATAACGGATCGTTGAGAGAGTACTGTTTTGACAGTGCTAATCAGGGTGGTACCGCCGAAAAGATTGACCTCGGTCCCTGCGTACAGTGCGCGGGATGGAGGATTTTTTGTTGTTCTGGTGATTTTTCAGGAATCGAAAGTCCGCGTATTGTACTTTCTATTAAAACACATAAATACAGTAAGGAGAAAAAAGATGGCGAAGGAAAAGAAATTAGTAGAAGCAATCACCTCGATGGATGAGGATTTTGCACAATGGTACACAGACGTTGTGAAAAAAGCAGAGCTGATTGATTATACAAGTGTAAAAGGCTGTATGGCAATCAAACCGGCAGGTTATGCAATCTGGGAAAATATTCAGCATGAGCTGGACCGCAGATTCAAGGAGACCGGAGTGCAGAATGTGTACATGCCGATGTTTATTCCGGAGAGTCTGCTTCAGAAAGAAAAGGATCATGTGGAGGGGTTTGCACCGGAGGTTGCCTGGGTAACACATGGCGGACTGGAGCCGCTGCAGGAGCGTATGTGTGTGAGACCGACATCAGAAACCCTGTTCTGTGATTTTTATGCGCGCGATATTCAGTCTTATCGTGATCTGCCAAAGGTATATAATCAGTGGTGTTCGGTTGTCCGTTGGGAAAAGACTACAAGACCGTTTTTGCGTTCCCGTGAGTTTCTCTGGCAGGAAGGCCATACGGCACATGCAACAGCAGAGGAAGCAGAGGAGAGAACCATCCAGATGCTGAATGTGTATGCAGATTTCTGTGAAGAAGTGCTGGCCATTCCGGTTATTAAAGGAAGAAAGACAGACAAGGAAAAATTTGCAGGTGCAGAGGCTACGTATACGATCGAATCACTGATGCATGACGGAAAGGCTCTGCAGTCCGGAACCAGCCACAATTTCGGAGATGGTTTTGCGAAAGCATTCGATATTCAGTTTACAGACAGAGACAACAAACTGAAATATGTACATCAGACTTCCTGGGGTATGACCACACGTATGATTGGTGCCATTATCATGGTACACGGTGACAACAGTGGTCTGGTACTTCCGCCGAGAATTGCACCGGTTCAGGTAGACATTATTCCGATTCAGCAGAAAAAGCCGGGCATTCTGGAAAAAGCAGCTGAGATAGAGGCAGCACTGAAGGAGGCCGGTCTCCGCGTCAAGACAGATGACAGTGACAGAAGCCCCGGATGGAAATTTTCAGAGCAGGAGATGCGCGGCATTCCGGTACGTGTGGAAATGGGACCAAAGGATATGGAAGCCGGACAGGCTGTTGTGGTACGACGTGATACGCGGGAAAAGATTACAGTTGCCATTGAGAACCTGGCTGCCGAAATCCCACAGATTCTGGATACCATGCAGAAGGATATGCTGGAGAGAGCACGGACACACAGAGATGCGCATACCTATGTTGCTCATAATATGGAAGAGATCAAGGATATTGCAGACAACAAACCCGGCTTTATCAAGGCAATGTGGTGTGGAGATCAGGCCTGCGAAGACAGGCTGAAAGATGAGGTTGGTATTACCTCCCGCTGTATGCCGTTTAAGCAGGAGCAGCTCTCCGATGTCTGTGTCTGCTGTGGAAAACCGGCGAAAAAGATGGTTTACTGGGGTAAGGCATATTGATGAGAATAGACAGAACGATTTATCACGGAAGACCGGACAATGCCGCAGACAGACTTCCCAAGGAAATGGCCGTTTATGATCTGCTGGAAACGCTTGCTGTCCCATACAGCCGTGTGGATCATGAGATTACACCGACGGTGGAGGCTTGCGCTGAAATTGAGAAAATTCTGGGGATTGGTATTTGTAAAAACCTGTTTCTGTGCAATCGCCAGAAAACGGATTTCTATCTTCTGATGATGCCGGGAGAAAAAGTGTTTAAAACAAAAGATCTCTCCCATCAGCTGGGCTGTGCCCGCCTTTCCTTTGCGGATTCCTCTTTTATGGAAGAGTATCTGGATATCACGCCGGGATCGGTCAGTGTCCTTGGACTGATGAATGACAGGGAAAATCATGTGCGTCTTCTCATAGACCGTGATTTGCTAAAAGAAGAGTATCTGGGATGTCATCCCTGTATTAATACATCCAGCCTGAAAATACGTACTGCCGATATTCTTGAAAAAATTCTTCCGGCTGTTCATCATGAATATACTCTGGTAGACCTGTAAAAGGCAGCGTGCAGAAGCACTGGTATCGGAATCTTTGACCGTACAGAAACAAATTACTCCGGCATAAGGATACAACGTTTGCATTGATTCTTATGCCGGAGTTTTTGTTGTCATTCATTTGAAAGATCGGTCAGTCGCAGGTTATTTATCTGCGGTATGCATATACCGGCAATCCGTCCTTAATGGGCAGATCCGGGCAGCCCTGGATCAGAGGCCTTGCATAGGCGATAAAGGCATCGCTGATATCCGTTCCATCCTTTGTGATCCATTCCTGTGGAACGACCTTTTCTTTATTGCATACCTCGTTTACGTCAACCAGTCCGCATGTCATCTCATAAGGGCTGTCCGACTTTCGCACAAAGGAAACCATTTTTCCGGTTTCGCCTGCAAGTGCTGCCTGTACGCCGGCCGCACCGGCCTGTGCAGCTTCCTGTGCATCAGTTCTGGACTGGGTAAAGGCCGAACATCTCTGGTTAACGTTCAGTTCTACGGAGCGAACCTTGACGTTGAGTCTTGTCTTTACAAGATTTTCCAGATATTTTCCACAGCCGGTAAGCATCTTGTGCCCAAAAGCATCCACACCGGCCTCCGAAGCATATTCACAGATGAATTTGCCATCCTTGTCGTGGATACCTTCGGATACACAGACGATCAGGTTGTTTCTGGTCTGGAAGCTTTCAGTGAGTCTGGTAAGGAAAGCCTCCTGGTCAAAATCCGTTTCCGGCAGATAGATCAGAACCGGATTGTCTCCTTCGAATTTACGTGCCAGAACAGAAGCGGCGGTGAGCCATCCGGCATGTCGTCCCATGATTTCGATAATCGTCACCGAGCGTGTATCGTACACGGATGCATCGATGCCGATCTCGCATACGGATGCTGCCACGTATTTGGCAGCGCTGCCAAATCCCGGTGTGTGGTCTGTAAGAACGAGATCGTTGTCAATGGTTTTTGGAATTCCCAGGATGCGAACCTCTTTCTGGTGAAGAGCAGCGTATCTGGAAAGCTTGCTGACAGTATCCATGGAATCATTGCCGCCTATATAAAAGAAGTAACCGATATCAAGCTCTTCAAATTTACGGAACAGAAGAGGGTAAACCGGATCCGCAAGATCCTCTGGCAGTTTGTAGCGGCAGGAACCGAGAAATGCACCGGGAGTGGTGGTAAGAGCTTTCTGTGTATCAGAGGGGAGCTCTTTCATATCCATATAGTTTCCTTTTAAAAAGCCCTGTATGCCATTGATCATGCCATAAACGTGACCAATTTCGTTTTCATGTGCAAAGCCTTCCATGATTACTCCGTAAAGGCTGCTGTTGATAACGGCGGTGGGACCGCCGGACTGTCCTACGATTAAATTTTTCACGAGTTGTACTCCTTTCAGATTTCGCAAAATTTCATATTGCGTAATTATTCTACTACATTTCCTGGGAAAAAACATATCGGATTTATTACGAATGTTTAAAATTATTGCATAGTGGTGAAAAAAAGAAACCTAAAATTTACGGAATACGGACAAAATAAATTAAAAACGTAAAAAAACAATTGACAACCCCATGGGCAGGCGGTATCATAGTTTGCAAGATTTTTATTCCTGTGGTCTGTAAAACAGCAGAAAACGGCTCCTGGCATCCAGGTGCATGTTTTTGCCCATGGATATAAAAAATCGCAAGAGAGAATAATTAAGGAGGAAATATTATGAGAAAGTTTAAAAGATTTTTCGCAGCAGTGGCAGCAGTTACTCTGGTAGCTGTATCACTGGCAGGATGCGGAAACAGTGCTTCAAAAGAAACAGAGGCAGCAGCAGAGGCTTCTTCCGATGCAGCAGCAGGCGGCGTACTGAAGATTGGCGGTATCGGACCTACGACAGGTGGTGCAGCCGTTTATGGTCAGGCAGTGAAAAACGCAGCAGAGCTGGCAGTAAAGGAAATCAACGCAGCAGGCGGCATCAACGGCATGCAGATCGAATTCCAGTTTGAGGATGATGAGCATGATGCAGAGAAATCAGTAAACGCTTACAACTCTCTGAAAGACTGGGGTATGCAGGTACTGATGGGAACCGTTACATCCACACCTTGTACCGCTGTTGTTGAAAAGACACATGAGGACAATATGTTCCAGCTGACACCGTCAGGTTCTGCTGTTGATTCTATTAAATATGACAATGCATTCCGTGTTTGCTTCTCTGACCCGAACCAGGGTGCCGCATCCGCTAAATACATTGGTGAGAACAAACTGGCTACCAAGGTAGCAGTTATCTACAACAGCTCTGATGTATATTCTTCCGGTATTTATGAGAAGTTTGCAGCAGAAGCAGAAAATCAGGACTTCGAGATCGTTTCCGCAGAGGCTTTTACAGAGGACAGCAAGACAGATTTCTCCGTACAGCTTCAGAAGGCTAAGGATGCCGGTGCAGACATGGTATTCCTGCCAATCTACTACACAGAGGCTTCTCTGATCCTGACACAGGCAAATTCCATGGGCTATGCACCGACCTTCTTCGGATGCGATGGTCTGGATGGTATCCTGGCAGTGGAGAATTTTGACACCTCTCTGGCAGAAGGCGTTATGCTTCTGACACCGTTTGCAGCAGATGCAGACGATGAACTGACCAAGAACTTCGTAGCAGCTTATAAAGAAGCATATGGCGATACACCGAACCAGTTCGCAGCAGATTCCTATGATGCTATCTACATCATCAAGGCAGCAGCTGAGCAGGCAGGTGTCACAGCAGATATGAGCGTAAGTGATATATGCGATGCAATGAAGACCGCTATGACAGAGATTACTCTGGATGGTCTGACCGGTACAGGCATGACCTGGACAGCAGACGGCGAGCCGGATAAAGCTCCGAAAGCAGTTATCATTAAAGACGGTGTTTATACCGCTATGTAATGGCTGTAAAGCCGAAAGCCTGAAAGGGCAATGAAAGACAGGCTGAAAGCCCGAAGAAGGGTTGCCTTTTGGCAGCCCTTCTTATTTTACGCAGGCAGAGCCTGATGATAAAATTTGCTGAAAGATTCAGCCATACACAGATATCAAAGACAAACAGGATTGTCGTTTGTTTTTGATATCTGTGTAAGGTGTTTTGCCTTTATGGATGGCTGAGATATGAAAAATACGACAGAGGGGTCAGCGTATGAGTTTTGTTTCTTATTTAATTAATGGTATCAGTCTTGGCAGTGTTTATGCGATTATTGCACTTGGATATACAATGGTGTATGGTATTGCAAAAATGTTGAACTTTGCTCATGGTGATATCATCATGGTGGGTGGTTATATTGCACTTACGGCTATGAATGCATGGGGTGTAAACCCGATTCTTGCGGTAGTGCTTGCAGTTATTTTCTGTACGATACTCGGTGTTGTGATTGAGAGAGTGGCATATCGTCCTCTGAGAAAAGCAGCTTCTCCGCTTGCGGTTCTGATTACTGCAATTGGTGTCAGCTATCTTCTGCAGAATGTGGCACTGCTGATTTTCGGTGCAGATACGAAATCCTTTACATCCGTGGTTTCGGTACCTTCTCTTGTGCTGGCAGGAGGCAGTCTGATTATTTCAGGCGAGACAATTGTGACCATTGTGGCGTGCATGGTTATTATGATTTGTCTGACGCTTTTTATCAATAAGACAAAGGCAGGTCAGGCTATGCTTGCAGTTTCTGAGGATAAAGGGGCTGCGCAGCTTATGGGTATTAATGTGAACGGAACCATTGCACTTACATTCGCCATTGGTTCTGCTCTGGCAGCGATTGCGGCTGTTTTGCTGTGTTCCGCGTATCCTTCTCTGACTCCGTATACGGGTGCCATGCCTGGTATCAAGGCTTTCGTAGCAGCAGTATTCGGAGGAATCGGTTCGGTTCCGGGCGCGCTGATCGGCGGTCTTCTCCTTGGTGTGATCGAGATCCTTGGCAAGGCGTATATTTCTTCTCAGATGGCAGATGCCATCGTGTTCGCAGTCCTGATCATTGTTCTTCTCGTGAAGCCGACCGGATTGCTTGGCAAGCAGATTCAGGAGAAAGTGTAGGTGGCAGGGATGAAGAAGATGAAAATAAACAAGACGACAAAAAACAATCTGATTACATACGGAATGGTACTTGCGGTTTATCTGCTCGTAGAGCTTTTTATTGCAGGCGGCAAAGTTTCCAGCCTGATGCAGGGACTGCTGGTTCCACTGTGTGTTTATGTGATTCTGGCTGTTTCATTGAACCTGGTGGTTGGTATATTGGGTGAGCTGAGTCTCGGACATGCAGGATTCATGTGTGTCGGTGCTTTCTCCAGTGCATTTTTTTCGAAGTGTATGAATGGCGTTATGCCGGACGGTCTGCGCTTTTTCTGCGCACTGTTGATCGGTGCCGCGGTAGCTGCTTTATTTGGCTTCATCATCGGTATTCCGGTTCTGCGTCTGAAAGGGGATTATCTGGCAATCGTTACCCTGGCTTTTGGAGAGATCATTAAAAACCTGATCAACGTATTTTTCATCGGAAGAGATGCAGATGGTTTTCACTTTTCCATGAAGGACTCTATTTCTCTGAAGCTTCAGGAGGGTGGAGAGATAATCATGAACGGTCCTCAGGGTATCAACGGAACGCCGCATGATTCTACTTTTACGATTGGTATTATTCTGGTGCTGCTGACGCTGTTTATTGTCCTGAATCTGGTACACTCCAGGGATGGCCGTGCGATCATGTCCATTCGTGACAACCGTATTGCGGCGGAGTCCGTGGGTATTAATATTACAAAATATAAACTGATGGCATTTATTATTTCCGCAGCTCTGGCAGGTACGGCAGGTGTGCTCTATGCACATAATCTGGCAACTCTGACAGCACTGCCTAAAAACTTTGGGTATAATCAGTCTATTATGATTCTGGTATTTGTTGTACTTGGAGGTATTGGAAATATCCGCGGCTCTGTGATTGCTGCAGTTGTACTGACCCTGCTTCCTGAGCTGCTGCGTGGACTGAATGATTACCGTATGCTGATCTATGCAATCGTTCTGATCGTGATGATGCTTCTGAACTGGAGCCCAAAGGCTCTGGAACTGAGAGAACGTTATTCACCGAAGCGTCTGCTTGCAAAACGCAAAGAAGCAAAGGAGGCGAAGTGATATGGAAAGCATGTTAAATGTTACAAATCTCAGTATCTCATTTGGGGGTCTGCGTGCGGTATCCGGATTTAACCTGGATATTAAAAAAGGACAGCTTTATGGGCTGATCGGACCGAATGGCGCAGGAAAAACGACCGTATTTAATCTACTGACTGGTGTTTATAAACCGGATGAAGGTATCATAAAGCTGGATGGGAAGGATATCACAGGAGGAAAGACCATTGATATCAATAAAGCAGGCATTGCCCGTACTTTTCAGAATATCCGTCTGTTTTCGCAGATGAGCGTACTGGATAACGTAAAGGTTGGTTTACATAATCATCATCATTACAATACCATAGAAGGTATTCTGCGTTTGCCGCGATACCGGAAGGTCGAAAAAGAGATGGATGAGCAGGCAATGGAGCTTCTGAAGGTCTTTGAACTTCAGGATCATGCAGATTATCTGGCATCCAATCTGCCTTATGGGCAGCAGCGTAAGCTGGAGATTGCACGTGCCCTTGCCACAGATCCGAAGCTTCTGCTTCTGGATGAGCCGGCAGCCGGTATGAATCCGAATGAGACACAGGAGCTGATGGATACTATCCGTTTTGTACGTGACAAATTCGATATGACAATACTTTTGATTGAACATGATATGAAACTGGTTTCAGGTATCTGTGAGGAGCTGACCGTGCTGAACTTTGGTAAGGTGCTTGTACAGGGAGTAACCAGTGATGTGCTGAATGATCCACAGGTTATTACAGCATATCTGGGAGAATAGGAGAAAATGGACTTATGGCAATGCTTGAGATAAAAGACTTGAATGTATACTATGGTATGATTCAGGCCATTAAAGGGATTTCCTTTGAAGTAAACGAAGGAGAGGTCATCGCTCTGATTGGTGCAAACGGAGCTGGAAAAACCACTACGCTTCATGCAGTTACGGGACTTGTTCCGGTAAAATCCGGTCATATCATATTTGAAGGCAAGGATATCACAAAGGTTCCCGGGCATAAAATCGTGTCCATGGGTATGGCACACGTGCCGGAGGGACGTCGTGTATTTGCACAGCTTTCTGTATACCAGAACCTGAAGATGGGAGCCTACACGAGAAAAGACAAGGAAGAGATTAAACAGTCACTGGAGATGGTGTATGAGCGTTTCCCACGTCTGGAAGAGCGTAAAAACCAGATTGCAGGCACACTTTCCGGAGGAGAGCAGCAGATGCTCGCCATGGGACGTGCACTGATGTCTCATCCGAAGATTATTCTCATGGATGAGCCTTCCATGGGACTTTCACCTATTTTTGTAAATGAAATCTTTGATATTATACAGAAGGTAAGCGCCAGCGGTACGACAGTGCTTCTGGTAGAGCAGAATGCAAAAAAAGCATTGTCCATCGCAAACCGGGCGTATGTATTAGAGACAGGTAAAATTATTCTGCAGGGTGATGCAGATAAGCTGTTAAATGATGAGTCGGTTAAGAAAGCGTATCTTGGCGAGTAGAGGGGGTTTTAAGATGGATAATCTGATCATTACCATCGCAAGGCAGTATGGAAGTGGTGGAAAGACGATAGGGCGTATGCTTGCGGAAAACGTAGGAATTAACTGCTATAACAGGGAAATCCTGCGCATGGCATCGGATGACAGTGGAATCCGGGAAGAGCTGTTCAATCAAGCAGATGAAAGATTACGAAACAGTCCGCTGTTTGCAAGTTCCACCCGGATCTATCGCGGAGGTCTGATTACGCCGGACAAGGAAGGGTTCGTTTCTCCGGATAATCTTTTCAACTACCAGGCCAAAATCATTAAGGAGCTGGCAGAAAAGGAATCCTGCGTTATCATTGGACGATGTGCAGATTTCGTACTGAAGGATAACTCGAATGTCATCAGCGTATTTATCCATGCACCACAGGATTACTGTATCAAGAGAGGCATGGAACGTAATTCGATGAATGAAAAAGAAATGGAACGTTTTATTGCAAAAACAGATAAATATCGCGGAGATTTCTACCATTATTATACGGGACGCATCTGGAACGATGCGCGAAACTATGATCTTTGTCTGGACAGCAGCAAGCTTGGTTTTGATAAATGTGTGGATGCGATTAAGGAATATGCCAAGGTACGTTTTGGAGCAAATGTATTTGACTGATCAGTTAAATTCGTGTATGATAAAGCTATCATTTCAAGAGACAGATCGGAGGCATAAAGTTATGGAAGAAATGATTTGTAAATGCAAACAGGTATCCAGACATGACGTGGAGAGCGCATTGCATCAGCTGAAGGATTTTTCAGATGTGCTGAAGGCTTTTGATGAGGTGCAGAAGATTACACACTGTTCCACAGGGTGCGGTGGCTGCCATGACAAAATTATGGATGCAATTTCAGAGATTATGATGCACTGAAAAACTGCAGCAGATGGAATTTACAAAAGAAGTTCCATTTTGCTGCGGTTTTTTGTGCCATACATTCTGCAGAAACTTCCAGTGGCAGCTTCTGCATGTGAAAAGTGATTTATTGGATATTCCTATGGAGGGCAAATCAATGAATATTTTCCTTGGATTAATGATACCGTTTTTTGGAACTGTGCTCGGTGCATCCTGTGTTTTCTTTGTTAGAAATCAGCTGAAGGCATATATACAGAAAGCATTGCTTGGATTTGCTTCCGGGGTGATGGTGGCAGCGGCTGTGTGGTCACTGTTGATTCCATCCATGAATATGATGGAGGGAATGGGAAAGCTTGCCTTTCTGCCGGCAGCGACAGGGCTGCTTTTGGGTTTTGCCTTTTTGTTGATGATGGATCATGTTATCCCGCATCTTCATATGGGCAGTTCCGAATGTGAGGGTCCGAAATGCTCACTGAAAAAGACAACCATGCTGATTTTTGCGGTAACACTTCACAACATTCCGGAAGGAATGGCGGTTGGTGTTGTGTTTGCAGGAATGATGGCACAGAACACGGAAGTAACTCTTGCCGGAGCGTTTGCTCTTTCTCTTGGTATTGCAATTCAGAATTTTCCGGAAGGTGCGATCATCAGTCTGCCTTTGCGCAGCGAAGAGGGAATGAGCCGCACAAAGGCATTTCTATATGGTACCGCATCCGGTATTGTAGAGCCGGTTGCAGGTGGAATCACGGTTCTTCTGTCCCAGGTGATGAGACCGGTCCTTCCGTATCTTCTGGCCTTTGCGGCAGGAGCTATGCTTTATGTTGTGGTAGAAGAGCTCATACCGGAGGCCAGTGAAGGAAAACACAGCAATATTGGAACCATTGGTTTTGCGGCAGGTTTTGCGCTGATGATGATTCTGGATGTAGCCCTTGGCTAGAAAGCCATTTGCTATCCCAGTTTTATTCTTCGTAAATGCCGTTGATCGTCACGTCAAAACGTGCTTCTTTTCCGTTCAGCTCTTCTACACCGTAGTCTTCCGGGAAAGTAACGTTTACGGCTACCATTTCGCCAACGTTATGTCCGATGAGCTGTTCCTCAAAATCATCAATATATTGTCCGGAGCCGATGGTAAGGCTTGTGCCCATTCCATCGGTGCTTCCGCCGTCGAAAGCCACATCATCGATGTAACCTATGTAATCAATGTTTACGGTATCTCCGTCCTCTACGGTCAGGCTGGTATCTGTGGAATATTCGGTTTCCATGGCGGACATATCGTCGGATGTAGTTTCGGATGTATCGACATCAGAAGCTTCTGTGTCATAATACTCAGCAGTCTCATTCGTCTCGTCCATATAGATTTCCTCTGTGGATGCTTCAGTTTCTGTGTCGGATGAGTGGTTCATAACCTGATAGCCAATGGTATAAGCGGCACCTGCGATAACCAGCACACCGGCAATGGCACATGGAATCACGACCTTGCGGGGAGGACGTTTCTTTTTGCAGTCATTTTCCTCGGTTTTCTCTGGTCTGGTAAGAAATTGCAGTGCCTGATGGTTTTGATTACGGTTTCGTTCGCCCATACGGTTTTTAGAATATTTTCCAAGGCGGATCTTTTGGGAAAGCAGATCAGCAGCTGATTCCTGACTGGAGTTTTTCGTGTTCAGGTCAAACCCAGCCTTTTTCAACCGTTTCAGTCGTTCGGTTCCCTTTGGGGATGCGGCTGTTTCAAACAGGAGTGCTACCGTCTGATCTTTGTCAAAGTCGGATGGCTTCAGCTGGAAAATCAGTTCAAATATGGAGTCTGGTGCGCTGCCAAGCATGTAATAGCGGGAAACCGCTTTTTTCTGTTTCAGAAGAAATCGTACGGTGTCAGCACTGTCGGCTGCGCATGCCACCTCGAAAAGCTGCTCACAGGTTTTTTCATCGTTTAACTGGAATCTTTTTCTGTGTTTTTCCAGAACCTTAATGATAAATTCACGGTTATTCCAGCTTGTAAAATCCAGCTGCAGGATTTCCGGCTGAAACAGGGAAGAATCTTTAGCCAGAATATCTGCAATTTTAATATCCCGCAGGGCAATCAGGCTTTTGCAGACATCTGTCCGTTCTTCCTCCGGTATCTGTGAGAGAGCTCCTTTCTTTAAGAGCGCGGCAGCCTCGTCGCGATGATAAAGTTTGATTGCATTTTTGAGGATTTCGCCGATGCTGTTTTCTGGGTTCATGTCCATTTTGTCTGTTTCAATCCTTTCTTTTTCATATTTTTGTGGCAACGATAAAAGCACTTTGTGCAAACAAAATACGAAAAGTTTGTGAAATCCAGGTGATTAAAGTGAGGAAATATTGTGAAGAATTTCCAGAATTCATGGCCTGTGGCATATATGGTCGAAACTGGAACAGATGAACGGAAAGACAGCGTTTGCAAAGTGGCAAAAGTCCACTGGATGTGATAAAATTTATAAATACAGACAATGATGTTGGGTCAAAAATATGCTTTTTCATGCAGGCATGAACAGCATGTCTTTTTGACCCTGATATCCGGCAATGAAAATATGGGGTTTCAATTATGTATATTTCAAGAGAAACGGCGCAGGAAATTGTTGAGGAAATTGGGCGTGAGATCGGAGAACATATCAATCTGATGGATGCGGAGGGAAACGTGATTGCAAGCACAGATCATTTAAGAATCGGACATGTTCATGAAGGTGCGGTGCGGATTATAAAAGAAGGACTTCCGGAGTTGTATATCACAGAGGAGATGGAAACGGAAAATACGCTTCAGGGAATCAATCTGCCTCTGACTGTATGCGGAGAGACGGTGGGTGTCGTAGGGATCACCGGTGAACGGACACGGGTGTCCGGTTATGGAAAAATTGTCAGACGGATGACGGAAATCATGATGGAAAATGCTGCACAACAGGATACCAGGCGATATAATCTGCGAGCGCGTTATCAGTTCCTGGAGGAGTGGATTGCCCGTTCGGGAGGATCATTTGGGCGCGATTTCAGAATGAAAGCGGTACAATATGGTATCGAAATTGATAAAGGGTATCGGGTACTGGTTCTTCTTTTTGAACAATATGGACAGCTCAGCGAAACGCCAAAGGGACAGAAACTTCTGGAGGAAATGGAGACGACTATCCGGCATGAAATGGAACGAAAAAAAGTGCTGTATCTGCGAAGACCCACCATGCAGATCTGCTTTTTGCCGCTATGTGAGGAAGCAAGGCTGATCCGGACAGTAAGAAAACTGCAGGAACAGCTTGAAGATGCGTACTGCCAGTCCTTGATTGCCGGGTATGACAGTAAAAAGGGGGATAAAACTCAGGTTCGCCAGTCACTCTGGCAGGCCAGAAGGGCAGCAGAATATGCGCAGACTGCCGGAAAAGTTCTGCAGGGTTATGATGAACTTGGAATTGAGCTGCTTCTGATGGAACTTCCGGATGAAATTGTGCAAGAATATTTAAAAAAGCTGTTTGGAAAAATGCCGACAGAAAAGTTGGCTGAATATATGGAAATCATTACTGCGTATTTTGAATGTGATGGCTCCATTACCCGCGCTTCCGATATGCTTTGTATCCACAAAAATACGCTGCAGTATAAACTGAAGAAGCTGGCGGAGCTTACCGGGACAGATATCCGTATTCCTTCGGGGGCATCTGTTTTTTATGTGGCGCTGATCTGCTATCAGAAACTGATGGATGGAGCAGGCAGACCTTTGAGGAGGAACGATAACCAGACATCCGGGATTCCTGAATAATCTTTTGTTATGCATAACGTATAAAACTGATTAAATATAGTTTTAGTAATATTTACAGAAGATAAAAAAGTATGATACGCTTGTCCTATGAAAAGGCGAAAAGCTATGATGGGAGGAAAATGTATGAAGTTACGGGAAGAAGCGGACCGGATCATTCAGGAATCCATTCAGAAAGTACTGCCGGATGAGGCAGTTTACATAGCCCTGAAGAACCGGGTATTTGGAAAAGGAAAAATTTATGTGGTTGCAGCAGGAAAAGCAGCCTGGCAGATGGCCCACGCAGCGTCAGAAGTGCTGGGCGCACAGATGGAGCGAGGCGTGGTGGTGACAAAATACGACCATGTGAAGGGAGAGATTCCGAAAATGACCTGCTACGAAGCGGGCCATCCTGTTCCGGATGAAAATTCTTTTACTGGAACTCAGGCGGCACTCGACCTGGTGAGCAATCTGGCACAGGAGGATACGGTATTATTTCTTCTGTCCGGCGGTGGTTCTGCATTGTTTGAAAAGCCGCTTGTCTCCGGGGAGGAGCTTGCCGATATCACTAGACAGCTGCTGGCTTGTGGTGCTGATATTGTGGAGATTAACACACTTCGCAAACGGCTGTCGGCAGTTAAGGGTGGAAAATTTGCCAGGATCTGTGAACCGGCCCATGTTTTCAGCATTGTATTAAGTGATGTTCTTGGAGATCCGCTGGATATGATTGCTTCCGGTCCTGCTTATCCGGATTCTGCTACCAGTGAGCAGGCAATTGCTGTGGCCAGGAAATATGATCTGAAGCTGAGTGAGAAAGCCTGGGAGCTTTTAAGGCAGGAGACGCCAAAGAAGCTGAACAATGTGGAGACACAGATCACAGGAAGTGTTCGTAATCTCTGTCGTGCTGCCGGAGATGTCTGCAGAAAGCTTGGCTATGAAACGGTGATACTGACAGATGAGCTGAATTGTGAAGCAAGGGAGGCAGGAGCGTTTCTTGCTTCCATAGCGAGAAGTCACAGAAATACAGAAAGAAGCCTGGCATTTATTGCCGGCGGCGAGACGGTAGTTCATTTGACCGGAACGGGAAAAGGAGGACGTAATCAGGAGCTGGCGCTTGCGGCGGCATCCGGTATTGCCGGGCTTGCAGATACTGCAGTATTCAGCGTGGGAAGTGATGGAACGGACGGACCGACTGATGCGGCTGGCGGATATAGTGACGGGCACACCGCAGAGAGATTGAAAGAGGAAGGCGTGGATATCTGTGAGGTTCTGAGGCAGAATGATGCTTATCATGCTTTGCAGAAAACAGGTGGACTGATTGTCACTGGTGCCACCGGAACGAATGTAAATGATGTGGCAGTTTTGCTGATCAGACGATAAAGAATCCCGGTATTTCGTTGAGAAGTGACGAAATACCGGGATTCTTTAAACAGTGATTTTGAAAAATAGTTCTATTTAGCCATTTCTAATATTTTCATGACATCTTCTTTGTAAAGTGTCTGGAAAAATCCGACATGCCCATTTC
>JALEJP010000085.1 GCA_022769625.1 Lachnospiraceae bacterium | reverse complement strand
CGAACTGTCTTTTTTGGAGAAGGTATTTCTTCTTATGGGGTGTAGCAAAAACTATATAATGTATTGGGGGTTTTACGAGTATTAATATACCATAGCTCCCCAAATAAGTGTGCACAATCTTAAAAAAATCTTTATTTTATTTTTATACGTTTTCAACAAAGATTGCCTCAAATTCTTCCCGTCCGATCTTCTCCTTCTCGATCAGAAGTCTCGCACATGCATGAAGAGCGTTCATATTTTCCTGCAGCATCTGCTTTGCTTTCGCATGGGATTCATCAATGATCCGTTTCACCTCATTGTCGATCAGGAAAGCCGTCTGCTCTCCATATCCTCTTGTATGGGCGAGATCGCGGCCGATAAACACTTCGTCATCGTCGCTGCCGTAATTGATCAGTCCCACCTTTTCCGACATACCGTATTTTGTTACCATGGCCCGGGCAAGCTGTGTCGCCTGTTTGATATCCTGGGACGCTCCGGTGGTCACATCTCCGAAAATCAGCTCCTCTGCCACGCGCCCGCCAAAATCTACGATGATGTCCTGCATCATTTTGTTTCTGGAACGGAACATCTCATCCTTTTCCGGCAGCGGCATCGTATAACCTGCTGCCCCCATACCTGTGGGAATGATCGAGATGGTATGAACCGGCCCCACATCCGGCAGCAGATGGAACAGTATGGCATGCCCAGCCTCGTGATATGCGGTAATTTTCTTTTCCTTTTCGCTGATGATCTTGCTCTTTTTCTCTGCTCCGATCCCCACCTTCACAAAGGCTTTCCGGATATCCTGCTGCATGATATAGGCTCTTCCATCCTTTGCAGCAAAAATTGCAGATTCATTCATCAGATTTTCCAGATCTGCACCGGTAAAACCTGCAGAGGTCCGGGCAATCTCCTTCAGATCCACATCGTCTCCCAGAGGCTTGTTCTTGGCATGTACCTCCAGGATCTCCTCTCTTCCCCTGATGTCCGGTTTGCCCACTCCAACCTTACGGTCAAAACGTCCCGGACGCATAATAGCCGGGTCCAGTATATCCACACGGTTGGTAGCTGCCATAACAATGATGCCTTCGTTAAAGCCAAAGCCATCCATCTCCACCAGAAGCTGGTTCAATGTCTGCTCTCTCTCATCATGGCCGCCTCCCATACCGGTTCCTCTTCTTCTGGCCACCGCATCGATCTCATCAATAAAAACGATACACGGTGCATGAAGCTTTGCATCGGAAAACAGATCCCTGACACGGGAAGCACCTACACCAACAAACATTTCCACAAAATCAGAACCGGAAATGCTGAAAAACGGTACGCCTGCCTCTCCTGCCACTGCCTTGGCAAGCAGCGTCTTGCCGGTTCCCGGAGGTCCCACCAGAAGTACACCCTTTGGGATCCGGGCACCTACCTGCAGATATTTCTTTGGCTCTTTCAGGAAATCCACGATCTCCTGCAGATCTTCTTTTTCCTCCTGCAGACCTGCCACATCTTTAAATGTCACCTTTTTTTTGTCCGGCAGAGTCATGACCGCACGACTCTTTCCGAAATTCATCATTTTCGCATTGCCGCCCGTTGCAGCCTGCCGGCTCATCATACCAAACAGTATCATAAACACGATACATACCAGAAGCATCGGCAAAACGGTGGTCAGAAAAACACTTTCCTTTTCAAACGTGACATAATAGTCCACTTCTTCTTTATCCAGGAATTCTTCTGCCTTTGTGACATCCGAAACACTGACTGTGACCGTGCCTCCATCTGACAGAATACCGGTAATCTCTCCTGACAGGCCCTGAGCGTTCTGCTGAATATCTGCCCGCACGATTTCGTCTCTTTCTACGAACATCTGAAATTGTGCATAGGTGCAGCCTCTCTCAGGTACAAAAGTATCCTTCAGGAACAACCACAGAAGGACACAGGCAAGCAGTGCCGCCAGATAAAAGCTCATTCCTTTTGCAACCTTATTCAATTTATGAATCCCCTTTCTACAGCTCCACTACTCCGATAAACGGAAGATTCCGATATTTCTGGGCATAGTCAAGACCATAACCTACCACAAATTCATCCGGAATATTAAAGCCGACATAATCCACTTTGACGTCTGTAACCCGACGCTCCGGTTTGTCCAACAGTGTGCAGAGACGGATGCTCGCCGGATTTCTCTTCTGTAAAATCTGAATCAGATAACTCAGCGTACGTCCGGAGTCAATGATATCCTCCACAATGATAACATCCTTACCCTGCAGCGGCTCATCCAGGTCTTTAATGATTTTAACGATACCGCTTGATTTTGCTTCCATACCATAGCTGCTCACCGACATAAAGTCAAGAGAAACCGGAACGGTAATTCTCTTTGCCAGCTCACAGGTGAAGAACACGCCGCCTTTCAGTACACAGATCAGATGAACGGATTTCCCCTCATAATCTTTGCTGATCTGTTCCCCGATCTCCTTAATTTTTTGATCTACTTCTTCTTCCGTTAACAGTACACGAATTTTATCTTCCATGTTTTCTCTCCTTCTCTGCCTGTATTTGTAACACTCTTCTGGTATGTCCGTTCACTTTATAAGCCGCACTGATGCGATGTCCCAAAACCCACAGGATGTGGGAACCATCCGCAATCAGAGGAAGCGTTCCCCGCTCCTCCTGCAGCACCTTTTCTTCTATAAAATATTTCTTCAGTGTTTTTCTGCTGCCATCGCTGTTTATCGTCAGATAGTCTCCCGGCTGCCGTGTTCTCACCTGAAGCGTACATTTTATGGTATCATAATCAAACCATTTTGTATACTTATTTTCCGGAATTATTTGATTTTCAAAAGGCAGAATCGATGTTGTGATTCTGAAATCCCCCCATGTTACCGTACCCGGAACGATCAGCGCCTGTTCCCCTTCCGTCCGGACAACCGTCTCTTTTTCTTTGTACGGACATCTTTTCTCCAGAACCAGATATTCGTTTTTATTCTTTGCATGAATACCTCCCGGCAGATCTGCCGCTTTACCGTTCTCTTTTCCTGCAAGACGGCAAAGCACATCGATGTGTATCTGCCCGATATCCTTTTTCCCTGCAAAAAGCAATTCCAGACAATAACGAAGCAGATATTCCTGCATCAGACGCTTCTGGGAAAGAAAAATACTCCGCCGGATCCTCACCGAGCCCTTTTCTTCGTCTACACACTGCCCTGCCAGTCTGAGCGCTTCCTCTTCCAGATATGCCTCCGCTCTCTGCAGCCGCATCCCGGCCGCCGCAATGTGCTCCGCTGCCCGTACATTGACCCCCTCAGACAGCAGCGGAAGTATCCCAAGCCGAATCTTATTGCGCGTATAATCTTCTTCCAGATTGGTGCGGTCCATTCTCCAGTCCTGCCCTCTCTCCCGCAGCGAATCCTCAATCTGCAGACGGCTGGTGGTAAGCAGCGGCCGTATAATCCGGTCCCGGACCGGGCATATGCCTCCAAGTCCTTTCAGCCCGCTTCCTCTC
Source organism: Lachnospiraceae bacterium (assembly GCA_022769625.1). Classification (GTDB taxonomy): domain Bacteria; phylum Bacillota; class Clostridia; order Lachnospirales; family Lachnospiraceae; genus Hominisplanchenecus. The sequence continues at coordinate 4,138 of JALEJP010000085.1, read as the reverse complement.
GCCAGATTCATCAGGATCGTCTCCGCCTGATCCTCCATATTATGAGCCACTGCGATCTTTGTTGCATGGCACGCTTTTCGCACCTGCTCAAAGGTGTCATAACGTGCCCTGCGCCCTGCCTCCTCAACCGTCAGCCTGTTTTCTTTTGCCAGCTTCTGTATATCAAACCGATACAAATGAAACAAAATTCCGTGCTTTCTGCAGAGGTCTTCCACAAAAGCCGCGTCATCCAGACTCTCCTGTCCACGAATCCCATGCTCAATGTGGACAACCTCAAAGGAAAATGCACAGTGTTTCTGATATTCCATAAGTTCCCAAAAAAGGCAGACAGAATCCGCGCCGCCGGATACTCCGACGATCACCCGATCGCCTGCCGTGATCATATTCTGTTCCCGGATAAAATCCTGTACCTGTTTCATTCTGTGACCTCTGCTTACGTAACATTCCCATCGGACTTCTCTGATTATATAATCCTCTCCAGCATAAAAAATTTTATGGCAAATTGCAAGTCTTTTTGCCTTTTATTGCTTCCAAAACCCTCCCACCAGCACAGTCATATCATCCTGTGCCTGATTTTCTCCCAGATTCAGAACATACTGAAGCAAAGATTTCGCCAGCTCCCGTGCATTTTCGATTTTCGTTTCCAGAAGGTAGTCTTTTACAATTTCTTCCGCGTCCTTTCCCGGAATCGCATCCATAACGCCATCGGAAACCATGACAATATAATCCCCGCTTTCCAGCTTCTTCTTTGTACACTCATAATCCACTTCCCTCAAAATCCCCATGGGCATACTGGTAGATGCTATGGATTCGACCCAGCCGTTCCGTTTCACAAAAGTAGTGGAAGCTCCGATTTTCAGAAATTCGCACTCCCCCGTATAGAGATCCGTCATACACAGATCCACCGTTGCCGATGCCTGCCCGCCTGTCTGCAAAAGCAGAGATGCGTGGATCAGCTTAATCGCCGCTTCCTTATCAAAACCACTGCCAAGGAACTGTTCCAGAAGCTCTATCACGGTCTCACTCTCTCTGCTGGCCCGGATCCCGGAACCCATTCCATCGGAAATGCTCATGATCATCTGACCATTTTCCCGTGCAAACAGCGCAAAATTATCTCCGGAAACAACCTCCCCGTCTTTTGCCGTCCTGGCCACCCCGCCGGACATCCGATACACCGGCTCCGTGAGAAAAAGGAGCGTGCTGTATTCGTGGCGAATCACAGACCTCCCCTGCTGATCCGGCATCAGACGGCAACAGAAAACCTCTGACAAGATCCCGGCAGCCTCCTTTGCACGAATGCATCTCCCTTTTCTGGCCGTGCGAATCGTCACGTAGAGCTGCAGTCCTTTCTGCTGATTCACACACCAGATATCTTTCAATACCATCCCGTTCATGCGCAGGCGCACATCCGCCATCTGGCGCAGATTTCCTTCCACTCTTTTTACATCATAAATGTGAACAGCTGCCCGTTTTATGATACGCGCTGTCTCGGAGAGCTGATCTGCCACTGCTCTGCGGTTTTCCAGAAGCCGGTTTCTCCACATCTGATTGAGTCTGGCACGTTCATAGCTTTCCTGCACTGCCTCCAGAAATTCCATTCCCCGCACACAGATATCCTGCAGTGCCTGTCTGCGCCCTGTATTCCATTCCCGTCCAAGTCTGATATTTTCTGCAATTTTACAGAATCTTTTCCAGCTTCTTTCCCGGTCCGCTCCCCAGCACTGCTGTGCTGAAGAACAGCCACGACAGACCCTGTCCTGAACTTCATACAGAATTTCCTGCAGATCCTGATCCTGTGTTTCCTCTTTTTCTTCCGAAATCCTCCGGTAAATACCGGATAACTGTTCAAAAGAATCCGCACAGCGCAAAAGTTCTTCTTTCCCCAGTTCCCCGGCAGGCAGGCTGATTTCCTCCCGTTTCATTTTCTCGATTCCCGCCGTGCGCAGAAGCTCCAACAGCAGCCAGAAACTGCTGACCAGCAGCGCAATAATAATAAAATCCCCCATCCCGTTTCCTCCGACCAAACAATCTTTGACATTCCAGCTGATACAGTATAACGAATCTTGCAGGAAAATTTTGTCAAACAGTCGGTGTGCCCAAAAAAAGTTTTCGACATTCGTACAGGCACCATGTCAGTAAAAAAAAGAAGCATGCGCTTATGACATGCTTCTTTCTTACACTTCTAATCCTCTTCCGGTTTAAAAATAATCTCATCTTCGTACACCAGGCCAAGCTTGTCCTTTGCCACCTGTTCTGCGTACTCATCGGACTGTACATACTCTTTCAGTTCTTCGATTTCCTCTGAACGTGCTTCCTCTGCTTCCATTTGTTTTTCAAGCTGTGCGATCTCTTCCTGATACGAAGCATTCTTCTGTTTCATGCTATGACTCTGCACAGAAAATACAACAAGCAGTACCAGAACAACAGCAGAAATACAACACATCCCCCGAAAATTGCTGCCCCTGCTGCGTCTTCGTCTTTTTTTCTTCATATACCCTTCCTGACTTTCTATCCCTATTTCTTTGTTATTACTATTCTAACCTCTTTTATCTTCTTTTTCAATGTTTTCCGGACAATTTTTCTCATTTTTTTTACTGATTTTCCAGCAGGCAGCAAAAGTACCCGAAAAACAACAGCAATCCCACCGAAAACATGACAAAAAAAGAAAGAAAAAACCTTTACCACAGCTTTGCTGATCGCCAGGTGATAAAAAATCATGCCAAGCCCCAGTGCCGCCAGAGCAAACCCCCGTATACTTCCGTTATTTTTCACATACGATACCACAAAGACTGCTGCCCCCGCCCCACACCAGTACAGAAAGTCTTCTGTTGAGACAGCGCCTCCGCTGTGCGGCAGCCCCAGACGCAGTGCACGCAGAATATCATATCCAAATAGAACCAGCACCCCGGTAAAAAAGGAGATCAGAAAAAATCCAGCCTCGTTGGCAATCATCGAATTCATTTAACGGAACAGACGCCCGAAAAGGGACTCTCCCTTTCCATTTTCTCCGCCATTATCCGAATAAACCAAACTGTCTATTTTCCCCTCGATTTCTGCCTCCCCCTTCTCCAGTGTGAGACGATTCATGTGAAGTTCCTGACCTCTTATCATCAGCATCCCCTGGGATGTCTGCAGTACAATTTCATTTAAATCAAAAGAAAGCACATCCGATACCCCACTGATGGTACCGCTGTGCCTTCCATTAATCATTACCTTATGTGCTGCCTGGCTCTGTTTTTCTTCCATGTGCACTCTCCATAAGCTCTTTGCTTAAGTATATTAGCGCAGGAGTATATTTATTCCTACAGATATCGGTACAGCTCTGCCGCTCCTTCTTTTTTCACCGTTTCCTGCACATCCAGAACTTCCACTCTGACCGCTTTCGTGCCAAACTGAATCTCAATAATATCGCCTGCCTTTACTGCCGTGGATGCCTTTGCTGTCCGGTCATTGACCAGCACCCTGCCCGCATCACATGCTTCATTTGCTACGGTCCGTCTCTTAATCAGACGGGATACCTTCAAAAATTTGTCAAGTCTCATAAATTCCTCCTTCATCCCGTTATCAGAACAAAAGTGCGTTAACACGCACTCTCGCAATATAAAAACCTGAAAACGCAGCTTTTGTTCCGCGCGCGAAGCTGCGCATCGTTTGCACGAAGTGCTTTTATTACATAGGAAATTCGAAGAAATTTCCTATGTAATAAAAAAAAGAGAAGTGTCTGATTAAACACTTCTCAATCTTCTGTAATGAGACATCGGGGATTCGAACCCCGGACAACTTGATTAAAAGTCAAGTGCTCTACCGACTGAGCTAATATCCCATCTTATCTGGAACTATCTGCGAAAGCATCGGCACTTTTTGTCCAGCCGGCTTTACGCTAGCTGGGCTAGCTGGATTCGAACCAGCGAATGCAGCAGTCAAAGTGCTGTGCCTTACCGCTTGGCGATAGCCCAAGAAGGTGGATAAAGGGATTCGAACCCTTGGCCTCCAGAGCCACAATCTGGCGCGCTAACCAGCTGCGCTATACCCACCATACACGAGCCTGAAGGGATTCGAACCCCCGACCCACGGCTTAGAAGGCCGTTGCTCTATCCAGCTGAGCTACAGACTCAAAAAGCGGGTGATGGGAATCGAA
>JALEJP010000050.1 GCA_022769625.1 Lachnospiraceae bacterium | reverse complement strand
TCCCATAGGAAAAAGGAATCAGAAGCTGCAGCTGGCTTAATAACTTTTTTCTGGTCAGAAAAAAATTGTCCGAATCATAGAGACGATATACAATATTATTCAGCATCATAATATCATTGCGTTCCATAAAATCATTCCTTGCTCATATAATAAATCCAGTGTACTTTATTTTGAGTATAAAATCAAGGAAAAAGAGTATATTATACCAGAAAAAACGTATATTTTTTTTGAAAATACGAAAAAGAAAGTATTTTTCTTTCCCGGTTCCGGTGCTAAGATAAATACAACTTAAAAACAAGCAGCGAATAGATACGAAGGCGTATGAAATCCATTCATACGCCTTTTATTTCTTAACACATAGATAGTTGGGAAACCTGTGTTCTATCGTATGCGACATAAGAAAAGAGAGGTAATAATTATGGCAGACAAACAGCAGGTTATCGCAGATCTGGACAAAGTAATTGGTTTGATAAAAAAGGATACAAAGGATATCACACCGGAAGAGAAAAAAGAAATGGTTCGTGATACACTGGAGTATTTTGACAGCTACGTCAGTCCGGGATGGCTGAAATACAGAAAATCTGTTTCCTCCGACTCGGAAAACGGTGCTGTTCTGGAATGGTATGACGAGGGTGCTTATTGCTACGGCCTGAATGGGGAGAAATTTATCGATTGTCTGGGAGGTTTTGGTATTTATACCTGTGGACACAGAAATCCGGAGATTATGGAAGTTGTAAAGGCACAGCTGGATCATCAGGCGCTGCATTCACAGGAACTTCTGGATCCCCTGAGAGGTTATCTGGCAAAGGCAATGGCCGATATTACACCAGGTGATCTGCAGCAGTGCTTTTTCACAAACGGTGGTGCTGAGGCGGTAGAGATGGCTCTGAAGCTGGCAAGAATTGCCACAGGCGGAAGATGGTATATTTCCACTGTAGGCGCTTTCCATGGAAAGTCCATGGGAGCTGTTTCCATGGGAGGTAAAGGAACTTACCGTGTACCTTATACTCCGATGGTCCAGCAGGTTCAGCATGTCCAGTATGGAGTTGCGGATGATGTAAGAAAAGCAATCAAAAATCTGCAGGCTGTGGGTGAGAAGGTTGCAGCAGTGATTCTGGAGCCGATTCAGGGTGAAGCCGGCGTTATTATTCCACCGGCCGGATATCTGAAGGAAGTACGTGAAATCTGTGATGAGACAGGTGTTGCACTGATTTTTGATGAAATTCAGACAGGTATGGGACGCACCGGTACCATGTGGAGATGTGAGGCGGAAGGTGTTGCGCCTGATATCATGACATTCGGCAAAGCGTTCGGTGGTGGTATTCTTCCAATTACCGGTATCATCTGCTCACCGAAGATGTGGACACAGGAACTGGTCGATAATCCATGGCTGCTTGGTTCGCCGACCTTTGGCGGAAATCCGCTTTGCTGCGCAGCTGCGATCGCAACGATTCAGTATATGCTGAAACATGATATTCCTGGTGTCTGCAAAACAAAGGGAGAAATTCTGAAAAGCGGTTTACAGAAGCTGGCTGAAAAATATCCGGAAATTATCATGGAGGTTCGTGGAACCGGTCTGATGCTGGCTGTTGAATTCCAGAGCTGTGAGCTTGGCTATGAAACATCCAAGGGTCTGTTTGCAAGAGGTGTCATGACAGCCGGTACACTGGTAAATGCAAAAACGATTCGTTTTGAGCCAACAGCTGTTATTTCCGAACAGGATATCGCAGATGTGATCAGCCGTATGGATGAGGCACTGGCTGATACAAAAGCCAAAATGCTGTAATATCGTTTTGGATTGCAGTTACAGAAAGAAGAAAAAATCAGCATCTATATTGAAAACAATAAAATATGCAAAAGGGCATGCTCCTGGTGAGTATGCCCTTTTTCGCATCATAGTATTTGTACAGAAATGGAAGGAAAGGGGCTGGATACATGGATTTGAATTTGGGCCTTGTGGCTATTATTATTACACTGTTTATTATTGTAGGAGCAGTGGTCACGCGCAGATGTGTGGAATGTATGATTGCAGGTTCCATGGTTGCTGCCGTATTTGTCTATGGAACGGGATTCCTCACCGGATGGAGTGAGTCTCTTCAGAATATGCTGGCAGATAATGTATGGGTCATGCTGGTGTGTCTGTTGTTTGGGGGACTGATCGGGCTCCTGACGGATTCTAAGGGGAGCTTCGGATTTTCTAAGTATATCTCAAAAATCTGTAATACACAGAGAAAAACGTTATTGACCACTTTTATCATGGGAATTCTGATTTTTGTGGATGATTATTTGAATGTATTGTCAATTGGTGTCTGCATGAAAAAAATCAGTGATAAGCAAAAGCTTCCCCGTGAGACACTGGCTTATCTGCTGGATTCCACAGGCGCGCCTGTCTGTGTGCTGCTTCCTTTTTCAACCTGGGCTGTTTTTTATGCAAGCCTGTTTTATGAACAGGAAAGTGTCAAAGCGCTTGGTGTGACCAGTGCCCTTGGTGCTTATATAAAGGCGATTCCGTTCCTGTTTTATCCGATGATTACATTACTCATTGTATTTTTGTTTGTCATGGGCTGGATGCCAAAGCTTGGGCCCATGAAGAAGGCCTACGAGAGAGTGGAGCAGACGGGTAAGGTTTATTCGGATGCCAGCAGAAAATACAATCATGATGATCCGGAAGGGGAGGAAGATGGCAACATCTGGAATTTCCTGCTTCCCATGGGTGTGCTGGTAGGGGTTGCTGTTGCCACCGGTGATATTCTGGTAGCTGTGATCCTGGCTTTGATCGTGTGTTTTGTTCTCTATGTCCCTCGCAGGATCCTTTCGGTTGAAGATTTTTTAAGCAGTATGATCCGGGGCTTTGGTGATATGCTGCCAACTCTGACGATGCTGCTCGTAACCTTTGTGCTGAAGGATATTTCCGGACAGATGGGGATGACAGAGTATATCATCGAAATAGCAGAGCCTTTTCTCTTTGCATCCATCTTCCCGGCAATGGTATTTGTCTTAGGCGCTGTTCTGGCATTTACAACTGGTTCTGACTGGGGCATGAGTTCGATTATCACACCCATTGTATTTCCGCTTGGAGCAGCTCTCGGGGCAAATCCGGTGCTGATCATGGCAGCCATCATTTCGGGAGGAACCTTTGGAAGCCATGCATGTTTCTATTCGGATGCGACACTGCTGGCATCACAGGCTGCCGGAGTGGATAATATGGAGCATGCTCTGACGCAGATTCCCTATGTTATCATTGCCAGTGTACTTTCCGTTATTTGTTTCATTGCAGCAGGCTTGCTGGTGTAAGATTTCCTGTGGTAAAATGTGTGTGAGACAGTAGTCGGGTAAAACAAAAGGAGGATTGGAAGATGGAGAAGTTTGTGGTTACTATTACAAGACAGTTTGGCAGTCTGGGAAGACCCATTGCGCGAAAAATGAGTGAGCTGCTGGGCATTGAGTATTATGACAGAGATATTGTGGATCAGGCAGCAAAGAAACTGAAGCTTCCGGTATCGGTTGTTGACCAGGAGGAGGAACGTGCCGTAAAGCAGTCAGTAAATCCGTTTTCCAGGATGATGTTTCCTCTTGGAAAGGGTACCAGCAATACACAGGATATGATTTTTGAAGCACAAAAGAATATTATTCAGTTTCTGGCTGAGAAGGATAACTGCATTATCGTTGGCCGCTGTTCTGATTTCGTTTTAAGTGAGATGGAGAACAGTATTCATATTTATATTTATGCATCTTATAATGCCAGACTGCATCACTGCATCGAGGATCTTGGCATGGAAGAGACGGAGGCACGAAGAATGATGAAATCCGTAGATGAGGCCAGGGATTCTTACCATATGCAGTACGCCGGCTATCTGCCGGATGACAAACGTCATAAGGATATCCTGATCGACAGCAGCTTGTTTGGAGTGGAAGGGACAGCGCAGTTTCTGGCGGAAGCGGTAAAAAGAAAGTTTTATACGAAATAGGAGGTATGTTTTATGGAGTTGAAAAAAATGTACATCGACGGAGAATGGGTGGAGGGAAGTGAAGGTAAGACCTTTCTTTCCATCAATCCGGCCAACGGAGAAAAACTGGCCGAAATCTGTCAGGCATCTGTGGAGGACGCAAAAAAAGCGATTGCCGCAGCCAAAAAATCATTCTATGAGACAAGAGAGTGGAGAGATATGGATTCCCAGGCAAGAGGTGATATAATCCTGAAAATCGCAGATGCCATCGATGAAGAAAAAGAAGAACTGGCAAGACTGGATGCACTGGACATGGGTAAGCCATTGCGTGAGGCGGAGTGTGATGTGGATGACGCCGTACACTGCTTCCGTTATTATGCCAGCCTGATCAAAGCGCCGTATGGAGGCTGCTATGATGTAAATTCAGGTTTTGGTCAGATGCACAGCTATACGGTGCATGAGCCGGTTGGTGTATGTGCAGAGATCACTCCCTGGAATTATCCGCTTTTGATGGGAGCCTGGAAACTTGCTCCTTCACTGGCGGCAGGCAACAGTGTTGTGTTTAAACCGGCAAGTGTTTGTGTATTGTCCTGTATTAAATTATTTGAAATATTTGAAAAATGCGGTCTGCCAAAAGGCGTTGTTAATCTGGTCATGGGTCCTGGTGAATCGATTGGAAACGAGCTTGCCGGCAGCAAGGATGTGGATATGGTCACCTTCACCGGAAGTACAGCTGTCGGTCAGAGTATCATGCGGCAGGCTGCAGGAAATGTGAAAAAGATTGGTCTGGAACTTGGCGGAAAATCTCCAAATGTGATTTTTGCAGATGCTGATCTGGATGGAGCAGTAGAGTGGGCTATGATCGGTATTTTCTTCAACCAGGGTGAGGTATGCTCAGCCGGAAGCCGTATCATCGTGGAGGAGAGTATCAAGGACGAGTTCGTAAAACGTCTGGCAAAGAAGGCAAATGCCATGACAATCGGCAATCCAATGGACAATCCGGATATGGGTGCCATTGTGTCTGAGAGTCAGATGAATAAAGTGCTGTCCTATATCGAAAAAGGGAAGGCAGAGGGCGCAACTTTAGTATGCGGAGGAGAGCGCTATACCGAAGGAGAATGTGCAAAAGGTTATTTCATTCGCCCGACGATTTTTGATGACTGTACACCGGATATGACAATTGTAAAAGAAGAAATCTTCGGGCCGGTGGTAACGGTACAGACATTTAAAACAGAGGAAGAGGCAGTAAAAATTGCCAACGATACGCCATATGGTCTGGCGGGTGCAGTGTTTACCTCAGATGTATCACGTGCTATGCGTGTAATTAAGGAAATTCGCGCAGGTATTACCTGGATCAACTGTTATAACCCGACCTTCAATGAAGCTCCGTGGGGTGGTTATAAGATGAGTGGTATCGGACGTGAGCTTGGTGTTCACGGTCTGGAAGAATATCAGGAAGTAAAACAGATCAATATCAACCTGAATCCCGGAGTGGTCGGCTGGTATGAGAATGAGTAATTCCAGACATTTTATT
>JALEJP010000022.1 GCA_022769625.1 Lachnospiraceae bacterium | reverse complement strand
GAAGATACGAGAGAAGTCGTTGCAGCACCGGTGCTTAAGACGGTTATCCCGGCTGAGGATGCAGCAGCGGCAGATACAACGGTTGACGGATATGTGGAGGGCAGATTCGAAGATGTTTCCGATGAGCCGGCCGTTCTGACTACTACAAATATTGTGGTTGAAAAAGACGGTGAGCTGGATGCGTTTGGCGGAAAAGTTCTGGCAAGTGCATCAGAAAGTGCAAATGCCAAGTTTAACGTGACTGGCAATACACCGCTTCTGATCAGCTTTATGATGAAAGTAGATGCACTTCCTTCAAGTGGAAACTATGCACTGGTTGGAAAACTGGATAACCAGTATGGTCTGCAGATCAATAACAGCGGACTTGCGATTTTCTGTAATGATATTTCGAATGGATGGCCGCAGTCACAGTATAATATTACAACAGATGAGTTTTGGGGTGCATGGCATAAGGTTGTTGCCATGTACGATGGCGACAAATTTGTTCTGTATGTGGATGGCGTACTTGCCGATAATAACAGAGTGAACAGCGGTGTGACACTGAAAGAGTATACCAACACATCCTTTACGCTTGGCTGTAACAGCACAAAGACAGGGGATCCAAATTATCCGGGCAAACTGGCAGACGTTGTTATGTACACAGGAGATCAGGTGCCGACCGATGCGGCTGATTACGACGCACTGATTGCTGCACTGGAAGACAAGACTCCGATGTTTAAGATCGATGCAAAGGAAACCATCGGTGAAGCACCGAACTATACAGTGGAAACGGTATGGACAAATGAAAGCGGCGAGCCGGTTGATACGTTTGTAAGCGGCAGCGTTTACACCATGACAGCAACCCTGACCGCAAAAGCAGGCTTCAAGTTCACAGAAGACAGCGTGCCTGCAGTCCTGAAGACGGACGGTGAGGATGCTGCAGTGGAAGCTGTCATCAGCGAGGACGGCAGTGTTATGACACTTACCTGCAGCTTTGACAATCTGGCAGAATCCAAAGATGAGGCAAAAACGCTCCTGACTGAGGAAATCGCTGCAGCAGAAGCTCTGACTGCAGAGGATTACACAGCTGACAGCTGGGCAGCAGTAGAGGAAGCTCTTGCAGCAGCAAAAGCAGTTGCGGAGAAGGAAGATGCTACGGTTGCAGAGATCAGAGAAAAAGCAGCAGCTCTTGCAGAGGCAAAAGAGGCTCTGGTGACAAAAGCAGACGTTGCGAAAGCAGCTCTTGCAGAAGCAAAGGCAGAGGCAGAAAAAGTTCTTGCAGAGGATAAGTATACAGAAGAATCCTATGCGGTTTATAAGACAGCACTGGAAGCAGTGGACGCTCTGACTGAGGAATCAGGCGCAGAAGATATCCAGAAAGCAGCCGATGATCTGCTGGCAGCAATCAAAGGACTGAAACGTACCTCTCTGGAGATTTCCGCACCGGTTATCTCCTACACTGCACCGGCAGCAGGTGACTATGCAGCACCGGCAGCAGTGACTATGGGCGAAGAGGATGCACATTATGATGCAGTGGCAGACCGTACGGATGCACCGGCTTCTCTGGAAGTAAACGGAGACGCTGAGACAACCATCAGCTATGCAGATGGCAACTGGGGCTTTGCAGGCCAGTGGAAAGCAGCAAATGACGGCGAAAACAATGAGAAATTCAACATCTATGGCGAGACACCGATGGTTCTTGGCTTTAAAATGAAGATTGCAGAGAACAGCGATAATGTTCAGCTGATGGGCAAGATGGATGAGCAGTATGGTCTCCAGCTGGAGGGTGCAACCAAACGTGTGATCCTGTACTGCTGTGATGCAAATAACAGCTGGCCGGAAGTTGTTTATGACTTCGATGACAGCTTCTGGGATACCTGGCATGACATTGTTGTTGTTTACAGCGGCACAAACATGCAGCTCTATGTGGACGGAGAAGCAGGACATCCTTCTGCAAACCGTGCAAATGCAGATCCAAGCTACAACGTTGTATTCAAACAGTCAGGTAGCAGTACCTTTACCATTGGATACAATGTAGCAAAGAGAACAGACGGAACACAGACCTCACAGGAAGGTGTAACCTTCATGCCGTTCAATAATGGTCTTATGGCAGATATCAGACTGTATTCCGGCACAGATTATTCCGAAGGTCTGACAAAAGATTATGCAGCAATCGTAAATCAGCTGGAGGCAGCAGAGCCGGCAGCCAACATCACACTGAGACCGTATGATGTTAAGACAACCTGGGCAGCAGGCGATAACGTTCTGGCAGCAGATGCGAAATTTGCAGGTGAGACCGTTTATACGGCAACCACTGTATTTACAGCACATGATGGCTATTCCTTCGCAGAGAGCAGCAAACCGGAAGCAGACGGCGCTGCAGTTGAGATCTCCGCAGACGGAACAACCATGACCGTAACAAAGACCTTCCCGGCAACCGAGAAGATCAGCTGTACCTGTGCTCTGGGTGAGATTACAGGTGTTGCAGATCAGACCATCGCACTTGGCGTTGCAGACAGCAAGAGCGTTACTTTGAAACCGGCTGCCGCAGTAACCGGCGACTGCAAGATGGATGGACATCCGCAGAATGTAACCTTCAGCTATGAAGTAACCGGTGTTGGCACAACAGGTGCAACGGTTACAGACGCAGGTGTTGTCACTGTGACAGGAGAAGGTAATGCAACTGTTAAGATTACCGCAACACTTGCCAAAGACGACGGCGAGACGGTAACGGCAGACAAGAGTATTGTTCTTACCGTAACAAGCAATAAGGCTACGGAAGAGTCTAAGAATGAGCTGAAATCTGTGATCGATGATGCGAAGAAGGTGGATGCTTCTGTTTATACAGAGGATACCTACAAAAAACTTGCCGATGCGATCGCAGCAGCTGAAACGATCTTCGGTAAAGCAAATGCTTCCAAGACTGAGGTTGCAAATGCGCAGAAGGCAGTAGAGGATGCAAAGGCAGCACTGAAGACAAAAGAGGAAGAGCGGAAAGAACAGATCGCAGCTGCAAAGGATAACCTGTATGATCTCTGCAACGAGATTGCAGCACTGGACAGCAGCCTGTATACCGCAGCAAGCTACAATGAAATGGTATCTGTTTATAAGAAAGCAAGCGACATTTACAGCGACGAGAATGCAGATCTGGATCAGGTGAACGGTGTGATCGCAGAGCTGCAGGCTGCAAAAGAAGCTCTGGTACTGAAAGCAGACGCAGAACTGGCGGAAGTTAAGGCTGATATTGAAAAAGCCCTCGCATTTGCAGACGCATTGATTGCTGCAGGCAGAAAAGACAACACAGAGGATCAGTGGAATGTATTTGTTGCTGCATACAATGCAGTAAAGAATGCACCGACAGATGCAGATGCTGCAACACTGAAAGGACTTCTGAAAGCCCTTACGGATGCACAGGCAGCACTGAATGGTTCAGCTGCAGTAACTCTGGCAGCTCCGACGATCAAGACAGCAAAAGCATCTGCAACCAAGAGCGGCGTAACTATCAAAGTTACGGTTAATCCGGTGGCAGGCGCAGACAGATACGATGTATATCGTGTCGTTGGCGGAAAGGCTGCAAAGGTTGGTACAACCGCATCCGGCAAGACCACCATTACCGATAAGACCGTGAAGTCAAGAACGGTTTCCTACTATGCGGTGGCAGTTTCCAAGGACGGCAAGCAGGTTAGCGCAAACGGAGCAGAGAAGAAGGTTACACTTGCAAAAGCAGTATCCATCAAAAAGATTTCCAGTGCTTCCAAGAGTGTTCGGATTACCTGGAAGAAGGTTAAGGGAGCCAAAGTTGTTGTTTATCGTTCTACCAAGAAGAACAGCGGATATGTAAAAGTTGGTACTTCCAAGAAGAGCGCTTCAAGCCTGACGAATAAGAAGGGCCTGAAGAAAGGTAAGAAGTATTATTACAAGATCGTTGTTGTGAAGGGCAGCACAGTCAGCCTGATGAGTAAAGCAAAACAGGTGAAAGTAAAATAAAAACGGTTATTCGCAGGGATTGAGAGACCGCGAAAGGCCGATGGAACAGGGCGCAGGAAAAGCGCCCTGTTCCCTTCTGTTTACAAGTGATAAAGTCTCTTTCTGCAAATGATGCGCAGCTTTGCGTACGGAAAGAAAATGTGAAAATTTGTGCAAAAAAACATGAAAATTTCGAAAATTAAAAAAATGAAAAAATTTTAAAAAAGTGCTTGACTTTTGAAGGATTATAGGATATTATTAAGGAGCGTTAAGGAAAGCGCAGAACAAAATAAGAGATAAGGTTCCATGGTCAAGCGGTTAAGACGTCGCCCTCTCACGGCGAAAACAGGGGTTCGATTCCCCTTGGAACTGTTCCGGAACTACTTTGTGATTACAAAGTAGTTCTTTTTTTGCATTGATAATTCCTTTGGATTTCCTATGCACTGCCGTTTCGTCTCAGGATGAAAGGTGGCGACAGAACTTAAAGGGAAGGATGACTTGCATTTTTTGTGAAAGTGTTGTTATAATAGTGGACAGCGCGTTGTGCAAGAGAGGATGAAGGAGGAATCTATGGCGAAGAAGAATACCTACGATGCCAGCAGTATATCAGTGCTGGAGGGCCTGGAGGCAGTTCGGAAAAGACCGGGTATGTATATCGGAAGTGTATCCAGGAAGGGTTTGAACCATTTAATCTATGAGATCGTTGATAATGCAGTGGATGAGCATCTGGCGGGGTTCTGTGACCGGATTGAAGTGACGCTGGAAAAGGACGGATCCGCTGTGATAAAGGATAACGGGCGTGGAATACCGGTTGGCATGCATGAAAAAGGCATGTCTGCAGAGCGTCTTGTCTTTACCACGCTCCATGCAGGCGGAAAATTTGATAATACGGTTTATAAGACAAGCGGTGGTCTGCATGGCGTTGGTTCCTCTGTGGTAAATGCGCTTTCCGAGTGGCTGGAGATCAAAGTAAGCAGAGAAGGCGGTGTCCACTACGACCGATATGAGAGAGGTGTGCCTGTCGTTGAGCTTGAGAATGGGCTGCTTCCTGTGATAGCAAAGACGAAGGAAACCGGTACCTGGATTCGTTTTTTGCCGGATGCGGAGATTTTTGAAAAAACCTGGTTTTCCGCAACGGAAGTGAAGAGTCGTCTGCATGAGACGGCTTATCTGAATCCCGACCTGACGATTGTGTTTTCAGATCTGCGCGGCGAAGAGCCGGAATGTGTGGAATTTCATGAACCAGATGGTATTACCGGTTTTATCCGTGATCTGAATAAGAAGAAAGAAGTGCTTCACGAGCCGGTTTATCTGTCCGGTGAGGCAGATGGTATTCACGTGGAGTGTGCCTTCCAGTATGTCAATGAATTTCATGAAAATGTATTGGGCTTTTGCAATAATATTTATAATGCGGAGGGTGGTACCCATCTGACCGGATTTAAGACGATATTTACTACAATCATGAACACGTATGCACGTGAGCTGGGTGTCTTAAAAGAAAAGGATGCTAATTTTACCGGTGCCGATATCAGAAACGGCATGACGGCAGTGATCTCCATCAAGCATCCGGCACCGAGATTTGAAGGACAGACGAAGACCAAGCTGGATAATCAGGATGCGGCAAAGGCCACATCGAAGGTGATCGGGGAGGAGGCAGTCCGTTATTTTGACCGCAATCTGGAGGTGCTGAAAAATGTCCTTTCCTGTGCGGAAAAGGCTGCCAAAATCCGCAGGACGGAGGAGAAGGCAAAGACCAACATGCTGACAAAGCAGAAGTATTCCTTCGATTCCAATGGAAAACTGGCAAATTGTGAGAGCAGGGACGCTTCCCGTTGTGAGATCTTTATTGTAGAGGGAGATTCCGCGGGAGGTTCGGCCAAGACGGCCAGAAACCGGAATTTTCAGGCGATTCTTCCGATTCGCGGCAAGATATTGAATGTGGAGAAAGCAAGCATTGACAAGGTACTGGCCAATGCGGAGATCAAGACAATGATCAATGCCTTTGGATGTGGTTTTTCAGAAGGATACGGCAATGATTTTGATATTACAAAGCTTCGCTATGATAAAATCGTGATCATGGCGGATGCGGATGTGGACGGAGCGCATATCTGTACCCTTCTGCTGACGCTTTTTTACCGTTTTATGCCGGATCTGATCTATGAGGGACATGTATACATTGCCATGCCCCCTCTTTACAAGGCCATGCCCTCCAAAGGGGAGGAAGAGTATCTTTATGACGATCAGGCACTGGAGCGTTACCGAAAGACACATAAGGGTCCGTTTACCCTGCAGCGCTACAAAGGTCTTGGTGAAATGGATGCCGAACAGCTCTGGGAGACAACGCTGAATCCGGAAACACGTATTTTAAAGAGGGTGGAAATCGAAGATGCCCGCATGGCATCGGATGTAACAGAAATGCTGATGGGGAGTGATGTGCCTCCGAGAAAGGCGTTTATTTATGAGCATGCCAGGGATGCTGAACTGGATGTTTGATTGGTTATAAGTTTTAGGAGGAACAGATGGACAGAGAACGGGAACAGATTATCCGAACGGAATACTCGGAGCTGATGCAGAAATCATATATTGACTATGCCATGAGTGTTATTATTTCCAGGGCACTGCCGGATGTGCGTGACGGGCTGAAGCCGGTGCAGAGACGTACTCTTTATGATATGTATGAGCTTGGCATCCGGTACGACAGGCCGTATCGTAAGTGTGCGCGTATCGTGGGCGATACCATGGGTAAATATCATCCTCACGGTGACAGTTCGATCTATGAGGCGCTTGTTGTGATGGCGCAGGATTTTAAAAAAGGGATGCCTCTGATTGACGGTCACGGAAATTTCGGCTCCATTGAAGGAGATGGGGCAGCCGCTATGCGATATACGGAAGCACGGCTCCAGAAAGTGGCGCAGGAAGCTTTTCTGGCGGATCTGGACAAAGATGTGGTAGACTTCCAGCCTAATTTTGATGAGACGGAGAAAGAACCAACGGTGCTTCCGGTGAGGCTGCCAAACTTCCTGATCAATGGTTCCGAGGGAATTGCGGTTGGTATGGTGACCAGTACCCCGCCGCACAATCTTGGGGAAGTCATTGATGCGGTGAAGGCTGCCATTATGAATGAAAAGATCACAACGGAAGAACTGATGCAGTATGTCAAAGGACCGGATTTCCCTACGGGAGGAATTGTGATCAACAAGGACGAGCTGCCTGAAATTTACCGGACCGGAACCGGGAAGATCCGTCTGCGCGGCCGTGTGGAGGTGGAGCAGGTCAAGGGTGGTAAGGAAAGAATTGTGATCACGGAGATTCCCTACACCATGATGGGAGCCAACATTGGCAAATTCCTGAATGATGTGGCGACTCTTGTGGAGACAAAAAAGACGACGGACATTGTGGATATCTCCAATCAGTCTTCCAAGGATGGCATCCGCATTGTACTGGAGCTGAAGAAAAATGCGGATACCCGGAATCTGATCAATATGCTTTACAAAAAGACAAGACTTGAGGATACCTTCAGCGTGAATATGCTGGCAGTGGTAAACGGCAGACCGGAGACTCTGGGTCTTAAGTCCATTGTGGAACATCATATTGAGTTTCAGTTTGAGCTTGCCACAAGAAAGTATAAAAATCTTCTGGGAAAGGAGCTGGCAAAGAAAGAGATTCAGGAGGGTCTGATCAAGGCATGTGATGTGATCGATCTGATTATTGAAATCCTGCGGGGCAGCAAAAGCCGTGATCAGGTCAGGAAATGTCTGGTGGACGGTGTGACGGAAGGGATTCATTTCAAGACGAAGACCTCCGAAAAGGCTGCAAAAAAACTGAGATTTACGGAGAACCAGGCAAATGCGATCCTGGATATGCGTCTTTATAAGCTGATCGGACTGGAAATCCAGGCGCTGGAAGCTGAACACAGTGAGACGCTTCAGAACATTGCTGTTTATGAGGATATTCTGAATAATTATCGTTCCATGGCCAAGGTGATCATCCGGGATCTGGATCAGATGAAAAAGCAGTTTGCCGTTCCCAGAAAGACGACCATAGAAAACGGGGAGGAGGCTGTTTTTGAGGAGAAAAAAGCAGAGGAGATGGAGGTCGTAGTGCTGATGGACCGCTTTGGCTATGCCCGCAGCGTGGATACGGCTGTTTACGAGCGGAACCGGGAGTCGGCAGACGCGGAGAATCGATTTGTCATCCGCTGTATGAATACAGACAGACTGTGCGTGTTTACCGATACCGGAAGGCAGCATCTTCTGAAGGTTGCGGATCTTCCGTATGGGCGGTTCCGGGATAAGGGGACACCAATTGACAATCTCTGCAATTACACCAGCGCGGAGGAGGGAATTCTCTTTGTGGAAGCGCTGGAACGGGTGAAACACGCCACATTCTTGTTTGCAACGGAACAGGCCATGCTCAAAAAAGTGGATGGTGTAGAATTTGATGTGGCAAAGAGAACCATTCAGGCAGCAAAGATGTCTGAGGGCGACAGACTGCTGGCTGTTAAAATTCTGGAGAAACAGGAACAGATCGTGCTGCAGACAGCCGACGGTTATTTCCTTCGTTTTTCAATCGAGGAGATTCCAAGGAAAAAGAAAGCAGCCCTGGGCGTGCGCGGCATGAAGCTTCAGGATGGGGATAAGGTGGATGCAGTTTATCTTCTTCAGCCCCAGGAGGATGCGGTGGCCATCTTCCGGGAAAAAGAGGTGCATTTAAACAGGCTGCGTATTGGAAAACGTGACACCAAAGGTGCAAAAACAAGATTGTAAAAGATATGACGGGAAGCCGGAAATGATTCAGCAGAAATGCTGTTTTGTTTTCGGCTTCGTTTTATGACAGATAAAAAGCGGTTTGTATTTTATGCATAAAAAAGTGAGAAAAATAATTTGTACGATTGTATATTTATTTTGAAGAATCAGTATATTTTTCTCAAAATGTTGAAAAAGGCATTTAAAATCACTATAATAGAGCCAAAGAATCAAAGAGTCCTGGCGAAATTATACAGACAAAGAATCTGTGATTGACGCAAAACAGGACGGGCGTGAGTTCTTTAATAAGAGAAAGGGGGAAAAGGTAAACCGTATTATTGTTTATGGCAGCGACAGATATTACATTTTAAGCTGCGGGAAGGAGTTCAAATATGAGAAGGAAAATAAGAAAAATGATTTCCTGTGTACTGGCATTGTGCATGGTACTTGGAATGGTGCAGATATCCGGAAGGTCTGTCCGTGCTGCGGCAGCGGATGGAGCAGTCGACACCTCGGTGGAAGGATATGAGATTGTTCGTTACTACACCGGGACGGAAACGGAGATTACTTCTGCACAGACGAAAAACGAGAGATTAGCTGATTTCATCCTGGGAACGGAATCCATGGAATGGTCGGTGGATTTCAAGACAACAGGCTCAAAGCTGCAGGCACTGATTGCGCTCAATACAAGCGACAAATACTATGTGCTGTATATAAAGAACGGCAGCATTGCGTTTGAGGTAAGGAGCGGACAGACGGTAAAACAGTCTGAAACGACAAATTATGCAGACGGACAATGGCATAATGTGGTTCTCAGGATGAAGAAAAACGGTAAAATCACATTGCGTATTGACGGTGTGGAGTCGGCTTCGGCGGAAACCCAGGAAGGAAGCCTTATTTCCAGCTGGACACCGACAGCATTCACGATCGGCGGTGTGACAGGATACGGTACGGAAGCTCAGACGGCGGGCTGGACCTTTTCGGGCAGTATGCGCGATGTTGTACTGAAAAAGGAACTTGCAGCTTCCCAGACAGGACCTGTTTATCATGCGGCGAATCCGGGTGCCGGACGTGTATCCACCGGGATTGCAGACGGGCTTTCAATGGGAAGTATCAACCTTACCTATCGTCTGAAACAGGAAGGTTCCGGAAAGGTATCCCTCCTGAAACTGGGTGATTCCGGAGAGATTTATGTGGATGCTTCTTCCGGAAAGGCGGGGGTCCGTGCCGGAGATGCAGGTGTGGAATTTGCGGTTTCAAATGTGGATCCTGGGACAGAAAAATGGCATAATCTGGCCGTAACGCTTGGCGATGGAAGTGTTCAGGTATATGTGGACGGCGTGCTGGCAGGAAAAACGGCGTTTTCCTGTGAGGTGGATGCCGGGGAGATTACCTACAGTGAAGCTGTATTTTACTCGGAAGCTGCCATATACAGCACTGTGTTGACGGATGACCTTGTGACAGAGCTGCACGGTGCGACGGCTTCGTTCCAGTATCCGGACGGAACAGAGAAGCTTGACGGGTATCACAAAACAGAGAATCGCGAAATATTTAATTCCGGTTATGATGGTTCGGTGGCTTACCGTATTCCTGCCATAGTAACATCCAAAAAAACCGGTACAGTGATTGCATCCATTGACAAACGTTGGAATCATTCCGGAGATGTGGGCAAGATTGATACGGTTATCCGGCGAAGTGAGGATAATGGTGAAACCTGGAGCCCGATTATTCCGGTCATCGATATGCCGGATGCAGACGCTTATACGGTTGACCCGGCTCTCGTGGTGGACAATAAAGAGGACAGTCCATATTATGGAAGAATCTATCTGCTGGTGGATATGTATCCATATGATATCGGACTTTGGGCATCCAGACCGGGAACGGGATACAAGGATGTGGACGGTGTATCCTGCAGAGTGCTGTATGATTCCCAGAACCGGGAATATACAGTGCGCGAAAAAGGAATTGTGTATGACAGCGAGGGGAACAAAACGGTTTACCAGGTTGAGACGGAGGCAAAGGCACCTTACACGGAGCTTGGAAGTCTCTATAAAAATGGAGAAAAGATCGGAAGCATTTATAAAAACAGCGAGCTGAAGATTTATGAGACTACTTATCTCTGGATGAGCTACAGCGACGATGACGGTCTGACATGGTCTGTTCCAAAGGATATCACTCCGATGGTAAAAGATGACTGGATGCGCTTTTCCGGAACCGGACCGGGGCAGGGAGTGCAGCTTCAGAGCGGACGTATTGTGTTTTCGGCGTACTGCAGCAGTGCAAGAGTAGATTCCATTGGGGCCAGCGCACTGTCCTCCTTCCATGTCTATTCAGATGACGGAGGAGAAACCTGGCACAGAGGTGCGTCTCCAAACGATATCTCTGAGACGGAGAATGCATCCAACAGCAGCAGACAGTTAAATGAGAACAGTATCGTTCAGCTGAACAACGGTCATATGATTCAGTTTATGAAAAATGCCACCAATCAGGTTGCCATGGCAATCAGTACTGATGACGGAGCAACCTGGGGTGAGGTTACGTATGCCCAGGGTATCACGGAGCCCTACTGTAATCTTTCAGCGATTCATTATCCGGAAAAGATCGTGGATCCCAGAGATGGGAACGCAAAAGAGGCGATTATTTTTGCAAATCCGAGAGGAACCAACAAGTATACCACAAACGGAAGAGAGGGCGGAACCGTTCGGATTGCTTTTGTGAATGAAGATGACACACTGGACTGGGCATATTCGAAACTGATCGAAGAGAATAAATTCCTGTACTGCTCACTTACCATCATGAATAATGGGGATATTGGTATGATTTACGAGCATGAGGGATATGCGACAGTCGGTGCTGCATTTACTTCCTTCAGCCCGGAGTATATTATGGACAGCAATACTTATGAGAATACCCCTGCCCCTGTAAATATCACGGCATCTGTTTTGGATGAAGAAGGTCAAAAGACCAGTACTCTTGCTGCCGGAAATCGGGTTGAGGTGGATGTGACATTCTCACAGAATGTATTCGCGGCAGGAAATGTAACGTTGAATCTGCAGGTTGGCGATGTGGTGCGCAAGGCATCTCTGGTTGGAAATGTTTCGGAAAAAGTACTCCGTTTTGCTTACACCATTCAGGAAGAAGACAGCGGAAAGGTGAAAGCGACCGGTGAAGTAAAGGTAAACGAGGGCGGAGCGGCAGAAACGATCTACAATGTGAGCCTGACAGACAAACCGATCGTGACAAAAGATATTACCATAGGCAAAATTGCCTCTGAAAATGCATTCAGTCTGCTTCCGACAGCGGGAATGAGTGCAACAGCAGGAAGTGAGTATCCGGGCGGCTCGGAAGGACCTGCATCCAATGTGCTGGACGGGGATCGCACCACACACTGGCATTCCAATTATCCAACGGATAATGTAAGCAACGGCGGACGTTCCAAACACTGGATCACCATCAGTCTTGGCGGTACCTGCCTGGTGAGCGGATTGGAATATACGCCGCGAACCGGCGGACTGAACGGCTGTGTGACAGAATACCAGATTGAGGTCAGCACAGACGGCATCCATTTCCAGCCGGCTGCACAGGGAAAATGGTTGAAGACTTCGGATGTAAAAACAGCAGATTTCTATGGGCCGGTAGCTGCTTCTTATGTAAAGCTGCGTGTGCTGGATACGAACGATGAGTGGGCTACCGCAGCGGAGATACGCATCATTGGCAGCACAGATACCAGTCTGACAGCGGATCGAACTGAGCTGATTGCGGAGCTTGTCAAGTATGCAGAATATGAAGAACGTCTCCGAAAGGAGTATCCGGATTTTGCTGCGGCAATTGGCGAGGCGACACAGATTGCATCAGATGTATCCTGTGACAAATCCAGAGTGGATGAAGCTTCCGCTGCACTGAAAAAGGCAGCAGAGGATACGATTCCAAAAATCAGAGAAGAACTGCCAGAAGCAATCGAAGCAGCCGAAGAAAAGGATTCCGAGGATTATAATCTTTCTTCCTGGGCAGATTACCGCGCTGCGATAGCGGCGGCGAAGAAGGTGACAGAGAACACAGAGGATACTCAGGTACTGGAGGTTTATCTGGCGCTGACAGATGCCGGTGAAAATCTTGTTGGGTCGAAGACAGGACTGGAGAAAAAGAAAACGGAGCTTGCCAAAGCCGTTGCACAATGGGAGAATTTAAAAGAGACAGACTATACGGCAGAAAGCTGGAGTGCCTTTGCATCTGCCATGGAGTGTGCAAAACAGCTTCTCCTAAAGGAAGTGCCCGGAACGGAAATCCTGAAGCTTGAACGTGCAGCGGAGGAAATCAGGAAGACCGGTGCGGCACTGGAGGAAAAGCAGGTGGTGGATCCGGAGCTTGAGACTGCAAAAGCAAATGCACAGAATGCGGCTAAGAGTGCAGATGCCATCCTGGCAAAAGGAAAAGGAAATTATACGGATGAAAGCTGGAAAGCATTTACCGATGCCTGTACGAAGCTTAACGCGGCGCTGAAGGATGGCACGGCTGATGCCGGTTCCCTGAAGACACTGACAGCAGCACTGGAAGCGGCGAAGGCAAGTCTGAAAGAAAAAGCACCGGTTGTCATCGATGATCCAAAACCGCAGCCACCGGTAAAAGGATCTGTGTATAAGGTCGGCAGTTTGAAATATAAGGTGACAGACACGGGTAAGAAGACGGTGGCGCTGACCGGTACGGAGAATAAGAATCTGACCTCTCTTACCGTGAAAAAAACGGTGACGATCCATGGGGTTGCCTTTAAAGTAACTTCTATTGGTGCGAAGGCATTCGCAAACTGCAAAAAGCTGAAAAAGGTGACCATCGGTGCCAATGTGACAACGATTGGAAAACAGGCTTTCCAGGGATGCAAAAAGCTTGGCAGTATTAAGGTAAGCAGCAAAAATATCAAATCCGTTGGAAAAAACGCACTGAAAGGTATAGATAAAAACGCACTGATCCGTGTACCTTCCTCCAAAAAGAAGAAATACAGAAGTGTGTTTGCAAAAGGCGGACAGGCAAAAACGGTGAAAATGAAATAGGGGTTGCTTTTTTGAAAACATGGTGCTATAATCGGTTTTGATGATATATGTTACTAGAGAATGAGTGGGCGGGACGTCCACTCATTCTTGTTGTAGAAGAAAGGATGGCGCGAATGACAAGAAGAGAGACTTATGAATCAAGAACGGAAGCACTGCTTAAGCCGCTTGTAGATGCGCACGGCTTTGAACTGGTTGATGTGGAGTATGTAAAAGAAGCAGGAAACTGGTATCTGCGTGCTTACATCGACAAGCCGGGCGGGATTGCAGTGGATGACTGCGAGGTGATCAGCAGGGCACTGAGCGATAAGCTGGATGAGGAGGATTTTATTGATGAATCCTATATTCTGGAAGTGAGTTCGCCCGGGCTTGGGCGTCCTCTGAAAAAGGATAAGGATTTTGCAAGGAGCATAGGAAAGGAAATCGAAGTCCGCACCTTCCGCGCCATTGACAGACAGAAGGAATTCACAGGTATTTTAAAGGAGTTTGACAAAGACAGTTTCACGATTGTGATAGAAGAAAATGAGATGACGTTTCAGCGTGCCGAAACAGCACTCGTCAGGCTGGCGTTTGATTTTTAAGGTTTAGGAGGACAAAGAAAAATGAATAACGAGTTGTTGGAAGCATTAAATATTCTGGAAAAGGAGAAGAATATCAGTAAGGATACCCTGCTGGAGGCGATTGAGCAGTCTTTGCTCCAGGCATGCAAGAATCACTTCGGCAAGGCAGACAATGTAAAGGTATTTATTGATCCGGTGACCTGTGAGTTCAATGTACATGCAGAAAAGACAGTTGTGGAAAAGGTGGAAGATCCGATCCTGGAGATCAGTCTGGACAATGCGAAACAGATGGATTCCAAATATGAGCTGGGCGATGTGGTCAACGTGGAGATCAAATCAAAAGAATTCGGACGTATTGCCACGATGAATGCCAAAAATGTGATTCTCCAGAAGATACGCGAGGAAGAGCGTAAAGTGCTGTATAATGAATATTATCAGAAAGAAAAGGATGTGGTCACCGGTATCGTACAGCGTTACATGGGAAGAAATGTAAGCATCAACCTGGGCAAGGTGGATGCCGTTCTCAATGAAAACGAGATGGTAAAAGGAGAGGTGTTCCGTCCAACCGAGCGTATCAAGGTGTATGTGCTGGAGGTGAAAGATACACCGAAGGGACCGAAGATTCTGGTTTCCCGTACCCACCCGGAGCTGGTCAAGCGTCTGTTTGAGTCTGAAGTGACAGAGGTTCGCGACGGCACGGTGGAGATTAAGAGTATTGCCAGAGAGGCAGGCAGCAGAACAAAGATTGCCGTATGGTCCAACAATCCGGATGTGGATCCGGTAGGTGCCTGTGTCGGATTAAACGGTGCCCGTGTCAATACAATTGTAAATGAACTGCATGGAGAAAAGATCGATATCATCAACTGGGATGAAAACGCGGCTATTTTAATTGAAAATGCGTTAAGTCCGGCAAAGGTAATATCTGTTATCGCAGATGATGATGAAAAGAGTGCAAAAGTTATCGTTCCGGATTATCAGCTTTCACTGGCAATCGGCAAAGAAGGACAGAATGCAAGGCTGGCAGCCAGACTGACAGGCTTCAAGATTGATATCAAGAGCGAGACCCAGGTAAGGGAATCTGGTGAACTGGATGAATATCTGATGCAGGATGGCTATGAAGATGAGGAGTACGAGGACGATTACGACTACGAAGAGGAGTACGAAGACGGCTATGATGAGACTTTGGAGGAAAACTTCGAAGAGGAGTCAGAGGAAGTCTGCGGGGAAACTCTGACAGACGAGGATGGTCAGGAGTAAGAGATGAGTCAGATGAAAAAGATACCCATGCGCAAGTGTGTGGGCTGTCAGGAGATGAAAGGCAAAAAGGAAATGATACGGATTCTTAAGACAGAACAGGAAGGTATCATCCTGGATGCAACAGGCAGGAAAAACGGCAGAGGTGCATATATTTGCAGATCCGGGGAATGCCTGGAAAAGGCCATTAAAAACCGTGGTGTGGAGCGTTCTCTGAAAATGAGTATTCCACAGGAAGTGTATGACAGTCTGAAAAAGGAGATTGAAAAGATTGAGTCAGAATAGAGTATTCTCTATGATTGGCCTGGCGCAGAAGGCCGGGAAAGTGGCAAGCGGAGAGTTTTCCACGGAAAAGGCAGTGAAAGAAGGCCGGGCGGGACTTGTAATCGTATCTATTGAGGCCTCGGATAACACAAAAAAGAAATTTTTGAATATGTGTGCATACTATAAGGTGCCGTTGTATTTTTACGGAACAAAGGCTGAGTTAGGCCTGGCCATAGGCAGAGAATTTCGTGCGTCGCTGGCAGTGACCGACAGGGGACTGGCGGAGGCAATAAAGAAACAGATGCCGGATGAAAATGACGGAGGTAGACAGTATGGCGAGAATCAGGGTACATGAGTTGGCAAAGAAACTGGGAAAAGATAATAAAGAAATATTAAACTATTTAACAGAAAAGGGAATAAGTGTGAAAAGTCATATGAGTTCAATAGAAGAAGAACAGGTAGCAATGGTAGAAGAAAAGTTTAAGAAAAAAGAAGGAAAAACAGAAGTGAAGCCGGAGACAAAAGCGGAAACAAACACAGAGACAAAGGCGGAGGAAAAACCGCCGGTAAAGAAAAAGAATATTACACAGGTATTTCATCCACAGAACAGCCGTACCGGTATCGGCAGAAATGTGCGTCAGGGTGGAAAATCTGCCGGCAGCCGCCAGGGAAGGACACAGGGATCTGCGCGTCCGGCGCGTCCGCAGGGCAGTGCCATGGCACAGGCGCGTCCGCAGCAGAGTACCGAAGGGACACCGGTACGTCCGCAGACAGAGAATGCTGCAGATACCGCACAGGTAAAAGCACAGAGTGTATCGACACCGTCCCAGGCTAGTGCACCTGTACGTCCACAGGCTGCAGCGGCCCAGGCAAAACCGCAGTCAGCTCCGGCACAGTCTGGTGCTGCACCGGCGCGTCCGCAGGCTGGTCAGAATACAGGTGTTCCGGGACGCAGAAATGAAGGCCAGAGCAGACCGGCAGGTGGTCAGGGAAGAGATGGCCAGAACCGCAGCCAGGGAAGAGACGGCCAGAGCCGCAGCCAGAACCGGGACGGCCAGAACCGCGGTCAGGGAAGAGACAGTCAGAACCGGGATGGCCAGAACCGCAGATTCCGTGATGGCAGTGATGCAAGAAATCAGGGTCAGAACCGCAGCCAGGGAAGAGACGGCCAGAATCGCGGTCAGGGAAGAGATGGCCAGAACCGGGATGGACAAAACAGAGATGGCCAGAACCGCAGATTCCGCGATGGCGGTGATGCAAGAAATCAGGGTCAGAACCGCAGTCAGGGAAGAGACGGACAGAATCGCAGCCAGGGAAGAAATCAGGGCAGCCGTTCCAATGCTTCGTCAATGATGGAAAAGCCAATTACCAAAGAATCCAGAAACCGCAATGACCGCGGAAGAAATGACCGGAATCAGGATAAGGTTGATAAGTTTGAAAGCAAGAGCAACCGCCTGGGACAGAGCGGAAAAAACAGCCAGAAGAATAATAACAGCCGGGGCGGTAAAACTAATACCAGACAGCCGGCAAAACCGGCACCGGTTCAGGAGAAGAAGGAAGATGAAATCAGAACCATTACGCTTCCGGAAACCATGACCATCAAAGAACTTGCAGATGCCATGAAGGTGCAGGCGGCAGCTATCGTGAAAAAGCTGTTCCTTGAGGGCATGATGGTGACGGTAAATCAGGAGATCGACTTTGAAAAGGCAGAGGAGATTGCTCTGGAATACAACTGTATTGCGGAGAAGGAAGAGAAGGTAGATGTCATCGAGGAGCTTCTGCGTGAGGATGAGGAAAATGAGGATGAAATGGTATCCAGACCTCCCGTTGTCTGCGTAATGGGACACGTTGATCATGGAAAAACCTCTCTGCTGGATGCAATTCGTCATACCCATGTGATTGCAAAGGAAGCAGGCGGTATCACGCAGCATATCGGTGCTTATGTGGTGGAGATCGACGGTCAGAAGATCACTTTTCTGGATACTCCGGGACATGAGGCATTTACTGCCATGCGTATGCGTGGTGCCAATGCCACCGATATTGCGATTCTTGTGGTGGCCGCCGATGACGGTGTCATGCCGCAGACGGTGGAAGCGATCAACCATGCAAAAGCAGCAAACACAGAGATTATTGTTGCAATCAACAAGATTGATAAACCAAGCGCCAATATTGACCGCGTAAAACAGGAGCTGTCCGAGTATGGACTGATCCCGGAGGACTGGGGCGGAAGCACCATTTTCGTTCCGGTGTCCGCACATACCCATGAAGGGATCGACACTCTGCTTGAGATGATCCTGTTGACCGCTGAGGTGGGGGAGCTGAAAGCAAATCCGAACCGTTCGGCAAGAGGCCTTGTGATCGAGGCAGAGCTGGATAAAGGAAAAGGTCCCGTTGCCACGGTACTGGTTCAGAAAGGTACGCTTCATGTGGGTGATCCCATTGCCTGTGGTGCAAGCTACGGCAAAGTTCGTGCCATGATGGATGACAAGGGCAGAAGAGTAAAGGAAGCGGCTCCTTCTACTCCGGTGGAGATTCTTGGTCTTTCGGATGTTCCGAACGCAGGTGAGATTTTCGTGGTATGTGAAAACGATAAGGAAGCGAGAAGCTTTGCGGAAACCTTTGTAAGTCAGGGAAGAGAGAAACTGCTGGAGGAGACGCGTTCCAGAATGTCTCTGGATGATCTGTTCTCTCAGATTCAGGCAGGTGATCTGAAAGAACTGAACATTATTGTGAAAGCAGATGTACAGGGTTCCGTGGAAGCTGTTAAACAGAGTCTGCTGAAGCTTTCCAATGAAGAAGTAGTTGTGAAGATCATTCACGGTGGTGTAGGTGCAATCAACGAATCCGATGTCAGCCTTGCCAGTGCCTCCAATGCCATCATCATTGGCTTTAATGTCAGACCGGATGCAACGGCAAAGGCAACGGCAGAGCGTGAGGGTGTGGATGTAAGACTTTACCGTGTCATCTACGATGCCATTGCAGATGTGGAAGCAGCCATGAAGGGTATGCTGGATCCGGTATTTGAGGAGAAGGTAATCGGACACGCAGAGGTGCGTCAGCTGTTCAAGGCTTCCGGCGTAGGTACTATTGCAGGTTCCTATGTTCTGGATGGTACCTTCCAGAGAGGATGCTCTGTGCGTATTTCAAGGGAAGGCAAACAGATCTTTGAAGGTGCTCTGGCATCTCTGAAGAGATTCAAGGATGATGTAAAAGAAGTAAGAGCCGGCTATGAGTGTGGTCTTGTATTTGAAAAATTCAATGACCTTCAGGAGCTGGATCAGGTAGAAGCATATATTATGGTAGAAGTACCAAGATAGAAACTGTCGTCGCGAGTCAGATGACCCGAAGACAGTGAAACAGGAAAGCAGGTTTTGCAAGCATGAGAAAAAACAGTATTAAAAATACCCGTGTCAATGGTGAAGTTCAGCGCGAACTGTCAAACATCATCCGCGGGGAAATCAAGGATCCGCGCATCAATCCCATGACCTCTGTGGTTGCGGTGGAGGTTGCACCGGATCTGAAGACCTGCAAGGCATGGATCAGTGTTCTGGGTGATGAAAAGTCACAGCAGGATACTCTTGCGGGATTAAAAAGCGCAGAAGGATTTATCAGGAGAGAGCTGGCACGCTCGATCAATCTGCGCAATACTCCGGAAATCCGGTTCGTACTGGATCAGTCCATTGAGTATGGTGTTAATATGTCAAAGTTGATTGATGATGTCAATCGTCATTCCGAAAAGAAAGAGGAAGAGTATGAAGATTAAACTTCCTGAAATTTTAAAAAATGCAGAAACAGTTGCCATTGCCGGTCACGTTCGACCGGATGGTGACTGTGTTGGTTCCTGTGTGGGGCTTTATCTTTACATAAAGAAAGTCTTTCCGGAGATACAGGCAGATGTGTATCTGGAAGAGATACCAGAATCCTTCTGCTTTTTAAAGGGAACCGATGAAATCAGACATTCCTGTGAGCAGGATAAAAGTTATGATCTGTTTCTGGCCCTGGATTCCGGAGATACCGGGAGACTGGGGGAGGCTGTAAAATATTTTGATACGGCAAAACGAACCGTATGCATTGACCACCACATCAGTAATGTTGGATATGCAGGGGAGAATTTTATAAAACCCGATGCCAGTTCCACTTCGGAACTGATTTATGAGATTCTGGAGGATGACAGGATCACAGAGGAAATCGCCGAGGCACTGTATATGGGCATTGCCCATGATACTGGTGTGTTTCAGTACAGCTGTACTTCATCCAGGACCATGCAGATTGCAGGCAGACTGATGGATAAGGGAATTCCGTTTTCCGATATTCTGGATAAAACCTATTTCGAAAAAAGTTATTTACAGCATCAGATTCTGGGGCGTGCGCTGTTGGAGAGTATCCGTGTGATGGATGGAAGATGCATCATCAGCGGTCTGAGAAAGCGGGATATTTCCTTTTATGGTGTGACACCGAAAGATATGGATGGGATTTCGGCCCAGCTGCGCAACACAGAAGGCGTTGAGGTAGCTATTTTCCTGTATGAATCCGATGTACAGGAGTATAAAGTCAGCATGCGTTCCAAATCCTTTGTGGACGTAAGGAAGGTTGCCCAGTTTTTTGGCGGCGGCGGCCATGTGCGCGCAGCCGGATGTACCATGCAGGGTTCCATGCATGACGTGGTAAACAATCTGACAAAAGAGATCGCAAAACAGATGCCGGAGGAAAAAGCGTGAATCCACAGAAGAATACATGGAATGGAATTCTCAATGTATATAAAGAGCAGGGCTATACTTCTCACGATGTGGTGGCGAAACTGCGCGGTATTCTGAAACAGAAAAAAATCGGTCACACCGGTACGCTGGATCCGGCGGCGGAAGGTGTTCTTCCGGTATGCCTGGGAAAAGGTACCAGGCTTTGTGAACTGCTGACGGATAAACAGAAGACCTACCGTGCTGTGATGCTGCTTGGCAGAGTCACAGACACTCAGGATACAACCGGGCAGATTCTGGAAGAGAATGAGGTTCTGGTAACAGAAGAACAGGTAACAGAGGCCGTCCTGGAGTTTAAAGGAGACTATGATCAGATTCCTCCCATGTACTCTGCTTTAAAAGTTGATGGGAAAAAACTCTGTGATCTTGCAAGAGCAGGGAAAACGGTGGAACGCAAAGCACGGCGGGTGCAGATTATTGATATTCAGATCGAAAAGATCAGTCTGCCCAGAGTGACCATGACCGTTACCTGTTCAAAGGGAACCTATATCCGCACGCTTTGCCACGATATCGGTATCCGGCTTGGATGTGGAGCCTGTATGGAAAAACTGCTGCGCACACGTGTCAGCTGTTTTGAACTGAAAGACAGTCTGAAGCTGTCTCAGATTCAGGAGATTCATGACGCCGGGGAACTTGAGAAGGTTCTGATTCCTCTGGATGCCGTGTTTCTGCAGTATCCAGCCGTCCGAATACTGACATCAGGAGAGAAAAAGCTGAAAAACGGCAATCCGCTGGAACCACAGGATTTTACCTTCTGTGAGCCGGATCAGGTGCAGGAAAAGCAGTGTGGGGAGAGATTCCGCGTCTATGGGACAGACGGAACGTTTGCTGCCCTGTATGAATACCGGAAGGAGAGAGAGCTGTTCTTTCCATTAAAAATGTTTATCTGATCCTCCCGGCAGCATTTGTCGGGAAAGACAAAAAAGTTAAAGCTTTGGAGGCAGCTATGGAATACATGAGAGGCATTGACGGCCTGTATGTGCAGGAGGAGACAGCCGTTACCCTTGGAAAATTTGATGGTCTGCACAGAGGACATCAGCAGCTTCTGCAGCGGATTCTGGCTAAAAAAGGATTAAAAAGTGTGATGTTTACCATCAACAGCCGGAAATCCGGATTCCTTCTGACGATTGAGGAGAAGAGGGAGCTGCTGGAAAAGAGTGGACTTTCTTATCTGATCGACTGTCCGTTTCTGCCTGAGATATCCGGTATGGAGGCAGAGGAATTTGTAAAAGAGGTTCTGGTAAACCGTCTTCATGCAAAATACATTGCAGTGGGAAAGGATTTCCGTTTTGGGTACCGGCGCGGCGGCGATGTAAACCTTCTTCTGTGGCTGCAGAAAAAGTATGGTTTTCAGGTGGAGGTCATTGAGAAAGAGCGTTATGGGGAGCGGGACATCAGCAGCACCTACGTAAAAGAGGCATTGGCCATCGGAAATATGGAGCTGGTAAATGAACTGTTGGGGTACCGGTTTTTTGTGTCCGGGGAAGTGCTCCATGGCAGAAGAATCGGCAGAACCCTGGGCATGCCCACTACAAATCTGGTGCCGACTACCAAAAAAATTCTTCCGCCAAACGGTGTTTATCTTTCCAGAACACGAATTGGAGACAGAGTGTACGGCGGTGTGACCAATATTGGGTATAAGCCAACGATCGGAGAGAGTTTCCGTGGGGTGGAAACCTACATCTTTAACTTTGATGGTGATCTGTATGGGGAAAACATTGAAGTCGAGTTGTGGAAATACAAAAGACCGGAGATGAAGTTTGCTTCCGTGGATGCGCTACAGGCACAGATGGAGGCAGACATAGCCTTTGGAAAGGAGTATTTTTGTGAGTAATCATATAGGAATGCTGGGGGATATTCTGATCATTCTTGGTGCACTCTGCATATTTGCAGGATCACTTTTTCGGAATTACCACAGCAGCCATGCAAGATACAAGGGAAGAGCGGAAGCCACGGTTGTGGAGATTGAGACGGATGAGCCGGATGCCAGGGGAAGAGAGCTTGGAATACATGATTATTTTTATCCTGTGTTCGCCTGGTATGCAGACGGACATCTCATTCGGAAGCGTTATCCGTACGGAAGCAATCCCTGCAGTTTTTATTTAAATCAGAAGATATGGATCCGTTACAAACCTTCGGATCCGTCGATTTTTGTACTGGAGCGCAAAAGCTCCATGGAGCAGAGGGCAAAACATCTGCATTATGCGGGACTGTTGCTGATTGCGGCAGGGGTAATTATTTTTATCCTTTTTGCCAATCGAAAATGGTTGACGTGAGCAATTACCCTGTGATATACTAACCCAGTATGAAAAAAGCCGATATTCAGAGCTGCGGATAACTCCGACCCGGTTCTTAGTATCAGGTGCTTAAAGAATAAGGAGGAAATACCATGATTTCAAAAGAAAAGAAAACAGCGATCATTGCAGAGTATGCAAGAAAAGAAGGCGACACAGGTTCACCGGAAGTACAGATTGCTATCCTGACAGCACGTATCCAGGAGCTGACAGAGCATCTGAAGAATCATCCGAAGGATCATCATTCCAGACGTGGTCTGCTGAAAATGGTTGGTCAGAGACGTGGTCTGCTTGCTTACCTGAAGAAGACAGATCTGGAAGGCTACCGTGCTTTGATTGCAAAACTGGGTATCAGAAAATAATCTGGAAATCACAGGGGACGGAAACTTCCGTCCCCTTTCAGCGGATTTCCGAAAAATCAGGCAGTCAGGCCATTCCGAGACCACTGAAAAGCTGTCCGAGTATGGTGCGGAAGGTTTTTCAGTTGTTTCGGAGACGGCTGCCGCAGTAAAGGAGAATATTATGTACAAAAGTTATTCAATGGAACTGGCTGGCAGGACTCTGACCGTTGACGTGGGAAGAGTGGCAGCACAGGCAAACGGTGCAGCTTTTATGCACTATGGTGATACTACCGTATTATCTACCGCTACCGCATCCGAGAAACCAAGAGAAGGCATCGATTTCTTCCCGCTGAGTGTTGAGTATGAGGAAAAGATGTATGCGGTTGGAAAGATCCCGGGAGGATTTAATAAAAGAGAAGGTAAAGCTTCGGAAAATGCGATTCTGACGGCACGTGTTATTGATCGTCCGATGCGTCCACTGTTTCCGAAGGATTACCGCAATGATGTTACACTGAACAATATGGTTATGAGTGTGGATCCGGATTGCAGCCCGGAACTGACTGCTATGCTTGGTTCCGCCATCGCTACCGCTATTTCTGATATTCCGTTTGATGGTCCTACTGCTACCACACAGGTTGGCCTGGTTGACGGTGAGTTTGTATTCAATCCAACTTCTGCACAGCGTCAGGTATCCGATCTGGCACTGACGGTTGCATCCACCAGAGAGAAAGTTATTATGATCGAGGCTGGTGCCAATGAAGTTCCGGAAGATAAGATGATTGAGGCTATTTTTGCTGCGCATGAGGTCAATCAGCAGGTGATTCGCTTTATTGATCAGATCGTTGCGGAATGTGGAAAAGAAAAACACAGCTATGAAAGCTGCGCTGTACCGGAAGAGCTGTTTGCAGCCATTCGCGAGATCGTAACGCCGGAAGAGATGGAAGTTGCCGTATTCACCGATGACAAACAGACAAGAGAAGCCAATATCCGTGAGATCAAAGACAAGCTTGCGGAGGCATTTGCGGAAAACGAAGAGTGGCTTGCACTTCTGGATGAGGCTGTTTATCAGTATCAGAAAAAGACCGTACGTAAGATGATCCTGAAGGATCACAAACGTCCGGATGGACGTGCCATTACTCAGATCCGTCCGCTGGCAGCGGAAGTTGATCTGATTCCGCGTGTGCATGGTTCTGCCATGTTTACCAGAGGACAGACACAGATCTGCAACGTCTGCACACTTGCTCCGCTTTCCGAGGCACAGCGCCTGGACGGACTGGATGAGAATGCGGTTTCCAAGAGATATATGCATCATTATAATTTCCCAAGCTACTCCGTAGGTGAGACGAAACCTTCCAGAGGACCGGGACGCCGTGAGATCGGACATGGAGCGCTGGCTGAGCGTGCACTGGTACCGGTTCTGCCAAGTGAAGAAGAGTTCCCATATGCAATCCGTACGGTGTCTGAGACCTTTGAATCCAATGGTTCCACTTCTCAGGCAAGTATCTGTGCATCCAGCATGTCCCTGATGGCAGCAGGTGTACCGATCAAGTCTGCAGTTGCAGGTATTTCCTGTGGTCTGGTTACCGGTGAGACGGATGATGATTACATCGTTCTGACGGATATCCAGGGACTGGAAGATTTCTTTGGCGATATGGATTTCAAGGTAGCCGGTACAAAGAAGGGTATCACAGCGATCCAGATGGATATCAAGATTCACGGGCTCACAAGACCGATCATTGAGGAGGCAATTGCCAGAACAAGAGAAGCCAGATTCTACATTATGGACGAGGTTATGGCAAAGGCAATCGCCAAGCCGCGCGAAGAGGTTGGTGAGTATGCACCGAAGATCATCCAGATCAAGATCGATCCGGAGAAGATTGGTGATGTGGTTGGCCAGAGAGGAAAGACCATCAATGCGATCATCGAGGAGACTGGTGTCAAGATTGATATCACGGATGACGGCGCAGTATCCATCTGCGGTACCGATATGGATATGATGAAGAAGGCGGTTGACCTGATTCAGATTATTGTTACAGAATTTGAGCAGGGTCAGATTTATACCGGTAAAGTGGTCAGCATCAAAGAGTTTGGCGCATTTCTGGAATTTGCACCAGGCAAAGAGGGTATGGTTCATATTTCCAAGATCGCAAAAGAGCGTATCAACCGCGTTGAGGATGTACTGACGCTGGGAGACGTGGTAAAAGTAGTATGCCTTGGCAAGGACAAGATGGGACGTATCAGTTTCAGTATCAAGGATGTGCCGAAGGATAAAAAATAAAGAGAGATAGAAAAACACCGCTGCAGTCGGAAAAAGTTTCGCTGCAGCGGTGTTTTGTTGTCTTGTAATCTACAGAAGCTGCCGGTGGCAGGTTATGATGTGAGAGAATAAACCTCTGGATATCTGCAGATGTGTTTTATACTGCGATCAGTCCCAGTGCTTCCATCACAGAGAAGATCAGGATTGCGATCAGACATATCGGAGCAATGTAGCGTATGATAAAACGATAGAATTTTTTGGACTGGAACGGTCCGTTTAACTCTACCTCGTCCTCAATAGATTTCGTCCGGATGACATAACCAACAAGAATACAGGTGCCGGCAGCCACCAAAGGCATCAGAAGACTGTTGCTGACAAAATCAAAGAAGTCCAGAAGCTGCATCTTGCCGAAGGTGATAAAATCCAGCGGTCCGTATCCCAGTGATACGAAAGCACCTACGATCAGAACATAAACAGAGACTACAAGAGTAGCAGTTTTTCGGCTCCAGCCCAGTTTATCACGTAAAATAGAAACGTTGGTTTCCATCAGTGATATGGAAGAGGTAAGAGCTGCGAAAAGAACCAGAAGGAAGAAAACGCTGCCGATTACGGTTCCCATGTTCATGCTTTCAAAAACTTTCGGCAGTGTAATAAACATCAGTCCGGCTCCCTTTCCAAGTGCCTCTTCATTTCCTCCGGAAAATACAAATACGGATGGAATGATCATCAGTCCGGCCAGAAAAGCAATCAAGGTGTCAAAAATCTCAATCTGCCGAACGGAATGTTCCAGATGATTCTCTTTTTTCATATAAGAACCATAAGTGATCATAATACCCATGGCCAGTGACATGGAGTAGAACAGCTGTCCCATGGCACTTAAAACAGTCTTTATGGAGAAACGGCCAAAATCAGGAAGCAGATAATATTTCAGTCCTTCTGCCGCGCCTGGTCTTGTGATACAGAAAACGGAGATTCCGATGGAAAGTATGATCAGCATGGGCATCAGGAATTTGCTTGCTTTTTCGATACCCTTCTCCACACCTGCGATTACCACCACAGTGTTCAATAGAATATAGAGTGAAAACCAAAGAAGCGGTGATACGGCCTGTGAGATATAGCTGCCAAAGAAACTGTCATTTGCAGCTGCGGATACATTCCCGGTGAGAAATACCGAGAGGTATTTAATAACCCATCCTCCGATTACACAATAATACGGTGTGATAATAAATGGAACCAGGCAGGCCAGCCAGCCCAGAAAACTGAAACGTTTGTCCAGTGCCTTGTAGGCTCCGATGGCACTGAGTCCTGTCTTGCGGCCAATTGCGATTTCTGTGATCATCAGGCTGAAACCGAAGGTTACTGCCAGTATCAGGTATACCAGTAAAAAGATACCGCCGCCATATTTGGCTGCCAGATAGGGGAAACGCCACAGGTTTCCAAGACCTACGGCAGAACCGGCTGCAGCCAGTACAAACCCCAGTTTGCTGGTAAAGTTACCTCGTGAATTGTTCATAGATGTTTTCCTTTTCCCTTTCGTGTTTTCTTACATACAATTAATGACTGCATGGTACCGTACTGAGGGTTTTGCAATCGTGAACTATTCATTTTTGCAGGATTTTATAATGTACTCCAGCATACCGGCCGTGCCGTCGATTCCGAGCAGGGAACTGTTTATGATCAGGTCTCTGTCTTTTGTATGCTGCCATTTGCGGTCAGTGAAGTAGGAGTAATAATTGTTACGCATTTTATCTATCTGCATCATCAGTTTCTGAGCCTGAGCCTCTGTCACGCCCTCTGTTTCCATGATGTGGGCCACACGGTCATCGTCCGGTGCCGTGATAAATACATTCAGAACATCCTTCCTGTCCTTCAAAATCCAGTCTGCAAGCCTTCCGATAAATACGCAGCATTCTTTTTCAGCGAGTTCCCGGATGAGCTGACTTTCCATTTTGAAAAGATACAGACTGGTATTGTAATCTGTAACTCGTGAGGGAACATAATGATCCAGGATTTTCTGCGGAAGCTTTTCGTCCGCGCTCATAAGTCCCTGTTCGCTGATTCCGGTCTTCTCTGAGAGAAGCTCCAGAAGATTTTTGTCGTAGCAGCTGTATCCAAGCTTTTCGGCAAGCTTTGTTCCAATCATGCGTCCGCCGCTGCCAAAAGTCCTGGAAATCGTGATAATTCGTTTCTCAGCCATATAATACCCCCTTTTTGTTAGAAAATTGCTGCCCGTTTTCCGATGAATGAAGATGCGTGAAATATAATTCGGGCTGCATGTGCAGCCAATGAATAGATTAAACGTATCTGTTCAGTACCTTCACAGATACGATTAAACTATATTATATTAGTAAATACGAAAAAAGTAGTTGAAAATCTTATGAATTATGTTACAATAATGTTACAAGTTTTTAAACAAAGTAGCTGCCTAATGTTCAAAGAAGTGATGGCTGTTTTTTGCGGGACACTTTATACCGGCTGCCATAGCGACAGACAAAGGAGACAGTTCTTTTGGAAACATTAAAACGGCATGGGGGAGATAATATGACGTTATATGAATCGATTTTTGCACGAAAATCGGTGCGCAGTTTTCGCAGGGATAAGATTGAGGAGGAGATGCTGAAGGGACTTGTGGATTTTTACCATGAGATGGAGCCTCTGTTTCCCGGGATCCAGACCAGTATTGAGATTGTTGAGGCAGAAGATAAAAAGGCAAAAAGCAAGCTTGGAGGAATACGAAATGTATCAGCGCCCTATTATCTTGTCATCTATACAGAGGATAAGGAAAAGGCGGATATGAATGCAGGGTATATCATGCAGCAACTGTCACTTTACCTGTTTGGAAAAGGAATCGGAAGCTGTTTTCAGGGAATGGGATATCGGAAGGGGGAGATGCCGGCAGCAGGGATGCGATGTATCATTCTGATGGCTTTCGGGTATCCGAAGGTGGATATGCTTCGAAAAAGCGGGGATGCCAAAAGACTTCAGATCGAAGAGCTTTGTGCGTGCAAAGAACAGCCGGGAAGGTCTTTAAAAGAGCTGCTGGAAGCGGCAAGACTTGCACCCTCTGCCATGAATGGACAGCCCTGGCGGTTTGTAGTATATGAAAACCGTATCCATGTATTTTCCAAATGTCCGGTGGTTCCCAGGAAACTCCGGGGGAAATTCAATGAATTTGATTTCGGTGTAATGCTTGCGAATGTTATGGTGGCGGCAGAGCAGCTGTGGATTGACATTGATCTGATTAAGCTGGACAATATCACTCACATGGAGCTTTCCAATAATCGTTATGTGATCAGTATATTGATGAAAGAATGAAGGATACCATACTTATGTCTGTAATTTCCGGAATGAAAATACTGTTGAAAAATATAAAAAAAGTGTTGACAAACAGAAGATGGTGCGGTATACTATGAAACGTGCCTGAGAGATACAGACACAAAGATGCGCGAGTGGCTCAGTTGGTGGAGCGCGACCTTGCCAAGGTCGAGGCCGCGGGTTCGAGTCCCGTCTCGCGCTCTTTTCTTTGAAAGGTGGGCTGATTGAATATAATGTATATTCAGTTAGCTTATTTTTATGTTGTGAAAAGACTGCAATTTAATGGTATAAACGGAATATGGTTGCATGCAGAGGTGTATGAAAAGATAAAATTGCCGGGGTACGGCAAAGGAGGAAAAGATGAAACTTCTATATCAATTTGGGATTATCCTGTTTCTTACGTTTTTGGGTGAGGTGCTGCATAGTCTGATTCCACTGCCGGTTCCGGCCAGCATATATGGACTGTTGCTGATGCTTCTTGCGCTTTCCACAGGTGTGATCAGACTTTCGCAGGTTAAGGTTGCCGCGGATTTTCTGATCGAGATTATGCCGCCGATGTTTATACCGGCTGCAGTTGGACTGATTGTAACCTGGAGCGATTTGAAGCCGGTTTTGATTCCTGTTCTTGTCATTACCTGTGTGACTACGGTAGTCGTGATGGCTGTGACGGGAAGAGCCGCTCAGGCAGTGATGCATCTGAAAGATAATCTGGCGGTGGAAGAGGATAGAAAAGCGGGAGGCAGAAAACAGTGAAAGAAATATTATGTAATTCAACGTATTTTGGAGTAGCGATCAGTCTGATCGGTTATGGAATCGGTGTTATGCTGAGAAAGAAGTTTCGATACGGGTTCCTGAATCCGCTTCTGATTTCAATTGTGTTTGTTATCGGAGTAGTTTTGCTGTGCAAAGTCGATTATGAGAGCTATGAGGCATCCGGTAAGTATTTGAGTTATCTGCTTACGCCGGCTACCGTCTGCCTGGCAGTGCCTTTGTATCAGCAGCTCACTCTTTTGAAAAAGAATCTGGCAGCTGTTGTGTGTGGTATCACAGCCGGTGTGATTGCCAGTCTGTGCAGCGTGCTGCTTCTGTCGGCTTTCTTTCGACTGGGACATGAAACTTATGTAACTTTACTGCCCAAGTCCATTACGACAGCAATTGGGATGGGTGTTTCCCAGGAGCTTGGCGGTATGGTCACGATTACAGTGGCAGTTATCATTATTACGGGCGTATTTGGAAATGTGGTCGGTGAGCTGGTTTGCCGCATATTCCGAATTTATGAGCCTATTGCAGTGGGACTGGCCCTTGGAACCTCCGCACATGCCATCGGAACCTCTAAAGCACTGGAGCTGGGAGAGGTCCAGGGTGCTATGAGCAGTCTTTCCATTGCAGTGGCAGGCATCATGACGGTAATTGGTGCCTCAGTATTTGCAAATTTCTATTGAGAAATGTTGTCGAAAATGGTAGAATAAAAATAACTATTTTGCAGTGCAGGAAAGGAAACTGTACTGTGTATTTATAGAAATTACAAATGCGGAGGATTTGATATGAAGAAACTGAAAGTAAAAAAAGGCAGTACCTGTATGGCGTGTCTCGCATGTGTTCAGGCATGTTCCGAGGCGTTTTATAAAGCGTTTGATCCGGACAAAGCCTGCCTGCAGATCGTGGAAAAGAAGGCAGTTCGTCCGATGACCTGTCCACAGTGCGGCAAGTGTGCAGAGGCCTGTCCGGAAGGCGCTATTACCCAGAACGCAAAAGGCGTTTACATGATCAACAAAAAGAAATGTACCGGATGCGGTGCCTGCGCAGAAGCATGTCCGTTCGGCCTGATCGTAAAAGCGGAAGACAGCCCGGCATCCAAGTGTATTGCCTGCGGCATTTGCGCAAAGGCATGTCCGATGGACGTACTGGAAGTAGTAGAAGAGTAAGAGTGGTTTCATGCAAAAAGACACTGCAGAGCGGTTTGCTCTGCAGTGTCTTTTTTACGAGACAATGGAAAGAACGCAGAGCGTGCTTTCTATTGTCTCAATTTATATGATGATTGGATTATACAATACCCTGAGCATTCATAGCATTTACAACCTTCTCAAAGCCTGCGATATTAGCGCCTGCCACGTAGTTGCCCTTCATGCCGTAACGCTCTGCTGCATCAGCCATATTGTGGCAGATGTTTACCATGATATTCTGCAGTTTTGCGTCAACCTCTTCGAAGCTCCAGCTCAGACGTTCGCTGTTCTGTGTCATTTCCAGGGCGGAAGTAGCAACACCACCGGCATTTGCAGCCTTGCCAGGTGCAAACAGAACACCGTTCTCCTGCAGATACTGGGTAGCTTCCAGAGTGGTAGGCATATTTGCACCTTCGGCAACAGCGATACAGCCGTTTGCTACCAGCTGTTTTGCATCCTCAAGAAGCAGCTCGTTCTGAGTTGCACACGGAAGAGCAACATCGCATTTGATTGCCCATACGCCGCGGCCTTCATGATATTCAGAGTTTGGTCTGTATTTCTTGTATTCTGTCAGTCTTGCACGGTTTACTTCTTTGATTTCTTTCAGTGCTTCCACATCAATACCTTCCGGATCGTATACCCAGCCGGTGGAATCGCTTGCAGTAACAACCTTTGCACCAAGCTGCTGAGCCTTCTGGATTGCGTAGGTTGCAACATTTCCGGAACCGGATACGCATACGGTCTTGCCTGCCAGCTCGTGACCGTTCATTTTCAGCATTTCCTGTGTCAGATAGAGCAGACCATAGCCGGTTGCTTCTGTTCTTGCCAGAGAACCGCCGTAGGAAAGACCTTTTCCGGTGAGAACACCTTCGTACAGGCCGCGGATTCTCTTGTACTGGCCAAACATATAACCAATTTCTCTTGCACCGGTACCAATGTCACCTGCAGGAACGTCAGTGTCTGCGCCGATATATTTGCAGAGTTCCGTCATAAAGCTCTGGCAGAAAGCCATAACCTCGCGGTCAGATTTGCCCTTCGGATCAAAATCAGAACCACCTTTACCGCCGCCGATTGGCAGACCGGTCAGGGAGTTTTTGAAAATCTGCTCAAAACCAAGGAATTTGATGATACCAAGGTTTACTGACGGGTGAAGACGGATACCACCCTTGTAAGGACCGATGGCACTGTTGAACTGCACACGGTAACCTGTGTTTACCTGAACCTGACCTTTATCGTCAACCCATGGAACACGGAATTTGAACTGTCTTTCCGGATTTACCAGTCTTTCCAGAAGGGCGTCTTTTCTGTATTTCTCTTCGTTTGCCTCGATAACGACTCTCAGAGATTCCAGAACCTCTTTTACAGCCTGATGGAACTCGGGCTCGGAAGGATTCTGTTCGATTACCTTGGCGATAACCTCATCTACGTATGACATAATGTTTTCCTCCTCTTACATATAAAATAAAATACCATTGCAGATTATAGCAAATCAGCGTGGCAAAGTAAATAAAAAAATAGAGAATCCGGGCGAAAAAATTTCGGAATAAGTGTGAAAACCGGAAGAAAAGAAGGAGAATCCAAAAAAAAGGAAAGGAAAAGAGGGAGGATCCTGTTATTTCCGGAAGAAAAATGGCTGCATTTTATGTCCATTTGTCCCTTGGCTCATATTATAAAGAAAAAATAAAGAAAAAATGATGTTTTCTTATATTGTCCGGAATCCATTTACAAATACTTCCAGATTTTGTATACTGGGTTGGAAAAATGAGCCATGGGATATTGCTTTTGTTTACGAAGGAGAGATTTATGGAACAGTTTCAGGGACTTGCCAGGGCTGACGTGGAAAAACGCATGGAGCTTGGGCAGGTAAATCGGACCGAAAAGGATGTTTTTAAGAGTAAAAAAGAGATCATTCGGGCGCATACACTGACATACTTCAATTTTTTGAATCTGTTTCTCGCTGTTTTGGTTCTGCTCACAGGACAGTTCAAAAATATGACCTTTATGGGTGTTGTGATCGTAAATGCATTGATTGGTATTCTTCAGGAGCTGAAGGTGAAAAAGGTGGTGGATCAGCTTTCGGTTATGACAGCCTCGAAGGCCCGTGTGATTCGTGACGGAAGAGCATGGGAGGTTGACGTAGACGAAGTGGTTTTGGATGATGTGCTGCTGGTGGCAAATGGTGATCAGATTTGTGCAGACTGTACCGTGCTGCGTTCCGACGGACTTGAGGTAAATGAGTCCATGCTTACCGGCGAATCCAAACCGGTGAAAAAAAAGCCGGGAGATGAGCTGATGTCCGGCAGCTATATTGTGGCAGGAAGTGGAGCGGGACGTGTGATTCACGTTGGGGATGACAATTATGCTGCCAAACTGACCAGGAAAGCAAAGACAAAAAAACGCGCCACCTCGGAAATGCAGAACACCATCAAAAAAATCATAAAGGTGATCAGCGTGCTGATCATTCCCATAGGTATTTTGCTGTTTTTGTCCCAGATTCAGGCAGAGGGCACCACAAGGAATGAAGCGATTGTTGGTACGGTTGCCGGTATCATCGGGATGATACCGGAAGGACTTGTGCTGCTCACCAGTGTATCTTTTATCCTGGGTGTGGGACGGCTTGCAAAAAAACGTGCGCTGGTACAGGAAATGGAGGCTATGGAAGCGCTGGCCAGGGTAAATGTATTGTGCCTGGATAAAACGGGGACGATCACTACCGGAGAGCTGGAAGTGGCCGAGGTTCTTGGCGTGCATGGTACGGAGCGTGAACAGGTGGAGGAAGTGATGAATGAGCTTACCTTTGCCTTTGAGGATACCAACAATACACAGGAAGCGCTGAAAAAGTATTTTCATAAGACCAGAGCCTTCACGGTGCAGCAGAAGATTCCGTTTTCCTCCGAGCGCAAGTATCGGGCAGTTTCTTTTGAAGGGAAAGGAGCCTTTGTGCTGGGCGCACCGGAATTTCTGATGTCCGCAGAGGATGAGGAACTGGTCAGGACAGTAAATGACTATTCGGAACAGGGGTATCGTGTACTTCTGCTTGGCAGATGTGAGAATATCTGCCCGGAAAAAGGAAGCGTGGAGGGCGTGGCTCCCATGGGTCTGATTGTGATATCTGACTGTATCCGTTCGGATGCAGGCGATACGTTTGCCTATTTCCGTCAGCAGAATGTGGATATCAAAGTAATATCGGGTGATAATCCTGTGACCGTGTCGCAGATTGCGGTGAAAGCCGGACTTGCAGGAGGGGAAAAGTACGTGGACGCTTCCACGCTTGATAATGAGGAAGAGACATGGAGACAGGCAGTGCGGGATTACAATGTGTTTGGACGTGTAAAGCCGGAGCAGAAACAGCAGCTTGTCCATGCTTATCAGGCAGAGAAAAAAGTAGTGGGTATGGTAGGAGACGGTGTCAATGATGTGCTGGCATTAAAAGATGCAGACTGCGGAATTGCCATGGCAGCCGGCAGTGATGCTGCAAAACAGGCAGCACATATTGTACTCCTGGATTCGGATTTTGCCTGCCTGAA
The DNA here is from genome assembly GCA_022769625.1 of Lachnospiraceae bacterium. GTDB lineage: Bacteria > Bacillota > Clostridia > Lachnospirales > Lachnospiraceae > Hominisplanchenecus. Next base: position 236,986 of record JALEJP010000022.1, on the reverse strand, counting down.
AAATATTGTCAGCGAAGGGCGTACCATCATTGCAAACATCGAGAGGGTAAGTGCTCTGTATCTGTCAAAGACGATCTATTCGATTCTGCTGAGTGTTATTTTTATCCTGCTGCAGAGGCCGTATCCGTATATCCCGGTTCAGCTTTCCCTGATCAGTGCAGCATGCATCGGTTTCCCCAGTTTTATCCTGACGTTGGAACACACGGAAGCGGTAAGCAGCACCGGATTTCTGCGCCATGTCATGCGCACCGCTCTTCCGGCAGCACTGACCATGGTAGGTACGCTTCTGGTTGTACAGTGTATTTCTCCCTTCTGGGCCGGGGATGATGTGCTGACCTACACTCTGAATCTGGTGGTAGGAGGTGCCGTGGGTATTATGGTAGTGATACGGGTGTGCAGACCATTGAATCTTCTGCGAGGGATGTTGTGTGTGGGAGTGGTTCTTCTGTTCTCTGCGGGAGTTCTGCTGATGCCGGATTTTTTTGGGATCCGAAGTATTTTCTGCTGGCAGATGATGCTGGCCGTACCGCTTGTCTGTATGGTGATTTTGATGTATAATGAGCTGGTACGTCTTGTTCTGTTCTGCTACAGGCTCCGTGACAGAGTGCGCGAACGTCTGGAAGATCTGTTTCCGCGCGGGATGGAGAGACGGAAATCCTGAAAGGAAAGGACAGGAAATGGGAAAAAAGAGAATTGCAATTGTGGGCGGCGGAGCAGCCGGAATGTTTGCCGCTTTGATGGCAGCGAGGCAGGGCTGTGAAGTCCATCTTTTTGAAAAAAACGAAAAGCTTGGGAAAAAAGTATATATTACCGGAAAGGGACGCTGTAATCTGACCAATGCCTGTGATATGGATCAGCTTTTTGAGGCGGTTGTAACAAACAGGAAGTTTCTTTACAGTTCTTTTTACGGTTTTACCAATCAGGACACCATACATTTTTTTGAACAGGCCGGGATGAAAACCAAAACAGAGCGTGGAGAGAGAGTCTTTCCTCTGTCGGATCATTCTTCTGATGTGATCGATACTCTGCGCAGAAAGATGCAGGAGTACGGAGTCCGGATACATTTGAATACAGAGGTGACGAAGATTTCGCAGCAGGATGGTGCTGTGACAGGAGTTGTCTGTACAGGGTGGAGCAGCCCTTTTGCGGCGGACGCGGTGCTGATCGCAACGGGAGGGATCTCCTATCCAAGTACCGGATCCACCGGGGACGGCTACCGGTTTGCAGAGGAGCTCGGACACAAAGTAACCGATCTTTACCCGTCTCTGGTTCCTTTTAACACAAAGGAAGAGTGGGTCAGGAGTCTTCAGGGGCTGTCACTGAAAAATGTGGCGATTACCATTCGGGATGGCAAAAAGGTGCTTTATCAGGATTTTGGTGAGATGATGTTTACTCATTTTGGCGTCACCGGCCCTGTGATTTTAAGCGCCAGCAGCCACACGGCAAAGACAGTACGGAAAAAGAATCTGTCCCTTCGGATTGATCTGAAACCGGCTCTTTCAGAAGAACAGCTGGATCACAGAATCCTGCGTGATTTTGAGGAAGGAAAAAACAAGCAGTTTAAAAACGTTCTCGGTGGTCTGTTCCCAGCCAGACTGATTCCTGTGATGATTGAGCTTTCCGGTATTTTACCGGAAAAGAAGGTAAATGAGATTTCCAGAGAGGAAAGACAGCATTTTGTCGGCCTCATTAAAAATTTGCCGTTGACCGTTACGGGACTTCGAGACTATAATGAGGCTATTATTACAAAAGGCGGCATACAGGTAAAAGAAGTAAATCCATCTACGATGGAATCCAGACTGGTAAAAGGGCTGTATTTTGCAGGAGAGGTACTGGATCTGGATGCAGTGACCGGAGGATTCAATCTTCAGATTGCCTGGTCTACCGCGTATGCAGCGGCACAGGCGATGAGCAGTACACAGACAGACGTGATGCCGCAATAAAAGAAAAAGTCGCAGGAGGTTGTACATGAGTTTTAATATCGCCATTGATGGTCCGGCAGGAGCCGGAAAAAGCACGATTGCAAAGCGTGTTTCAAAAGAACTTGGATTTATTTATGTAGATACCGGTGCAATGTACCGGGCCATTGCTGTATATATGTTGGAAAATGGTGTCGATATCCATGATGATGCCTCTGTAAAAGCGGCATGTGGTCAGATTCGGATTACCCTTGGATATGAGGATGGGGAGCAGCAGGTATATTTAAATGAAAGAAATGTGACCGGGCTTCTCCGCACTGAGGAAGTGAGCCGCACCGCTTCCGTAACATCTGCCAACCCGGCTGTGCGGGAAACGCTTCTGGATCTACAGAGAGAGATGGCGGCAAAAGAGAATGTTCTGATGGACGGCAGAGACATTGGTACCCAGGTACTCCCCAATGCACAGCTTAAGATCTATCTGACAGCAAGTGTGCAGACGCGTGCAAAACGCCGTTATCTGGAAGAACAGGAAAAAGGAAGCGGCTGCACGTACGAAGAAATCCGGCGTGATATCGAGGAACGGGACGCCAGAGATATGTCACGGAAGATAGCGCCGCTGAAAAAAGCAGAGGATGCAATTCTTTTGGATTCTTCGGAAATGACCATTGATGAAGTGGTTGAGGAAATAAAAAAACATTACAGGGAAGTATGCCAATGAAGGTGATAAAAGCAAAAACAGCCGGATTCTGCTTTGGAGTGAAGCGTGCGGTGGAAAAAGTATATGAGCAGGCCGGACAGGAGAACTCCAGAGTCTATACTTATGGGCCGATTATTCATAATGAGGAAGTGGTACGTGATCTGGAAAAGCGGGGCGTACAGGTGATAAACAGCCAGGATGAGCTCAAAGAGCTTACGGAGGGTACGGTTGTCATCCGGTCCCATGGGGTGCCGGCATCCATTTATGAACTGATCCAGTCTAGGCATCTGACCCTGGTGGATGCCACATGCCCTTTTGTACGAAAAATACACCGGATTGTAAAGCGGGAGGGTGAAAATGGCAGAGAAATCGTTATCATCGGTAATGCCAGCCATCCGGAAGTGGAAGGAATCAGAGGATGGTGTGTCTCCAGGGTGACGGTGGTTGGAAACACCCAGGAGGCGGAAAATTTTGTGCCGGAGTCTCCAAAAGGTGTGTGTGTGGTGTCTCAGACGACATTTAATTACAAGAAATTTAATAAATTAGTTGAAATTCTTTCAAAAAAGCGTTATGATATACTTGTTTTAAATACGATTTGCAATGCGACAGAGGAGCGCCAGACCGAGGCAAGGCAAATAGCTGCACAGGTTGACGCTATGATCGTAATTGGAGGCAGACACAGCTCCAATACGCAGAAGTTATTTGAAATTTGTAAAGAAGAATGCACGAATACTTACTATATACAGACACTTGAAGATTTGGATGTACGTTCGATGCAGTCCATGAGTTGCGTAGGTATTACAGCAGGGGCATCAACCCCAAACAATATTATTGAGGAGGTTCAGAAAGAATGTCAGAAATGAGCTTTGAACAAATGCTGGAGGAATCATTAAAAACAATTCATAATGGAGAGGTAGTCGAAGGTACGGTCATCGATGTCAAAGAAGATGAAATTATCTTAAATATTGGATACAAAGCTGACGGTATCATCACAAAAAGTGAATATACCAACGATTCAAGCGTAAACCTTCAGGATGTTGTTCATGTAAATGACAAGATGGAAGCAAAAGTCCTGAAAGTAAATGACGGTGAAGGACAGGTTCTGCTGACATACAAGAGACTAGCAGCAGAAAAAGGAAACAAGAGACTGGAAGAAGCATTTGAGAATCATGAAGTACTGAAAGCACCGGTAGCTCAGGTACTGGATGGCGGTCTCAGCGTAGTGATTGATGAGGCAAGAGTATTTATTCCTGCAAGCCTGGTATCTGATACTTATGAGAGAAATCTTGGCAAGTATGCAGGTCAGGAAATTGAGTTCGTAATCAGCGAGTTCAATCCGCGCAGAAGAAGAATTATCGGTGATCGTAAACAGCTCCTTGTTGCAAAGAAAGCGGAGATGCAGAAAGAGCTCTTTGCGAGAATTGCTGTAGGTGATGTGGTAGAGGGTGTTATTAAAAATGTGACAGATTTTGGCGCATTTATTGACCTGGGAGGAGCCGATGGTCTGCTTCATATTTCAGAAATGTCATGGGGTCGTGTGGAGAATCCAAAGAAAGTATTTAAAGTTGGTGAAAAGCTTTCTGTACTGATTAAAGATATCAGCGGTGATAAGATTGCACTCAGCCTGAAATTCCCGGATCAGAATCCATGGCTGACAGCAGCAGAGAAATATGCAGCAGGCAATGTAGTAGAAGGCCGTGTGGCAAGAATGACAGATTTCGGCGCATTTGTTGAACTGGAGCCGGGTGTGGATGCACTCCTTCATGTATCACAGATTTCCCAGGACCATGTTGATAAACCGTCAGATGTCCTGAGCGTTGGTCAGATTATCACAGCTAAGGTTGTTGACTTTAATGGTGAGGATAAAAAGATCAGCCTGAGTATGAAGGTGCTTCAGAAAGAAGCTCCGGCTGAGGCAGAGGAGCCGGTTGAAGAATAAGAAATCGGCGACATTATTTCCTGCATGATAAAGAAGCCTGATTTCAAAATGAAATCAGGCTTTTTATATACAGGAATAACTGTCCGGAAGTATTCATAAACTGTTCTGTGCATTCAAACCAGAGGCAGGGATCACGGTAGCTTTTTTGGAATACGGGTGTAAACAGGGCCGTTTTCTGTGGAAGAAACAGTCCGTATCTGCGTTGGTAACAGGTGGAAGCTGTGGCTTTCATACGCCTGGAAGGGGCAGTATAGGCAGCAATCGTTTTGTGAATCGCACAGTCCTGATCGGGAAGATAATAATAGCTGCGGTAATCCGGCAGAAAATACTTCAGTTCACCTTCGAAAGCGTGTATCATCAGACGGCAGATGCCTTCATGGATGGTAAGGTATCCGAAAGAAAGATCCAGAGAGAGCGGCTTTGGAACCGGAACGTCAAGGGCAAGCTCAAGGAAAAGAAGAGGCTGTCCATCCGGAGCATCTTCCCAGCTTACGTTCTGTATGGTATAGCGGTGCTCGGTAAAAAGTGCCGGGTAGGATAATAAAGGAAGAAGTTTGGTCAGTCCTTTCACATCATCCAGATTGTGCAGAAGAAGAAGCTGCAGATCCGTTTTGTCGGGATTTTTTGTATAACGATGATAAATGTCAATCAGTTTGCCACCGGTGTACCGGTCCTGTCTGCTGATACCAAGAAAGCTTTCCAGGGCTTTCTGATTCATGTGCGTCAGCTTTAACGGTGCTTTGCAGGTTCTTATGCGGCGGTAAAGATCCAGACTTTCCAGCCTGGAAGGAGAAAACGGAAGATGATACTGCCGGGCTTTCTGCGCCAGATAGGGGATATCAAAGCCCTCGCCATTAAAATGGATTAATATCCGGTATGTGGTACAGAAATCAAAAAAAGCTTTCAGAAGTGCGGACTCTTCCGCTGGTGTCTCGGCCAGCCATTGGATGGCATGCCAGGCCTTCTGCCTGAAGTATACTGCTCCGATCAGATAGAGAGAAGAGTTTTTTGGAGAAAACCCGGTGGTTTCGATGTCAAAAAACAGAATATCTTCTTTCGAAGCAGAATCTGTGAGGCAAAAAACAGCAGGTTGACAGTCGGATAAGGTTTGTTTTTGTAATATCATAATTATAGATTCCTTTCATGCCGGTACCTGCATTCTGGCAGGTATGATTCGTATTATATGCTCGATGGTCTGAAAATGCAACGGAAAGAAAATCAGAAACGGTAGTGAAAAAGGAGAACGTAATTTTATGTGGGATTTTAAAGTTTTAGGAGTAGATTTGTACCATATTCTTTTCTGGCTGATTCTTTACAGTTTTCTTGGATGGGTGTGGGAGAGTTCCTATGTTTCAATAAAAGAAAAGCGTCTGGTAAACCGTGGATTTGTAACCGGGCCGGTCTGTACGATTTACGGGGTTGGAGCCATGAGTGTTTATGTGCTTCTCAGACCTCTGGCGAATCACGGCCTCTGGCTGTTTTTGGGCGGTATTATACTTGCTACGGTTCTGGAATATGTGACTGCGTGGGTGATGGAGACCCTGTTTCACACAAGCTGGTGGGATTACAGTGATAAACCGTTTAACATACAGGGGCGCATATGTCTGGGCAGCTCGATTGCCTGGGGTTTTTTTACTCTGCTGATGTTTGAGGTTCTTCAGCCCTTTGCCGAGTGGGTGATCGGGTTGTTTGATGTGGCGACCGGGCATGCATTTGTGATTCTGTGCGGGATTCTGTATGCGGTTGATTTTACCGTTTCGTCTCTGGCAGCATTCAAACTGGGCAAAAAGCTTGCGCGCCTGCAGACTGTCATGGAGGATTTTTCCGAATATCTCCAGAGTACCAGACTGTATGAGTCTGCCGAGGAAGTACGTGAGCTGCTTGGAACTTATAAAAAGCAGTTCCCCAGTCTGAAAGAGATTCAGGACAGAGTTGGGGACTACCAGAATGGTTTCCAGAAGCGGATAGAAGAAAAAGGCCTTACGGAATATCTGGAGAGCTTCCGGGAGCATACAAGGAATTTCCGGGAACAGTATCAGGAAGGGATTTCCAAAATCACAGGTGTAAACCGTCGTTTTATGAGAGCATATCCGAATATTCATAAGGCATACCGCCGAAGAAAAGATAAAAAAAGCAACAACAAGAATAAATAAGAAGGAGGATAAAGCTATGCTGCGATTTACTTTTAAGGGTGGCATTCATCCCTACGACGGAAAGGATTTGTCGAAGGACAAACCGATCCGTGAGGTATTGCCCAAAGGCGATCTTGTCTACCCGCTTTCTCAGCATATCGGAGCACCGGCTGCACCGATCGTGAACAAAGGCGATCATGTGCTGGCAGGACAGAAAATTGCGGAGGCAGGTGGATTTGTATCTGCGTGTATCTGTGCTTCTGTTTCCGGTACTGTGAAAACCATTGAACCCAGGCTGACTGTCTCAGGGGCAATGGTCAATTCAATCGTCATTGAAAATGACGGAAAATATGAGGAGATTGACTGGCCAAAACGGAAGGAGTTATCTGAGCTTACGGGTGAGGAGATTCTCGAAATGATGAAGGAGGCAGGGATTGTAGGAATGGGAGGAGCCGGATTTCCGACTCATGTAAAGTATTCCCCGAAGGATCCCTCAAAAATTGATTATGTTATTGTAAACTGTGCAGAGTGCGAGCCATATCTGACCTCAGATTACCGACGGATGATGGAGGAGCCGGAGAAGATCGTAGGAGGACTGCGGGCCGCCATGAAGGTGTTCGGAAAGGTAAAGGGCATCCTTGCGGTGGAGGATAACAAGAAAGATGCGGCAGACAAGCTGATTGCAGCTTCCGGAAAAGATGCGGATATCGAGGTGATACAGTTAAAAACCAAGTATCCCCAGGGAGCAGAGCGGCAGCTGATTTTTGCCACAACGGGAAGACAGATCAACTCTTCCATGCTTCCGGCTGATGCGGGATGTGTCGTCAGCAATTGTGACACGATTCATGCAATCTACGATGCAGTATACCTGGGAAAACCGGTTATGAAAAAGGTAATGACGATCACAGGAAATGCCATTCGAGAGCCACAGAACATCCGGGTTCCGGTTGGAACGAATTTCCGTGAGCTGATTGAGGAAGCGGGAGGTTTTGTGGAGGAGCCTAAAAAAGTGATTTCGGGCGGACCTATGATGGGCATGCCGCTCTATTCACTGGATGTTCCGGTAACGAAAACTTCTTCTGCCATCCTTTGTCTGACAAAGGATGAGGCGGCTGAGGCCAGTGAGACTGCGTGTATCAACTGCGGCCGCTGTGTTTCTGTCTGTCCGGGCAGAGTTGTTCCTTCAAGGCTTGCGGATTATGCAAAGAGATATGATAAAGAGGCGTTTGTAAAAGCGGAAGGTATGGAGTGCTGTGAATGCGGATGCTGCAGCTTTATCTGTCCGGCTAAACGTCCTCTGACACAATACATTAAATCCATGCGCAAGATTGTTCTTGCAGATCGGAAAAAAGCGGCACAGGGAGGAAAAGGAAAATGAGTGAAATGCTGAATATATCATCCAATCCGCATATCAGAGATTCAAAGAAAAGCAGTGACCTGATGCTTCTTGTTTTGATCGCACTGCTTCCGGCATCTGTTTTTGGTGTATGGCATTTTGGTATGCGTGCACTTGGGATTATTGTGATTTCAGTAGCTTCCTGCGTTCTCACAGAATATATTTATGAGAAACTGATGCACAGGAAAGTTACGATTTTTGATTTCAGTGCAGCGGTAACAGGACTTCTCCTGGCACTGAATCTTCCGGTATCGGTGCCATGGTGGCTGCCGATCATCGGTTCTGTTTTTGCAATCATTTTTGTGAAACAGCTTTTTGGCGGACTTGGGCAGAATTTTATGAATCCGGCGCTTGCAGCCAGATGCTTCCTTCTGATTTCCTTTACAGGAAGGATGACGGATTTTACATATGACGGTATCACAGGAGCAACACCTCTGGCAGCCATGAAAGCGGGAGAGAGTGTAAATCTTGTGGATCTGTTTGTGGGAAATACTGCAGGAACCATCGGTGAGACATCGGTGATTGCGATTCTGATTGGTGCTGCGATTCTTCTGATTTTCAAGGTGATCGATCTGCGCATTCCGGCATCGTATCTGATTACATTTGCGATTTTTACGCTGATTTTCGGCGGGCACGGGTTTGATCTGCAGTATCTGGCAGCTCAGCTGTGCGGCGGCGGACTGATGCTCGGTGCCTTCTTTATGGCTACCGATTATGTGACCTCACCCATCACGAAAAAGGGACAGATCGTATACGGCTGTGTGATCGGTATACTCACCGGTATTTTCCGCTTTTTTGGCAGCGCTTCGGAAGGTGTTTCCTATGCGATCATTCTCTCCAATCTTCTGGTACCGCTGATTGAGAAGGTAACACCTCCTACGGCATTTGGAAAAGGAGGGAAAAAAGCATGAATAAGATCATTAAGAATGCATTGATTTTGATGGCAATCACTCTGGTAGCCGGATTACTTCTTGGAACGGTATACGGTATCACAAAAGAGCCCATTGCACAGGCGGAGGCCAAAGCAGAACAGGAAGCATATCTTGCAGTCTTTCCAGGTGCGGAAGAGTTCGTCGAGCCAGAACAGAAAGATGAGCTTCTTGCAGCTGCGGCAGATGCGCTGACGGCGGCAGGGTATGACAGTACGGCGGATACCATTGAAAACTTTTATCTGGTAAATAACGGCGGTCAGATTGCCGGGGTTGTTATCAATCTGACCTCACATGAAGGATATGGCGGCGATATCAATTTCTCCATGGGAATTGATCTGGAAGGAACGGTAAAAGGAGTGGAAATTCTTTCGATCAGTGAGACAGCCGGTCTTGGCATGCATGCTACGGAAGATTCCTTTAAAGGTCAGTTTCGCGATAAAGCAGTGGATCAGTTCGTGGTAACAAAGACAGGAGCTGCCGCTGAAAATGAGATTGATGCCATTAGTGGTGCTACCTTTACTTCAAAAGCCATGACAAATGGTGTGAATGCGGGTATCTGCTTCTATCAGAGCCTGGTGGAAGGGGGAGTATTAAATGAGTAAAGTAACAGAACGTCTGTATAACGGTATTATCAAAGAAAATCCTACCTTTGTGCTGATGCTCGGTATGTGTCCGACACTGGCGGTCACAACATCTGCCATGAATGGTCTGGGCATGGGACTTACCACTACGGTAATTCTTGCCATGTCAAACCTGATGATCTCTGCACTGAGGAAAATCATTCCAAACGGCGTGCGTATGCCGGCGTTTATTGTGGTCGTAGCCTCTTTTGTAACGATCGTACAGTTCCTTCTGCAGGCTTATGTACCATCCCTGTATGAAAGCCTTGGCATTTATATTCCGCTGATCGTAGTTAACTGTATTATTCTGGGAAGAGCGGAAGCTTATGCTTCCCTGAATCCGGTTATTCCGTCCTTTTTTGATGGCGTTGGTATGGGACTTGGATTTACCATTGGACTTACCAGCATCGGTATCGTACGTGAATTGATTGGTGCAGGTACTGTTTTTGGCGCACAGATCATGCCGGCATCCTACGAACCAATCACGATTTTTATTCTTGCACCGGGTGCATTTCTGGTACTGTCTCTGTTGATTGCAGTGCAGAATAAAGTGAAGCTGAATGCACAGCGAAAAGGAAAAGAGACCAGAATTGGTACTGGCTGTACCGGACACTGTGAAGCCTGTGCAAGCAGCTGTAAAGGAGGGGAGACATTATGAAAGAGCTTCTGATGATCGCGGTTGGTACTGCTTTTATCAATAATGTTGTGTTAAGTCAGTTCCTCGGTCTGTGTCCGTTTCTTGGTGTATCCAAAAAAGTGAATACGGCTGCAGGTATGGGGGGAGCAGTTATTTTCGTTATCACGATATCCTCTCTGCTGACTGCGTTGATTTATCAGTTTATTCTTGTTCCGTTGAATGTGGTGTATCTGCAGACCATCGTGTTCATTCTTGTGATTGCCGCTCTGGTTCAGCTTGTGGAGATGTTCCTGAAAAAGTGCAGCCCTGCCCTTTATAATGCTCTGGGTGTGTATCTGCCGCTGATCACCACCAACTGTGCCGTTCTGGGTGTGGCTCTGATCAATGTTCAGAAAAGCTACAATGTTTTGGAGAGTGTGGTAAATGGACTGGCTACTGCGGTAGGATTTACGATTTCGATCGTCCTTATGGCAGGTATCCGGGAAAAGACAGAGTACAATGATGTGCCGGAAGCATTTCAGGGTTCTCCTATCGTACTGTTGACAGCATGTCTGATGGCGATTGCATTTTTCGGATTTTCCAGTCTGAAATAGGAAGGAGGAGCAGAGTATGGTAATGGAAATGATTCTTGCCGCTGCGATTGTGGGCGGAACAGGTCTGCTTCTCGGACTGTTTCTGGGCGTGGCAGATAAAAAGTTTAAGGTTGAGATCGATGAGAAGGAACAGCTGGTGCGCGAGCAGCTTCCGGGCAACAACTGCGGCGGCTGTGGATATGCAGGCTGTGATGCTATGGCAAAGGCCATCGCAAAAGGGGAAGCACCTGTGGACGGATGTCCGGTGGGAGGCGCCCCGGCTGCAGAGAAGATCGCAGCAATCATGGGTCAGGAAGCAGGCGAGAGTATTCATATGGTGGCTTTTGTCAAATGTGCCGGTACCTGTGAAAAAGCGAAAGAAAAGTATAATTATTATGGCGTGACAGACTGTGAGATGATGGAGTTTGTTCCGGCGGGGGGACCAAAAACCTGTCAGTACGGCTGTCTTGGACATGGAACCTGTGAAAAGGTATGTCCATTTGATGCAATCCATGTTGTGGATGGTGTGGCAGTTGTGGATAAAGAAAAATGCAAAGCATGTGGCAAATGCGTGGCACGTTGTCCGCGCAGGCTCATAGAGCTGGTTCCATATGACAACCGTTATCTGGTGCGCTGCGCATCGAAGGATAAAGGAAAACAGGTTATGCAGGCATGTGAGGCCGGATGTATCGGCTGTAAAAAATGCCAGAAAGAGTGTCCATCCGGAGCAATTACAGTCGAAGGCAATATTGCTCATGTAGACACAGAAAAGTGTACAAATTGTGGTACCTGTGCTTCTGTTTGTCCGAGAGGGGTTATTACCGGACCGGTCAGTAAAGAGGCATAAAGAATTAAGAAAGGGGAGATTCTATGATGAAAAAGAAAACGGGGTTCGGACTGATGGCAGCATTTGCACTGAGTATGCTGGTTTCAGTCACATCGTTTGCTGCCGGGGGCTTTAAAGATGTGGGAGGCAATCGCTTCTATTATCAGGAAGACGGCACCATGCAGAAAGGATGGCTGACACTGGAGGGGAAGCAGTATTATTTCGCACCGAAAACCGGGGTCATGTATACCGGCATTCGTAAGATCGGCGGTATCACCTATGTTTTTGGGGAGGATGGTGTACTGCAGAAAGTGTGTCAGGAGGCAGGCTTCCGGAAAACAGCAAATGGCAAGATCTGGTATTCCTATGGTGACGGCACGAAGCGTCCGAAAAATCAGTGGCTGAAGATCAATGGTAAGACCTATTATTTCAACAAAAAGGGTTATGTGCTTACCGGTTGGAAAAAAGTGGAAGGCTACACCTATTGTTTCAGCAATAAAGGTGTTATGCAGACCAGTAAGTGGGTAAAATACAAAGGAAAAAACCTGTATCTTGGCGCAGACGGGCGAATTGCAAAGGATACCTGGATCGGGGACAAATATGTTGGCAGTGACGGCAATTATATTGCCGGCTACCGTGATGACCGCAGAACCAACAGCAGTGGAACAGGCTGGGTCGGGTACGGAAAACAGTGGAAATACTACAGTAAGAACAAGATGGTGACCGGCTGGAAAACAATCGGCGGCAAACGTTACTATTTTGATTCAGATGGATTTATGCATACCGGCTGGTTAAAAGTGAAAAATCGCTATTATTTCATGGATACCAGGACGGTGGCACTCGGCCAGATGATCACAGGATGGTGTAAGATCAGCAACAAGTATTATTATTTCTTCCGTTCCAAGACGAAGGCGAATAATACAACTTATCCGAAGGGCAGTATGGCGCAGGGAATTTCCATTCGTTTCACACTGACAAATGGCGACCAGAAAATATATGTGTTTGATAAAAATGGTGTCTGCACAAACTATTAATGCTGTAATTTCAGGCAACGAAAAAAAGTTCCTGCATACTTTAATAATAAAAGTATGCAGGAGCTTTTTTTATGGCAACCATTGTGATTGATGCAGGACATGGAGGTTCAGATCCGGGAGCAGTTTATGAAGGAAGACAGGAGAAGGATGATACGCTTCGTCTGGCGCTGGCGGTGGGAAAAATTCTGGAAGAAAACGGCCAGAATGTGATCTATACAAGAACGACGGACGTATACCAGACACCTTTTCAGAAAGCGACCATCGGAAATGAAGCGGGGGCAGATCTTTTTGTATCCATCCACCGCAATTCCAGTCCGATTCCAGGACAGTACTCTGGTGTGCAGACACTGGTCTATGAACGGGGAGGAATTTCCGAGGAGATGGCGGAAAATATCAATCGGGAGCTGGAAGAGGTTGGATTTCAAAATCTCGGTATACAGGAACGTCCCGGGCTTGTGGTGCTTCGCAGAACAAAGATGCCTGCCGTTCTGGTTGAAGCCGGTTTTATAAACAGCGGGGAGGATAACCGTATTTTTGATGAAAATTTCGAAGAGATGGCACAGGCAATTTCAGACGGTATCCTGCAGACCATCTATGCACAGGAAGTGGAAGCCAATGGAAAAGACAAAGAGAAACGTTATCGTGTACAGGTCGGATATTTCAGGTCAAAGGAAAATGCAAAAAATCTGGAGAGTATGCTTGGCATAATGGGATTCGCTCCGGTACTTGAAGAGGATAAGCAGGGATTTTTCCGGGTACTGATAGGGGAGTTTGAGAAGCTGGAAAATGCGGTGAAAATGGAGCAGGTGCTGCGAAGAGCAGGATTTCAGACTTTTATTACAACGGAATAGACTGAAATAGTACAGATCATAAAAATGGGAGTGAGCCTGTGGCTGCAGGATTGATACCATAGCTGTGTGGCATATTTCGCGTTGATGCCATAACCGGATGTACAGGCGATGTTCTCACCGGCGTAAGTATAAACGACCCCTCTCTGATCCAACAGGCTCCATGCCTTACTGCCATCCGGTCTTGTATGGGACAAAACACGGTTTTTTGCCATTTCGTTACAGCGATCACATGCGATCTGTATCAGGACCGGATCACTTTTCAGCGTATTCAGCCCATTTTTGGCCCGTACTCTTCCTTTTTTGGAAACACAGGCAACTTTATTGTTGGAGGATTTCCAGTGCTTTGCTCCTTTTATAGATGTGGTGGCAGTCAGCGTCTTTGTACTTCCCACAGTCATACAAAGAGTTTTGTGGTTCAGTTTAATGCATGCAGCCTTAACAGAGACGGGTGATACAAACAGTGCAAGCAACATCAGACCGGTCAGTAAAATTGCAGGGCATAGTTTGATTTTTTTCATTTTTGTCTTTCATTTCTCCTTCTCTTTTGCGGCAGCAGATGACTGCCTGCTCATGTTTTGCGGGTCCCAAGGTCATGCTTTTTCATGCAAGCATGAACAGCATGACCTTTTGCCCCTGGTATCATTATTATATTAAATATTTCTTAGCTTGACAAATTAAATTTTATTTTTTCTTAATAATTTCAAAAAGTACTTTTATAACTTTGCCTTCGATGGTATGATTAAGAAGATTGTATGCATACTATCTGTTATGGAGTGTGAGGTATGGGAAAAAAGAAAAAGAAAAGAAAAAAGAATAACCCTGCGGTGAAGCCGGTACAGGATGCGAGAAAAGAAGAAAAGCAAAAAGAAGAAAAGCAAAAAGAAGAGAAAGCAGCGGCATCCCCTACAGACAGTTCAGGTTGGGCAGGCAGATGGAAAAAATGGATGAAAATCGGTGCCTGTGGGGCAGCCTTGCTGCTGTTTGGGTTTTATATTGGCGGTATTGTCTATTTTCATGACCGGTTTCTTGCAAATACTACGATAAATGGTGTTTACACGGGCCATCTTACGGCAGAGGAGGCGGAACAGCAAATTCGCAACAGTGTGGAAAGCTACGAGATCGTCCTGAAAGAACGGAATGGGGGGAAAGAGACCATAACCGCACAGGATATGGATTATCGTTACGTGTCAAACGGTGAGATACAGAAGCTGTGCAGTACTCAGCCTTATGCACTTTGGTTTATCAGCTACTTCCGGCCCTCCTCTCTGGAATTTGATGCGGCAGTATCCTATGATGAGGAACTTCTGAAAGAGAAGGCAGAGGCACTTAATTGCTTCGACAAAAGCGTGGAGCAGGAACCTGTGGATGCAAGGATTGCGTTTCAATCCACAAAATTTGTGATTGAGAAAGAAAAGCAGGGATGTAAAGTAAAAAAGAGCCGACTGCTGAAGCTTCTTGAGGAAGCGATAACAGCCCGCAAAGATGTGCTGGATCTGGAAAAAGAAAAGTGTTACGAGGCTCCGAAAGTCACAGGTGAGGATGAAAAGCTGAACAGGCAGCTGGCGGAAATGAATCACTATGCGGACATTGAAATCACCTATTGCTTCGGAGATAAGAAAGAAGTTCTCAACGGAAGAGTGATAAAGGAATGGCTGGTTCTGGATGAGCAGGGTAAGGTGCTGGTAAAAGACGGAGCCATTCGTGACTATATTGCTTTTCTTGCGGAAAAATATGATACGTATGACAAGCCACGCAGATTTAAAACCAGCGATGGCACTTATGTGACGGTGGAAGGCGGATCCTATGGCTGGAAGATCGATCAGGAAGCTGAAGCGGTGGAGCTTACAAAGCTGATGGAACAGGAGCCTCATATGGAGCGAACACCTTTGTTTGCACAGACAGCAAAAAGCTGGGAAAATGGTGACATGGGTGACACGTATGTGGAAGTAGATTTGACAAAACAGCATCTTTGGATGTATATTGACGGGGAACTGATCGTGGAATCAGATTTTGTTTCCGGAAAGATGACAAAGGATCGCAGGACACCACCGGGAACGTATACGGTGTATTTTAAAAAGTCACCGGCCGTTCTGAGGAGTAATAAGCCAGGCGACAGCTATGAAAGTCCCGTTACTTTCTGGATGCCCTTTAACGGAGGAATCGGATTTCACGATTCCAGCTGGCGTGGCAGCTACGGAGGTGAGATTTTCTGGAA
The DNA here is from genome assembly GCA_022769625.1 of Lachnospiraceae bacterium. GTDB lineage: Bacteria > Bacillota > Clostridia > Lachnospirales > Lachnospiraceae > Hominisplanchenecus. Next base: position 221,216 of record JALEJP010000022.1, on the reverse strand, counting down.
CAATGGTTCCCATGGATGTATCAATCTGCCGTATGGAGCCGCAAAGACGATTTATGAAAATATTGAGAAAGGCTTTCCCGTAATCTGTTTTTATCGAAACGGGGAATATAAGTAATATGAAATATCATCAGGTAGAGAAGGCAGTGTTTCTGGAGCGGCCCAATCGTTTTATCGCATATGTGGACAAGGAGGGGCGACGGGAAATCTGTCATGTAAAAAATACCGGAAGATGTCGTGAGCTTCTGATAGCAGGTGCAGTGGTATATCTGGAGAAAAGTGAAAATCCTGACCGGAAAACAGCCTATGACCTGATTGCGGTGGAAAAAAACGGACAGATCATCAATATGGATTCACAGGCTCCAAATCACGCGGCGGCTGAATGGCTGCGGGGAGGGGGGATGTTTTGTGAAACGAAACCTTTCAAAGGGGGAGACATCATCGTTCGTCCAGAAACAAAATACGGAAGCTCAAGGTTCGATCTGTACGCGGAAACATCGGATCAGAAGCTTTTTATGGAGGTAAAAGGTGTGACGCTGGAAGAAAACGGGATTGCGCGTTTTCCGGATGCGCCCACCGAGCGGGGAGTCCGGCATGTGCGCGAATTGATGGCATGCAGGGAGGACGGTTATGAGGCATATTTGTTGTTTGTGATCCAGATGAAAGGCATCCGTTCTTTTGAGCCAAATGACAGGACGCATCCGGATTTTGGAGTCGTACTTCGGGAAGCACAGAAAAATGGCGTACATATTCTGGCCTATGACTGTCTGGTGACAGAGGACTCGATGAAGATTGACAGACCGGTTCCGGTAAATCTTGGAGAACCGGTGCACAGTACTCAGAAAAAAGGAGGAGCATAGATGCTTGAGCAGATTACAAAACCTCTGCTATCCTGGTTTGATGCCAATGCGCGTGTTCTTCCGTGGCGTGAAGATCCCAGGCCCTATCGGGTATGGGTCTCGGAAATCATGCTTCAGCAGACAAGGGTGGAGGCGGTGAAACCCTATTTTGAGCGATTTGTGGAAGCACTTCCGGATGTGCAGGCGCTTTCTGTCTGTTCCCAGGACAGACTCCTGAAGCTATGGGAAGGACTTGGCTACTACAACCGGGTGCGAAATATGCAGAAGGCGGCACAGTGTATCATGGAGCAGTATGGAGGAAAAATGCCTGCAGACTACGAAAAGCTGCTTGCACTTCCTGGAATTGGACCTTACACGGCAGGAGCTGTGGCTTCCATTGCCTTTCAGATTCCGGTGCCGGCGGTGGATGGTAATGTGCTGCGTGTGCTTACAAGGGTTATGGAGGATGAGAGTGATATTACGAAGCAGTCTGTGAAACGTCAGATGGAGCAGAGGCTTCTGGAGATTATGCCGGAGAATCAGGCAGGTGCATTTAATCAGGCACTTATGGAGCTTGGAGCTGTGGTATGTGTCCCAAATGGTGCACCCAGATGTACGGAATGTCCACTGAAAACGATTTGTCTTGCCCATAAAAACGGCAGAGAGCTTAAGTACCCCAGGAAGGCGCAAAAAAAACCAAGAAAAATAGAAAAACGAACCGTACTGGTCATCCGGGACGGGGAGCAGGCAGCGATCCGGAAAAGACCGGATACGGGGCTTCTGGCAGGACTTTATGAACTCCCGAGTATCGAAGGCTTCGCAAGCCGTGAGGAGGTACTCTGGTGGATCAAACAGCAGGGGCTTTCCCCCCTTCGGATTCAGGAACTAGCGGATGCAAAGCATATTTTCAGCCACATTGAATGGCAGATGAAGGGGTATGTTGTTCTGGTGGATGAGTTGAAGAAATATCAGGGAACGGATATGATTTTTGTGGAACCCCAGCAGACAGAGGAACAATATCCGATACCGGCTGCTTTTGCAGCATACACAGATTATCTGCAGATTAAGCTTGGACAGGAAAAATACGAATGACCAGGATAAGATACCAGGAAAAGATGTATGGAGGAAGAAGAAGTGAAAATATTATCGATAGCAATTCCATGTTACAATTCAGCAGCCTATATGAGAAGATGCATTGACTCTCTGCTTCCGGGCGGAGATGACGTGGAGATCCTGATTGTGGATGACGGTTCTGCAAAAGATGATACAGCAGAGATCGCTGATGAATATGAAAAAAACTATCCGGGAATCGTACGGGCGATCCATCAGGAAAACGGAGGCCACGGAGAAGCGGTAAATGCCGGGCTTAGAAATGCCACAGGTCTCTACTATAAGGTTGTAGACAGTGATGACTGGGTAGATGAGGATGCTTATCTGGAGATTATCCGGACACTGAAGGAGTTAGTAGCCGGTCCGGAGACAGTGGATATGTTTATCAGCAATTTTGTCTATGACAAGGTTGGAGCAAAGCGTAAAAAGGTGATGCGCTACGGCGCTTTCCCGGAAAATGAGATTTTCCACTGGGAGGAAGCAAAAAAACTGCACATTGGTCATTACATATTGATGCATTCCGTGATTTACCGTACCATGCTTCTTCGGGAGTGCGGGCTGGAGCTTCCAAAGCATACGTTTTATGTGGACAATCTGTTTGTATTCCAGCCGCTGCCTTATGTAAAAAATCTTTACTATCGAAATCTGAATTTTTATCACTATTTTATCGGACGGGAAGATCAGTCGGTGAATGAACAGGTGATGATCTCCCGCATCGACCAGCAGATCCGTGTCAATAAGATTATGATCGATACGATGGCGGGAAGAAAGATTGCAAACAAACGCCTGCGGCAGTATATGATCAGTTATCTGGATATCATCACAACGATTTCCTCTGTGATGCTGCTGCGTTCCGGAACGGAGGAAAATCTTGAGAAAAAGAAAGAGCTGTGGCAGTACCTGAAATCCAAAGACACCGGTCTCTATCTGAAGCTGAGACACGGTATCTTCGGACGTACCATGAATCTTCCGGGGAAAGGAGGACGTAAACTGTCTGTGGCTGCCTATCGGATCACACAGAAGTTTTACGGATTTAATTAAGAAAAGACAGTGTCTGGGGTTCCAGGGATATTTCGATGGTCTTTTGTGGTCCCAGACCTTCTCCGTCTGTATGTACGTGAAGAGCCGTCTCCGCCCGGAGAACGGCTTTTTTACAGCGGTAAATGTGGATGACATCGGAAAACCGAACATGTTTTCCAAAGAATGCGGTGGGCAGCAGAAGCAGTACCTTAAGTTTTGGCATTTTTTCCACTACGCATACATCAAGACAGTCATCACAGGGGTCTGCGTCAGGGCAGAACATGAAGCCTCCGCCTTCATAGCGCATATTCATAAACGCAGTGAAAAAAGTACTGTCATAAAAATGGGCAGGACCGTCATCCAGAGTCAGAGAAGCGGGTGTTCCTTTAAGATGGATCAGAGTCTGCAGTGCAGTGGCCAGATAAGTCAGCTTACCAAGTCCCAGCCGGTTTAAAAGATTCTTTGTGCCGGAGTGATGGGAATCATGGCAAACGGCAGCATCGAATCCCTGGCCGCTGCTTATGAGAAAGCGTCTGACGATGCCTTCCGTGGTCTTGGTGCGCCCAATTCGAACCGGGCGTATGTTTTCGGGGTGAAGAATGTGATCCAGTGCCAGAGCAGGGTCAAGGGGCAGACCAAGCCCTTTGGCCAGATCATTTCCAGAGCCTGCGGGGATATAACCGAAATTCAGATAAGGGGATAGATGAAGTCCGTTCAGGACTTCATTTGCCGTTCCGTCTCCGCCCACTGCAACTACAGTGCAGGGATTTTCAGAGGAGGCTTTTGCAGAAGCCTTTGCAGCCAGACGGGATGCGTCACCGTCTTTTCTTGTGAAAGCGGCATGATAGGGTATATTTTTACAATCCAGCAGATGTTTTACTTCCTTCCAGGGATGGCTTCCATGTCCCGAGCTTGAGGAAGGATTGACAATAAAATAGTACATCATATTTTTCTCCGGTGTTAATTTTTGTATTTCAGAATGAAAACAGCAGTGCAGAAATTGGAATAAAACTGTTATCATAATAGTATATTGCCGGGAAAATGTAAATGAATAGCGTTGTAATTTTGAAAAATATATGGTAATATTTTAGCTGATTGGCATATAAAAGCTTCTGGTATTCTTACTTTTTATATGCTCTGGATTGATGAGGTCAGAAAGAGACAGATGAAAAACAGATTTTAGGAGGGAAATTATGGGAGAAGAAACCGTTTCCAAAAATTTTATTGAACAGATCATCGAAAAAGATCTGGCGGAAGGAAAATGTGAGACAGTATGTACACGTTTTCCGCCGGAGCCAAATGGATATCTTCATATAGGACATGCAAAATCCATTCTGTTGAATTACGGACTGGCACAGAAATATCATGGCAAGTTTAATATGCGTTTTGACGATACGAACCCAACGAAAGAGCGTGTTGAGTTTGTGGAGTCGATCAAAGAGGACATCAAGTGGCTGGGAGCAGACTGGGAAGACAGACTGTTTTTTGCGTCGGATTATTTTGAGCAGATGTACGAGGCAGCCATCAAACTGATCAAAAAAGGAAAAGCTTATGTCTGTGACCTGACAGCAGAGCAGATCCGGGAATACCGGGGAACACTGACGGAGCCTGGAAAAGAAAGCCCGTACCGGAACCGTTCCGTTGAGGAGAACCTGGAGCTTTTTCAGAATATGAAGGATGGCAAATACGCCGATGGAGAAAAGGTGCTGCGTGCCAAAATCGACATGACATCTCCGAATATCAATATGCGTGATCCGATCCTTTACCGTGTTGCCCATATGACACATCACAATACCGGAGACAAATGGTGTATTTACCCGATGTATGATTTTGCTCATCCCATTGAGGATGCCATTGAGGGCGTGACTCATTCCATCTGTACACTGGAGTTTGAGGATCACCGTCCGCTTTACGACTGGGTTGTGCGGGAGCTTGAGTATCCTCATCCGCCAAAGCAGATAGAATTCGCAAAGCTTTATCTGACCAATGTGGTCACCGGAAAGCGCTATATCAAAAAGCTGGTAGAGGAAGGCATTGTGGATGGCTGGGATGATCCACGTCTGGTATCCATTGCGGCTTTGAGACGCCGTGGCTTTACACCGGAGTCCATCAAGATGTTTGTGGATCTCTGTGGTGTCAGCAAGGCACAGAGTTCCGTAGATTATGCGATGCTGGAGTATTGTATCCGTGAAGATCTGAAGTTAAAACGTCCGCGTATGATGGCCGTTCTTGACCCGGTTAAATTGATCATTGACAATTATCCGGAAGGACAGATTGAGTATCTGGATGTGGACAACAACCTGGAAAATGAAGCACTCGGAAAACGTAAGGTTCCGTTTGGCCGTGAGCTCTATATTGACAGAGAGGATTTCATGGAGAATCCGCCGAAAAAATATTTCCGTCTCTTCCCGGGTAATGAGGTGCGCCTGATGAATGCATACTTTGTGAAGTGTGAGAGCTTTGTCAAAGATGGAGATGGAAATGTAGTGGAGATTCATTGTACTTATGATCCGGAGACCAAGTGCGGCACCGGATTTACCGGTCGCAAGGTAAAGGGAACGATTCACTGGGTAGCAGCACAGACGGCAAAGAAAGTGACCGTCCGCCTTTATGAGAACATCATTGATGAGGAAAAGGGTGTCTACAATCCGGATGGCAGCCTGAATCTGAATCCAAATTCACTGACGGTGAAGGAATGCTATGTGGAGCCTGAGCTGGCCTGTGCAAAGCCTTATGACAGTTTCCAGTTTGTGAGACAGGGGTATTTCTGCGCAGATTCGCATGACTCAAAGGAAGGAGCACCGGTATTTAACCGGATCGTCGCGCTGAAGAGCTCGTTTAAACTGCCAAAACAGCAGTAAAGAGAGAAAAAGGAAGTATGAATTGCAGCAGAGCATGCAAAAAAAGGTTTCTGCTGATGAAGGGGTATGGCAGAAGATGTCGTACCCCGTTTTCTTTACCTGAAAATACCGAAAAATGAGGAGAATTTTGAAGATGGAAAAACGGAAAAGCCGGATTTTTCTGATACTGAGCCTTGTGATCTGCGGCTGTTTTTTTCTGTATCTATTGATTACCGGAAGAGAGGAGTATTATGATAAAAATGCCAGAAGATTTGCGGCGATCATATGTACCGGTGGTTATTACTGGGAGGATATTCAGGCCGGTATCCAGGCGGCAGATCTGGAGCTTGGTACGGCAACAGAATATATGCAGTATCAGAAATTCGACACCGGACAACAGCTGGAGCTTCTGGAACAGGCACAGTACATGAAAGTGGATGGAATCATAACAATAGGAGAGCCCAATTCCGGTGAGATCGATGCCAAAATAGCGCAGCTTCAGGAAAAAGGGATACCTGTGGTACTGATTGATGAAGATTCAAAAAAAAGCGGGCGGGAATGTTATATTGGCACGGACAATTACGAGGCGGGAAAGATGGCAGGAGAGAAACTTTCGGCTGCCATGGATGGGAAGGCAGATATTCTCGTTGTTCTCTCAAAACTGGATGCTCGGTAGGAACCATGCGAAAAATGCTTTAGTGCAAAAAAAGAAAACGGAGCAAAATAGTGCATGAAAACTGGACAAAAATGTTAAGCATAATGGCAAAATGCTTGAATGGTGTTTCAAATGGAAGATTGCTATACTTATCTTATCAAAAGCTGCGAAGCAACAGTAAAATGAATGAAACGGAGGCAAGAAAATGAGAAAGAACATTAGCAAGATTCTTCCAGTATGTATGGCATTTGTCCTGGCTGCATCAGGAACGGTATTTCCGGCAGAGGTAAATGCGGCACAGAAACAGACAAAGAAGGTTACCGTAAGTACCAGTAAGGGAAAACCCGGCAAACCTTCTCAACCAGTGAGCAAAATGGTTCCGGTACTTCAGGTTACCAGCAATCTGAACGGGAGTGCCTATACCAATGGAAAAAGCACATTGAAATCTGTATTAAACACAACCGTTGACTATGAGGAGGACAGCAAGGCAGTCCTGACACTTACCATGCCAAACGGAAGTGCAGTAGATGACAAAAAGATTGACAGCAGTAATGCAAAGGTTGAGCTGGTGGAGGGAGATGGATATTATCCATCCGAATATAAGTTCCTTGCAACAAAACTTACCGGTACATGGTCAAACGGAAAACTGGAATATCGCCTTTCCAAAGGAGACCTTGAACTGGATCTGGATCAGTATCCTAATGTAGATGCAAACAGCGGTCGCGAGTGGAGTTGTCTTGGTGGAGATGGACATGGCAATTATACATTTAACCTGAAGGTAAGCGGAATCCGCTACAATGGAAAAGAAATTGCCAGCCAGGAGTTTAAGGTGCATATTCTGATTTATGGTTATAATTATACTTCAGATGCCATCAGCCTTTATACGGAAAACGGCACACCGGCCATTGAGGCAGAATTTGTTGCTCTTTCTGACCGGACCGATGCACCAAAAGCAAGCAAAGATCCGGTATGGACCTGGATCGGCGATGGCGAAATGCCAATCCTGTGTGACAATTATGCAGACGATTTCTATATCACCTGGCCTGCAAAGGTAAATGCATCATCCGTAAAAAGCAAAGATGTGAGCATCACTTTGAAAAATGACCGGGGAGATGAACGCAGACTTACGGCAGACAAGGATTTCAAGGTTAACTCAGAGAAGGATGAAACGCAGATTGCTTTGATTTATCAGAACTGGGCATTTACGCCGATATATACGAAGATGACGATCTCTGTCAACAAAGGCAAGGCCAAAGCGGAGAAGACGTATGACATCGGAAGTGTTTATGTTTATGAAGCACAGCAGGGCGGCGGTGGAACCACAATTGACGGTACCGTGACGGCTTACAGCTTTTACGGACTTGCAAACCTGACAGACTGGAGACAGATTTTCGGTGCTCCGTCCTATCTGTTGCGCCTGGAGCAGGATGGCCAGAAGCTGTATTATGCAGAGGATGAGGATGGAAACGGAAGTCTGACCCTGGATGCCGCAGAAGCAAAATTATTTGATGCAAGCGGTGAGCAGGACAGAAATCCGCAGCTTGTGGGCAATACCGTATATGTTACCACACGTACCGTATTGAAAGAAGTGGAAAAAATCGTAGATGGTGAAACCGTTACACTGAAACAGTATTATCCTGGATGGAATGATGGTATCAATGCGGGGGGAAGTCTTTTGACACCGATGCAGTGTGATCCGGAACTGAAAGCGGCACCTGGATACGTGATTCCGTGGAATACCTCCAACTGGATCACCAATGAGAAATGGGCATGGCAGAAAGGTGTTGAGGAAGGATGGACCGGTATTACGGTGAGTCCTTACAAAGGAAAATTTGAGTGGAATGTGGCACTTGGGGATTCACAGCAGTTTGAAGCAACTTTGAATGATGAACCGGTTGATGTTACATGGGAAATCTTCGGAGATGTTGCGGAAGGTACGACAGTGACACAGGATGGTCTGGTTACTGTTGACGAAAATGAAACTCAGGCACAGTTTGCAGTCACCGTGACAGCGGAAGACGGAACAAAGGGTACGGTTACGATCAAAGTTACAAAATAACGGAGAGTCTGCGTCTTAAATCTCCTGTTGTGGAGAATACAGTCAGAAAAGCAGGATAAAAAGGAGCTGCCATACAGCGTATTCTGTTCGGATATAAAAATCCGGGCAGATACGGGCTGTATGGCAGCTCTTATCTTATGCATTCTCCAGACTATTCAGTCTTTTCGTCGGATTCCGCTGTTTTACTGCCGTCATCGGCGGGTTCAGCGTCAGGTACGGTATCCTCTTCAACATCCTCTGTTTCTTTCGCATCGTCTGTATCCTTCCTGGTTTCTGCATCAGAAACCGGCGATTCTTCTTCCGATGTCTCATGCTCCGATGCTTTTGGAATGGTTACGTACTCTCTGGCGGAAGCGGTGGATTCGGTATCCTCTTTGTCATCCTCGTCGTCCTGGAAATCATCCTCGAAGTCCTCAAAATCGTCTTCCCAGTTCTCTTTTTCTTTTTTATATCTGCTCAGATATGCAAGTCCTGCACCTGCGGCTGCGCCCAGAACAGCTGCGCCGAACAGTAATTTGCCATATTTTTTTGACATAGCTTTGCTCCTTTCCAATCTCAGATTCATTCCTTTTCGTATACTCTATTGTAATACTTTTAGGGCAAAAAGAAAAGGGGTATTTTCTTTCTGCTATTTGAAAATAACCTGTACCAGAAACATATAGAAAAGTGTACCGCCGCCGATGCTGAGCAGGGTGTTTCGTTTCCAGACATGAATCAGTACAATTGCCACACCTGCAATCAACTCGGGAAGGCCGAAGGGGGTGGTCAGTACGGAAACATTTTTCAGGCAATAGACCACCAGCATGCCAATGATTGCATAAGGAAGCACTTTTCCAAGGTAAGTGATGTAGGAAGGGGTTTTTGACTTTCCGGAAAACAGCAGGAAAGGGAGGCCGCGGATAAAAAAGGTGACTGCAGCCATGATAAAGATCATGGCAACTGCCTGTGAATCCGGTATACTACGCATGTATCTCATCCCCTTTCTGCACAGAGATCTCATCAGGATTTTTGGTTTCCTTTGGGTCAAGACGCTTCTGAAGCAGCGTCAGGATGATCAGAATGGACAGCATGGCAGGAATAATAAAATGATCCGGACCAAAAAAAATCAGGCAGATAAGGGAACAGATCACGCCGATGACTGCCGGAATGTGATTTTTCGTGCTGAGCCACTGATCGGTAAAGATCACAATAAAAAGTGCTGTCATGACAAAATCAACACCTTTGGTGTTAAAGTTTACCATGGAACCAAAGAGGGCGCCAAGCGTACAGCCGATGATCCAGTAGCTGTGGTCCAGAATGGATATAAAGAAGTAAAACCAGCCTTTGTCTACACCTTCCGGTACGGTTGTGGTGGCTACCAGGGAATAGGTTTCATCGGTAAGTTCATGAATCAGCAGGATTTTTTTCTTTCCTGTATTTTTATATTTGTCAATAATGGAGAGTCCGTAAAAAAGGTGACGGATCTGGATCATCACGGTCATGACAGCTGTTGCAATCAGGCTGGCACCGCTTGCAAGCAGGTCGATGGCCACATACTGCATGGAGCCGGCATAAATGATGATGGCCATGAAAAAAGCCCAGAGAAAAGAATAACCATTGCTCTCAAGCAGTATCCCAAAGCCCATGCCAAGAAAAAGATAGCCCGCCATAACCGGTAACGTGTGAGGAAAGGCGGACAGAAATGCTTTGCGTTTCATTTTCATTTCCTCCTTGAAATGTGTCGCATTTTAGTATAGCATGGGTGGAGAAATATGTCAAAAGCCGTTGACAGGAGAAAAGAGGATTTTATGAAATATTATGATTATCTGACGGATTTTATTTTTGTCAGTGACAGACTTCAGAAAGCAGACGCGATCTTTATTCCGGGCGGTCTGTACGGGGAGATCGCGGTGCATGCGGCATGGCTTTACCGGGAAGGAGCGGCACCCCTTGTGGTACCTTCCGGTAAGTACAGCATTGTCCTTGGAGCGTTTGGGGAGGTACAATCACCGGATAAATATAAGGGAAGGAAATTTGAGACAGAAAGCGATTTTCTGAAACAGATCCTGCTGGATGAGGGGGTCCCGGAGGAAGCAATCCTGCAGGAAAAGGAGGCCGCCTACACGTATCAGAATGCCATTTATACGAAAAAACTTCTGGATGAGAAAAAGATACCGGTGAAAACAGCAATATTGTCCTGCCAGGCATATCATGCCAGAAGATGTCTGATGTACTATCAGCTTTTGTTTCCGGATACGAAATTCTGTGTATCTCCGGTGGAAACAAGGGGGATTGGACGGGAAAACTGGTATACCAGTCCGGAAAGTATCCGGCTGGTGCTTGCAGAGGTGGAGCACTGCGGCAGCCAGTTTGTGGACATTATGTGTGAGCAGGCAGCCGGGATTTCTGATGGTGGTAAAGGCATAGATTGACGCACTGCCGGTTTCATGCTATGCTTATGTGGCAGTAATTCTGCCTGGCTAACGAAAGAGGAGTGACGATTATGATAAAAGCAGCAATTTTTGATCTGGATGGTACACTTGGAGATACCGTGGAATCCATTGCCTACAGCGGAAACAGGGCACTTGCAGATTTGGGATATCCACCGTTTCCCGTTGCGCGTTACAAATATTATGCGGGTGACGGTGTGGATGAGCTGATCCGCCGTTGCCTGAGGGATGCAGGGGATGTGGAGGGGAAGCAGTTCGAAAGGCTCCGTGCTGTTTATAAAGAATACTTTGCAAAGGACTGTATGTACCATGTAAAACCCTTTGACGGAATCTGCGAGATGCTTTCCGAACTGAAGCGACGGGGAATCCGCATTGCGGTACTTTCCAATAAGCCCCATGTACAGTCAGTGAATGTGGTGGAGAGTCTTTTCGGGAAAGGTTATTTTGACCGGATACAGGGACAGACCGAGGCGATTCGAAGGAAGCCTGCGCCGGACGGCGCTCTGGCTCTTGCAGACGCATTTGGAGTGCGCCCAGAGGAGTGTCTGTACGTGGGAGATACCAATACGGACATGCAGACAGGAAATGCAGCCCACATGCATCCGGTAGGCGTTCTGTGGGGTTTTCGGGACAGACAGGAGCTTGTGGAGAATGGAAGCGAGTTTGTGATTGAAAAGCCTTTGGAACTGATTTCCGTGCTTGAGACAATTAATGAGCCAAGGGACTAAAAGTCATGCTTTTTCATGCAAGCATGAAAAAACATGACCTTTTACCCTGGTATCATTTAATGGAGGAATGAGACATGATTAAGCTGATTGCGTCAGATATTGACGGAACCCTGGTGGAGGAAGGAAGCGGGGAGCTTCCCGGAGAACTGTTCGCGATTATTGAGAAACTGTATGACCATGGAATCTTATTTGCGGCGGCAAGCGGAAGACAGTACCGGGGACTTCGAAAATTGTTTTTACCTGTGGCAGACAAAATTATATTTATCAGTGAGAATGGATCCAACGTAGTATATCGCAATGAAGAACTGTATGCATCGGTAATCGATAAAAAGATTGTGAAGGAGATGCAGACCTATGTGAAGAGATTTCCGAACTGCTACCTGACCATGTCCACTACAGGCGCCATGCATTCCACCGGTGGGTATGATGAAAACTACCGCAGGCTTATGGTGGAGAGTTATCACAACGATATGGTGTTTGCGGAGGATGAGGATTCCGATTTGCTGAAGGTGATCAAGATATCCGTTTATCATGAGGAAGGGATCCGTGAATTTGCAGAAGAGATGACGTATAAATGGCAGGACAGACTGAACGTGGCGGTAGCTGGGATTCCGTGGATTGATTTTATGAATCCCGGTACGGATAAGGGAACAGCGCTGAAGTTTCTGCAGCAGTATTTTGGTATTACACCGCAGGAGACACTGGCCTTCGGGGACAATCACAATGATATCGGCATGATTCAGGCAGCCGGAGAGAGCTGTGCAGTGGAGACTGCCAGAACAGCAGTGAAAGATGCGGCAAAATATATTGTGGGCAGTTATCGGGATAAGGGAGTTATCCTGGCGCTTGAGGAGCTTCTGGGACGATTGGAAGCAGGAAAAAGGAGGAAGGAGCATAATATGGCAGAGTTTGGAAAAGAGTGCATTCAGGTGTTTCTGGATAATCAGCTTCAGCTTTTTGATGAGAAGGTAGCAGAGACGCCGGAGGAGGCAGAAGAATTTCTGGAGGATAACATGGCAGTAGTGCTGGACAATATCGGTGAGGTGCGGCAATACCTGGACGAAAGTGGCATGGATGCCTGTGAGCTTTCCGAGGATGAACTGAAAGCAGCGGCAGAAGTTTTTGAACTTCCGGAGGGGAAATATCTGGTGGTTCTGGCATAAAACAGAAAAGTTGGACAGATAAAGTCTCTGTGCTGCGGTGAGCATTTGACCGGAGCGCAGAGATTTTTTCTTTTCATCGTATCTTTTGGCCGGTCAGAGTATACCGGCTGTAAGCAAAGGCAGCAGACAGGTGGTAAATGCCCAGAGCAGCAGCAGATGAATGGGGTAGAACCAGTAGAAGAACCAGCGAAGGGAAAGACCGCGTTTTCCATTATAATGCCAGATAGGAATAAAAGCCAGAGGAGCAGTCAGCTCCCAGCAAAAAGATAAGCCACCTGCTACAATCTGTTTTCTTCTGTCGCAGCGGAAAAGATAGAGCAGCTCGATGAGCATTACACCTTTATAGCTGTAGTCTGTATGAAGAGCCAGTGCAAGCAGAAGTCCGCCAGCCAGTATGGCAAGCTGTGCCGGAAAGGATTTCTGAAAATAGTCACAGAGCATCATGACAAGCAGACCGATCAGAAGAGTAAAATAAACATTCTGATATTGGATATCAAAAAAAGAGCCGCGGATAGCCAGATCAAAGGGTATTTCTGAAATCAGAGCAAAAAGGAACAGACGCAGTGCATATTTTTTCCGGTTGCTGGTGTGCAGGAAACCTTCCACCAGGAGAAAACAGAAAATAGGAAATGCAACGCGTCCGATCAGGCGCAGAATCTGGTCTGTATTTTTCAGAAACAAATAAAGCGTCTCATCTGCACGAATGGCTTCCATACGTAGAAGACCATGCTCAAAAACGCAGGCGCCAATGTGATCCAAAAACATGGTGATAACAGCCAGTATTTTCAATGTACTTCCGGTGACGGAATGAGAGAAAGCTTTCATAGTATATCGACTCCTGTCTGGTTCCGTGTAATCGAAACGAATCTTTAAAATCAGTATAAAAGATTGGGGCGGGAAAGGCAAGACAGAAAAAACTGCCGCAGGACATCTTTTCTGTACCGGCCTGGTGATAGCGATAAGTTGGCCGGCGACAGAGGGGAGATCGTCCACTGCGGCAGTTTATTTTTCTGCTGGATACTTATTTTGCCAGCAGCATCATGATTTCGTTGCTTCTTGCGATGAATTTTGTCATTTCTTCCGGTGCCAGCGGTTTGTGACTGAGCATTGCCAGATCATACAGCTGTTCACACATCATCGGGACATGCTCGGAATCCTTATTCTGGAAAATGTACTGTACCAGTTCATTATTTGCATTCAGTACCAGGGTTGCAGGACCGCCGAACATGGTCGGATCCATGTCGTACATGTTGTACATCTTCATCATATCCTGCATACGGCGTGTTTCCTCAGACAGGATGATCATGGAAGAAACTTTGGCGTTTTTCAGTTTTTCAACCTTAACTTCCAGCTTGTCGTTATTCAGAGCTTTGCGGAATACGTCAGTCAGAGTATCCTTTTCTTCTTTCAGATCCTCTTCCGATACTTCTTCTTTCATACTGTCGTTGACAGATGCATCGATACGTTCAAATTTGATGGTATCGTTCTGACGCTCCAGGTGTGTGATGAAAGGAGAGTCGATGTTATGCTTCAGGATAACAGCATCGATACCCTGCTCTTTGAACATATTAATATACTGGCTCTGCTGAACCTCATCGGTAACGTAGAAGAGGGTTGTCTTTTTCTTTTCCGTTTCTTCTTCTTCGACCTCATCGGAATCTGCAGTCTGTTCTGGAGTATTGGTATTTTCTGTGTCAGCAGCGTTATCTTCCGGTTTCTCCGGTTCTTTTTCTTTGTTTTCCTCAATGAAATCCTGCAGTGTCAGATATTTGCTGTCCAGATTCTTAAAGAGCAGGCAGTCTTTCATGCGGTCATAGAACTTGTCGTCTTTGATACAGCCATATTTGATGAACGGGCTGATGTCATCCCAGTATTTCTCATAGCTTTCCCGTTCGGTTTTGCACATACCAGTCAGTTTGTCCGCAACTTTCTTGCTGATGTAGTCTGCGATTTTCTTTACGGTTCCGTCATTCTGCAGGGCACTTCTGGAAACGTTCAGCGGCAGATCCGGGCAGTCGATGACACCCTTGAGCAGCATCAGGAATTCGGGAATCACTTCTTTGATATTATCTGCGATAAATACCTGATTGTTGTACAGCTTAATGGTACCTTCCACAGAATCGTATTCCGTGTTGATCTTCGGGAAGTACAGGATACCTTTCAGGTTAAATGGATAGTCCATGTTCAGATGGATCCAGAACAGAGGCTCCTTATAATCCATGAATACCTTGCGGTAGAACTCTTTGTATTCCTCCTCGGTACAGTCGTTGGGATGTTTTGTCCACAGCGGATGGATGTCGTTTAAAGCCACCGGACGTTTGTTGATTTTGACGCGGTCTCTTGCAGGAGAAACTTCAACGACTTCCTTTTCGCCGTTTTCGTTTTCCTTTTCTTCTGTTTTCGCATCCTCGTGAATATGCTCAACGACTACATCGTCCTCACGCAGCTCGCTTTCGTCAATGGTTTCATATTCCTGTTCAGCGTTTGCTTTGGAGAGGAAAATCTCAACCGGCATAAAGGAACAGTACTTTTCCAGAACCTCACGGGCGCGGTATTCATTGGCAAACTCCAGGCTTTCCTCGTTTAAGAAGAGGGTGATTTCAGTACCCACTGTTGTTTTGCTGCCATCGCCGATGGTGTACTGTGTGCCTCCGTCACATTCCCAGTGAACGGCTGTGGCACCGTCCTGATAGGAGAGGGTATCAATGTGAACCTCATCAGCAACCATAAATGCAGAATAGAAGCCCAGACCAAAGTGTCCGATCATCTCATCGGCATTTGTTTTATCCTTGTATTTTTCCAGGAAAGCAGTCGCACCGGAGAAAGCGATCTTTGTGATATATTCTTCCACCTCATCTGCAGTCATGCCGATACCGGTATCAATGAATTTCAGTGTTTTTTCCTCTGGATTTACGATTACCTGAATCCTGGCCTTGTAATCTTCCGGGAATGTGTACTCACCCATCACTTCCAGCTTTTTCAGTTTTGTGATGGCATCACAGCCATTTGAAACCATCTCACGGAAGAAGATATCATGGTCGGAATACAGCCATTTTTTGATAATCGGGAATATGTTGTCACTGTCAATGGATAAATTTCCAGTTCTGTTATTCATAAAAAATTCACACCTTTCCAATAATTCTTAAATAATTGATCTGACACATAGTGTAGTACCGAATGCCGGAAATGTCAAGAGAAAATTAGCACTCATACGTAGTGAGTGCTAACAAAAATTTATAAAAATTATAAAGAAAGTATAAACTTCTGAATTCTGGAATCCCATGCGGATTCCAGAGACTTGTCCAGGGAAAACAGTTTCAGAGAGGTTCCGGTCACTGCAGTTAATTTCCCCTCGCTGTAACGCAGATTCAGAAACAGACCGTTCAAATCGGCAGAAGTAAAGGAAGTGTCAAGCTCCGAGAGAAATTTTTCCGTACCTGCGCGTGAAAGCTGAAACACGATGGAAAAAGACAGAGGTGTGTGTTTTCCTTTAATAAGGTTAAAACAGTACGGACGAAGCTGTTTCCATCGCGCCAGAGGATAACCGTCACCATAGAGTGACTCATATTCTTCCGCTGTATAATAATCTTTCCGGATGTGACCGTCTATAGAAAACGTGCCGAAAGTGGTAAGATCCACCTCCGTTACATGAAATGCATCAAATGTATTCTGACAGAGCAGATGGTTCATGAAAGATTTGACTTCCGATATGGGAATGGCGATCATATAATACCTCCTTTGTGGCATATTTGGTTATGGAAGGAACATACAGGCGCATAACCGATTTAAGGTCAGTATACCGTAATTTCTTTTAAAAGAAAAGAAGAAAACCGTTGCAAAATATGTGATATGTGTTATAGTTAAATGTAGTAATGAAAACCAGATTACCTAGAAAAAGAAAAACATGATTTAGATTTGGGAAATATTCCGTGAAATCATAAGATAGATACAGAAAATATGGAGGAAGATTATCATGAGTTTCAGAGTAGTGATTGACAGCTGCGGAGAATTGACAGAGGAGATGAAAAACAGCGGAAATTTTGTATCTGCACCTTTGACTCTTCAGGTAGATGAACATGTGGTGATTGATGACGATTCGTTTGATCAGGCAGAGTTTTTAAAGATGGTGGCAGAGAGTCCGAACTGTCCCAAATCTTCCTGCCCTTCACCGGAGGTTTATCGGGACGCCTATGACTGCGGAGCGGATCACGTTTACGCTGTGACCCTTTCCGCCAGACTCAGCGGATCCTACAACAGTGCTGAGCTTGGGAAGAATCTTTATCTGGAGGATCATCCGGATGCAAAGGTTCATGTATTTAATTCCTGCTCTGCTTCCATCGGCCAGACTCTCATCGGTCTGAAAATACAGGAGCTTGAGGAGCAGGGGCTGTCTTTCGAAGAGGTTGTGGAACAGACGGAAAGCTACATTCGTTCCCAGAATACCTGGTTTGTCCTTGAAAATCTGGAAACATTGCGTAAAAACGGACGCCTTGGCACAGTGAAAGCGCTGGTAGCCACTGCTTTGAAGATCAAGCCTTTGATGGGGGCTACACCGGAAGGTACGATCATTCAGCTGGATCAGGCGAGAGGGATGAACAAAGCACTGGTGAAGATGGTGGATGTCATTGCCGAAAAGATAGAGGATGCAGAGAAGAAAACACTTGCGATTTCTCACTGTAATTGTCCAAAAAGAGCACAGATGGTTAAAGATGCACTGATGAAGCGCGTTCCTTTCCGTGATGTTGTGATTCTGGATACCAGAGGTGTCAGCACCATGTATGCAAACGATGGTGGAATTATCGTAGTTGCATAAGTTTTCAAAATAGTGTATACTAATCTGAGAATACCAGATAAGGAGTGAACAAGATGAGTCAGGCAAAAGTTGACCGCTATAAGGAAGAAAAGAAAAACCGGGAAAAGCTTATGAAAAAGCAGAAAAGAGAAACCATGCTGCTGAAGCTTGCGGGAAGTGTTGTGGCAATTGCTCTGGTGGGATGGATCGGTTTTTCGGTATATCAGAATGTTCAGGCAGATGTTGCAAATACCTATGAGGTAAAGACAGATGCACTGGATGATTACCTGAACGGGTTAAATGCTTCTGAAGAAGAGACAGCCGAAGCTGAGAGCGAGGCTGAGACGGAAGCTTCCGCAGAGACAGAAACCACAGCGGAAGAAGCACAGTCCGAGACAGCGGCAGAGTAATTTTTTCAATCGCAGGCATTCTGCGGATTGTGGATAATGCAAAGAGGCATTCCCTTCTAAAGGACGTGGAAGGAAATGCCTCTTTGCTGTTTCAAAACAGGCAGGATCCGCAGCAGAGAAGAGGAGTTGATTATGAAACAATTGGAGAAACAGCCGGAAAAGAAAAGAATATCCGGTTTTTTTTATGTCATGGGAGGTGCAGCCCTCTGGGGAACTCTCCCGGTGTTCAGTGCATTCAGCTACCGCATGGGAAGCAATGCGCTGAATTCCGGAGCAATGCGTGCGTATCTTTCCGCGCTTCTGTTTCTGGCATGGGTAATCGTTACGGGACGATTCCGGAAAATAAAAAGACAGGAAATTCCCTTTTACATTCTCTATGGGATTGCAGCAGGAGGGGGCACCTTTATTTTCTATATGCTGGCAATCGAACGCCTTTCCACAGCCATGGCGGCCATTCTGCTCTACACAGGACCGGCCTTTGTGATTTTGTTCAACCGGCTGTTTTACAAAGAGCCGGTCACTAAAGTCAAGCTGGCAGCCGTCTGCCTTACCTTTGCCGGCAGCTTTTTTGTGGTGAAGGGATATGATCTGTCATCCCTGTCCGCAAATCTGTCCGGTATCTGTTTTGGTCTGCTGTCCGGCATCAGCTACTCCATGACTACCGTTCTTGGGAAAAGGGCAAAAACACTTCACGACGGCAGGATGAATGCCGCTCTCATGGTAATTTTTACTGCCGTTCTCTTTCTTTTTGTTAAGCCTGTGTGGACTGTGGAGATCCCCGACCTGCGGCTCTGGATCCCATTTCTCGGTCTGGCCCTTTTGGGGACGGTGCTTCCATACACCTTTTATTTAAAAGGTTTGGATACCGGCATCGACGGCGGACTGGCAAGCGTTACGGCGACTTTGGAGCCGGTGGTGGGAACCGTGCTTGGAGTGGTCATCCTGAAGGATACACTGGTGTGGACGCAGGTGATGGGGATTGGGATTGTGCTTACCGGGATTGCGGTGCCGATTTTGGTGAATCAGCAAGAAGCAGCCGGTAAGTGTAAATCAGCACTGCCACGGTAATGAAAAAGGTCAGCACATCGGATACCGGCATGGAATAAAGCACACCGTCCAGGCCCCAAAATCTTGGCAGCAGCAGGGAGAAGCCCACACCGAAGACAATCTCACGCACCATGGAGAGCATGGTAGAGAGGAATGCCTTTCCAAGAGACTGCAGGTAGATAAAAGCCGCTTTGTTTACCGTTGCCAGTATCATCATGCACAGGTAGGTGCGGAAGCATTTGACAGCAAAATCGGTGTAATAGGTGCTTTCATTGGCTGCGCCGAAGATACCGATCAGCTGGCGTGGGAAGAGCTCAACAATGAGCAGTGCCACGGCCCCGACCAGTGCTTCTGCGGTAATCAGTCGGGTTAAAAGTCCGGCAGCACGGTCTTTTCGCCCGGCGCCTACATTGTAGCCCACAATGGGGATACAGCCTGCAGACATTCCGACGGCGATGGAAATAACAATCTGGAAGAATTTCATAACGATACCCAGTACGGCCATGGGGATCTGAGCATATTCGGTCTGACCGAAGATGGGATCCAGTGCGCCGTATTTTAAGGTCATGTTCTGAATTGCTGCCATGGCAGCGACCAGGGAAATCTGGGAAAGGAAGCTGCAGAGCCCAAGCGGAAGATATCTTCTGGCCAATTTGCCGTGAAAACCAAAGCTCTTCCGTTTCAAGCGAATCGCTTTCATATGGTACAGATACCATACCGAGAGCAGGGCAGTCAGGATCTGGCCGAGAATGGTGGCTGCTGCAGCGCCCATCATCCCCCATTTGAAAATGAAAATAAAGATTGGATCCAGAATGATGTTTGTAACAGCACCGGCAAGTGTGGCAGCCATGGCAAATTTGGGACTTCCGTCGGAACGGATGACCGGGTTCATTGCCTGACCGAACATATAGAATGGTACTCCAACCGTGATCCAGAAAAAGTATTCTCTTGCATGATGGTAGGTTTCCTCATTGACATGTCCGCCGAACAGGGTCAGAATGGGATCCTGGAAAATCAGATAGATGGCGGTGAGAATCAGGCTTACCAGAATGCAGAGTACGATGGCACTGCCGATACTTTTATGTGCATCTTCTTTTTTGTCTGCGCCCAGACTGATGCTGACAAATGCGCAGCAGCCGTCACCGATCATAACAGCAAAGGCAAGGGCGACTACCGTAAGCGGATAGACGACTGTGTTGGCGGCATTTCCGTAAGAGCCGAGGTAGCTGGCATTTGCGATAAAAATCTGATCCACAATGTTGTAGAGTGCAGCGACCAGAAGTGATATGATACAGGGTACCGCGTACTTTTTCATCAGAGAACCGATCGGCTCCGTTTCCAGAAAGGTATTACTTTTTTGATTCATGTTGTTTTTCCTCCTGCAAAAAAAGCGTGGAGCCCACAAGCTGGATTTATGCCATGGGCTACACGCTTAAGTAATAATAGAACAAAAAAGAACAGCGTACAGATCAACTGGATTTACGCAGTTATGCTACACGCTGTGCTTATTATCATATTCGATTTTTTTCCAAAAGTCAAAGGGAAAAATTCATAATTTTATCCGCCTGCAGTCCATTGAGCTTTACAGGGACAGATCCCTTTTGCAGAACCAGATCATACTTCCGGAAAACATCAAAAGGGAGAGAACTGCCATGGAAATGAGTCCTGCTGCTGCGTTTCCCGTACCCTGTATGATATCCTGTGCGGGAAACAGGGTATAGATGGTAAGGTATTTCAGGTTTTGCAGCTTCTCACCCATGTTGGAAATCATCTGAATCAGGAAAAAGAGTATGGGAATGCCTGCTCCAAAGGTATAAAAATATTTCGATTCGCTGCAGAAGGAAGCGCACAGAAATACGATGGAGAGCACCACAAGCTGAAGCAGAAAGGATCCAACATTGAGAAGAAGATAATGAGAAATATCCAGTTCTCCGGGAAACAGCATCTCACAGCTTGCGATTCCAACTCCGGTGACGGCTGCAAGCATCAGAAACATCAGTAAAATGGCAGATACAACCTGGGTTAAGAGAATGGAAAAGCGGGAATTCGGGCTTGTGAGAATTCCTGCCATGCTTCCACGGTCGATGTCGCGCATGAGAAGCTTGTTTCCGAGGATGATGGCAAAAACCATTGGGAAAACATTCATGATAAAACCATAAAGGTATATCTGAATCCATTCCAGCAGATTGGATGCGATACCTGTCATGCCCACAGCACTCATCATTTCCGGCAAAGCCTTCTGGTAGTCATTCAGCATATCCGCAAGTTCCGGGTTATACATGTAGATGATGACCGTAGTATAAAGGCAGATCACGGCAAACAGAATCAAAAAGACTTTGATACAGGAGCAAAAGTTTCGTTTTAATAATGGCAGAATCATCATGCTTCCTCCTTGTCATAAAAATGTAAAAAAAGTTCCTCCAGGCTCTGGCTCTTGATCTCCAGATCAACCGGGGCAGCAGAGGCGATTTTTTCAAGAATAGCGCCGGGAGCTCCGCTTACCGAAAGAGAGACCTTGTTGTCTTTGATTTCCATCAAGGGAAGTCTGTCTTCGGCAGCAAATCTGCGGGCGGCCTCGATGTCCCTGAAAGTCACCGTATAAATCTTTTTCTTTTTCTGTGCCAGGGAGTTCATATCTTCCACGGTCATAAGTTTTCCGTTTTTGATAATGGCGGTGCGGTCACAGGTACGTTCCACTTCCTCAAAAATATGGGAGGAGAGCAGGATGGTTGTACCGTTTTTTTTCGCTTCCAGAATTAGATCAATGAAACGGTTCTGCATCAGAGGATCCAGACCGCTGGTTGGTTCATCCAGAAGAAGAATATCCGGATCCTGCATAAATGCACAGATAATTGCGATTTTCTGCTTGGTTCCCTTTGACATTTTCCGGATAGAGCCTTTTGGATTCAGTTCAAAATAATCGGAAAGCTCCTGAATTCGTTTTTTATTCTGTAATTTTTTCAGATCAGCCATAAAATTCAGATAAGCAGTACCGGTCATCTCCTCCATCAGGGCGATTTCACCGGGGAGATAGCCAAGTTTTGTCTGAATTACAGCGTGCTTTTCAAAACAGTCAAGTCCTACAATCCGGGCGGTACCGGAATCCGGACGAATGAAGCCCATCAGGTGACGGATCGTTGTGGTTTTCCCGGCACCGTTTGGACCGAGAAACCCGAAAATTTCCCCCTTGCTGACGGAAAAATTCAGATCAAAAATGCCTTTTCCCTCACCGTAATCTTTGGTAAGTCCCTGTACTTCAATTGGTTTCATAATATCCTCCTTATTTTTGACAACAGATTGGCCGACAGGCATGCCTCTATTGCTGGTATTCTTCCTTGTACACAAGTTTCCGGAACATGGTGACCCATTCATGAAAATCCTTCTGAATTTCCTCCACAAGAATCGGCAGGCCCTGGCGCCTTTTGTCGTTCATATAGCCGTCCGTCATCCATAAAAGCATACGTGTGATCCTGCCAATATCAGTTCCATCCCGGAATTTCTCCATATTTACCTTCTTAAAATACTGCGGCATGTGATCAAGGATGTCTTCCGTGTTCTTTTGAAGCTCATCCGATATTTCTTCCCTGCTGGAATAAAAGGAACGCACCGCAAAATCAAGAAAATAAGGATTTTCTGAAATGATCTTCCATTTCTTTTTGGCTGCGTATTCCAGGATTTCAAAATAATCGGTCAGCTCGTCAAAACGGGAGTCCAGTATCTGTTCCAGAGTAATCTGCCGACAGTATTCGTAAGTGTACAGGTAGAGCGATTTTTTGTTGTGGAAATAGTAAAACAACAGACCCTTGGAGATGCCGGCTTTTGCGGCAATGTCGTCAGTGGATGCATGCCTGTAGTCGTTCATTGCGAATACTTCCATGGAGGCATTCAGGATGCGCTGCTGCTTTTCCATGGGAAGGTTGTGAAATTGTTCATTCATAGTTACTCCTTGTGTGATTTCAGGTTTGAGCGAATCGGTTAAACCGTTCTGGTTAATTACCAGTGTATCGGATTGACTGAAATAATCAAGGGGTATTTGTGTTTTTAATATTATCTTAATGTGATGTCACAATTTTTATCACATCTTGATATCAAAAATCCGCCATGATAAGATGATAAGGTACCAGGGTCAAAATACCTGTTCTCTTCGATATTGGGAGCAGTCGGATATAAGAGAAGGGGTATTTCAACAAAAAATCAGTGAATTTGGAGAAAAGCCATGTCAGATTTTTCAATCAATTTGGAAAAAAATATCCACAGAAATCATTATACGATTCAGAGTTTTGCGGCTCAGTGTGAGATTAACCGGACACTTCTGCAAAAATATCTATCCGGACAGCGCTTTCCGAAAAACAAAGAGCTTCTGTTTCGGATGATCCGGCATCTTTATCTTACGCCGGAGGAGAAAAGAGAACTCATTGAGTCCTGGAAAAAGGAATATTTGGGCGAGATGGTCTATTACCAGCATCAGTCCATACGGTCCATGCTGGAAAGCTTCGGTGAGATGGTACACAACCGGGAATATAATCTGAGTGTATCAGTTGACACACAGACGGAAATCCGGATGTCGGAATGTGCCATTCCCATATCATCCAGACATCTTCTGATTACTTCTATGTGGCAGGTGATCGAATATGAATGCAGCCACAGAAGACAGCAAACAGTATAATATCTGTCTTCTGAACCGGATTATTCCGTATATCTGCGGAAAAGCGGATTATAACGTGCGTTTCTGTTATGGGGATACGTCAGCTTTGCATACCGTGTCACCCTTGTCCTGTGTTCTGATCTCAGAGGAATTTGTTTTTACCTTTGATGAGAATCTGAAAAAAGGGATTCTGTATCAGAATGAACCCATTCGGCGTTTCTGGATGGAAGTGTTTGAAGAACAAAATGCCAGGGCGGAATCCTTTCTCACCAGACATGAAAGTATGCTGGATGAGTGAAGTTTTACCAGAATCAGCATCCATGTGATGTTTCCTGCCAGCTGCAGCCCTGTCTGGCTTACGCCCTTTCCGGGGAGCTTCTGCATCAGGTCGTATTGCCTTCTATGCTTGGACAGCAGGATATTATCGAAGAATTTATTGAAATGATGGGCTCGTGGGGGGAATATGCGGTCAGGAATAAGGCTTCGGCAAACATCAATTATTTTCTTGCTTCCGGCGTTGACGACTTTCTAAAAACAGGAAGAGTTGTAGAGTTTCCTTCCGGGTTTTACAGTCCGATCCCGGTTCCCATGCGCTGCCGGATGCTGGAGCTTTTCTGTGAGCAGATGGAAAAAGGGATGATTGATGGACATCTGATCAATGAAATGGAGTTTACCATCGATTCTTCGCTGGTCATTCAGATCTGCGGAAAAGACGCCGTGCATTTTATTTACTGTCAGCCGGATGGAAGTCAGGTCATCATGCGGGTAACGGAAAACAGTATTGTGGAAGCCTTCCGTGGATTTTTGATGGGACTTAAGGACAGTGACAATGTCTGTACAAAGGAAGAGACTATTGCGTTTATCCGTAAAAAATTAGAAAATATATCATAAGGAGAAGGCAGCGTTTCACCAGAGAGAAGGAAGGGCTGCGAGGAAAGAGGAGGGATACAGAATGAATCAAAAAAGAATCTGGGCTGTTTTGCTTGTTTTTGTTTTGCTGTTTACATCAATACCTTTTCCAGATCAGGTATCAGCAAAAGAAGTGACACAGAAGCTTGCAGAGGATCCGGAAGAGGCGGAAAGTGAGGCCAAACAGCCACTTTCCATGGAGCTGCATCCGGTTGTCACAGAACTGCGGCGCTGGAGTTACGAAAATGTGTTTCGGGAGTATTGTGACGGATTGACTGCGACGATAACCTATGATGACGGGAGTCAGGAAACGGTTGCGCTTGACGCACCGGATTCTATGGGGAATGTGCTGCGTTTTTCAAAAATCTGTCAGGAGGATGGCGAAAGCCTGGTTTTTGACCATATGCCGGAAGCCGGAACCTATCGGATTGAATGCCGTTGTGGGACATTGACTGCTTCGTATGCTCTGGAGATTTTGGATAACGGGGACGGGATGCAGAAGCTGGATACTGAGGATTCCTGTCAGACAGCAGATGAAGAGGGCGCTTGCTTCTATCGCTATACAGCAGATATTTCCACGGTTCTGCAGATTTTTTTGTGGGAAGACGCTGTTTACATTTTTGAGCAGGATACCGGCAAACCGGTGTATAATCATTATGAAAATGGCTGCCACAGTTTTTATGCAGAATCCGGAAAGTCTTATGTGATCTGTCAGTATAACGATTCCAAAGCAAAGGAAGAGATGGAGCTGTATGTGCACTTTCAGCCGGCACCAGTGTCTTTTCAATGTCTGAATGAAGAAAGCTTTTACCGGATACCAGCCAACCTTTCATACAGCAGTTACCCGGTTTTCCTGAAAACCTCCTATGCGGACGGATCGGTCCGGTTTTATCATTATGATTTTTCCGGCGATCGAATCATTCGCAGTGATGACTGCAATTACAGTATGACGCTTGCTTTTTTGCGGGACAATGGGGAGGAAGCGAGTATGTATCAGGTCGAAGAAGGAGACTATGAGCTGTATCTCGCCTGTGACTATTTATATTATGAGCCTCCCTATGTACCGACTTCTCTGGATGAGGTAGAAAACGGGGAAGACAACGAAGGCCGGAAGACGGAAGTATATGATGATGGCATTGGCTGGATTATTTCCATTCCGGTGCAGGCAGTGGATAAAGACTCTCCGATCTGGAATATCTGCGCGGATACGGAAATAATCCAGGGGGAAGGTGTGCAGTTTTATCGTTTTCCGGTTCCGGAAGACGGGACGTATGCTTTTCTGTCGGGAAATACGGGTACGGCAGAGGGGTGGGTTCATTTTTGGACCGGAGATAAGCAAAGCTATGGAGTGGTTTCCGAAGAAGATACAGCCGGAATTTCCCTGCAGAAGGGTGAAGTACTGTACCTGTTGATGTACATGTATGGAGAAGAGATGTCAGGTACCGAGCAGGGAAGCTTCCGGCTGGTGAAAACGGGAGACTTGGTTAAAAAAAGTTTTACCGTATCGGTTCCTGCAGATGTGAACTATGCGAAAGAATGGAAATATCCGTCTGTGACGGTAAAGGATGAAGAATCCGGAAAAGTCCTGAAGGAGGGCGAGAACTATATCGTTTCGAAACAGCTGGATCTTTCGGAAGCGGATGACGATGCTGTGGGAACGATACGGATTACGGTTACGGGAAAGGGCGAATATGGTGGAGAACAGGAGGTTACCTGTCGGCTGCTGAAAAAAGACATCAGTAATCTGCTGAATAAAGGAACCACCAGATACACCTATACCGGAAAAACGATATTGCCGCAGATTGCTGTCACTTATGACGGAATGGAACTGACGGCTGAGGATTACCGGATCGATACGGGAGATCAGGATCTGATCCATGTGGGTGAAAAAACAGTAACTGTCTCCGGTATCGGGAATTATAAAGGAAGTATCCTTGTTTCTTATCAGGTTCTTCCGGCTGATCTCGCCGTGGAAGCAGAGGTGGAAGAACTGCAGAAACAGACCTATACAGGTTATGAGATCACACCGGAGGTGGTTGTAAAACATGGCGATCAGATTCTGACAGAGGGGAAGGATTATCAGCTGTCCTTCCGGGATAACCGAAATCCCGGAAAGGGTGTTGTTTTTATTTCAGGCATCGGCAATTATAAGGGAACTCTGGAAAAAAGCTTTGTGATCGAAGATGATCTGATTTCCGTAAATGGACTGCAGATTACCACTCTGAATGAGGGAGAGAGGCGGGAAATTTCTTTTGGAACAGAAAAAAAGGGGCAGTGGTTTTCCTTTGAGACAGAGGAATCCGGGTTGTACAGTTTTCAGGGATACGAAGGAGACGGTTCCTTTCTGGATGCCGATGCTTATCTGGAACAAAACGGCATGCTGGTTCGGTATGAAACGATGGAAAGTGCTGCAGGAAACAAGGAGGGACGTTTCTGTCTCTCTGTGATCCTGAAGGCGGGAGAAAAGATTTATTTCCGGGCATACGGAACTGAGACAACGTATCCGGTCATTCTGACTGCTCCGGAAGGATATCCGGGTGAAAACTGGAAGTTCGGCGGCGGAGCCAGAGTATATTATGGGCATTACACGGCAGATAAGGAAGGCATTTACAAGATTTCAAGAGTCAGCGGTCTGATCTCGGGGCTGAAGGTTTATGATCCGGAAGGAAATCCGGAGGCGGAAGGAGAACAGACGGTACGTGTGCCTCTGTCAGAAGGGGAAAGTATTTATCTGGAAGCGGACGTGAGTTCTTCGGCAGCTGAGGTATCACTTTCCTGGATGCCGCTGCTGGATGAAATACAGGTAGCCAGTGCGCAGACCGTCTTTGCGGAAGGGATAGATACCGGATATCTGGCCGGACTTCAGCTGAAGGTGAAATACCGGGATGGTACGGAACAGACACTGGCGGCCGGTATACGCACAGACAGCTATGGTTATACCATACAGGCCAGGATTCTGGATGAGGAAGGTGTGGAGCATGGTGCGCTGGAGCATCTGGACTGCGGAACCTATACGGTCATGCTTGACTGTGAGACACAGACAGCACAGTATACGTTCACGGTAGTTCCACTGGCGCAGCTGAATGCGGAACCTCTGGAATTTGATGAAAATGGTTTTGCGTCTGCAGCTTTTTCGGGAAAAGAAAAGTGTTCTTTTTATTATTGCTTTACCGTTCCGGAAAATGGAGATTATTCTTTTGACCTGTCAGGCGATGGGGAACTGGAATTATACAGCCAGAAGGCAGAACTCTGTGCCATGCAGATTTATAATGGAAAAAGCCGTGCGACTTTGAAAGAGGGAATCTGTTATCTCCGTGTGCGCACGGACCACACCGGACCGTATATCCTTACAGCGCTTCGCACAGAATGTAAGGTTCCCGGCGCAATTACCGGGCTGACTGCTGTAAAAGATGTGGGCAGTATCGTACTCTCCTGGGCCATTGGAAGCGAGGCAGATATTACCGGGTACCGTCTGTACCGGCGAAGAGAGGGAGAAACGGAGTTTACGGTGCTTGCGGACATCGGGAAAAGGACTATTCTGTCTTACACGGACCGGAATGTGGAGACGGATGTTATTTATGAATACTGTATTGCCGGAATCAATCTTTTCGGTCGTATCGGCGGGCAGTCGCCTGTTGTGCGGGCTGAGGCGGAGAAGGATACGGATCCGCCTGTTATCACAAAGCTGGAACCGGCGGAAGGGACGCTTGTGGGGACCATTTGCCGGTTTACGGCCTATGCACAGGACAATGTGGGTGTGACAAGGATGGTACTGTATGTATCGGAAGATGGAGAAAGCTGGACAGAAATCGCATCAGCGGCGCGTCAGCAGGTGTCTGTGGATTATGATACCTCCGTACATCAGGATCGGGGGCTGAAAATACGGGCGCTGGCTTTTGACGAAGCCGGAAATCAGAGCGATGAACGGATCCAGTCTTATCCAAGTGATAATACCGGGCCGTCAAAAGTCACCGGAGTGACAGCGACTGCTGCCTCCGTAACGATAACGCTCCACTGGAATGCACTGCAGGATACGGATCTGTTTTATTATCGCGTGGAAGAGAAACGGGGAAAAGAATTTGTAAAGATAGCAGATACCTATCAGAAGCTTGGCGCAGTGGTGGATGGTCTGGTTCCGGATACTACCTATGTTTATCGGGTGGTGGGATATGACAGACTGGGAAATCGCGGTGTACCGTCGGATGAGATCATGGTAAAAACGGCAAAGGATACAACAAGTCCTGTTGTCACCGGTCTGAGTCCGAAACCAGGAGCTTACCGTGATCAGATTCCAGTCACCATTCAGGTATGGGACGATGCAGGTGTGCAGAAACTGACTCTTCAGGTTACAGATGCAAAGGGACTCTGGCAGGATGTACGTATCTGGGAATATGCTGCCGTCCGGGGCAGCATGACACAGAAATACACACTGGATCTTGGTGGATATCCGGAAGGGAAAATCCGGATAAGAGCCGTGGCGGCAGATTTGGCGGGTAATGAAAGCAATACAGGAAGCAGTGCGCCTTTTGTGGAATATGTGGTGGACAGGACGGCTCCGGGAGCACCAAAGAATGTTTTGGCCAGCGGAAAAGACGGGTATGTGGAGATCCGCTGGAATCAGGGGCAGGAAGATGACCTTGCGGGTTATACGATATATCGAAGTGATTCCCGGACGGGAGGCTATCAAAAGCTGGCGGAAGGGCTGAAAAGTATTTTTTATCTGGATCGGACCGCCGAGACAGACGTATTTTATCGTTATCGGATTACTGCTTTCGATGAAGCCGGAAATGAGAGTGATTTTACACTGACGGATTTTGCTGCTGTGCAAAAGGATGAAAAGAAACCGGAAATCGTCAGCATATATCCGGAGCAGGCTGCTGTATTAGGCAGCGGAAAGCGTACCGTATCGGTGATGGCAAGGGACAACAGGCAGCTTCATTTTATCACGGCAGAGTACAAAGCAGGAGAAGAAACGGACTGGATCAGCCTTGGTAAAAAAGAATGTGCGGATTACCGGGATGTAGCCGCCTGGGATATTCCGGAAGAGAATATGAAGCATGGGGAGATCCTTAAGGTTCGTGCCAGGGCGGAAGATGCGGAAGGACTGGTAAGTGACTGGAAGGAGATATCTTATGAGACAGATTTGGAAGCTCCCGGAGCCGCCGATGCCGAAGCAGTCTACGATCCGGAACTGGATCAGGTTCTTATCACCTGGGCTGGAATGGGTGAACCGGATGTACAAAGCTATCAGATATACCGGGAGGGATATGGAGAGGAAATCCTTCTTGGATGGCTGGAAGCAAAAGAATGTGTGCAGGATTATTCCTTTGAAGACAGCAGTCTTTCCAGCAGTGAAGTAACCTATACCTACTATATAGAACCAGTGGATGCCTGTGGGAACAGCGTCAGGATACCGGCAGGAAGCGTGGCACTTAAAGATCGAAGCGGTCCGGTGCCTGTTCTGAACTGCGAGAGTCATATGGCCGTGGGTGTGGAGTATTGGATCGATGCTTCAGAGTCTTCCGATAATAAAGAAATTGCTTCCTTTGAGCTGGATCTGGGAGACGGCACAGTTACCAGGGACAGCGGAATCGTGCATGCTTATCAGGAAACCGGTACCTATACCATAACCGTGACGGTGGAGGATTCGGACGGAAACACAGCCAGACTGGAAAAAAGCGTGACGGTCGAGGAACATCAGGCTGTGGGCAGTCTGAAAGCTCTGGCAGTGGATGAGGAAGGAAAACCGCTCTCCGGTGCTGAAATATGGTTTGATATGGGTGAGGAAACACAGTTTGTACGGAAAACGGATCAGAACGGATATGCGGTGCTCACCGGAAAGGCCGGCAGTCATACGGTTGGCTGTATTGCAGAGGATAATGAACATCTTCCGGTAAAAAAAGAAGTGATTCTGCAGTCCGGGGAAGAGATAACGGTGCGTTTCGTACTTACCAGGCAGTCCATTGTGGAGGGCAGCTTTGAAGTACATCCCATGACCTTTGAAGAAATTGAGGATGCCGGTCTGGATATTTCAGATCCGGAAAATCAGTATATGATGCAGGTGAGTGTGAAACTGGATTTTTCCGTGTCTTCTTCGGCGGATATTGAGCCGACCGAGCTGAATATGTATTACAGTCCCAATTCAGGAAAAACAACGGTGAGCGGGACAACTACGGTAATCTATCCGGATGGTACCAGGCATGAACTTCAGCCCCAGGTGATTTCCAGTGAGACGAGGACGGATCAACCGGACTTCGGGGAAAATCTGATGGTGGCAATTCTGGATGTTCCGGTAAGCATTCGCACGGTAAAGGAATTTTTTGATGTAAAGCTTTACATAATCAATCATGCGTCGCAGGGAATCTCTCTGACAGACAATCGGATCCGGCTGAATCTTCCCAAAGGACTGACGATAGTCAGGAGCAGTGAAAATACAGCGGAAGATGCCCTGGTGGAGATTCCTGAAATCAGTGGAGAAACCCAGGAAACCGTACGATGGATCCTGCGCGGAGATGAGGTGGGAGAGTATTCTTTCAGCGCAGATTACAGCGGCAGGCTGGAAGCATTTAACCGACCGGTGAGTGCCCGTTTTAAAACGGAAAATCCTGTCCAGGTGCATGGACTTTCGGGACTTCAGATGAAAATATATATGGCAGAAGCGCTGAAAAAAGGAATGCTTTATTATGATATTCAGCTGGAAAATCTGGGGGATCATCCGGTGTATCGGCCAGAAACAGATATTGTTGGCACCAGACTTGAAGTCCTGCTGTATCAGGCGGGAAGTATGACGCCGGCCTATATTGAGAAAATGCCGGATACACTGGAACCTGGACAGAAGCTTCTGATTCACTGCGAGCTGGATACCAGGGGTGTGCTGGCCTATGAGTATCTGAATCAATATATGCAGAAATTTGGGGAAGAGCTATCCAACACGTATGGTATGGAATATCAGCTGATCTTCCGCGCGTTGAATTATTTTCCGGCTGCAGAGGACCGCTATACGGTTCGGTTTAACAGTCAGGGAGGAACGGCAGTGGCCGATATCACCGGTGTGAAGAAGGGAACCTCCATTCGCCTGCCGGAAGAACCTAAAAAAGAAGGAATGTATTTTAACGGCTGGTTTTCTTTTATGCAGGGGGAAGGAGAGCCGCTTACGACGGATACAAAAATTACAGAGGATACCACCTGGTACGCGTACTGGAGCAATGAGAAAGGAAATCTTTCAACTACGGTGAAAAAGCTTACCGGAGATAATTATGGCATTCATGTGAAGGACAGAAACGGAGATCCCATTGCCGGGGCGACGGTCGTGCTTGGTGAAGAAACGCAAACGACAGATGAAAACGGAGATGCCATGTTTGACCATCCATGGACGGATGTGGAAAATCTGCTGATTTACCGCAGAGGATATGCGTCCTATTTTGAGAAAAATCATCAGAGGAAAAAAACCATGGCAGAAATGGTTACTCTGTATACGGCGGCTCAGGAAGTTTATGCGATTCGAAAAGCTTATTTTAACGGTGCGTTCACCGAAAACCTGAATCTTGTAGAGGATTCCAAACGCCTTACGACGGACAACACGGAAACCTTCAGCATTACGCTTGAGCTTCCGGAAGTTCAGGATCAGATAAAGCGATATGAACTCTGGCAGGATGACAAAAAGATCGGAGTCTTTCAGAATGGAAAGATAGAAGGATTGCGGGCAGGACGTTTCAAAGCCGGAAAAGGGGTACATGTCCGGGTATACTTTGATAAGGATGGAGAGGTGTATTTTGTCCGTACAACCTTGAACCTTGTGATTTCAGAACCACCAAAGATTGAGAGCAGCCTGTCTCTTGGAGATGGGATTTCAGTCGGTGTGGGGGATGATATTCCGGTTGTGGGAGGTGGGACTTTCAAAGTCAGCACACCGAAGCTTCCGGTGACGTTTAAGATAGAAGACGGAGACGAAAGCACTACGGTCAACATTGGTTTTAATGTGAACGAAGCTTTGATGGATAAGGCGGAAAAAAGAGCTGAGCTTCGGGACTTTTTCCTGAATCTGGGTCAGCTGAAGCAGGCTGGTAAGATATCAGTGGGAACGGTGAATGAAAAAATCCGGGAATACGGGAAAAGCGGCCAGAAGATGGAGATTTTCGGATTTGACAAGGAGCCTCCCAAAGTAAACGTAGTGGGATATGCTGAGGGAAAAATCGGGATTGACGGGGAAATCAAATCGGTAAAAGGTTATCTCTGTGTTCAGGTGGAGGCCAGTGCTTCCTTTAACTGGCCGACGGTTGTTGTAGTTGTTCCTGTGACTGTGGATATCAAAGGAAGCCTGAAAGGTGATGTCAGTTCCGCTTTTGTCTATGACTGTAAAAAGAACACGCTTCTTGGTGATGTCAAAATAAACCTGAATATGAATATGGATCTCTTTGCAGGGGTCGGATTTGGTATTGCAGCCGGTGGAGTATACGGAGGGCTGGACCTGGATTTGGAGATTCAGCTTGCCACGATCGGAGGTCAGGCTGCCGGAATCAACTATGTGGATCTTTCCGGGGAGGTTGGACTTCGAGCTTATGCAGGACCCCTGGAGTACAGTAAAAAATGGGCTCACCACACCTGGAATCTGTATAACCGCAGAGACTGGATTGAGCCGATAGAACGCGGTTTTGAAACACAACAGGAAGATCTGTATTGCGTGGAAGAATACACTTCCATAGACAGAAGCTATCTGAAAGAACGTTCCGCATGGGATGGACAGGTGACAGAGACAAAGGCTGCCTCCGACAACCGGATCAAGGATCTGCAGACAGGAATCTGGGGAAAAGCAGAACCGCAAACGGTGACAGCAGGAGACTGCACGCTGATGGTACTGAATCAGGATGACGGTATCAGGACAGGCAGCAATGTGGGCCAGCTTGTCTATTCTGTCTATGAAAATGGGACCTGGAGTGAACCCAAACCGGTGGATGACAACAAAAGGGCAGATGGTGCTTTCTGTCTTACGACGGATGGAAGTGATATCTATCTGACTTATCAGGAGGCAAATGTGGTCTTTCCGGATGGGAAACCGGACATCCGGGATTATGCTTCCGAACAGGGGATCGTTACCGCGAAATACAATCCGAACATGAAATGTTTTGAGAAGCCGGGAGCCTGGACCAGTACGGAGGAAAAGATTTACCGCTCTCTTCCGGAAACCCTGGCTGTTTCGGGAAAGCAGTACACGCTCTGGGTGGAGAATGAGCAGAATGACTATTATAACCGGAATGATTCCAATCGCCTTGTTATGGGAATGGAAGAAAATGGAGTAAAAGGTGAGACAAGAACGCTCCTGGAAAATCAGAACTGTATTCTGGAGCTTCGGGCCGGGATGCTTGGCGGTATGCCGGTGGCAGCTTATATTCAGGATACGGACAATGATCTGGATACTACAGAAGACCGTGAGGTATACGTCCTTCCGCTTAATGAAAAAAATCCGGTGAAGGTGGCCGAAGGTGATGTGGAGGAGCTGCAGATCAATACCTTTCCGGGAGAAGAGGAAGAGGTTCTGATCTGGCTCTCTGGAGGAGAACTGTTTGAGATGCGTGGGCTGGATGAAAAACCGGAGAATCGGTTCTCAGATATGCAGACCCTGATATCCGGTGAATATCAGATCCATGGATCCTCCATTTATTTTCTTGCCGGTGGCGGGGAAGGCTCCGATATTTACCGGATGACAAGAAAGGAAGACGGCAGTTTTACAACACCGGTGGCACTTTCCAATCAGGAGGCTTATCTTGGAAATCTTCAGATCATGACCCTGGATGGGCAGGAATGTGCAGTGGTGCAGAAGACACAGCTGGATGCCGGGACAGGGGAGATGAAGGACAGCTTAGGCTGGATCTGGCTGGACGATGTGCGTGATCTGGTTCTGGTGGGCACGGATTTTTCGGATGAACAGGTGCTGGCAGAAGAGCCACTTCCGGTAACACTGACAGTCTGGAACAAAGGAAGCAGAACCGTTTCCGGTATCCGCTATGAGGTGAAGAACAGCCGCAGGGAAATCGTGGCAAATGGCGTGAAGACCGCAGGTCTGGAACCAGGGGAAGAGGAAAAAATAGAAATTGAAATTCCCCGGGGGGAAAATCCAGGAAATGAAGCATACGCAATCGAAATCTGGGAGGAAGACGAAGGAAACGTCTATGAAGAGACAAACAAAGGCGATAACCAGACACAGATTTTTGTATCATCCGCAGATCTGGCCCTGGAAGTGGAGCAGTCCATGGAGGGAAAAGAGGTACAGTTAACCGTACTGGTGGAGAATCAGGGGAAGGAACCGGCCGGAGGACAGGTTATCCTGTCAAATGAGGAAAATGTGTCTGACCATCCGATGCGAATTGATCTCCCGGAACTGGAACCGGGGCAAAGGGAAGCCTTTCAGATTCTTCTGAAGGATGACTTTTTTGAAAATCCCGGAGAAGAAGAAGCCATTACGGTGGAAGTGATATCCGATGTGCAGGATATCGCTCTTCAGAATAACAGGGAAACGATTCTGGTACAGCAAAACTGCAGAATTGTCTATTCTGAGCATGGAAATCAGACAATCGTGGATTACTACAGGAAAGGTGAGACCTTGATCCTGCCGGCTCCCTCAGACAGAAAACGTTTTCTTGGATGGTACAGCAGGAATGCAGATGGTACAGAGTATATGCTGCAGGAAGGAACTCTGGTATCGGGTGATATGGAGATTTATGCAAAGTACGAAACGCAGGAGGAAACGCATCACTTTGCCGATTTTTACACGGTGGATAAACAGGCAACCTTATGGGAAGAAGGAATCCGGTCCCGCCACTGTATGGATGCAGGCTGCACAGCAAAGACGGATGTGCAGGCGATTGCAAAATTAAAGCCGATCATTTCTCTGAACGTGAAAAGTCTGCCGCTTAAAGTCAACCAGTCCACAAAGGCAGTGAAGGTGACGAAGATGACGGAGGGAGATTCCATCGTTTCCTGGAAGAGCAGCAATCCCAAAATTATTTCTGTGTCAAAAAATGGAACAATAAAAGGCAGGAGAGTGGGAAAAGCCAGGGTTACCGTTACACTGAAAAGTAATCTGTCCGCCTCGGTTGTCATTCAGGTACAGAAAAAACCGGTAACGACCAGTAAGATCACAGTATCTGCAAAAAGCCTGAAACTGAAAGTTCGGCAGAAGAAAAAGCTGGAGACGGCAGTGACGCCGCTTACGTCAAGTCAGAAAGTGACTTACCAGACATCTGACAAGAAGATCGTAACTGTGACAAAAAAAGGAGTAATCCGGGGAAGGAAGGCAGGGAAGGCGAAGATAACGGTGCGCTCCGGAAAGAAAAAAGTGGTGGTAAAGGTTACCGTCACAAAAGGATAAGGCAGACGGACAGTTGCCGAAGGTTTCTTTACCTTGAATAAAACACAGATCCCCGCTGGAGCGATGCTCCGGCGGGGATCCGTGTGAAATGAATAATTCCGGTTTTTCGGACTGTTTATTTCTGGTTGTTTTTCTGAAGTTCTGCCATCTTCATAGCGCGCACCTTGAGCGGGAGACCAAACAGTGTGATAAACCCGCTGGCATCATGGTGGTCATAGAGGTCACCGGTGGTGAAGGATGCCAGAGATTCATTGTACAGGCTGTATGGGGATGTGGTGCCGGCTTTGGTGATATTGCCTTTGTAAAGCTTGAATTTAACTTCACCGGTCACATACTGCTGTGTCACATCAACAAATGCTTGGATGGCCTCACGCAGCGGTGTAAACCATTTGCCTTCGTATACAATCTGAGCAAACTGACTGCCCAGTTTTTTCTTTGTCTCCATGGTATCACGGTCCAGAACCAGTTCCTCCAGCTGATCATGTGCTTCCATCAGGATGGTTCCGCCCGGTGTCTCGTAAACGCCGCGGGACTTCATGCCCACAACGCGGTTTTCAACGATGTCCACAATACCGATACCGTGTTTTCCGCCAAGAGCATTCAGTTCTGTGATAATTTCAGATACCTTCATTGCCTTGCCGTTGAGCGTTTTCGGGATACCCGCTTCAAATGTCATAGTCACATACTCACCTTCGTCCGGAGCCTGTTCCGGTGTCACGCCAAGTACCAGCATGTTGTCGTAGTTTGGCTCATTTGCCGGATCCTCAAGCTCCAGACCCTCATGGCTGATGTGCCACAGGTTACGGTCGCGGCTGTAGCTGTGACTGTGGTCGAATGGAAGATCGATCCCATGCTGTTTGCAGTATTCAATCTCATCTTCGCGGGACTGGATGGTCCATACGTCTGTCATACGCCAGGGAGCGATGATTTTCAGATCCGGTGCCAGTGCCTTGATGCTCAGCTCAAAACGGATCTGGTCATTTCCTTTTCCGGTAGCACCGTGGCAGATGGTGGTGGCACCCTCCTTGCGGGCAATCTCAACCAGCTTCTTTGCGATGACCGGACGTGCCATGGAGGTTCCAAGCAGATATTTGTGCTCGTATACGGCACCTGCCTTTACACATGGCATAATGAAATCATCGCAGAATTCGTCGATAATATCTTCAATATATAATTTCGAAGCGCCTGAAAGCTTTGCTCTTTCTTCCAGGCCTTCCAGCTCATTGCCCTGACCGCAGTTGATACAGCAGCAGATTACTTCATAATCAAAGGTTTCCTTTAACCAGGGGATGAGTGTGGTGGTGTCAAGACCGCCGGAGTATGCCAGAACTACTTTTTCTTTCATAATAAAAATCCTCCTAATATGATGAATGTTATCATGGAAACGCAGTGCGTTTTTCTTCTTTAACCTGTCCGGTGAAATCAAATGCGTCCTCTGTTTGCACCTGATCTCCCGCCGACAGGTTACACTATACATCATCTGTCATAATTATGCAAGAGGTAATTTGAAAAAGTTTATTTTCCGTGATCAAAATGCATAATATACATATATAGCGCATAAATATACATAAAATGTATAAAGAAAATACTTTACTTCCGGAAGAAACTGGTATATGATAGTAAAGATTCAGCCGGACAGGTACTTGGCCCGGCGGCAGAACTTCAAAGGAGTGCGGCAGCAGCCGGTTTATTTATGCATTTCGAATCTCAGGAATCCGGGCTGCTGTCTGGATCATCAGGAAAGGAGTTAAAATTATGATAAAAGCCGGTATTATCGGGGCGACTGGATATGCAGGGGGCGAGCTGGTACGCCTTCTTCTGAACCACAGGGAGGCAGAGATCGTGTGGTACGGATCCAGAAGCTATATTGATAAGAAATATTATGAAGTCTATCAGAACATGTTTCAGATCGTAGATGCCAGATGTATGGACGACAACATGGCACAGCTGGCGGATGAGGTGGATGTGATTTTTACGGCAACGCCTCAGGGGCTGTGTGCATCGCTTATAAATGAAGAAATTCTCTCGAAAGCAAAAGTGATTGATTTAAGTGCTGATTTTCGCATTAAGGATGTAAAGACATATGAGGAATGGTACAAAATAGAGCACAAATCTCCGCAGTTTATTGAGGAAGCAGTTTACGGGCTCTGTGAGATCAACCGGGAAGAAGTAAAAAAGGCCCGTCTCATCGCTAATCCTGGATGTTATCCCACATGCAGCACGCTTTCCATTTATCCTCTCTTAAAAGAAGGGATCATTGATGGAAATACGGTGATCATTGATGCCAAATCCGGTACGTCCGGTGCCGGGCGCGGGGCAAAGGTTGCCAATCTTTACTGTGAAGTAAATGAAAATATCAAAGCTTACGGAGTGGCGACGCACAGGCACACTCCGGAAATTGAGGAACAGTTGAGCTATGCAGCCGGTTATCCGGTTCATATTAACTTTACCCCGCATCTGGTTCCCATGAACCGGGGTATTCTGATCACGGCCTACGCTTCTTTGAAAAAGGATGTTTCTTATGAAGAAGTGAGAGCCATCTATGAGAAATATTATGCGAAGGAACAGTTTGTCCGTGTCCTGGATCAGGATGTATGCCCAGAGACGAAATGGGTGGAGGGCAGCAATTATGTGGATGTGAATTTTAAGATTGATCCGCGCACAAAACGCATTATTATGATGGGTGCCATGGACAACCTGGTAAAAGGTGCCGCAGGACAGGCGGTTCAGAACATGAATCTGATGTTCGGCTTTCCGGAAAACGAAGGACTCCAGGGAGTTCCGATGTTTCCGTGACGGGACAGATTTTGAAACCTTTGATTGTTGGCAGACAGAAAGGATAAAAGGATGAAAATAATAGAAGGAGGCGTAACAGCCGCAAAAGGATTCCAGGCGGCTGGTCTTTACGCAGGGATCAAAAAAGGAAACAAAAAAGATATGGCAATGATTTACAGCCGGACACCCTGTACGGCTGCCGGTACGTTTACCACGAATATCGTAAAAGCGGCACCGGTAAAATGGGATCAGAAAGTGGTATATGGGAATGGAACGGTGCATGCCGTTGTGGCAAACAGCGGTATCGCAAATGCCTGTACGGGGGAGGAAGGCTACGGCTACTGCCGCGAGACAGCGAAGGCGGCAGCAGAAGTGCTCGGTGTTCTGGAGGATGAGGTTTTGGTGGCATCCACAGGTGTGATCGGCAGACAGCTTCCCATGGATATCATCAAAGAAGGTGTGAAGAATCTGGTTCCGCTTCTGTCAGACAGCCGGGAAGCTGCCATGGTGGCGGCAGAGTCCATCATGACAACGGATACCGTCAAAAAAGAGGTGGCAGTGACCGTGGAGATTGGCGGAAAGACAGTAACCGTCGGAGGTATGTGCAAGGGATCCGGGATGATCCATCCCAATATGTGCACGATGTTAAGCTTTGTGACAACAGATGCGGCCATTTCAAAGGAAATGCTCCAGAAAGTACTGAGTGCGGATGTGCAGGACACTTATAATATGATTTCCGTGGACGGTGATACATCTACAAACGATACGGTTCTTCTGCTGGCAAACGGGCTTGCAGACAATCCGCCGATCACACAGGAGGATGAAGATTATCAGTGCTTTGCAGAGGCGCTTCATTATGTGAATGTGGAGCTTGCAAAGAAAATGGCAGGTGACGGGGAAGGGGCCACCGCTTTGTTTGAAGCAAAGATTGTCGGGGCGGCTACAAAAGAACAGGCGAAGACGCTTGCAAAATCGATCGTGTGTTCCAGCCTGACCAAGGCGGCAATCTACGGTCATGATGCCAACTGGGGACGTATTCTCTGTGCCATGGGCTACTCCGGTGCCGATTTCGAACCGGAAAAGGTGGATCTTTATTTTGAGAGCGCAGCAGGAAGGCTGCAGATCATCCAAAATGGTGTGGCGACGGACTACAGCGAAGAGACGGCCACAAAGATTTTATCGGAAAAAGAAGTAACAGCGATCGCAGACATTAAGATGGGAGATGTGTCGGCATCTGCATGGGGATGCGATCTGACTTACGATTATGTAAAAATAAATGCAGATTATCGTTCATAATTTGGAGGAAGAAAATGGAAACAATGGAAAACTGGCTGCAGAAAGCCAGCGTGTTGAATGAGGCATTACCCTACATACAGAAATTCCGCGGCAAGACCATCGTGGTAAAATACGGCGGAAGCGCAATGGTGGATCATGAACTGAAGAAAAATGTGGTGCGCGATGTGGCACTTCTGAAGCTTGTGGGCTTTCGGCCGATCATCGTCCATGGCGGAGGCAAGGAAATCACAAAATGGACGAAAAAGGTAGGAATCGAGACGCGATTTGTCAATGGTCTGCGTGTGACCGATAAGGATACTATGGAAGTGGCGGAGATGGTTCTCAACCGGATCAACAAAGGTCTGGCTTCTATTATGGAAAAAGTAGGTGTCCATGCGGTAGGGATCAGCGGCAAGGATGGTTCGGTTCTGCGTGTGAAGAAGAAGCTTTCCAAAGGGGAGGATATTGGTTTTGTGGGAGAGGTGACAGAGGTCAACACAAAACTTCTGAATACCCTTCTGGACAATGACTTTGTTCCGGTGGTCTGCCCCATCGGTTCGGATGAGGGATATCATTCTTACAATATCAATGCGGACGATGCGGCCTGTGCCATCGCTACGGCAATGGGGGCGTCCAAACTGGTATTTCTGACAGATATCGAGGGTGTTTACCGTGACCCGCTGGACAAATCCTCGCTGATTTCGGAGCTCAGCATTCTGGAGGCGGAAGAACTGCTTGCAAGCGGAAACGTGGGCGGGGGTATGCTCCCCAAGATCCAGAATTGTGTGGATGCCATTAAAGCCGGTGTTTCCAGAGTGCATATTCTGGATGGAAGGATTCCGCACTGCCTGCTGCTTGAGTTCTACACAAACAAAGGCGTGGGAACTGCTATTATCGGAGATGAAGAGGAGCGTTTTTACAATGAAGATGAATGAGTATATGGAAAAAACCGAACAGGCTGTGCTTCACACTTATAACCGGTTTCCGGTGGTATTTGAAAAAGGAGAAGGAGTTCGCCTGTACGATACAGATGGAAAAGAATATCTGGATTTTGGTGCCGGTATTGCAGTGTTTGCGCTGGGATATCATTTTGACGACTACGATGAGGCGCTGAAGGGGCAGATCGACAGGATCATCCACACATCAAATCTGTTCTACAATGTGCCTCTGATGGAGGCATCTGAAAAGCTGCAGAGAGCAAGT
Source organism: Lachnospiraceae bacterium (assembly GCA_022769625.1). Lineage (GTDB taxonomy): Bacteria > Bacillota > Clostridia > Lachnospirales > Lachnospiraceae > Hominisplanchenecus. Next base: position 179,955 of record JALEJP010000022.1, on the reverse strand, counting down.
GGTATGAGCCGTGTGTTTTTTACGAACAGCGGTACGGAAGCGATCGAAGGTGCCATCAAAGCAGCGCGAAAATATGCCTGGAATAAAGATCATGGTACAGATCATGAGATTATTGCCATGAACCATTCCTTCCATGGAAGAAGTGTGGGGGCTTTGTCTGTGACAGGGAATCCACATTATCAGGAGGCATTCAAGCCGCTGATGGGCGGTGTGCGGTTTGCCGATTACAATGATCTGGAGAGTGTGAAGTCTCAGATCACAGACAAGACCTGTGCAATCATTATGGAAACGCTGCAGGGTGAAGGAGGCATTTATCCCATTGAAGAAAGCTTTTTAAGAGGAGTGAAGGAGCTCTGTGAGGAGCACGACATTCTGCTGATCCTGGATGAGATTCAGTGTGGAATGGGGCGTACGGGACACATGTTTGCATGGCAGGAATATGGTGTGATGCCGGATATTATGACCTGTGCCAAGGCACTGGGATGTGGTGTGCCGGTGGGTGCATTTGTGCTGAACGAAAAGACAGCCGCTGCCTCTCTGGTTCCTGGAGATCACGGGACAACCTACGGTGGAAACCCGTTTGCATGCGCAGCGGTATCCAAGGTGTTTGATCTGTTTGAGAAGCATGACATTGTGGGACATGTACAAAGGGTGACTCCGTATTTCGAGCAGAAGCTGGATGAGCTTGTAAAGAAACATGACTGTTTTGCCGCACGCAGAGGAAAAGGCTTTATGCAGGGTCTTGTGGTTACAGGACGTCCCGTTGGTGAGATTGTGAAGGCAGCGCTGGAGAACGGGCTTGTGCTCATGTCCGCGGGCAGTGATGTGCTGCGTTTTGTTCCGCCGCTTGTTATCACGGAACAGGATATCGACGAGATGGTACGAAAATTAGAGGAAGTACTGTGAAACGATTTTGAATAAAAACACTCCTTTTGCAGACACTAGAAAAAAGTGAATGCAAAGGAGTGTTTTTATGATCGGAATTCTGACTGCGCTTTTGTCAGGAGCGCTTATGAGTGTTCAGGGAGTTTTCAATACACAGGTTACAAAGGCAACGAGTCTATGGGTATCCACAAGTTTTGTACAGTTTTCAGCTCTTGTGGTCTGTCTGATTCTCTGGGCGGCAACGGACAGACAGAATTTTATGACACTTTTGCAGGTGCCGAATAAATGGACATTGCTTGGCGGCGTGATCGGAGCCTTCATTACGGTAACGGTTATTCAGAGCATGGATCACCTTGGACCAGCCAGAGCGGCAATGCTGATTGTAATATCTCAGCTGATCGTTGCATATGTGATAGAAATCATGGGATGGTTCGGGGTGGAACGGCAGCCGTTGGAGTGGCGCAGGGTCATTGGTATGGCAATTGCGATTGCAGGTGTGGTGATTTTCAAATGGTAAAAGAAAAAACTATTGTATTTTTGAGGATTATTCGATAGAATAGTGATATCTGTATAAAGGGGGATTTTGTCGAAAAGGCGGTAAGGAGGCCTTTTTGAGAAAATTATTGATTGTAATATTGTCCGCAGGGGCATTTTTTCTGTGCCTGATTTTGTCCGGATGTTCGGATAGCGGAAAAGAGATCAGCTTTGAGCAGGTCTTAAAGGAAAGCAGAGAGACTGGTCTGTATGGGGAAAACGCTGCGGAGAGTTCATCCCCGGAAGATACGGATGTCTGTGACGGAACCGGAAAAGCACAGGAGACAGGTACACAGAGGCATCCGGAAAAAAACGGGTCACTGATCTATGTGGATGTCACCGGGGCGGTTAAGGAACCAGGTGTAGTGACCCTGTCAGAGGGAGCGCGTGTTTATGAGGCGATTGCAGAGGCAGGCGGCTTTTCGGATGATGCGGCTGTGGAGCTGGTAAATCAGGCAGCTCTTCTGTCCGATGGACAGCAAATCCGGGTATATACCTGTGAAGAGGCTGCACAGGGGGCAGTTTCTGTCGTGGAAGAGCAAGGAACGAAGGAAACGGCCCAGGGTAAAATCAACATTAATCAGGCAGGGGCAGAAGAATTGATGACGCTTCCTGGAATCGGAGAGTCCAAAGCAGCGGATATCATCCGTTACCGGGAGGAAAACGGAGGCTTTGAACGGATTGAGGATATTATGAATATCAGCGGAATCAAGGAAGCTGTTTTCAGCAAAATAAAAGATAAAATAGTAATCCAGTGACAGCTGTTCCGAAGGATGGCTGCACTCAGCAAGGAGAATGAATATGGCAAAAAAAGTATTAGTTGTCGATGACGAAAAACTGATTGTGAAAGGTATACGTTTCAGCCTGGAACAGGATGGCATGGAGGTGGACTGCGCTTACGACGGTGAAGAAGCGCTGCGCATGGCGAAGGAAAAAGATTACGATATTATCCTTCTGGATGTGATGCTTCCAAAGCTTGACGGTTTTGAAGTGTGCCAGCAGCTGCGTGAGACGTCCAGTGTTCCTGTGGTGATGCTGACTGCCAAGGGAGATGATATGGATAAGATACTGGGGCTTGAGTATGGTGCCGATGACTATATTACCAAGCCATTTAACATTCTTGAGGTAAAGGCGCGCATTAAGGCCATTATGCGGCGTACGGAAAAAAAGACCACGACGCAGACAAAGAGCCGTGTGATTCAGGCAGGCGATCTTGTGATGGACTGTGAAGCGAGAAGAGTGAGCATAGACGGAAAAGAGGTCAATCTGACGGCAAAAGAGTTTGATGTGCTGGAGCTTCTGATCTTTAATCCCAACAAGGTATACAGCAGGGAGAATCTGCTGAATATTGTATGGGGATATGAATACCCGGGTGATGTGCGCACGGTGGATGTACATATCCGGAGACTGAGGGAGAAAATCGAGACGAATCCCAGTGACCCAAAGTATGTACATACAAAATGGGGCGTTGGATATTATTTTCAGCATGCATGATCAGGGGAGTTAAGGGGAGCCGGTGTTTAAGAATTTAAAAAACGAAAAAGTTCGAAAGTACGTCAACAGCCTCCAGTGCCGCATGTTTCTGATTTTTATTCTTGTGGGTATCATACCTCTTCTTCTCATTAAGAATGGAATACTGAAAAGCTATGAGGAACAGGCGGTAAGGCAGAGGGCGAGTATTATCCAGAATCAAAGTGATCTGATCACAGCGCAGATTGCAAAGACGGGATATCTGGAAGGGGAAGAGTCCACCCTGGCTGATGTGGAGATGCAGCAGATGGCCAATCTTTACAGTGGGCGGATTCTGATCGTAAACAAAGAATTTTGTATCGTAAAAGATACCTATGGGCTGGACGAAAAGAAATATATCGTGGCGGAAGAGGTGATCCGCTGTTTTCAGGGGGAGGACAGCCAGCGTTACGATAAAAAGACGGGTTTTATCGAGATGACCATCCCGATTTATGAGCCAAGCAGCAAAGAGATCGAAGGTGTCATGGTCGTCAGCACACCTACCAAGGATATTAAGGAGAGTCGGGACGCGCTGAACCGTCAGGTACTTGTCCTTCAGATCGGCATGGCTGCGGCAATCTTTCTGACGGCCTATTATCTGTCAAGGATGTTGGCCAAGCCTTTTGATAAAGTCACACAGTCTTTAAGCCAGGTGCAGGAGGGATTTCTGGATGCAGATATTTCCATTCCGGATTATACAGAGACACAGCAGCTGGCGGAGGCTTATAATCAGATGCTTGCGCGTATGAAGGCGCTGGATGACTCCAGGCAGGAGTTTGTATCCAATGTATCGCATGAGCTGAAAACTCCCATAACTTCCATGAAGGTACTGGCAGATTCCCTTCTGGCTCAGCCGGATGCACCGGTGGAGCTCTATCAGGAGTTTATGGGTGATATAGCAGAGGAAATCGACCGGGAGAATAAAATCATCACCGATTTGCTCTCACTGGTGAAGATGGACAAAAAAGCTGCGGATATTCACATTGAATCGAAGAATATCAACGAGCTTCTGGAACTGATCATCAAGCGTCTGACGCCGATAGCGGATAAGCGTGACATCAATCTGGTTCTGGAAAGCTTCCGACCGGTAAATGCGCAGGTGGATGAGACAAAGATGACACTTGCGATTTCCAATCTGGTGGAAAATGCCATTAAATACAACAAAGAGGGAGGATGGGTGCACGTCTCCCTGAATGTTGACAGCAAATATTTTTATGTCAAAGTGGAGGATTCCGGCATAGGGATTCCAAAAGAATCCCAGGAGGCTATTTTTGAACGTTTTTACCGTGTGGACAAATCCCATTCCAGAGAGATCGGAGGAACCGGACTGGGGCTTGCCATTACAAGAAGTGCAGTCCTTATGCACCGCGGTGCTATCAAGGTTTACAGTAAAGAAGGGGAAGGAACCACGTTTACCGTGCGGATTCCTCTGGTATATGTGAATTGAGTAATTGTTTAAGGAGTAACTTTATGAAAAAAGCTGCGAGACTGTTTCTTCTTCTGACTGTTTTTCTGCTGCTTGCGGGATGTCAGGGAAGTGACGGAACAAAAGAAGCAGGATATAAGCTTTTCTGTGTCAATTCAGACAGTACGGCCCTGTTGGAGGAACAGTATTCTCCAAAAGCAGAGGGAGGAACGGAGCTTGTGGAGGAGCTTCTTTGTGCCATGGCGGACGGAATCGATAAAAGCGGCTGCCAGAGTGTTTTTCCGGAAGGTCTGACTGCAAAGGTTTCCACTCTGAAGGATGGAAGGCTTACCATAGATTTTGATAAAAGCTATCATGAGATGAGTCATGTAAAGGAGGTGCTGTTCCGCGCTGCGGTGGTACAGACGATGACTCAGATTACCGATGTGCGGGAGGTCGTGTTCACTGTTGAGGGAGAGGCTCTGTTAAATTCCGCAAAGGAACCGGTTGGTCCCATGCATGCATCTTCTTTTCTCAATTCTGAGGGAGAGAGCATCAATGCGTATCAGTACGAAGCACTTCCACTTTATTTTGCAGGCTTAAATGGCAGAGTTCTGGTGAAACAGATGAGAAATGTTCACTACGCGCCGGATGCGTCTCTGGAGCAGCTTGTGGTGGAACAGTTGATTGCAGGTCCGGCCGGCAGCCGGATGCTTGCGGTAGTTCCCTCCGATACGGTTATCCGTGAGATTTTGGTGGAAGGAGACCTCTGCATTGTCAATTTCAGCAGTGAATTTAATCAGCCTGTTTCGGGCGCGGCGACGACACCGGAGGCGACGGTGTATGCCATCGTCAATTCCATCTGTGACAGCTGTGAAAATATAAACCGGGTGCAGCTCCAGGTGGAAGGAAATTCCGATGTGCTTTTGCAGGATACGGTGGATCTGTCAGAACCGTTTGAACGGAACAATGATATCATTCGGGAAAAGGATGGGGGATCCTCCAGGGAAAGTGAAGAAAACGGTGCAGCTCCGAGTATAGGAGTGGATCCGAATCTGACCCCTGGAACCGAAACTGAGAGCAGTTCATAACAATTCTTGAAACTATTTCGAAAAAGACCTTTAGCAGCTGCAGCGCTGCTTCTCATACTCTGGATCTGTCTTGCCAGTTTTTTGGGACTGGAAGAAGAGATGCCAGAGCCTAAGCAGTGGGAAGGGCAACAGGTGTCCTGTGAGGGCAGTGTCTGCGGCATAGAATATAAAAAAGGTATTCAGTATCTTTATCTGAATGATCTGAAAATTGATTTCATGCAGGAGATCTCCTGCAGATACCGTATACAGGTAATTATGAAAGAAACGGCAGACGTTTCATATGGAAATCGGGTATGCGTCCGGGGAAAACTGCTGCCTGCAGAAGAACCAACCAATGACGGCCAGTTTGACACTCTGGCATGGCAGAAGATGGAGAGGATCTTATTTACCCTGAAATATGCAGGTGTGTCACGTCTGGATGGACATGTGGATCGTTTTTCACAGTTCCTTTTCTGCGCCAGGCGCTGCGGTCAAAACAGTCTTGCCCGTATCTTCAATGAGGAAGATGCAGGTGTACTTGGTGCCATGCTGCTCGGAGAAACAGCGGGTGTGAGTCCGGATATCAGGAGCTGGTATCAGATGGGAGGAATTTCGCATGTTCTTGCCATTTCAGGACTTCACATTTCTTTGATCGGCATGGCTGTTTACCGGACTTTGAGAAAAAAGGGATTCTTCTTCTGGGGCTGTGCGGCCCTTTCCGGTGTACTGATGGTGTTGTATGCCGTATTTACCGGGGCAGGAACAGCGACCTGCCGGGCAGTGATCATGTTTCTGGCTTTTCTGGGGGCACAGTGTCTTGGCAGAACCTATGATCTGCTCAGTGCCCTTTCTCTTGCTGTGATTCTGCTGCTGCTTTCTGAGCCACTTCTGTTATTCTCGGTTGGCTTTCAGTTGTCGGTACTGGCAGTGGTGTCTGTAGAACGGATTGGTTCGGTTTTGAAGAAATATCCAGGAACCAGAGCATTCACCGGTCTCGGGATTCAGCTTGGTCTGCTCCCGTGTATTCTGTGGCATTATTATACTTTTTCACTTTATGGTATGATCATAAATCTGGCCGTACTTCCCGCACTTCCCCTGGTGCTTGCAGGTGGAGGAGCGGCACTTTGTCTTGGCCTTTTTTGTGAAAGAGCGGCAAAACTGATTCAGATACCGGTTCATGTTATACTGTTGATTTACAGGCTGCTCTGTCAGACAGTCAGTTTACTGCCGCTTTCGCAGATACGGACAGGCAGGCCGGAAGGTTTGGCGGTTGCAGTATATTACTGTGTTCTTTTTACCGGCATATGGATTATGTCAAAGGAAAGAGGAGACTGCCAAAAAGGCAAGAAAGCGTTTCCTTTCTTTCTGATTTTTGCCATGTTGATGCTGCCTGTTAAGAGAACACGGGGATTATCTCTGGCTTTCCTCGATGTGGGTCAGGGAGATGCCATTTTTATGCAAAGTGAAGATGGGACTACGATTCTGTGTGATGGGGGAAGCAGCAGTGTGGGAAATGTGGGGCAGTATCGGATTTTGCCTTTTTTGAAATATCACGGGATCGAAACGCTGGATTATCTGTTTCTGACGCACATGGATGCAGATCATATCAATGGGATTCGGGAGATCCTGGAGTCGGAAATCCAGGAAGTTCAGATCGGAACACTCATCTTACCGGATATTCCCAATCCGGATGATACCTATCGGACGATGGAAATGCTGGCCGGGAAACGGGGAGCAGAGATTCAAAAAATGCATGCAGGGGACAGACTAAGAGCCGGGAAACTTACACTGACCTGTCTGCATCCGTCCGCAGATTTTGAAACAGAACAGGAAAATGAAAATTCGCTGGTTCTTCATGCAGCCTATGGATCCTTTGATGCGCTGTTTATGGGAGATCTGGAAAAAGAAGGAGAAAAGTATCTGATCTCAAGCGGATGGCTTGGACAAATCCGGGATGAGGGGAATCAGATCGAGGTTCTGAAAGCAGGACATCATGGATCCAAAGGAGCCAGTTCAGAGGATTTCCTGAAAATGGTAAACCCCATGCTTGCAGTTTTATCCTACGGAAAAGGAAACCGTTATGGCCATCCGGCACCAGAAACGATAGACAGGCTGACTCAGGCAGGATGTGGTTTGCTGACTACAGAGAATTGCGGGGAAATAATGATCTTTTGTGATAAAAATGAAAAAATAACTATTAGGTTCGGAAAAAACGTGATAAAATAGACGGAAAGGGGGTGCTGCGATGACGATTCGTGAGATGGCAGAGCAGCGTGAGGAAGCATATTTCAGTCCCTACGCAGCGCTCAGCAGTAAATCAAGAGGACGTGACGTGGAGGAGCCTCCATGTGATATCCGTCCCGTTTATCAAAGAGACAGAGACCGTATTCTGCATTCCAAGTCTTTTCGACGTCTGAAGCATAAAACACAGGTTTTTCTGCAGCCGCAGGGAGATCATTATCGCACGAGACTGACGCATACACTGGAGGTTGCACAGACCGGAAGGACGATTGCACGTGCACTGCGCATGAATGAAGATCTGGTGGAAGCGATTGCACTGGGCCATGATCTTGGACACACGCCATTTGGCCATGCAGGGGAAAGTGCATTGAACGAAGTCTGTCCGCTTGGTTTTACTCATTATGAGCAGAGTATTCGTGTTGTGGAGATCCTTGAAAAAAAGGGAAAAGGACTGAATCTGACCTGGGAAGTCCGGGATGGCATACGAAACCACCGGATGGCAGGAAACCCGGCTACTCTGGAGGGAAAGATTGTAAGACTTTCAGACAAAATTGCCTATATCAATCATGATATTGACGATGCAGAACGTGCCGGTATTCTGACGGAGGCGGAGATCCCAAAAGAGTATCGCCAGATTCTGGGCAGCACAACGAAAGAACGTCTCAATACCCTGATTCATGATATTGTGATACACAGTCAGGGAAAGGATGATATTTTTATGTCGTCTGAGATGGAGCATGCTATGAAGGGAATGCGCTCGTTTATGTTTACTGCTGTTTATCGGAATCCACTGGCAAAGGTGGAGGAAGAAAAGGCAAAGCATCTGCTTATGGAGCTTTATCATTATTATGAAGGGCATCTGGAGACACTTCCGGAGGAGTACCGGATGTTGATCAACCGGGGAGAACCGGAGGAGCGAGTGGTCTGTGATTATATTGCGGGCATGACAGACCAGTATGCTATGAAAAAGTTTTCTGAGCTGTATATTCCAGGAGCGTGGCAGCTGTAGCAGATATCAGGAAAAGCAGGTACTCATAGCCTGCATTTGTGTTAAGGAGAGGTTGTATGTATTATCCGGAAGAACTGGTGGAGGAAATCAGAGAAAGAAATGATATTGTAGAGGTCATCGGCAGCTATGTGAAGCTTCAGAAAAAGGGCAGCTCTTATTTTGGACTGTGTCCGTTTCACAATGAGAAGTCACCTTCCTTTTCGGTGAGCCCGGACAAACAGATGTACTATTGTTTTGGCTGCGGAGCAGGCGGCAATGTATTCACCTTTATCATGGAATACGAAAACTACAGTTTTCCTGAGGCCCTGAAATATCTGGCAGAGAGGGCTGGGGTAAAGCTTCCGGAGCAGGAGTATTCCGCGGAAGAAAAGAAACAGCAGGATCTGAGGAGCAGGATTCTGGAGCTGAATAAGATGGCCGCCAGATATTTTTACTATCAGCTTCGCACGGAGAATGGAGCTTTGGCTATGCGTTATCTGAAAGGCAGGCAGCTTACGGATGAGACCATAAAAAGCTTCGGGCTGGGTTATGCAAATAAATACAGCGATGATTTATACAGGTACATGAAAAGTAAGGGCGTTTCCGATGAATTGTTAAAAGAAGCAGGCCTTGTAAATGTAGATGAGAAAAGGGGAATGTATGATAAATTCTGGAATCGTGTTATTTTTCCGATCATGGATGTGAATAATCGCGTGATTGGTTTCGGAGGCCGTGTTATGGGGGATGGAAAACCCAAGTATCTCAATTCCCCGGAGACGAAAGTGTTTGACAAAAGCCGTAATCTTTACGGGCTGAATGTGGCACGTACTTCCCGAAAAAAGTATCTTCTGGTGTGCGAGGGCTATATGGATGTCATTTCCCTTCATCAGGCCGGATTTCAAAATGCGGTGGCTTCTCTTGGGACGGCTTTGACGGATAAGCATGCAGCACTTCTGAAAAGATATACGGATGAAGTGATCCTGACTTACGACAGTGATGAAGCAGGGGTGCGCGCAGCACTCAGAGCTATTCCGATCGTAAAGCATGCAGGACTGAAAGCGAAAGTTCTGCATATGGATCCTTACAAAGATCCGGATGAGTTTATCAAGGCATTGGGCGCTGAGGCTTTTCAGGAGCGGATTGACCAAGCGGAAAACAGTTTTATGTTTGAGCTTTCGGCTATGGAACGTCAGTATGATATGAAAGACCCGGAGGGAAAGACGGCATTTTTCCAGTCTGTTGCGGAAAAACTGGTGGAATTTGAACAGGAACTGGAACGGGATAATTACATTGAAGCAGTTGCCGTGAAATATCACATCGGATTTGAAAATTTAAGAAAGATGGTAAACAGGACGGCCATGCGTGCCATCGGACGGGAGCCGCGTGCAGATATCGTGAAAGAAAAAAAGGAAAAAGAGAAAAAGGAGAAGGATGATGGTATCCGGAAATCTCAGCGTCTCTTACTGACCTGGCTCATTGAGAGACCGGGGCTATATGAGAAAGTAAAACCATATATCAGCGCGGAGGATTTTACCGTGGATCTGTATCATCAGGCAGCAGAGCTTCTGTTTGCACAGCTGGAGCAGGGAGAATTGAACCCGGCAAGGATTATCAACCACTTTGAAGAGCCGGAACAGCAGAAGGAGGCGGCATCGCTATTTCATGCAAAACTTAAGCTGACGTCGGAAGCGGAGAATAATAAAGCATTCAATGAGACTTTACGGAGAATTATGAACAACAGTATCGAGCACAGGATGGCAAATCTGGATCCGGCGGATCTTGCAGGTCTGCAGAAAATACTGCAGGACAAAAAGAAAATGGAAAGCATGCCGCGGCTTCCGCTGTAAGAGTTGTATATTTCCCATGATAAGGGAAAAGATAGAAACGTAAGGATGCGGCGCAGAAAGAAGGTGGGTCATATGGAGGAGCAGAGCAGGGAGTTTTTGGAGAAACTGAAGGGTTTGCTTGCATTTGCAAAGCAGCACAAAAATGTTCTTGAGTATCAGGAAATCATGGACTATTTTAAAGGAATCCCGCTAAATGAGACGCAGTGTGAAAAGATACTGGATTATCTGGATAAGCAGGGAGTGGATGTTTTGAGAACCGGTGAGACCGATACGCTGGACAATATCCTTTTGGATGAGGAAGAAGAGGTGGATCTGTCGGAAGAGGTTCTGGAAGTTCCTGAGGGTATCAGTACCGATGACCCCGTGCGCATGTATCTGAAAGAAATCGGTAAAATTCCATTGCTTTCTGCAGAAGAAGAAATTGAACTGGCAAAACGGATGGAAGAAGGAGACGAGGAAGCGAAAAGCAGGCTTGCGGAGTCCAATCTCCGTCTCGTAGTCAGTATTGCAAAACGCTATACCGGAAGAGGAATGCAGTTTCTGGATCTGATTCAGGAGGGCAACCTGGGACTGATTAAGGCGGTAGAGAAATTTGATTACAAAAAGGGCTATAAATTCAGCACCTATGCAACCTGGTGGATCCGTCAGGCCATTACGAGGGCTATTGCGGATCAGGCAAGAACCATCCGGATACCGGTGCATATGGTGGAGACTATCAACCGTACGGTGCGTACCTCCAGACAGCTGACACAGAAACTGGGCAGGGAGCCGAAAGCTTCGGAGATCGCGGAGGTGATGCACATGTCAGTCGGCAGAGTGGAGGAAATCCTGAAAATATCCATGGATCCCATTTCACTGGAAACTCCGGTGGGTGAGGAGGACGATACGCATCTGGGCGACTTTATCAAAGATGACAGAACCAAGGTGCCTGCAGATGCGGCTGCCTATACATTGCTGCAGGAGCAGCTCAATGAGGTGATGGAAACGCTGACGGATCGCGAGAAAAAGGTACTTTCCCTCCGGTTTGGCCTGGAAGACGGGCGTTCCAGAACACTGGAGGAAGTGGGAAAGGAATTTAAGGTTACAAGAGAGCGTATCCGGCAGATTGAGGCGAAGGCACTGCGGAAACTCAGGCATCCAAGCCGCAGCCGGAAACTGAAAGATTATCTGGATTAAGGGGAGTTTATTATGCTGCAGTTATCAGAAAGACTGCTGGCGGTGGCTTCTATGGTATCTGAGAAGAGCCGTCTGGCAGACGTGGGCACGGACCACGGTTACATACCGATTTTTTTGTGCATGCAGGGGAAAATACCGTCAGCCATTGCGATGGATATCCGAAGCGGACCACTTGACCGGGCAAAAGAAAATATCCGTCTTTATGGCCTTATGAAATGTATTGAGACAAGGCTTTCCGATGGCGTGGAAAAGTTAAAGCCAGAGGAGGCGGATGCTGTGGTGATAGCCGGTATGGGAGGCGGTCTGGTATGTAAAATTCTGGAAGAAGGCCGACAGGTTCTGGAATCAGTGAACGAGCTGATCCTTCAGCCGCAGTCCGATATTGATCAGGTACGCCGGTATCTGCAGAACAACAATTGGAAGATCACAGCAGAAAAGATGGTATGCGAGGATGGAAAATATTATCCCATGATGCATGTGGTGCATGGGCATATGGAACCGCTTGCGGACATAGAATGGAAATATGGGCAGTTTCTGCTGAAAGAGAAAAACCCGGTGCTTGGAAGCTTTCTTGACAAAGAGGAAGCAGAGATTTTGAAGGTTATGGAAAACCTGCGGACAGCGGGCAGCGAGAAAGCTCTTGTGCGTCTGAAGGAACTGGAAGAGCTGCTTGCAATGAACAGAAAAGCACAGTGTCGTATGTGCTGATTTGGAGGAAAATTTTTTATGATTTGCAGAGATATCATCACGGAACTGGAGAAAACATATCCGCCTCAGGTTGCAGAGTCCTGGGATAATCCGGGGCTGCAGGCGGGCAGATGGGAGAAAGAAATACAGAGAGTATACATTGCGCTGGATGCAACAGATGCGGTGATCCGCCATGCAATAGAAGCAAAAGCGGACCTGATTCTGACCCATCATCCTTTGCTGATGAGCGGCCTGAAAAAGATTCATACCGGAGATTTTTACGGAAGAAGGCTGATCACGCTGATTCAGAACGATATTGCCTGTTATGCAATGCACACAAATTATGATATTGTAAAGATGGCGCCCCTTGCCTCTGCGATGCTTGGCCTGCAGGAGGAGAAGATACTTGCCGTTACCTGTACACTGCCGGATGGAAGGGAAGGCGGTTTTGGTATGCTTGGAAACCTTCCTCACCGGATGTCTCTTGCTGAGTGTGCAGCGTATGTGAAGCAGGTGTTTGGGATACCGGAGGTAAAGGTATTTGGAGATTTACAGAAAGAAGTATTCTGTGCTGCCATATTGCCGGGATCGGGGAAAAGTATGGTGAAGGATGCCATCCAAAAAGGAGTGCAGGTTTACATCAGTGGAGATTTCGGACATCATGATGGGATCGATGCCGTGGATCAGGGACTCTGTGTGATTGATGCGGGGCATTATGGAATTGAGCATATCTTTATCCATCAGATGAAGGAGGAGATGGAAGAGCGCTTTCCAAAGCTTGAGGTGCTTACAGAGCCTGTTTGCCATCCCTTTGAGATGATATAGACAGGAAAAACAGGCTTGGTCAGGAGGATTGCATGGAACAGAGACAGGTTACAGTTAAAATCGGGGCGGAACAGAGAAGCTATCCTGCCGGTACACCGCTGTTGACGATTGCCAGGGAGTATCAGGCAGAGCAGGAAGCAGATATCGTGCTGGCAAAGGAAAATGGCAAGCTTCGTGAGCTTTTTCGAACAGTCTGTAAGGACTGTGAGTTATCTTTTGTAACGACGGCTTCAGGTGAGGGATTTGAGGCATACCGAAGAAGCATGACGCTACTTATGCTGAAGGCATTTTATCATGAGGCCGGGCATGAAAATATCAGGAGAGTGGGAATACATTTTTCTGTGAGCAGCGGTTATTACTGTACGGTGGATGGCAATGTAAATCCGGATGCCGCTTTTCTGGAACGTGTGTCATCTTATATGCGGGAAATGGTGGAGCAGAGGATTCCCATTGCGAAGGAGACCATCGGTACGGATGAGGCCATGGCTCTTTTTTCCGAGTATGGCATGAAAGACAAGGAGAAGCTGTTTCATTACCGTCGGGCTTCCAAAGTAAATCTGTATAATCTGGATGGGTTTGAAGATTATTATTATGGCTATATGGTTCCGGACACTTCGTATCTGAAATACTTTGCTTTATATCCCTATGAAGATGGATTTGTGCTTCAGATGCCGCGCAGAGAGAATCCGAAAGAGGTGCCGCCTTTTGAACCGGAGACAAAGATTTTCCACGTAAGAAAAGAATCCCTCAAGTGGGGAGAAATGCTGGAAATTCCAACTGTGGGGGCGCTGAATGATTATATTGTGCAGCATGGTATTCATGATCTGATTTTGATTCAGGAAGCACTTCAGGAGAAGAAAATTGCAGAAATTGCAGAGCAGATCGCTACTAATCCGGACAGGAAGATAGTGATGATCGCCGGACCTTCTTCTTCTGGAAAGACAACTTTCTCTCACAGGCTGTCTATTCAGCTCTCAGCACACGGGCTGAAGCCGCATCCGATTCCCGTGGACAATTATTTTGTCAACCGGGAAGATACACCCATGGATGAGGACGGCAAACCGAATTATGAATGTCTGGAGGCCATTGACACAAGGCAGTTTAATCAGGATATGAATGCTCTGCTGGCAGGAGAAGAAATATTGCTTCCGGTGTTTAATTTTGTAAGCGGAAAGCGTGAGTACAAAGGAGTGCCGTCCAGACTTGGGCAGGATGACATTCTTGTGATCGAAGGGATCCACTGTCTGAACGATCAGCTTTCCTACAGCCTTCCAAAGGAAAATAAATTTAAAATTTACATCAGTGCGCTGACACAGCTGAACATTGACGAACACAATCGCGTACCTGCCACAGACGGAAGACTTCTGCGCAGGATTGTGCGCGACAGCAGAACACGTGGAACAAATGCCAAAGCGACGATCAGTATGTGGCCGTCTGTCCGCAGAGGTGAAGAATCTTACATTTTTCCTTATCAGGAAGAAGCAGATGTGATGTTTAATTCTGCTCTGATCTATGAGCTTGCTGTGTTGAAAATGTATGCGGAGCCTCAGCTTTTTGGAATAGGAAAAGATGAGCCGGAGTATCAGGAAGCAAAGCGTCTGCTAAAATTTCTGGATTACTTTGTTGGGATACCCAGTGAAAACGTACCGATGAATTCTCTGCTAAGGGAGTTTATCGGCGGAGGATGTTTTTTGCTGTAGAAACAAAGCAGAAGACGGGATATACTTTACAATTGCATTCGAAAAAACGGTCTGTCAGAAGGACGGGGATTTTCCTGTCTCTGTTCTGACGGACCGTTTTTTTGTTGTTAATCGAAGAATTGATCGATTCGGTTGTTCTTATCAAATAAGTCGTTATACTGAAGGATGTGATAATTTTCCAGTGAATCATAGTAAGGGGATGATTCATCGGTCAAAGAGTAGTAGATTCCATCACTTCCGAAATAGCCATGAGAAGTCAGGATGGGTACTTCTTTCTTCATGTCGGACAGGAAGTATTGAAAGGGTGACATTTTCATACCGGCAGATTCCAGCATCAGGGTTGAGAGATAGTTGATGCTGATATTGATGTCTTCCTGTTCTTCGATATCGTAATTGGCCCAGATCAGAAATGGTGTCTTGTAAAGCTCCATGTTTTCCTCATCGGTCAGATCTGCCACATTTTTCCCGAGCAGCTTGCTGTAAAATTCATCGGAAAGTCCCGGTTCATGGTCGCCAAAGAATACGACAACGGTAGGCTCCTCCACTTTTTCAAAATACTCGATCAAGGTTTTTAATGCAGTATCGGAATGGTGTACCAGATTCAGATAACGTTTTGCCTCCGGATTATCCATATCACTTTCAATGGAGATGGGCATTTCCAGATTATCGAAATCCTTGTCATAGCCGCTGTGATTCTGCATAGTCACGTTGAAAAGATAAAACGGCGCATCGGAGGATGCCTTTGCTTTTTCGTACTCGTCAAAAATGTACTGGAAATCCGCCTCATCCGAGATGAAACCTCGCATCAGATCGGAGTCATCGTAAGTCATGTCTTCAATGCTGATAAAATCGGAGAATCCAAGGTTTGGATAGACATTGTTCCGGTTGTATCCGCTTGCATGGAACGGGTGGAAGGCCAGCATGCCCTGATAATTCTGTTTTCCAAGGGAAGTTGTGAGTCCTGGCAGCAGGCTTTTGATATAAAGCTGGTAGGGTGTGGAAGATTCTGGTATATATGCCTTGGAAAGACCAGTCAGAAATTCAAATTCCGTGTTTGCTGTCTGACCGCCGAAAACAGAGACATATACAAATCCTTTTACTGCATTTTCTTTCAGGCTGTGATAATAAGGAATCACTTCCTCACTTGTTTCAAAATCGCCGATCGCCTGGAGATCAGCAAACGCTTCATCCATGACGACGATCACATTCGGCGTATGATACCCGGCAGATGCGGCTTCCCTGGCTTCTGTGCGGTACGGCTCTGCGATACGGTCTGCAGTCTGTACGGAATAACCTTCCGGCTTCTCCACGATCATCAGCTGCATGCTGCGCAGAAAAGTGAGAATACAGCCATTTTTTCCATAGGACTTAATAGGGCGGAAGGTGTTGATGGTGATATGCATCGTCTGACGCATTACCGGAGTGTAAAGCAGCACCCAGAAAGAGGCAAAACATACGGCAACGCTTCCAAGAGCATATTTGATTCGCTTTCTTCCTTTCGGAAGTCGTACCTTTGGGATGCGAAAGAGAAGAACACACCAGCCAATCAGTCCGGTCAGCATCAGGATTCGATTGAAATCCAGTGTATACTCATAGTTGCTGATCACATTCATTGCCGTACCCATGATGGTCAGGTCGGAGGCCAGGATGGGAATACCGCGGAACTTCGTGGTAAAGTAGTTTGCCAGGGAAAACACAATGGCCAACAGGCAGAGAAAACAGCCGGAGAACCGCATGCTGTTTGTCAGAGCAAACAGTGTTCCCATCACAAGGAATAAAAGAATCAGAGTTACAATAGAACGCATGACGGAGACATAGCCAAGACTTCTCCAGATAAGGCCGGGACCGGATGGATTTGCGTATTCCAGCAGCAGAAACGTCACAACCGGTGTCAGCCAGAAAACAATCCGGCTTATGGCTCTGGCATGTGGGTGATTCTCAGGCAGCCGGATCAGGCATGCGAAAACACCATACAGAACAACAACGGTCATCAGTACGATTCGCTTTTTATAAAATGCAACGTTGCCGTCCTTCACAACCCAGAACATGTCTTTTGTCAGACAACAGTAAAAAAATACTCCTGCCAGCAGAAAAATGCCCGCTAATGGGAGTAGGGAGTGTAGTTTTTCTTTTGTGCTTTTTTGTTTCCAATTCATCATAGACAATATACTTCTTTCCTATATATTATGTTTCCTGTATCATACAAATGTTTGTGTGTCAGCCATAAATTATAGCAAAAAGGTCGTTGACAGTCAATGATTGAAATGTTAAAATAACTACATACTTTAGCGAGTAGGATAAATGATCGCGGCTGGCAGGCCGAAAGGTGCCAGACGAGGAAAGTCCGGGCTTCACAGGGCAGGATGCCGGATAACGTCCGGCGGAGGCGACTCCAGGGACAGTGCAACAGAAATATACCGCCGGCATTTTTGCCGGTAAGGGTGGAAGGGCAGTGTAAGAGACTACCGCCCTGCTGGTAACAGCGGGGGCACATGTAAACCCCATTCGAAGCAAGACCGAGCGGAAACATATGGCGGCCCGTCAGTTTCAGGTTGGTTGCTGGAGCCTGGCGGCAACGTCAGGCCTAGATAGATGATCATTCACGACATAACCCGGCTTATCGTCCTGCTCGCGTAGATCATAACTTTGATAAAAACAGGAGCCATGGCAGATTGATTTCCATGACTCCTGTTCTTTTTCATTTATCTGGGTTTTTTGGAGCTGCGATATTTTTCTTCGCAGTATTTGCAGCGGTATATCTCTTTCTCCTCATCGGAGAGCACGAAAATATGGTCGAGCTCCTGTTCAATGGATGTGATGCATCGCGGGTTTTTACATTTTATGACATTTACGATCTGTTTTGGCAGATGCAGTTTTTTCTTATCCACAATTTCTCCGTCCTTGATTATGTTGACAGTGATATTATGGTCGATGAATCCGAGAATATCCAGATCCAGCATATCCACCGGACATTCCACCTTGATGATATCTTTTTTGCCCATTTTGTTGCTGCGCGCGTTTTTTATGATGGCAACACAGCAGTCCATCTTGTCCAGTCTCAGATAATGGTAAATGGACATACTTTTTCCGGCTTCAATATGATCCAGAACAACACCTTCATTTAACTGTCCGACATTTAACATACTTTCACCTCCAGAAGTGTGAGAATCAGTGCCATACGTGCATAGACACCAAACTGTGCCTGTTTAAAATAAACGGCTCTCGGGTCGTCATCTACCTCCACGGAAATTTCATTTACACGGGGAAGGGGATGCAGAACCAGCATGTCCTTCGGCGCAAGCTCCATTTTTTTTCTGTCGAGGATATAGAAATCTTTCATTCGCACATAATCTTCCTCGTTGAAGAAACGCTCTTTCTGGACACGCGTCATGTAGAGCAGATCAAGTTTCGGAAGTGCATCCTCAAGACGCTCCACTTCTTCGAACTCAATATTTTTTTTGCGCAGTACATCTTCGCGAATGTAGCTTGGAACACGCAGCTCTTCCGGAGAAATCAGGATGAAACGGATGCCGGTATAGCGAACCAGTGCATTGATCAGCGAATGAACGGTACGTCCGAATTTCAGGTCGCCGCAGAGTCCAATGGTCAGGTTGTTCAGTCTCCCTTTCAGAGTACGTATGGTCAGAAGGTCTGTCAGGGTCTGAGTCGGGTGCTGATGACCGCCATCTCCTGCATTGATAACGGGTATCGGGGAATGAAGGGAAGCCACCAGGGGTGCACCCTCCTTCGGATGACGCATGGCGCAGATATCTGCATAGCAGGCTACCATGCGGATGGTATCGGCAACACTCTCGCCTTTGGAAGCGGAACTGGAATCGGCCGAAGAAAAACCAAGTACATTACCGCCCAGATTCATCATTGCAGCTTCAAAGCTGAGTCTGGTACGTGTGCTTGGTTCATAAAATAAAGTAGCCAGTTTTTTTCCGTCACATGCGTGAGCGTATTTTTTTGGATTTGCTTCAATATCATTTGCCAGGTTCAGGAGCTGATCCAGTTCTTCAACACTGAAATCAAGTGGACTCATTAAATGTCTCATAATATCCTCCTTTTTAACTTTAGATTTTCTTTATCATATACCATTTGCAGGAGGATTTCAAGATGAACTTGTATTGCTGCCCGTTCAATTTGCTTTCTTTCAGGCACTTATCCTTGCTGCCTGTTTAAATGCTCAAAAAGCAGTCCGCAGAAAAACCACAGAGGAGCGTAGTCCAGACGGATAACTCCATGGATCTGAAAGGGCGAATCGGAATAATCCCAGGGACAGCATCCTCTTTTTCGGAGAAAGCTGCCGGTCAGATATTCCGTGCAGAAGATAGCGACCGTATAAATAAGACCGCGCAGCCAGAAGGTATATTTTTCAAGAAGCCTGGAAAGAGGATGAAGAAAAGAAGCCATTCCGTAAATCGGGAACATCCAGAGGGAGGAATGTCCCGTCAGTTTTCTGTCACGACGGCGAAAGGAGAGAAAGCCTGTCCACAAAAGCTCCAGACACCAGCCGCATATGCCACATTTCATAAAATTGTTTTTCATAAGAACAGTATGACCGGGAAATGATATTTTATGCAAGAAAAAAGCGCTTTCACTTGCAAAATCATGTGGGGTATACTATAATTCAACGTGATAGAGTGCTGGGCAGGCAAAGAATTCCGTTATGTGATACGATGCAGAACCGGCAGCAGACAGGCCAAGGTATGTCTGCATCTATTGGAAATGGAGCAGTATGAATTACAAAGAGTCAAGAGTATATTTAGACAACGTTGCTAAATACGGAAGTGTACTTGGTCTGGATAATATGAGAGAGCTGCTTGGAAGACTTGGAAACCCGCAGGACGATCTGAAGTTTATACATATCGGCGGGACAAATGGAAAAGGTTCTGTGCTGGCATATCTCTCTACAATATTGAAGGAATCCGGTTATCGTGTAGGACGCTATATTTCACCAACGTTGTTTTCCTACCGGGAGCGGATACAGATAAATGAAGCATACATTGAGAAAGATTCCCTGGCAAGGCTGACGACACAGATACGAAGCTGTATTGATGAGATGGTAAAAGAAGGACTGCCTCATCCGACTGCTTTTGAAATTGAGACGGCGCTTTGCTTTCTCTATTTTAAAGAAGAAAAATGTGATCTTGTGACACTGGAGGTTGGATTGGGAGGCAGTACAGATGCCACCAATGTGATTCAGACACCGGTTATGGAGGTGCTGGCAGCCATCAGTATGGATCATATGGGATTTCTGGGAAATACACTTACCGGGATTGCACGGTGCAAGGCAGGCATAGTCAAACCAGGTACTACAGTAGTCAGTATGAGACAAAAGCCGGAAGCGATGGAGGTTGTGGAGCAAACCTGCAGGGAGCAGGGCTGTACCCTTCGCATTGCGGATGCTGCTGCTGCTTCGGATGTGGTTTACGGATGTGACAGCCAGAGCTTCTCCTACGGAGGATATGATCATCTTGAGATTTCTCTGGCGGGTTCCTATCAGATCGCCAATGCCGTACTTGCGGTAGAGGCAGTGCGGGGGCTTACCGATCTCGGTTATGACATCCCTGAAGATGCCCTTCGCAGAGGACTGAAAAAGACTGTCTGGCGGGGACGCTTTACTGTTTTACAGAAGGAACCGTATGTTATCATTGACGGGGCACACAACAGGGATGGTGCAGAAGTCCTTGCGGATTCCATCCGGCGTTATTTTCCGGATAAAAAGCTGCACTACATCATGGGAGTTTTTCGTGATAAAGAGTATGAGTCTATTGTTGAGATAACGGCACCTTATGCGGAAGATGTGATTGCCGTGGAAACACCGGGCAATCCAAGGGCATTGCCGGCAGAGCAGCTGGCAGAAGTATGGAAACGTCATATACAGGAGGTATCCTGTGAAAAAAATATAGAAGACGCAGTAAAGATAAGTCTGCAGAAGGCGGGAAAGGACGATGTCATCCTTGCTTTTGGTTCCCTCTCTTTTCTTGGGGAAATCGTAAAGGCTCTGGATGCAGCGGGAAATGAGGTTTGATATGGTAGATCAGGAAAAAGTGAAAGAAGGCGTAAGGCTGATACTTGAGGGGATCGGCGAGGATGTGAACCGTGAGGGGCTTCTGGAGACACCGGACCGGATTGCACGCATGTACCGGGAACTGGCAGGCGGTATGGATGAAGATCCGGCCGTACATCTGGAGAAGCGATTCCATGTGGATAACAATGATATGGTTATGGAGAAAGATATCACCTTTTATTCCATGTGTGAGCATCATATGCTGCCGTTTTTCGGAAAAGTGCATGTGGCTTACATACCGGACGGAGAAGTGGTTGGATTAAGCAAGATAGCCAGAACGGTAGAGGTCTTTGCAAGAAGACTTCAGCTCCAGGAACAGCTTACAGCACAGATCGCAGATGCATTTATGGAGATTCTGAAACCGCAGGGTGTGATGGTTATGATCGAAGCGGAGCATCTGTGCATGACCATGCGCGGCATCAAAAAGCCGGGAGCTCAGACGGTGACAAAAGTGACAAGAGGGATTTTTGACGGAAATGAAAAACTGCAGAATACCTTCTATCAGATGGTGAAGCTGTGATGGACCGGGTAAACAGGATTCTTGTACATCCGCTGTATCAGAGCTGTCTTGCCGGCATTGCGGAATGGGAGAAGGACAGGATTTTCTGCGGACACGATATGGGGCATCTGCTGGATGTGGCGCGCCTTGCGTGGATTTTTAATTTGGAACAGGGTCTTGGATTGGAGAGAGAGCGGGTCTATGCGGCCGCTCTTCTTCACGATATAGGAAGACATATTCAGTACGAAAAAGGGATACCACATCAGATTGCAGGGTTGCCCATCGCGGAAGAGATTCTTTCTGCCTGCGGTTTTTCGGACGATGCACGTGCGGATATTCTCCATGCCATTGAGAATCACAGAAACGGACAAATAAAAGCATGCCGGGATCTCTCCGGTATCCTCTACCGTGCAGATAAGATGTCAAGAAGCTGTTTTGGATGCGCGGCGGAACCGGAATGCAACTGGAGCATGGAAAAAAAGAATCTGAAGATTCAGTATTAATGATAAAGAGAAGAGGCGGAAAGCCTGCGTAAGAAAAGAGGAATAAGACATGAAAATAGGAAACCGAGAATTTGATCTGAAAAGCCATGCATATGTAATGGGAATTTTAAATGTAACACCGGACTCATTTTCCGATGGAGGAAGGTGGAATGACCGTGACAGAGCAATGCGTCATACAGAGGAGATGATCGCACAGGGAGCGACCATCATTGACATTGGTGGAGAGTCTACCAGACCGGGTTACACCATGATTTCAGATGAGGAGGAGATTGCAAGAGTTCTTCCGATGATCGAGATGGTGAAGGCAAATTTTGATATTCCGGTTTCAATCGATACCTATAAAAGTGGTGTGGCGCGCGCGGCACTTGAGGCAGGCGCTGACCTGGTCAATGATATCTGGGGACTGAAATTTGACCCGAAAATTGCAGATGTGATCGCAGAAAAGAAGGTTCCCTGCTGTCTGATGCACAACCGGAAACAGGCAGACTATAAAGATTTTATTCCGGATTTTCTGGAAGATATGAAGGAAACCATCGCCATTGCAAAAAGGGCGGGCATTGCCGATGAGAAAATCATTCTGGATCCCGGCGTTGGATTTGGAAAAACCTATGAGAACAATCTGGAAATCATTCATCATCTGGAATGTATGCATCAGCTTGGATATCCGGTTCTTCTTGGAACCTCCAGAAAATCGGTGATTGGCCTTACGCTGGATCTTCCGGCTGATCAGCGTGTGGAAGGAACGGTGGCGACAACCGTGATCGGCCTTATGAAAGGTGCGGCATTTGTACGGGTACATGATGTGAAGGAGAATTACCGTGCTCTGAAAATGACGGAGGCAATTCTGAAAAGCTGACAGAAGCAGGAGAAGAAAAATGGATACGATTTATATTAAAGATCTGGAAATCTTTGCAAACCATGGCGTGTATCCGGAGGAAAACAGACTTGGACAGAAATTTGTGGTTTCTGCTGATCTGTATGTTGATACCAGGGAGGCTGGAAAAACAGATGATCTGAACAAATCTGTTAATTACGGAGAAGTGAGTCTTACCATTACACGCTATCTGAAGGAGCATACTTTTCAGCTGATCGAGGCAGTGGCAGAAGGGCTGGCAGAAGCGTTGCTTACCGCTTATCCTCTGATTTTCGGACTTCGGCTGGAGGTTGGGAAACCCTGGGCTCCGGTGGGACTTCCGCTTCGCACGGTCTCGGTGGAAATCAGACGCTCCCGACATACAGTGTATCTTGCGCTTGGATCTAATATGGGAGATAAAAAAGCATATCTGGATGAAGCAGTGGAGAGACTCAGAGCTCTTCCAGGCTGCAGCGTCCGCCGTGTCTCGGACTGGATCGTCACCAAACCATATGGTGTGACCGATCAGGCAGAGTTTTTAAACGGAGTTCTGGAGATGGAGACTCTCTATACGCCAAAGGAGCTTCTGGAACAGCTCCATCAGATTGAAGCGGAAGCACATCGCGAACGTGTCCTGCGATGGGGTCCCAGGACGCTGGATCTGGATATTCTGCTATACGATAATGAAGTGATTGATTCGGAAGATCTGCATATTCCTCACATCGATATGCAGAACCGATATTTTGTACTGGAACCGCTGAGCCAGATCGCGCCATGGCTGCGTCATCCGGTTCTCAATAAAACAATGGAACAGCTTAGGAGAGAATTAGATGGTTGATTTACAGAATCTGAGGGACGAGATTGATGCTATTGACAGACAGATGACAGAACTTTTTGAGAAGCGTATGGATATCTGCGGACAGGTGGCACAGTATAAGATCAGTACCGGGAAAAAGGTATTTGACAGAGAGCGAGAGAAGAAGGTTATCGATAAAGTAAAGGGACTGACTCACAATGATTTCAACAGTCACGGTATCGAAGAACTGTTTCAGCAGATCATGGCGATGAGCCGTAAGCTGCAGTATCAGCTTCTAGCACAGAATGGTGTTGTGGGAAGACTGCCGTTCATCGGTGTGGACGAGCTGGAAAAAGAAAAGGTTCGCGTGGTATATCAGGGTGTGGAAGGTGCTTACAGTCAGGCGGCCATGCAGCAGTACTTTGGTGAAGGGATCCATTCTTTTCATGTTGCGCACTGGCGCGATGCCATGGAAGCGATTGCGGAGGGGTCAGCCGATTATGCGGTTCTGCCCATTGAAAATTCCACGGCAGGCAGTGTCAATGATATGTATGATCTTCTGGTTGAGTTTGAAAACTATATCGTAGGGGAACAGATTATCCGCTGTGAGCATTGTCTGCTTGGACTTCCGGGAACGAAGCTTTCCGATATCAAGACAGTCTATTCGCATCAGCAGGGTTTTTCCCAGTGCAAGCTTTTTCTGGGGGAGCATGAGGACTGGAAACAGATTCCGCTGGAAAATACGGCTGTTGCCGCGAAAAAAGTGGCAGATGAAGGGGACTTCACACAGGCATCCATATCCAGCGCATTCGCGGCAAAATGCTTCGGTCTTGAGATCCTGAAAGAGAACATATACAGCAACAGGGCAAACTCCACCCGTTTTATTATTGTAACAAATCAGCGTATTTTTCAGAAGGATGCAGGGAAGATCAGTATTTGTTTTGAGACACCGCATACAAGCGGCTCCTTGTACAATATTTTGTCTCATATCATTTATAATAACCTGAATATGTTTGGTATCCAGTCCAGACCAATTCCGGAACGAAACTGGGAATACCGGTTTTTTATAGATTTTGAAGGAAATTTAAATGACAGTGCGGTAAAAAATGCACTCCGTGGGATTCGGGAGGAAGCTACAAATCTGAAAATACTTGGAAATTACTGACAGAAAAGGCAGGACAGAAAGGAAAAAGAAAATGTTTCGTATCGATGAATTGATCGTGTATCGGGAATATGAGCAGGGACAGGATGATATCCTGAATGATATGGCATTTATCCTTGCGGAGACTGAGAAGGGCTGTGCGGGTGCACAGAGCATCCGGGGACTTTATTTTTCCTGCATTCATGGTCTGACGGAACTTGCAGGAACGTACGGATTTCAGGGAAATCTGTGGCATTGTTATCTGACATGGCTTCTTGTTAACAACGAGAATGTGTTCAGCCATGCCAGCGAGATCAGAGGTGCAGTGGAAGGCAGCATCAATGAACTGGTAAAACATGATTTTGAGATTTTTATGGAGCTCTATGCTCTGGACTTTGCAAAACTGGAAGAACAGCTTTCTGCTCACTGTTTCTCTATGATTCAGAATTTTGAAAACAGTCCACAGAACAGCAAAGTTTTCAATGAACGCATTCGTGACCGGATCTGCAGGCTGAGTGTAAAACTTGCCGCGGCGGCTGATGTGGATGAGTTTTTGGAGGATATGACTTCTTTTTATAAAGACTTCGGAGTGGGAAAGTTTGGACTTCACAAGGCTTTCCGTGTGGCTCACGAAGAAGATGGCGTACATATTGTGCCGATCACGAAAATTGCACACGTTCATCTGGATGATCTGGTGGGCTATGAGATTGCAAAGAAAAAGCTGATTGAAAATACAGAAGCCTTTGTGGAGGGGCGAAAGGCGAACAACTGTCTGCTGTTTGGAGATGCCGGGACCGGGAAGTCCTCCAGCATCAAGGGAATTCTGAATCAATATTACGATCAGGGGCTGCGTATCATAGAGGTCTACAAACATCAGTTTCAGGATCTGAACGATGTGATCGCTCAGATCAAAAACAGAAATTATCGTTTTATTATCTATATGGATGATCTGTCTTTTGAAGATTTTGAAATCGAATACAAATATCTGAAAGCGGTTATCGAAGGCGGACTGGAGCGTAAACCGGAAAACATTCTGATTTACGCCACATCAAACAGACGGCATCTGGTTCGGGAAAAGTTCAGCGACAAAGAAGAGCGCAGAGATGATCTGCATTCGTCAGATACCGTGCAGGAGAAGCTTTCTCTTGTGTACCGGTTTGGTCTGAAGATTTTCTTCTGCGCGCCAAATAAAAAGGAATTCCAGAATATTGTCAAAGTGCTTGCACAGAAATATGGAATTACCATGCCGGAGGAAGAACTGCTTTTACAGGCAAATCAGTGGGAGCTGCAGTACGGCGGCCTTTCCGGACGTACCGCGCAGCAGTTTATTGACCATCTGCTTGGTCAGAGGAAGGAAGTGTGAGCATGAAATTATTTGCTGCAATCGATATCGGTTCTTACGAAGTGGAGATGAAGATTTTTGAGATTGCGCCAAGAAAAGGAATCCGGGAGCTTGACTGCGTGTGTCACAGGATGGAACTTGGAAAAGATGCTTATCGTATGGGTAAAATCAGCGTGGAGATGGTGGAGGAGCTCTGCGAGGTACTGCAGGATTTTGTGACGATCATGAAAAGCTATCGGGTGGATGACTACCGTGTCTGTGCTACAAGCGCCGTGCGTGAGACAAAGAATCGCACGATCCTTCTGGATTATATCAAACGTCACACAGGCCTTGAGGTTGAAGTGCTCGGTAATTCTGCCCAGCGTTTTATGGACTATAAGTCCATCGCTTCCAGAGAGAATGAATTCAATACCATCATCCAGAAAGGAACGGCTATCGTCGATATCGGCGGCGGAAGTGTGCAGATTTCTCTGTTTGACAAAGATAAGCTGGTAGCCACACAGAATATGCGGATCGGAAATCTGCGCCTGCGGGAACGGATGATGAATGCAGGGGTCAGCCTGAAGCAATATGAGACCATATTGACGGAAGTAATCAAAAAAGAACTCTTATCCTACAAAAAACTGTATTTAAAAGATCGCTTCATTCAGAATCTGATCGTGGTAGGCGATCACATCGGCGATGTGGTTCAGAAAACGGTTATGTCAAAAGAAGAGTTTATGGCATTTTATGAAGATGTCATTTACCGTTCCGATGAGGATGTGGCGGAACGGTATGAGACTCCCGAGGACATTATCTCCGTTCTGCGCCCTTCTCTTGTGATCTATCGCTGTTTTATCGAGGAGACGGACGTAGAGAATATCTGGATGCCGGGTCTTCATCTGACGGATGGTATGGCATACGAATACGCACAGGAAAATAAAATACTGAAATCCGGTCATGATTTTGATGAGGATATTCTGGCAGCAGCCCGAAACGCGGCAAAACGCTACCAGTGCAGCAAATCTCATATCCGGATGTGTGAGGATCTTGCGGTTCATATTTTTGATAAGACCAGAAAGCTTCACGGCCTTGGAATGCGCGAACGTCTGCTTCTTCGGATTGCCGTGATTCTTCATGGATGCGGGAAGTTCATCAGCCTTTCAAACGCTGGAGAGTGTGCCTACAATATTATTATGTCCATGGATATTATCGGACTGTCAAAAGAAGAAAAAGAGATTATCGCCAATGTGGCAAAATATAATACCGTTCCGTTTGTGGATTATGAGCAGATTGGATCAAACAGTCTGATAACCCGGGATAATTATCTGGTTATTGCAAAGCTTGCAGCAATCCTGCGCATTGTCAATTCTCTTGACCTCAGTCACAAACAGAAATTTAAGGAGACAAAGATGACGCTGCGGGAGCGTGAACTTGTAATCAACATCAGTTCCGATGATGATCTGTCTCTGGAAAAGAAGGAATTTGCAGAGAAGGCTGCATTTTTTGAGGAAGTATTCAGTGTCAAACCGGTGATTCACCAGAAAAGGATACTGTGAGCATAATGGAGGTGCAATATGGGAGATATTGATTTTACAAAACCGGAATATTATACAAATCGTGAACTCAGCTGGCTTGGATTTAATGACCGTATCCTGGGAGAGGCAAGGGATACGTCACTGCCGTTGTTTGAAAGACTGAAATTTCTGAGTATCACAGCTTCCAATCTGGATGAGTTTTTTATGATTCGGGTGGCATCTTTAAAAGATATGGTGCACGCGAAATATACCAAAAAGGATATTGCCGGACTTACCGCAGGCGAACAGATTGAGCTTATTCTGCAGGAAACACACAATCTGGTAAATTTACAGTATTCCACCTACAATCGTTCCCTGATTCCGGCACTGAAAAAACGTGGTCTTCAGATCATAGAGGAACACGAAGATCTGACTGCTGATCAGAAAATTTTTGTGGACAAATATTTTGAAGAAAATGTCTATCCGGTGCTGACACCCATGGCGATGGACTCTTCCCGCCCGTTCCCGCTGATCCGTAATAAAACACTGAATATCGGAGCACTGATCCGTAAAAAAACGGCGGAGAACAAGGCTGAAAAAGAAGGACATGAATCGCTGGAGTTTGCGACGGTACAGGTGCCGTCTGTATTGCCGCGTATCGTATGTCTGCCGGATGGAAAAAACGGGGAAAAACGTGTTATCCTTCTGGAAGAGATTATTGAGCGCAACATCGGACAGCTCTTTCTGAATTATGATGTTGTCTGTGCTCATCCGTACCGTGTTATGCGAAACGCAGATCTGACCATCGATGAAGATGAAGCTGCAGATTTGTTAAAGGAGATTCAGAAACAGCTGAAAAAACGGCAGTGGGGGGAAGTGATCCGGCTGGAAATCGAGGATAAGATTGACAAACGCCTGCTGAAGATCCTGAAAAAAGAATTTGCGGTAAAAGATGCAGATATTTTTGAAATCAGTGGTCCTTTGGATCTGACTTTTCTGATGAAGCTTTACGGGATGGAAGGTTTTGATGACTGCAAGGTAAAAAAATATGTTCCGCAGCCTGTTCCGGCGCTGATGAATGAGGATGATATTTTTGCCAATATCAGAAAAGGTGATATCTTACTTCATCATCCGTATATGACGTTCGATCCGGTGGTGGATTTTGTGAAAAAGGCAGCCAAAGATCCGGATGTTCTCGCAATCAAACAGACCCTGTACCGTGTAAGTGGAAATTCTCCGATTATTGCTGCCCTTGCGCAGGCTGCTGAGAATGGAAAGCAGGTATCGGTTCTGGTGGAGCTGAAGGCGCGTTTTGATGAGGAAAACAATATTATCTGGGCAAAAATGCTGGAAAAGGCCGGTTGTCATGTTATCTATGGCCTTGTGGGACTGAAGACGCACAGCAAGATTACACTTGTGGTGCGGCGTGAGGAAGATGGCATCCGACGCTATGTACATCTTGGAACAGGCAATTACAATGACTCGACGGCAAAACTCTATACGGATTGTGGACTTCTGACCTGCGCAGAGCCCATCGGTGAGGATGCAACGGCAGTCTTTAATATGCTTTCCGGTTATTCTGAGCCAAAGCACTGGAATGATCTGGCGGTTGCCCCGATCTGGCTGCGCAAACGTTTCCTGAAGCTTATCGGAAGGGAGAGAAAGCATGCGATTGAGGGAAAACCGGCAAGAATTATAGCGAAAATGAATTCTCTCTGTGACAGAGAAATCATAGAGGCACTTTACGCAGCCTCGGCAGCTGGTGTAAAAATCGAACTGATCATCCGCGGAATCTGCTGTCTGAAAGTAGGGGTTCCGGGAGTCAGTGAGAATATCAGTGTCCGCTCCATAGTGGGGAATTTTCTGGAGCATGCGCGTATCTTTTATTTCTATAACAATGGAGCGGAGGAATTGTATATGGGAAGCGCAGACTGGATGCCCCGTAATCTGGATAAACGAGTGGAAATTGTATTCCCTCTGAAGGATGAAAAAATCCGAAAGGAAGCAAAACATATCCTTGATGTTCAGCTTGCGGACAATTTAAAGGCTCATATTCTCAAACCGGACGGAAAATATGAGAAAATTGACCGAAGAGGAAAGAAGGTACTTCTGTGTGCTCAGGACTATTTCTGTGAGGAAGCCATGAAACGTGCGGTTGTTCCGGTAGATCCGGTTCGCGACCGTGTCTTTATTCCGGCAGAGCATATCGAAGAAGAATGATGACAGGAACCATGAAAGCCCTGCAGCCGCATTGGATTTGGAAAACGAATCTAATGCGTCCTGAAGGGCTTTTTTGCATTTGTGCAAAAAATATACATAATAATACAAAAAAGTTTGGATAATACAGGATTGTTTATACATTTTATCCATAAATCATTGACGTAGTCTTCTGAAATTGTTATAGTTAAGGCATATAAACGATTTATACTGTATAAAAATAAGTGATTTTTGGTACATTTGCTGCAGATATCTGCCGATCAGATCAGAGACTACTTATCATTGCAGTATAGTTGTTATAAGAAAAAGGAGGGTATGTATATGAGAGAAATCAGAAAAGGAAAGGCGTGGGGGATCCGGCTTCTTGCATTTATGGCAATGCTGCTGCTTTTCTGCATTCCGGTATCGGCAGGTGTGAAGGAAGGAGCAGAGGAATACGAAATCTATCCTACTCCGCAGAAGATTACCTACGGTACACAAAAAGTGGCACTTACCGATGAGGTAAACCTGTCCATCGGCGAACAGATTGATTCCTACACAAGAGAGCGTATCACAGAAACACTGGATATTCTTGGACTGAAGGAAAGTGCTTCCCGGACTGAGGGAAAGACCAGTTTTCTGGTAGGTGTGTATGGATCCGGCGATGAGGCTGATCTTTACGGGAAAGCAAATGGAGCCGAAAGCTCCCTGTTTGAAAAGACGGATGCCTATATGTTGTCGGTAAAAGACGGCAAAATCGTTGTCCTCGGAAAAGATACGGATGCGGCATTTTATGGTGTCACTACCTTAAAACGTATTTTTGAACAGATCACCGATAAAAAGATTGCTGAACTGACCATTACGGATTATTCGGATATTCAGTTCCGCGGGTTTATTGAAGGCTATTATGGAAATCCGTGGTCTGTTGAGGATCGTATGGAACTGATGAAATTCGGCGGCGAGATCAAGATGAATCAGTATATTTTTGCGCCGAAGGATGATCCGTACCACAATGCAAAATGGCGCGAGCTTTATCCGGATGATAAGCTGGAGGATATCAAAAAGCTTGCCCAGGCAGGAAATGAGAGCAAGTGCTTTTTTGTATGGTCTATTCACTGCTTTATGAATAATGCGTTCCGTTTCGATACGGAAGAGCATTATCAGCAAGATTTTTCCATTGTGACAGCCAAATTCTCACAGCTTCTGAAAGCAGGGGTGAGACAGTTTGGTGTACTGGCTGATGACGCGGCAGCGGTAAGTCCCGAAAGCACCGTCAGACTGCTTAATGATTTAAATCAGTGGCTGGAAGAGCAGCAGAAGACCTATCCGGATCTGAGAAGGGATATTCTTTACTGTCCAAATGATTATTATGGAAATGGAGGCAGTTCCCAGTTAAAGAATATTAACAAGGTAAACCGAAATGTACATATTATGGCGACCGGAGGAAAGATCTGGGGAGAGGTAACACCGTCCTTTGGACAGAATTATTTCAATAACATAGCAAGTACAGAGGCAGAAGGCCGTTATCCTTATATGTGGGTAAACTGGCCATGCAGTGATAACAGTAAGAACCATCTGATCATGGGCGGTCAGAATACCTTCCTGCATGCGGGAGTAGACGGCAGTACTTACGAAGGTATCGTATTGAATCCGATGCAGCAGTCGGAGCCTTCCAAAGTGGCCATTTTCACCTGTGCCGATTACGCATGGAAATGCTGGAAAGATGAGGCAGAGGGAGATCAGGCATGGGAGGATTCCTTCAAATATGTCGATCATGTCACTGCCATCGAGAGTGAGGAATCCGCGGCACTGCGTGAGATGTCAAAGCATATGATTAATCAGGCAATGGATGGACGTGTGACAGCACTTGAGGAATCGGTGGAACTGGCACCAAAGCTGAATGATTTCTGGTCAAAGCTTCAGTCCGGAGGCAATCTGAAAGAGGCCATTTCTGTGCTTCGTCCGGAATTTGAGAAGCTGAATGAGGCAGCAAACTGTTATCTGGAAAAAGGACAAAACAGACGGCTTGCATCACAGGCAGAGCCCTTCCTGAAATGCATGCGCAATCTCACACAGGCGAACCTGTGTCTTCTGGATGCACTGGAAGCAAAAGAAAACGAGGATGAAAATGGAGTATGGGAGAATTTTGCAAATGCCCAGTCATCCTATGAAGATTCCAGCTCCTATGGATTTGACTATGTTGGCGAGACAAAATACGCAGAGGTTGGCAATCAGCACATCGTTCCTTTTACAAATAAAGTTATGAAATATGTTTCTGACATGGTTCAACAGATTCTGGATCCGGAGCATATTAAATTTGAAAGTACACTGATCTTCCAGGTGGGAGGAAGCACCGCTTCCAGTAATCTGAACGGGGCACTGGCAAATGCCACAGATGGAAGTACAGCTACGGCAACCATCATTCAGAGAGATCAGGTTGTTGGCGATTATGCGGGCCTTACCTTCAATAAAATGATTTCTGTGGAAAATATCGAGTTTGCATTTTCCACAACCGCACATCCCAATGATTTCTTCTATGACGGTGTGATGGAGTATACGCTGGATGGAAATACCTGGACCGCTTTTGATGAGCAGCCGGATGCCGAGGGGAAAAATGTGGTAAGTCTTGAACTCTCCGAGGCAGTGGAAATCAAAGGTTTCCGTTACCGCTGCACCAGTCTGGGTGGGAAAAACCGTTGGCTTGCAGTGCGTGAAATTTCTTATAATAAGAGTGATGCACCTCAGACCGGTGAAGTGAAGTACGCGGCAGAATACAGCTGTACCAGTGGATGGAGCGTATACCAGGGTCCGGAATCCAATATGACGGATGGGGATGAAGGAAGTTATGTATGGTATAATCCCACAACAACGGAAAAAGACAACTCTTTGGCGGGCGATTATATTGCATTGGATCTTGGGGAAACAAAATCGGTGGGACGTGTGCGCGCCCTGATCGGAGCCGGTGACGGCGATAAATGGACCAGCTATCATCTGGAATACTCGTCAGATGGACAGAACTGGACCAGACTGTCTTCCTACACGGGAAAGACCAGCGGTGCAGATACTTATGAGGTCAATCTGAAGGGAGAAACAGCGCGTTATCTGAGAATCGTAAATGATGTAACGGTTGCAAAATGGGTAAAATTCTGTGAATTTTCTGCATATTCTTATGCGGAAAGCGGAGAAGGTGACCCGATGGATTACACCAACACCACAGGAACAGACTGGAGAGTGGAATATGGGGAGAGTGTATCAGAGATTCTTCCGATGAATCAGGCAGTCCTTCAGAAGGGTGAATATATCGGACTGAAACTGGATCGTATCCATGACATCACAGAAATCGCATATTCCGGCGCTGGTACCGAAAAACTGACCCTGGAGCGTTCCATGAACCAGACCGAGTGGTCTTCCGGAACCGGGCATGCGGCAGCTCGTTATATCCGTCTTGCGAACAACACGGACCGTGCGGTAACTTTTGATCTGGATTCCTTTACGGTAACTTCAAAAGAAATTCAGCCGATGGATCTGGTGGAAACCACGATGGGTATTCATGCGGCTTATGGGGCAGGAGATGCAAGAAATACCAATACGACACGCAACTGGTTTGACCAGAATCTGAACAGTCGGGCAATTTACAGTGATTATCCGGCAAAGGATGACTATATTCTGTACACACTGGGACAGGAAATGGAAATTCATTCCGTTAAGGTTTATGTACTGGATACGGAGATTGACTATCCAAGAGATGCAGTTCTTGAAGTATCGGATGATCTGGTGAACTGGACGGAAATCCTGACCATCGGTGATGGAGTGGAAAACACATCCGACGATGCAAGTACCGCACCGGTTGACAATGGATGGATACATGATACGGTAGATCCGGCATTTGCTTATATGGAGAATACTGGGCTTGGTGTTACTGCAAAATACATCAGAATGCGCATGACGGCAAATTATAATTCACGTTTTGTGGCATTGAACGAGATTCGTTTAAATGACGGTGCCTATATCCGCACCATCAATGATCCGACCTATGTGACAGTGCCAAACGAAGTAATCGGATTTGAACCGCAGAACTTAAATGATCAGGATCTGACCACAGCATTCAAACCGGATATGGCAGGAAGAACGGAGGGTTCTGTTCTTTTCCGCCTGTCAGATACCACAAAGATCCGCAAACTGAATATTGTACAGAGCGGAAAAGACATCAGCAATGCAATGGTATCTGTGCGCACGGGCGAAGACACCTGGGTGGAGCTTGGAAGACTGGATAAGAGTCTGAACAGTTTCTATACCTATATGTATGAAGACGTATTTGAAGTAAGGATTCAGTGGGAAAATGCTACACCAGTCATATATGAGATCATTCCTCTGGAATATGCAGGAGATGGAATCAATGATCTGAAAGCAGAGCATCGCAAAAAACTGGAAAATGAGCTTTCGGAAGCAAATGACAGGCTTTTGCCGGCAGCAGAAGCAGCAGCCGATGCCAGGAAGAAGCTGGCAGAAGCTGAAAACCGGGTGGCAGCAGCGGAAAAGAAGGTGGCAGACGCAGCAGATCCGAAGGCGAAACTGACAGCTGAGGTGGAACTGTATGCGGCGCGTGCAGAGGCGAATAGGCTGGCAGTGGAAGCAGCATGGAAGAACGCGGAGGAAGCACAGCAGAGAACAGTAGTTGTTGATCTGGAAGCGGAGATTCTCACAGTGGATGGTGATGCAGCCGGTGCAGCAGCGAAGAAAGCAGAGGCGGATGCCCTGATTGCGGAGGTTCAGAAACAGAAAGCTGCTGCAGCCCAGAAGGCAAGTGCCCAGGAAGGACTGGATCTTGCTGCAGAAGCCAAAAAAACAGAACTGCAGAACTACAAAGTTCCAGTCCTGGATCCGCCAAGACCGGTCATTACAACCGCAACGGTCAAAGGAGTAAACTATAAAATACTGAATAAAGCAAAGAAAACAGCAGCTGTGACAGGAACAAACAACAAGAAAATTTCTTCTGTTTCCATCGCGGCCACCGTCAAGATTGATGGTGTCACTTATAAGGTTACTCAGATTAATGCAAAAGCATTCAAAGGATGTAAGAAACTTGCAAAAGTCACAATCGGGAAAAACATCAACAAGATTGAGAAAGAGGCATTTGCACAGTGCAGCAAACTCTCTTCTGTCAATATGAAGAAAGTAAATGGTCTGACTTCCGTAAAGAGCAGGGCATTTGCAAAGATCAATGTAAAGGCAAAGATTACCGTACCTTCAAAGAAGCTTAAAAAATACACGACCATGCTGAAGCGTGCAGGACTTCCAAAGAATGCAAAAGTAAAGAAATAATCATATGGAAAGTACGTTTTAAATGTGTTGATGCTGTAAATAAGTCGAAAAATGACCTGCCGTTGGCGGGTCATTTTTCAACTTATGATTATTTGGAAAGATATCGTTCGTATGCCTGCTGGTAGATCTGAACAGCCTCATCAATCCCATATTCTTCCATCTTCTGAAGATAAGTACGGTAATCACTCAGAGGGGTGATTCCTGTAATAAAAGTGGTTGTATAATTCTGCATGCAGGAACCGGCTTTTTCCATGATTTCAGATAAGCGTGTTCTTTCTTTTGATGTAAAGCTCAAATCAGAAGGAAGCATATAGTCGGAAGCGGTGGAATTCCACACGTCACACATGATGATATCGGATGGCGGGATAGATTGAAATTCTCTTTTCCAGTCCAGATAGGCAGAGGGGAGCCCTGGCGAGAAAGTGTGCATTTTCAGTGCCTGTGTAAAGCTTAAACCATCCGGGTTATTCAGAATCTGGTCTGTGAAAACAGGATTTCCGTTTTTGTCCAGGCGATAGGTTTCATCCTCCACTCCGTAATTTGCAAAAAGAGAACCTTCCTCTGAAAAAAGATAGTCAATCCATTGAAGGGCCAGACCGGGATTCTGACAGGCTGAAGTGATACAAAGGGCATTGTCACTTACGCTGTACTTTGAACGGATGTGCAGTTTATCCTCTTCGCGGAGCCTGGGCGGTTTTACAGCAACAATTTCAATAGAAGGATCCGATTTTGACACGGTGGACGGAAGCGTGTACATACCGTACCAGGCGCCTGTGGAGCCGGACAGGATGGATTCACTTCTGCAATAGGAAGAAGAATCCGTCATATAATTGGGGTCGATCAGACCTTTTTGGTACCATCGATTCATCAAAGTGAGGTATTCCAGCCATTCGTCCTGGCACGGACCATAACGGACTTCCCCGTCAATCTGGAAAAAACCATGACTGACCTGAAAACCGGCATTTATGCTGTCATCCATCGTATATCCTATAGAAGGAAGCGTAAACGGGGCAGAAGCACCTTTTTCTTCTTTAAAAGCTGTCAGCACGATTTCCCAGTCTTCATAAGTGACAGGAATATCCAGATTCAGTTCATCCAGCCAGTCTTTTCGTATCTGAAGTCCGGCCCAGGGTTTCTGAGATTCCTGTTTGATAGAATAGATAGATCCAATTCTGTCTTCTTCGGTATAAGCCAAATGTTTTAAAGAAGGTTTCTGTATGATACGATAATAATTAGGTGCATATTTCGGAACCAGTTCCGTCAGATCCAGAATATCTCCGTTATCTATGGCCTCGTCAAGGGAAATATTGCCATATACCTCTGTGAAGCAATTAATACTGATGAGATCCGGAATGTTTTCCGTATCCTGATTGAAACGATATCTGACTTTAAGCGTATCCAGGGAGCTGAGCCAGTCAATGTGTATATTGGTTCGTTCTTCCAGCTCCTGATAGAAGAAGGAATTGTTCAGATTCCCATCACAGAGCTGCTGAAGTTCTGTGTCTGTTTTCAGAAGAAATGTGAAGGTTTCCCGGATGTCGGTCAGTGGGAGTGAATCGTTGGATGTATGCAGCGGATCCTTTCTGTTATGTGTTATGACAATACCGCTGAAGCATAACGCAGCGCATGTCAGGGTGATGAGAATGGTAGCAACGCATTTTCGCTTCATGAAAAAGCCTCCTGTTATATTGTGATTCTTATTTTAGCTTCCTGTGATAAAAATGTAAATCTGAAATTGATAAAAATGTAAATCTGAAATCAAAAATTGAAGGTTTATATCAAAAAATAAACGGAGTCGGTGATGTCTTTTGCTTGTAAAAAAGAAGAAAAAGAATTATAGTGTAAGCTAAGACGAAAGAAGGGAGTCCCGGTTATGAAGACAGGGAAAAAACTGACATTCCGTTCCATTTTGTTATCTTATCTGGTATTGTGCACAGTGATGCTTGGGATTACGGGGGCAGGCTATATCAGTTCTGTTTTTTATATTCAGAAAGAAATCCGCACTTCTGCAGGTATCCAGATGCGTGAGCTTATTGGTCGGATTGAAAATAATATCCGTCTTTCCTATCAGCTTTCGGATACACTGGCAGCCGGTAAAGAAATTATGGAAATTGCCTCTATGGAAGGTGAATTTACACCGGAACAGATTATTCAGACGATGGAACTGAAAAATACGCTGTCGCAGCTTAATTTACAGAATAATATTTGTCAGAATATTCATATTTATTTTTTGAAAAGTAATTCCATTGTTTCGTCGAATTCGAAAAGACGTTCAGGAGATTCCGATATCCGTTTTTTCTGCAAAGAATTTAATCTGGAAACAAAGGATTTTTACCACTGGATGAACGATGAAATGGAACAATCCTATCAGATTCTCGATCATAATCTGGTCTGGTTTTTACGTCCGGTTTATGATACAGATGGACGAAGGACAGCTGTAATAATCAGCGAATACAGTGGAAGCCGTCTTGCGGGAATCGGTGGATCGGATCGTATTGTTACGATCCGAACGCCGGACGGGGAGAAATCCCTGTACAGTCGTCTGCTGGATGAAAAAGAAAAAAAGAATTATATTGAAATGCAGGAAGCAATGAATCTGTTTCGCTGGGAATGCAGTATGTTTGTCCCCAATACCATGTTTTATGAGGAGCTGCGCAGATTTATGATGGTTCTGTCTTTGCAGATCCTGATTTTTATTGCGGCTGCAGCAGCATGTTCCTGGTATTTGTCAAAAAGAACTTATATTCCTGTTGGAGATCTTATTCGTGATAATCGAAGATTATCCAGGAGCGTCAAAAACAGAAACAGGATGCAGGAGGGATATGAGTTATCCAAATATCTTTCGGGCGTCGTAAAGAAATATCCATTAAGCAGACTGGAAGAAAAGCTTTCCGGCAGGAAATACCGAATGGCACTTATCTGTTTTGAGGGGGAAAACAGACAGGAATTAAACGGACAGGGGGAAGCAGAGGATCTGGAGTCCTTTGTTCTGAATAATATTCTGGAGGAACGTGTTTTTGAACATTATAAGGGCCTGATGATACAGATGGAAAAGCATTATGTGATACTTGCAGGGATGAGAGACAATGGGAAAGAGATCGAAACGCTCCATGCAATGCTGGATGAGATCGTGGCGTTTTATAAAGATACCTTCCGGATATCAGCCTGTGTTATGATCAGCCGGCAGGAAGAGGGGTATGAAGGATTAAAGCAGGTTTATGAAAAGCTTGAGGAAGGCATGCGTTATCTGAATTTCTGGAATTCCAACGGGAAAACGCAGGCAGGTGTATACCTGTATGGTGAAATGCCGGATACAGATGAAAATGTCAATTATTCCGTTTACATGACAGGAAGCAGAAAGCTTTTGAACTGTCTGGAGAGTGAGGATTTTGAAGGAGCCTATCGGGAACTGAATAAAATCTATCTTGAAACATTTTCCAGAAGCCGGAAAGATCTGAAGTATAATATATATCGGATGTATGGGCTGATCAGTATCCTGATTACAACATTAGATGTCAATGCAGATGAAGATGACAGGAAATATTATCAGTCTTTGAATTATGAGGAACGTCTGTTTCGTATACAGTCCATTCATGAGTTTATGGATGAAAGCAGAGCTATTTTTGAGGATATCATACGATACAGAGAAAGCAGGGCCAAAGAAAAAGAACCGGAGTGGCTGAATGATATGCTGCTTTATATTGAGAATCATTATTACGATTCGGATCTGAGTGTTTCCAAAATTGCAGATGAATTTGAAATCAGTGTACCTCATGTAAGCCGCAGTTTTAAAAACTGGATGGGATGTGGTGTGCTGGAATATATTCACAGGGTTCGGCTGAAACATGCAAAAGAGCAGTTAAAAGAGGGAAATTCGGTGAAACAGGTTGCTTCTGCAGTAGGGTATACGGATACGCAGGCATTGACAAGAGCATTCAAGCGATACGAGGGTGTTACACCGTCTCAGTACAGAGAAATAAAATCTTCTGAATAAGATCAAAATACAGCCGGGTGGAAGAGAGATTCTTCGCCCGGCTGCTGTACAGCTACATAATCAGCCGATGCATGGCAACAGAAAAAAGAGCCGGAAACAACGATTCCCTGCTCTTTCATAATCCGTATCCATTATGCTCTTTCAACTTTGCCTGAACGTAAACAAGAAGTACATACATACATTTTCTTTGTTCCACCGTCAACTTTCACGCGAACAGATTTAATGTTTGATTTCCACATTTTGTTTGATCTTCTATGTGAATGGCTCACATTATTTCCGAAATGAGCACCTTTATCACAAACAGCACATCTAGCCATGACTGCACCTCCTTGACATTATATTGCCTTATTCCATATAGGCTCACAACACTAAGTATTCTACCAGAAGCTTTTGCGAAATGCAAGTAAAAAATGAGAAAATTCGAAAAAATTATGAGAAACCGCTGCGGATTACAGGAAGAGCTGTTTTACGAGTTGTCCGACAAATGAACCCCTGGCTTATTTTATTCAATATTAACAAAAACCGCAAAAATATTTTTTTTATATTCCTTTTTCCGTAAAAACAGGGTATAATGTAAAATATCGGTTACTGTGAACAGTTTCCGAAAGGTTTTATCTGAGTAAGAAAACCGTTAACCTACGCGCTTTCCCTGCGCGATGATATAAACCAGGAGGTATTTTTATGAAAGGAAGAATGGATACAGAACTTGGCTCTATTCTGATTGACACAGACGTTATTGCTACCTACGCCGGCAGTGTTGCGGTAGAATGTTTTGGTATTGTGGGCATGGCAACCGTGAGCGTGAAGGATGGACTTGTAAAGCTGCTGAAAAAGGACAGTCTGAAACATGGTATTCAGGTGGAGCTGAAAGATAATAAGATTTCTCTTGATTTTCATGTGATTGTTGCCTATGGTGTCAGTATTTCAGCAGTGGCAGATAATCTGATCAGTAATGTGAAATACAAGGTAGAGGAATTTACCGGTATGGAAATGGATAAAATCAATATTTTTGTTGAAGGCGTCAGATCGATAGATTAAGGAGGAACCCGTTGTGGAAACAAATACAATCAATGCCGCGCTTTTTGCCAGGATGTTTCTGGCAGGAGCAAAAAATCTGGAAGCAAAAAAAGAATGGATCAATGAACTGAATGTATTTCCGGTACCGGACGGTGATACCGGCACAAATATGACCATGACCATTATGTCTGCGGCAAGAGAAGTAGCTGCTCTTGAGAATCCGTCTATGGAAGTCCTTGCAAAAGCCATTTCTTCCGGTTCGCTTCGCGGTGCCCGTGGGAATTCTGGTGTCATTCTTTCGCAGCTGTTCCGTGGATTTACAA
Source organism: Lachnospiraceae bacterium (assembly GCA_022769625.1). GTDB lineage: Bacteria > Bacillota > Clostridia > Lachnospirales > Lachnospiraceae > Hominisplanchenecus. The sequence goes on along the minus strand of JALEJP010000022.1, from coordinate 139,530 downwards.
AGGGCATCAAAAAATACGATGAGATTGATGTCACTGTTCTGGCGGCCGCATCACAGAAAGCCGTTGAGACTGCCTACAAGGCGGTTATGAAGCCAAAGGAAGGTACGATCCTGACCGTGGCAAAGGGAGCTGCGGATAAAGCTCTGGAACTGGCTGAAACGGATATCTCCATGGATGATTTCCTGAAAGCGGTGATTGAAGAGGCTGAGTTTGTACTTTCTCAGACTCCGGAGATGCTTCCGGTGCTCAAAGAAGCCGGAGTGGTGGATTCCGGCGGACAGGGACTGCTGCAGGTGATGAAGGGTGCATATGACGGATTCCTTGGAAAGGAAGTCGATTATACCATTGAGGGTGCGAAAACTGGTACCACATCCGTTTCCGGGGCGGCTGCCGCCACACAGACGGAAGCAGATATCAAGTTTGGTTACTGTACCGAGTTTATTATTATGCTGGAAAAAGAGTATACCGAGCAGACAGAGCAGGAATTCAAGGCATTCCTTGAGTCCATCGGTGATTCGATCGTCGTTGTGTCAGATGATGATATTGTAAAAGTACATGTACATACGAACGATCCTGGTAAGGCGATTTCCAGGGCACTTACGTATGGTTCTCTGACACGTATGAAAATTGACAATATGCGGGAAGAACATCACGAAAAGCTGATTAAAGACGCGCAGAAAGTTGCTGCTCAGCAGAAGTTTGAGGATGAGGAGCGTAAAAAAATAGTACCTCCAAAGCCGGTAGGATTTATTTCGGTATCCATCGGTGAAGGGGTCGGACAGATTTTCAGAGAGCTGGGGGTAGATTATCTGATTGAGGGCGGACAGACTATGAATCCGAGTACGGAGGATATGCTGAAGGCCATCGAGGAAGTCAATGCGGAGACTCTGTATATTCTTCCGAATAATAAAAATATTATTCTGGCAGCCAATCAGGCAAAGCTTCTGACAAGGGACAAGAATGTCATCGTGATTCCCACGAAAACGGTTCCGCAGGGTATCACAGCCATTGTGACCTACAGTGCGGAGGCAACTGTTGAGGAAAACACAGAAGCCATGATGGAGGAAATCAAAAATGTAAAGACCGGACAGATCACTTATGCTGTCCGTGATACACATATTGATGATAAGGAAATCAAAGAAGGCGACATCATGGGAATCGGCGACCATGCGATTCTTGCGGTGGGCAAAGATATCACAGACGTAACGCTGGAAACCATTGAACAGATGGATGCAGAGGAGGCAGAACTGATAACGGTATACTATGGTGAGGATACCAGAAAAGAGGATGCAGAAAACCTTGAGAATCTTCTTTCTGAAAAGTATCCGGCGTGTGACATAGAAGTGTATTCCGGTGGTCAGCCGATCTACTATTATGTAGTTTCGGTAGAGTAACGAAGTAACGTCAGAACTCTGCAGACCAGGAAAGAAATCAAAGAGCTGCGAAATGGAGCATATATGAATGAAACATCGCCAATCACAGATTTAAAAGGTGTCGGGGAAAAAACAGCCAGACTGTTCGAACGGATCGGTGTGACGAATATAGGGGAACTTCTTCATTATTTTCCACGTGGTTATGAAAAATTCGGGGAAATACAGCCGATCAGTACGGTGAAGGAGGGCGAGACGGTGGTGGTTTATGGCAGATTCCAGAAACCTCTTTCCGTCCAGCGTATCCGGAAGCTCCAGATCACATCAGGTATCTTTTCGGATGAAAGCGGCAGCCTGCGCATTACCTGGTTTAATATGCCTTATCTGCGCAATACACTGAAAGCGGGAGCTTTTTATGTTCTTCGCGGAAGAATGACAAAAAAGAAACAGCTGGTTTTGGAACAGCCGGCTGTTTTTTCATTGGATGATTATCGGAAAATACAGGGACATTTCAGGCCTGTGTATCCGCTGACGGAAGGGCTTTCCGGAAAAACAGTGGAGAAGGCGGTTCGCCAGGCACTGGATCATGTGGTTCTTTCAAAAGAATTTTTGCCGATAGATATACGGAAGCAATACCATCTGGCAGAGTACAATTTTGCACTGGAGCAGATTCATTTTCCGGATGATCAGGAGCAGATGATGCAGGCAAGACACAGGCTTGTTTTTGATGAGTTTTACCTGTTTATTCTGGCCTTGCGTCAACTGAAAAAGGAAAAAGAAAAACAGAGACAGCATTTTGGAATTGAAAAATCAGAACGCATGGATCAGATTATTTCCAATTTGGATTTTTCGCTTACCGGTGCCCAAAAGAAAGTGTGGGCAGAGATCGAGGAAGATCTGACCGGAGAGTTTCTTATGTCCCGGCTGATTCAGGGGGATGTGGGATCCGGTAAAACTATACTGGCCTTTCTTGCTCTGTTTCTCATTGCGGAAAACGGCTGGCAGGGATGTCTTATGGTTCCAACCGAGGTGCTGGCTGTTCAGCATTTTGAGTCACTGCAGACATTGATGCAAAAACAGCACCTTCCCTGGAAAACGGAACTGTTAACGGGTTCCATGACAGCCAGGGAAAAGCGTGAAGCATATAGACGTATCAGGGAAGGCGAGGCGGATATTGTCATTGGAACGCATGCGGTTTTTCAGGAAAAAGTGGAATATAAAAACCTGGCACTTGTCATCACAGATGAACAGCACCGGTTCGGGGTACGCCAGAGGGAGGCTCTTTCTGAGAAAGGTCAGATGCCCCATGTGATGGTCATGAGTGCAACACCAATTCCCCGTACTCTTGCAGTGATTCTTTATGGGGATCTGGATATTTCAGTTGTCAATGAACTTCCTGCAAACCGTCTTCCTATAAAAAACTGTGTTGTTGACACATCCTATCGTCCCAGGGCATATCATTTTATAGAACGTCAGATTAAGGAAGGACATCAGGCGTATATTATTTGTCCGATGGTAGAAGAAAGCGAGAGGATGGAAGCGGAAGATGTGATTACCTATACACAGAATCTGAGACAGGTATTTCCTTCTGAAATACGTGTGGAATATCTTCATGGCAAAATGAAGCCATCGGAAAAAAATGAGATCATGGAGCGTTTTCTTCATGGGGAGATTGATGTTCTGGTTTCCACGACGGTGATTGAGGTTGGCGTGAATGTACCGAATGCCACAGTTATGATGGTTGAAAATGCGGAACGTTTTGGCCTTGCTCAGCTGCATCAGCTGCGCGGAAGAGTAGGACGCGGGACGGCGCAGTCGTATTGTATCATGTGCTATGGAAAGGATAGCAGGAAAACAAAAGAACGACTGGAAATTCTGAATCAGTCCAATGACGGGTTTTATATAGCAGGTGAGGATCTGCGCCTGCGTGGACCCGGCGATCTGTTTGGAATCCGGCAGAGCGGGATTCTGGCATTTCGCATAGGAGACGTATTTCAGGATGCTGGTGTCCTCCAGGAAGCAAATGATGCAGTTAATACTACAATAAGTGACAAAGAATACCCGGATGGTGAAAAATATCAGATTCTGAGTGGTACTTTACGACACTATATGCACAAAGATTTGTACAATCTGAATTTGTAGTTGCCAATTTCAGGGATTTGGTATATTATCTAACCTGCAACCTAAAACTGGTTTTGAAAAGTGTTTTCAATGAGGAGGAAAATATTATGGCTAGAAAAAGGACTGCACCTGTAAAGACTGCTGCTGCAAAAAAAGCAACGGTTAAAACAACAGCAGAGGAAGTAACGACAGTTGAGAAAGCTGCAGAAACAGGTAAGGAAACAGCACCGGCTTCCGTGAAAGCAGAAGCAGCTGCTCCGGCAAAAGAGGTTGTTAAGGAAACAGCACCTGTAAAAGAGGAGACAGCGGCAAAAGAAGAGGCAAAGAAGACAGTTACCAGAAAGACAGCAATCAAGGAAGAGTTTGTTCTGGAATTTGACGGCAAGCAGGTAACGGAAGAAGAGATCATCAAAAATGTCAAAGAAAACTGGACAAAAGTGCAGAAAAATAAAATCAAAGACATTAAGAGCATAAAAGTATTTCTTCAGCCTGAGAATGGATGCGCTTACTATACCGTAAACGGGGAAGGAAATGACGATTATAAAGTAGAACTCTAAAATATCTGATATGCGTTTCGAACAAAAAATCTGCTGGAAAGGCAGATTTTTTTGTTACATGGGAAATTCCTTCGTTAACGCACTTTTGTTCTTTTTGAAAAGAGAACCTTTGTCATAAAATGTCATGCTTTGAAACAGTTTCCAGTTTATATTTCTGAGAAACTCACATACTAGCATTGCAATAAAACATTGCATTCTATTTTATAGAAAACAAAGACAGTTTAAAGGAGGCAATTATTATGGCAAATCGTTCATCTAACACAGCGGCAGTGCCCGAAGCAAAGAGTGCACTTGACAGATTTAAAATGGAAGTGGCTGGTGAACTGGGTGTACCTCTGACAGACGGTTACAACGGAAACCTGACATCCAAACAGAATGGTTCAGTAGGCGGATATATGGTCAAGAAAATGATCGAAGCACAGGAAAGACAGATGTCCGGTACGACAGGGATGGGTGCAGCTTCCGGCATGAGTTCGGGAACTGGTATGGGAAGCACAGGGACAGGCACGCAGCTCTAAAAAGCCATATTCTGCAACCGGAAGTCTTGCAGAAATGTAAAGAGGAAAGGGAGAGAAGGGTAAAACCTTCTCTCTCTTTTGCTGAAAGACTTTTTACAAAAAAAATCCGATAATATGACAAAGGTCTTTCTTTTTTGCTGTATCTTATGCTATAATAAACATAAACTGTATTTCCGGGAAATACAGCAGACTATAAGATCTGAGGTAGATTGAGTATGAACATAGGATTGATAGCGCATAATGCAAAAAAGAATCTGATTGAGGATTTTTGTGTTGCCTATAAACGCATATTGGAAAAGCATGAACTGTATGCCACCGGTATTACCGGAAGACGCATCGAAGAGGCAACGAATCTGCACGTTCACAAGTTTCTGGCTGGAAGTGTAGGCGGAGATAAACAATTTGCAGAGATGATTGAGAGAAACAGTCTGGATATGGTGATCTTTTTTTACAGTCCCTTATTCACCAATCCCCGTGAACCGAATATTGAGATGATTACCAAAGCATGCGATATTTACAATATTCCGATCGCGACTAATATTGCTACTGCAGAATCATTGATTATCGGATTACAGAAAGGTGATCTGGAATGGAGGGAGAATATATGTCAATAAAGGATCTGGGGAATCTTTTTATGTTTGCCGGCGGTCTTGGTATGTTTCTGTATGGCATGCACAGCATGTCATCCGGTATTCAAAAAACAGCTGGCAACAAGATGAAAGAACTGCTTGGGATTCTGACGAGTAATCATTTTATGGCGGTTATTGTAGGAGCACTCGTTACAGCTATTATCCAGAGCAGCGGAGCTACCACAGTTATGGTGGTTGGTTTTGTTAATGCAGGTATTCTGACGCTGACTCAGGCAGTGGGTGTTATTATGGGCGCCAATATCGGAACCTGTATCACTGCATGGATCGTATCACTGGGGCAGCTTGGAGAGGCATTTAAAGCATTCTCCCCCTCGCTGTATGCACCCCTTCTTGTGGGGATCGGCGCATTTCTGATTCTGTTCTGCAAAAAAGCAAAAAAGCAGACGATTGGAGAAATTCTGGTAGGACTTGGTCTTTTGTTTATCGGGCTTGATTTTATGGGTGATTCCGCAAATGCTTATCTGGAACTCCCGATTTTTTCTCAGGCATTTGCACTTTTTGGCAGCAATCCGTTCCTTGGCATTGCAATCGGTGCCATTGTAACGGCCATCATGCAGAGCTCTTCTGCGGCAGTTGGTGTTCTGCAGACGCTTGCTTCGGCGGGCGGTGTGGTAACAGCAAGCTCGGCCATGTATATCAGCCTTGGTTCCAATATCGGATCCTGCTGCACCGCCCTTTTGTCCAGTATGGGAGAATCGCGGAACGCAAAAAGAGCTGCGGTCATTCATCTTTCCTTTAATCTGATCGGTGCGGTTTTGTGGGGAACCGGTCTGTTCGTGCTGTTTACCATGCGGCCGGCGCTTGGAACCATGGGAATCAACAGCGTGGGTATTTCTGTTTTCCATACGATTTTTAATATCGTATGTACGGTACTTATGACACCATTAAAAGACAAACTGGTTTCTCTGTCCGGTGTGATTGTCAAAGCGGATGGGGAAGAGAATATGGATGATCAGAGCGATGATGCGATTACACTGCGTCATCTTGACGAACGTATTCTGGAAACACCATCCTTTGCAGTACAGAATGCAATCCTTGAGGTTGTTCACATGGGGCGTATTACCAGAGAGAATATGGAGCGTGCCTTTGATGTGGTCATGAATTATGACAAAGAAAAAATCAACCAGGTTTATAAAAATGAGAACATCATCAATAAAATGGAAAAACTGATCACAGAATATCTGGTTAAAATCAGCAATCTGAGTCTGAATGAAGAACAGCATCTGATTATAAATAATCTATTCTACTCCGTCAGTGACATTGAGCGGGTAGGAGATCATGTGGAGAATATCGTTGAACTGATGGATTATAAAGAAGGAAGCAAGCCCATCGCATTTTCTGAGGAAGCCTGTCGTGAACTGTCAGAGATTATGGATCTTGTTATGAATTCCTTTACCTGTTCGGTTCAGGCCAGGGAAGAAGTCAGCATGACTGCAGCGAATAAAGTTGTGAGATATGAGGATATGGTGGACAGCCTGGAAGAGGAGCTTCGTGAAAAGCATATTGAACGACTTTCCAAACAACTGTGTGATCCGACCAATGGTGTGGTATTTCTGGATATTATCAGTAATCTGGAAAGAATTTCGGATCATGCCTATAATCTTGCCGGCTATGTCATGTCGGAACACTGATCTGTGAGCGAGAGGAGTTTTTTTTTGAGCAGGGTAATTTACTATGTGGAGGATGACGACAGTATACGTGAACTTGTGGTCTATGCGCTGCAAACTTCTGGATTTCAGGTAATGGGGTTTGAAAATGCAGCATTATTCTATCGTCAGATGAAAGTGCAGCTTCCGGATTTGATTCTTCTGGATATTATGCTTCCGGATGAAGACGGTGTCAGTGTGTTAAAGCACCTGAGAAAGGAACGTGATACCATGCTGATACCGGTGATTATGATGACAGCCAAGTCTTCGGAGTACGATAAGGTGCTGGGACTGGATTCAGGGGCGGATGATTATATTACAAAGCCCTTCGGGGTTATGGAACTGATTTCCCGTGTAAAGGCTGTCATTCGACGCAGCAGCCGGACTTCAGAGAATACGGGAGAGGCTATGTCTATCGGGGATTTGACTCTGGATGAACAAAAACATGAAGTATATGTAAAAGGGGAACCGGTTAATCTTACGTTTAAAGAATTTGAGCTTCTCAGTTATCTGATGAAAAACCGTGATTTTGTGCTGTCAAGGGACAAAATTCTTAATACAATCTGGAATTATGAATATGAAGGAGAAAGTCGTACGGTAGATGTACATATTGGTTCACTGAGGCAGAAGCTTGGAAGCTGTGGAGATATGATCAAGACAGTCCGTGGAATTGGATACAAAATAGGAGACTGATTTTATGAAAAATCGTATATACAGAAATTATTTCTGGGTTGCACTGATAACGATACTGATTGTATCGTTTATTTTTGTGTTTTCTTATAATCGAACGATTCATAACCAGAAAGAAGCAGGTATGCGTGAAGAGGCGGAATTTATGGCAGCATTGCTTGCCGGAGAGTCCGGATATGATACATTGGAACAGGCTTCGAAGGATATGGACTTTCGTATTACGCTGATCGAGTCAGAAGGGACTGTTGTCTATGACAATAAAGTGGAAGATATTTCTGCTCTTGAAAATCACAGGAACCGTCCGGAGATTCTTGAGGCACTGGAAACCGGGGAAGGGAGCAGCAGCCGTATTTCCGGTACGCTTCAGTCGGAAACCTACTATTATGCAAGAAAACTGGAAAATGGCTGTATTTTGAGATTGTCCAGTGAAGGTACGAGTATCTGGGAAGCGTTCCGGCGAATGATCCCTCTTCTTGGGGGAGTTGCAGTGCTTATTCTGGTGCTTGCATTTCTCATGGCTCACAGGCTGACAGATGATATTGTGACTGTGATTAACGGAATTGACCTGGAGGAGCCCATGAAACAGGTTCCATTTCCGGAGCTTGCCATCTTACAAAAACGACTGGATTCTCAGAATCGAAAAATCAAGCTTCAGCTTTGCAGTTTGCAGGAACAGGAGCGGAAACTGACAGCAATCACAGAAAATATGAATGAAGGCCTGATCATGCTGGACAATAAGAAGTATATTCTTTATATGAATCAGAGCTGCCGTAATCTGTTTGACATGTCCGGTATGAATTTTACCGGGCAGCATATTTCTGCATTCTGTGAAAGTGATCAGATGAATGAAGTGGTGGATGCTGCGCTTTCGGGTGAAGTACACACAGCAGTGCAGGATTTAAAGGAACGGAAAGTACAGTATTTTGGAAATCCCATTCTGGAAAAGAAAAAAGTACAGGGGATTATCATTCTGGTGCTGGATATTACGGAACGTGAGCTCACGGAAAAAATGCGCAAGGAGTTTTCAGCAAATGTATCCCATGAATTGAAGACACCTCTTACATCTATATCCGGCTTTGCGGAGCTGATGGAGAATCATATGGTGCTTCCGGAGGATGTTCCGGATTTCGCTGGGAAAATTCACAAGGAGGCTTCCCGGCTGCTGAATCTTGTTAATGATATCATTAAGGTAAGCCAGCTGGATGATAAAGAAGTTTGCTATGTACGTGAAAATATTGACCTTCTGGAGCTTGCAATGGAAATCAGAATCAGACTTGAGCCCCTCGCTGAAAAACAGCAGGTTACAGTTACCGTTTCAGGAGAACATGTGCAGTATCTGGCGTCCAGGCAGATGATGAACGATCTGATCTACAACCTGATGGAGAATGGCATGAAATATAATAAAAAGGGTGGGAATCTCTGGGTAGAAATCGGAGAAAAGAAAGACCGTCCCAGAATCTCCGTGCGTGATACGGGAATTGGTATTCCGATGAAATATCAGAGTCGTGTCTTTGAACGCTTTTTCCGGGTGGATAAGAGTCACTCCAAGCAGACGGGAGGAACCGGACTGGGACTGTCCATTGTAAAGCATGTGGTGGAATATTGTGGAGGTTATATCGAAATTCACAGCACAGTAGGAGAGGGGACGGAAATTATCACTTACCTGTGAGTGATGGAAATTAAACGTTGCGTGAAATAAGGATTTTCTATATAATAAATAACAGAGTTCCTGCGGCAGACAGGGAAAGATTCGGGTAATATTCCGGATGAAGAATGTTCCTATGGTCTGCTTTTTGTGCAGGAAATACAGGCAGGCAATTTCGGAGGAGGTGTACATGTACAGAAAAAAATGGATTTCTGCCCTGATTCTGGCTGCTGTAATGCTTAGTGGATGCTCAGCTCAGGAGAAGTTTACGACGATTGAGACAGTAAGTGATGATATGCGCCCGGAAACAGATGATACTGCGGAGAAAGGCAGCATCATGGAGCAAGAAAAAGAAGAAATTGCAATGGAAAACGGCTCGATGGAGGAAACTGCTCCGGAGGGAACCAAACCAGTTCCGCAATCCAGCGATACGGATTATGCCTTTATTGAGATGGAAAGTATGGAACAGAATCCGGAACTTCCCACAGGGTGTGAGTCGGTGGCTCTCACGATTGTTCTCAATTACCTGGGATTTGATCTGGATAAAACGACGATTGCGGATGAGTATCTTATTTTCGCAGAGGATAATTTTGCGCAGGGTTATGTTGGTGATCCGCATACAAACAGTGGAGCAGGCGTTTTTCCACCAGGACTGGTAGATACAGCGGACCGTTTCCTGGTAAGAAACGGAAGTGCAAAAAGAGCTTTTGAACTGTCCGGCACTGCTTTTGAAGATCTGTATGATTATGTGGCAGATGAAATACCTGTCATAGTCTGGAACACGATGTATATGGAAGAGCCGTCAGAGGCAGACACGATTTGTGAATACGAAGGGGAGGAGTATCGGTGGTTTCATAATGAGCATTGCGTTGTTTTTTGCGGTTTTGACCGGAAGGAGGGGATTGTTTTTATACAGGATCCACTGGAAGGGCTGGTTGAACGTGACGCGGATACTTTTGCAGAGTATTATGACAAAATCGGACAATATGCGATGATTATTTATTGAAACGGAAGAAAAAGATGTTAGGAACGATTGTAAATACAACTACAATCCTGGTGGGCAGCCTGATCGGGAGTGTAGTGAATAAAGGAATGAAAGAGAAATATCAGGATGCGCTTTTTAATGCGATGGGACTGGCAGCAACGGCACTGGGGATTAATTCCGTTGTGCAGCATATGCCAGAGAGCAACTACCCGGTATTGTTTATTGTAAGCCTTGCGGTGGGAAGCCTCATCGGAAATATGATAGATCTGGATGCAAAGTTTCAGAAACTCACTTCGAAACTGAAGTTTGGGAATTCTAATCTTGGTCAGGGACTTGCCACGGCGATTCTTTTGTTCTGCATCGGAACACTCTCCATCCTTGGACCCATTGAGAGTGCGGTTCATGGAGATAACACATTTCTGTTTACAAATGCAACGCTTGATTTTGTGAGTTCCATGGTGCTTGCCTCCACTTACGGCATAGGGATTGCAATTGCGGCGGGAGTATTGTTCTGCTGGCAGGGAGGCATCTATCTTCTTGCCTGTCTGCTGGGCAGTTTTATGACCAATGATATGATGACAGAGATTTCTATTATCGGTGGAATTCTCATTGCAAGCTCCGGTATTTCTATTTTAAAGATAAAAGACTGTAAGACATTGAACATGCTTCCGTCATTACTCATACCGATTGTGTTTTTTATTGTAAAACCGTAACGGTATAGCTGTCCGGATGAACGGTTACGTAAAAACTTGTATAATGTGACGAAAAATATTGCACGTTGCCACTTTCTTTGTTATAATTAACCAAAGAAGGAGGTGCAGTCATGGATAACAAATATGAATATTTGAAAAAAATTCTTGACAACAGCAGATATACGGTAGCGATGTGTGGGTCTGGTACGCTTTCGGAAGCAGGGTATGAGACATTTCGGCATCAGGAGAATGCCTATGAGATTGAAAAAAAATATGGCAGATCTCCCGAGTATATTTTTGCCAGCAATTATTACAACACAAGGACGGACAAATTTTTTGATTTTTATAAATCAGAGGTATTAAAGAAAAATATCGAGCCGACAGATACTTCCTATGCGCTGAAGCGGATGGAGGAAAAGGGAAAGATTCAGTGCATCATGACCAGCAACATATTCGATATTGAAAAACGCGCAGGTTGTAAAAATGTAATAAATCTGCATGGTACGATTTATCGTAATGTGTGTCCGCGCTGCAGAAAAGAGTATCCGATGGAGTACATCAGGGACTGTAAAAAGGTACCATACTGCGAAGCGTGTAATTCTGTCATCCGGCCGGATGTGGCTCTCTATGGAGAGCAGCTTGACAGCCGCCTGACTTCTCACGCAGCTTCTGAGGTGGAAAAGGCAGATGTTCTTTTACTGTTAGGAACGACACTCGCATCCGATGTGTATTCGAATTATGTGAGATATTTCGAGGGAAACAGTTTAGTGATTATCCACGAGCAGGAACATTTCACAGATTCCAAAGCGGATTTGGTTATTTACGATGCACCCAAAAATGTGCTCCCGAAGCTTGGCTATTGATTTGTGATGATCAGAGAGCTCAGAGAATTGCTTTCTGATATCGAAATTCTTTCCTCTGAGACAAAAAGAAAGAGAGGAAAGAGTGTATGAAATTAAAACTGACAAGGCAGGAAAAGGCGTGGATTTTGTATGATGTGGGAAACTCGGCGTTCGTATTGATGGTTGCCACAATCGTACCTATTTATTTCAATTATCTGGCAGGACTTTCCAATATTTCACAGGTAGATTACCTGGCATATTGGGGATATGCAGCATCGGCTGCTACGTTGATTGTTGCGATGATCGGACCGGTGTTCGGCACGTTGGCTGATACAAGAAATTTTAAAAAGCCGATTTTCATCGTTTCCATTGCGGTAGGAGCCATTGGGTGTGCCGTGCTTGGACTGATACAATCCTGGTTTGCTTTTCTTGCGGTATTTGTCATTGCAAAAGTTGGATATTCCTCCAGTTTGGTGTTTTATGATTCCATGCTGACGGATATTTCTGACGAAGAACGTCTGGATGCAGTTTCCGCACAGGGGTATGCCTGGGGATATATCGGAAGCTGCATTCCTTTTGTTGTGAGTCTTGTTTTTGTGCTGGGAGCAGAGCAATTTGGCTTTACCATGAATCGGGCAATGATGATAGCCTTTTTGATCACAGCAGCATGGTGGGTCATCATGTCACTTCCTCTTCTGAAAAATTATCATCAGAAACATTACGTGGAAGTAAATGGCCAGGTTTTTAAGAGAAGCTTTGGGCGTTTGTTTGATACGCTGAGAAATATCAAAAAAGAGAAAAAAGTATTTCTGTTTCTGGTTGCGTTTTTCTTTTATATTGACGGTGTCTACACGATTATTGAAATGGCAACGGCTTATGGACAGGCGCTTGGGCTTGACAGTACGGGACTGCTTGGCGCATTGCTTTTAACCCAGATCGTGGCTTTTCCGTGTTCGATTTTATTTGGAAGACTCGTACATAAATATCATCCGGAGAAACTGATTACGATCTGTATCATGGCATACAGTGGGATTGCAGTATTTGGCCTGTTTTTGAATACACAGTGGCAGTTCTGGGTGCTGGCGGTGTGTGTTGGTATGTTTCAGGGTGGAATTCAGGCATTGTCGCGCTCTTATTTTGCGCGTATCATTCCGGCAGAAAAGTCAGGTGAATATTTTGGCATTCTGGATATTTGCGGAAAAGGGGCTTCTTTTCTTGGGACGACGCTTGTGGGGGCGGTTAGTCAGATCACAGGCAGTGTGAATGTGGGAGTGGGTGCCCTCATTCTTCTCTTCCTGGCCGGACTGATCGTTTTTGGAATGGCAGCCCGAATCCCATTGACGAACAGCAGGGAATAAACTATAATAGCGAATGGAAAACTACAGACAGGCTGCGAAAATCTACAGCAGCGGCAAAGAGTGGAGAATGATTTATTAAATGAATGTATTGTTTTTTTTGACACCCAAAAGTGAAGTTGCTTACCTGTACGAAGATTATTCGCTTCGTCAGACGATGGAAAAGATGGAGCATTATCGCTACAGTGCGGTACCTGTCATTGACCGGAACGGATGCTACATCGGAACGATTACAGAGGGAGATCTGCTCTGGTATCTGAAGGATCATCAGTTGACGAATCTTCATCTGGCAGAGGACATTCCTCTTTCCAGGGTAGAACGCCGATGGTACAATGAGCCGGTAAATATTAATTGTGAGATCGAGGATCTGATCCTCACTTCCATGAATCAGAATTTTGTTCCGGTGATTGATGATAAGAAAATATTTATCGGAATCATAAGACGTAAAGATATCATACAATATTGTTATAATTGCTATAAGAGTGTGACCGATCAAATTGATGTATCGTGATATATAGAAAGAAAACATGTGGTTTTTTGACGTATTTTGTTGGCACTTTACATTGACAAAGAACTAAATTGCTGGTAGAATACAGTAAGTTTATGTTCCAGATATTTTATATCTGAAATACTATGGAAAGAAGGCGGGGGTTCCCAATGAAAAAAAGAGTTTTATCCTTATTGGTTGACAATACCTCAGGTGTATTGAGCCGGGTGGCAGGATTGTTTAGCCGTCGGGGTTATAACATTGACAGCCTGACCGTTGGAGAGACGGCGGATCCCAGATATTCCCGGATGACAGTTGTTGTAAATGGGGATGAGATGATTCTGGATCAGATTACCAAACAGCTTGCCAAACTGGTTGATGTGGTTGATATTAAAAGACTGGAGGATGGCGAGAGTGTCACCCGAGAGCTGGTGCTTGTTAAGATACGCGTTGACAAGGAAAATCGTCAGGATGTGGTATCTATCACAAATATTTTCCGTGCTAATATTATTGATGTTGGCGTTGATTCACTGATTATTGAGCTGACCGGTACCCAGTCCAAGATCGAGGCATTTATCAATCTGCTGGAAGAATACGAGATATTGGAGTTGGCAAGGACAGGCATGACCGGACTTTCACGCGGAGCTGAGGATGTTCGTTATTTATAATTTAAATGATGTAAGCTAGAGGCATTTTACCTTTAACAAATATATACATAACAAATGGAGGATTCAAAAAATGGCAGTAAAGATTTACTATCAGGAAGACTGTAACTTATCTCTCTTAGAGGGCAAAACCATTGCGATTATCGGATATGGAAGTCAGGGACATGCACATGCGCTGAACCTGAAAGAATCCGGATGCAAGGTAATCGTCGGCCTGTATGAGGGAAGCAAATCCTGGGCAAAAGCTGAGGCACAGGGATTTGAAGTATATACAGCAGCAGAAGCTGCAAAAAGAGCAGATATTATCATGATTCTGATTAACGATGAGAAGCAGGCAAAGATGTATAAAGAGTCCATCGAACCGAATCTGGAAGAGGGCAATATGCTGATGTTTGCTCATGGTTTTGCTATTCATTTCGGTCAGATTATTCCGCCGAAGGGTGTGGATGTTACGATGATTGCACCGAAAGGACCTGGTCATACCGTAAGAAGCCAGTATCAGGAAGGAAAAGGTGTTCCTTGTCTGATCGCTGTTGAGCAGGATGCAACCGGAAAAGCAAAGGATCTGGCTCTGGCCTATGCGCTGGGTATCGGTGGAGCAAGAGCAGGTGTTCTGGAGACAACCTTCAAGGTTGAGACAGAGACAGACCTGTTTGGTGAGCAGGCTGTACTGTGCGGCGGTGTATGTGCACTGATGAAAGCTGGTTTTGAGACTCTGGTTGAGGCTGGCTATGCACCGGAGAATGCTTATTTTGAATGTATCCATGAGATGAAACTGATTGTAGATCTGATTTTCGAGAGCGGCTTCGCAGGCATGAGATATTCTATCTCCAATACAGCTGAGTATGGTGACTACATTACAGGACCGAAGCTGATCACAGACGAGACAAAGAAGACAATGAAGAAGATTCTGTCCGACATCCAGGATGGTACGTTTGCAAAGAACTGGCTGCTTGAGAACCAGGCTGGTTGCCCGTCCTTCCGCGCTATGAGAAAGATGCAGGCTGAGCATCCGGCAGAAAAAGTTGGAGCTGAACTGCGTAAACTGTACAGCTGGAATGATGAGAACAAACTGATCAATAACTAATTTTTGTTCAAGGTGATTATTTAGACAGAACGGAAAAGGCATGTTGGCTTCCTGTTTAGGGAAGTCTGACATGCTTTTACTGCGTTACAAGCGATTGTACAGCTGACAGAGGCTGGAGGAGGAGAAAATGGAATCATACGAAATATTAAAGAGTCTTGCGATTATCATTGTTGCAGCTAAATTGTGTGGTCTTGCTGCTTCAAAGCTGAAAGCTCCGCAGGTAGTGGGAGAAATCATTGCCGGTCTTCTGATCGGGCCAAGTGTTCTTGGACTGGTTGAACAGACAGAATTTTTAAGTCAGATGGCAGAGATTGGCGTTGTTCTGTTGATGTTTTTTGCAGGACTTGAAACAAATCTCAAAGACCTGATGAAAACAGGGCCAAAGGCATTTCTGATTGCCTGTGCGGGTGTTCTGGTACCGCTCATTGGCGGCTTTTTGCTCTATTCCTGTTTTTATGGATTTTCGTCAGTTGGGACAGATGAGTTTTATACAGCAGTCTTTATTGGTGTGATAATGACTGCAACATCCGTAAGTATTACCGTAGCCACGCTTCAGGAGCTTGGCCACCTGAAGGATACAGTGGGAACCACGATAATGAGTGCGGCAATTATCGATGATGTAATTGGAATTATTGTGCTGACTTTTGTTATTGGATTTAAAAATCCGGAAAGCAGCCCGTTTAAGGTGGTTGGAAATACGGTGCTGTTTTTTGTAATGGCCCTGATTGTGGGTGTGATCGGATATCGTATTTTCAAATATCTGGATAAACGCTATCCGCATACAAGACGTATTCCTATTTTTGGTTTGGTACTTTGTTTTGCAATGGCTTATATCGCAGAAAAATATTTTGGCATTGCAGATATTACAGGTGCCTATGTGGCAGGCATTATCCTTTGCAGTATTCAGGACTCCAGCTATATTGCAAGAAAAGTTGATATCAGCTCTTATATGATCTTTGGCCCGCTGTTTTTTGCAAGTATTGGTATCAAAACTTCGATCAGTGCCATGAATGGAACCATACTGCTGTTTTCAATCGGATTTGTAGTTGTGGCTCTGGTATCGAAAATTGTGGGATGCGGACTGATGAGCCGTGCTCTTGGTTTTAAAGGAAAGGATTCTATGAAAATCGGAGTTGGTATGATGACGCGTGGAGAGGTTGCCCTGATTGTTTCTCAGAAGGGACTTGCGGTAGGGATGATTGATTCTGTGTATTTTACAGCCGTTATTCTGCTGATTCTTGTTTCTTCCATTATCACGCCGATTATACTGAAGGTTCTGTACCGGAGCAAAGCATAATCACAGGCATATTTCCGGCTAAAGTCGGGAACTATGATGAAATAGAAGTAACTGTT
This sequence comes from Lachnospiraceae bacterium, assembly GCA_022769625.1. Classification (GTDB taxonomy): domain Bacteria; phylum Bacillota; class Clostridia; order Lachnospirales; family Lachnospiraceae; genus Hominisplanchenecus. The sequence goes on along the minus strand of JALEJP010000022.1, from coordinate 122,867 downwards.
CAGAGCCAACCTCAAAAATGCTTCGCATTTCGTCGGTGTGGCGTATCCGCCAAATAAATGTAGTCTGGGGGGGAATGTATGGGGAAAAAAATTGGAGAGCATATTTTTGTAGTGTTTGGTATTTTATTTGGCAATGCAGTGCTTGCTTTTGGAATTGCAGGTTTTGTGCTGCCTCAGGGGATGATCACAGGAGGAGCAACGGGACTGGGTATCATTACCAATAGAATTCTGGGAATTGATGTATCTGTTGCGGTAGCCTGTTATAACCTGGTGCTGTTTGTGGTGGGTGCTCTGGTACTGGGAAAGAAATTTGCACTGACTACGATTATCAGTACTCTGGTGTATCCAGTCTTTCTGTCCGTTTTCTCTCAAATGGAATGGGTATGCACGCTTACCGGGAATCTGATGCTGGCAGCTGTCTATGCAGGGATTCTGGTTGGACTTGGTGTAGGCATAGTGATCCGGCTGGGGGCGTCCACTGGAGGAATGGATATACCTCCATTAATCCTGAATAAGAAATTTGGAATTCCGGTAGCAGTGTCCATGTATCTTTTTGACTCAGCGATATTGCTGCTGCAGGCATTTTATTCGGATAAGGAACAGATTCTTTATGGCATCCTTATTGTTATCCTGAGTTCGATCATGTTGAACTATGTTTCACTTGCAGGACAGAAAAAAATCCAGGTAATGATTGTTTCAAAGCATTATCTGGAAATCAGAGATGCCCTGCTGCAGAAACTGGATCTTGGCGCTACAATGTTTTATATTGAGACAGGATATCTGCAGAAACATGAGATGGCTGTCTGCTGTGTGGCATCTTCGCGCAAACTGTATGCGATCAATGAAGTGGTACAGCAGATCGATCCAAAGGCTTTCACGTCCATCGCACAGATCAATGAAGTGAGAGGAAGAGGGTTCACGCTTGATCGAAAATACAAATAATTGCCGGAAAAACGAAGTGGATAAAAGTTTCACTTGACATTTTTGGATGAAAATGGTATGGTTATGTCATTAAAAAGGTGAAAGCGTTGATAAGGAATAGTACACTTTAACTGGAATTCAGAAAGCTGGCGGGTGATGCGAGACAGCAGAAGGGAGAAGTAGAACTGACCTTGGAGCAGCTGCCCCAAATTCACAGAACTGGAGAGTAGGCGCAGACGGAGGCCCACCGTTAGAGGGGCAGGATATAAGATGCAAATCCGTATCCGGTAAGTGTATGAAGTGTATTCATAAAAAAGAGTGGTACCGCGGAAGAGTTTACCCTTTCGTCTCTATGACAGTATATGTTGTATTGAGACGGAAGGTTTTTTATTGCCGGTATTCCGAAAAATGAATGAGATACTGGTACATGAAGCGGGCCTGCCGGATAGACAGCAGCATGATTAAAAGAAGAAAAGGAGAATCGAAATGAAAAACGTAAACAAGTATCAGAGACAGTATTTTATGCCGCCGGTAGAATGTATGGATTGGGTGAAAAAAGATTACGTGGATAAAGCACCTATCTGGTGCAGCGTAGATTTGCGCGATGGAAATCAGGCATTGATTGTTCCGATGACGCTGGAACAGAAGGTAGAGTTTTTTAAGCTTCTTGTAAAGGTAGGCTTTAAAGAAATTGAAGTTGGTTTCCCTGCAGCTTCTGAGACGGAATATAATTTTCTTCGTACTCTGATTGATCAGAATCTGATTCCGGATGACGTGACCATCCAGGTATTGACGCAGGCAAGGGAACACATTATTCGCAAAACATTTGAGGCAGTAAAGGGTGCACCAAAAGCGATTGTGCATGTTTATAATTCCACGTCGGTTGCCCAGAGAGAGCAGGTCTTTAAAAAGTCCAAAGAAGAAATCCTTCAGATTGCGGTTGAGGGTGCTGCACTTTTGAAAAAGCTTGCAGATGAGACGGAAGGAAATTTTGCGTTTGAATACAGTCCGGAAAGCTTTACCGGAACAGAACCGGAATACGCACTGGAGGTCTGCAATGCAGTTCTGGATGTATGGCAGCCCACTTCGGACAATAAATGTATCATCAATCTGCCGAGCACGGTACAGAATGCGATGCCCCATGTGTATGCAAGCCAGATCGAATACATGAGTAAAAATATGAAATACCGTGAAAACGTAATTCTGTCCCTGCATCCGCACAATGACAGAGGATGCGGCGTATGCGACGCTGAGATGGGTATTCTTGCCGGTGCAGACCGTATTGAGGGAACTCTGTTTGGTAACGGAGAGCGTACAGGAAACGTTGATATCGTGACACTGGCATTGAATATGTATTCACAGGGTGTTGAACCAAATCTTGATTTTTCCGATATGCTGCAGATCTGTGATGCGTATGAGAAATATACCGGTATGACCATCGATATGAGAAGTCCGTACAGTGGCGCACTTGTTTTTGCTGCATTCTCCGGTTCTCATCAGGATGCCATCGCAAAAGGTATGAAGTATCGGGAAGAACATGAATGTCCGACCTGGACCGTTCCCTATCTGCCGATTGATCCCACCGATATCGGAAGACATTATGAGGCAGACGTTATCCGAATCAACAGCCAGTCTGGCAAAGGCGGCGTAGGATACATTCTGGAGCAGAATTTTGGCCTGAATCTGCCTGCAAAAATGCGGGAAGCTATGGGATATGCAGCCAAGGATGCATCAGATCATCAGCATAAAGAGCTGCAGCCACAGGAAATCTTTGAACTGTTCAAGAAGAAATTTGAAGATATCACGGCACCATTCAACATTACCGAAGTACATTTCAAGCAGCATAATGGCATTATTGCAGAGGTAACAGTAGAGTATAAAGGAAAGAAAGTAGTAGCTATCGCAGCCGGAAACGGACGTCTGAATGCGGTAAGCAATGCTCTGAAGAAGCAGTTCCGTCTGGAATATGATCTGGTAACATATCAGGAGCACGCGCTGGAACAGAGCTCCAGTTCCAGAGCAATCGCTTATGTGGGAATCAAGGATAAGAACGACAACCTGTTCTGGGGTGCCGGTGTGGATCAGGATATTATCCGTGCATCGATCAATGCATTGCTGACGGCAATCAACAATAAGGAGAATGCATAGGAGTGTGTTTGACATGCTTCGACAAAATATTACAAATGTTGCAAAAATATTAAGAAGTAATATTTACCAATAAAAATTCTCTTGAAAGCCTGTATATTGGCGAAATGTCGAAAAAAGGCGAAAAATAACTTAGGAAAAATGCCCAAACCGTAAAAAATGGCTTGGGCATTTTGCAATAAAATGGAAATAGAATATGATGGAATTATGGCGATATCTAATGAATATACATATTATTGAAAAAAAGAAGTTGTAAAATGTAACGAAATTGTAACATTTGCCTTGACACCCTTCCGGAATTTCAATATAATTCAGGTACATAGAACTGCGGAAGGAGGGATGGCATTATGTGGCTGCTGGAAGTGATCTTAAACAATATCTGCGGTTTTATCAAAGTATTTTTTTCACGTGCGCTCAGCAAGCAGACGTATCGGAACTGTGCGGTGCTCATGTCAGGTGCAGTGGTTGTTGCTGTACTTACCTTTGCGGCGGGTTTTTTTTCCGGAGGAGGAAAAAATCAGGTTTATGCCGTCAAAACCTCCAAAAGCGAGGAGCTGCAGGATGATGAAGAAGATGTTTCGACAGGAGAACTGCAGGCGGGTCTGATGGGGATTGTAGCCAGTGTAAATAAACTGGAAGCATACTCGCAGGCGGCTGACAGTGTCAACCTCGAAGCAGCGAACCAGGAAATTCTGGTTGGAACATCTCATATTCGCAGAGATGCGCTGTATCAGAAGTACGTGGAAGAATGTGCAGAGAATATTGGCAGTATCGGATATTATGCACAGCAGATGGTTCTTGACAACCAGATGGATGTCAATGACTATTATACCTTGCTCCAGATCGTAGAGGCCGAAGCGACCGGCGGAGATATAAAGAGCAAAATTCTGATCGCAGATGTGGTTTTGAATCGTGTGGAAGATTCCAGATTTCCAGATACGATATATGAGGTAGTCTGGCAGAGGGCGGGGGGTTCCCCACAGTTTTCGCCTACCTACGATGGAAGAATCTATACGGTTACTATCACGGATGAGACGATTGAGGCGGTGGATCGGGCACTTGCGGGAGAGGATTACTCCCAGGGCGCTTTGTTCTTTGCCGCACGTTCCAGCGCAGAGGCTCAGAACATGAACTGGTTTGACCAGAATCTCGAGCTGATGTTTGAGTATGGCGGGCATGAATTTTTCTGCTTCGCTGATGATTGATGTACTTGCAGCCAGAAAATCCGGCCGGATGATAGATCCGGCCGGATTTTCTTTTGAGGCCGGGGTATCTCTTTGCTCTTGCACAGTGGAAAAAGGTATGCTATAATCGGAACTTGAAATACGGAAATAAGTATGAATTGAGAAAAATATGGCGTTTGAAGGAAAGGACGGCTGTTATGAATCTTTTATACAAAAGCACCAGAAGCAAAGAAGTAGAGGTTACCGCTTCTCAGGCAATTCTGAAGGGCCTGGCAGAAGATGGTGGCCTGTTTGTGCCGGAGCATATTCCCGCTCTGGATGTGGATATGGATACACTGGCGGGAATGAGCTATCAGGAGACTGCATATGCGGTTATGAAACAGTTTCTTACCGATTTTACAGAGGAGGAGCTCAAATCCTGCATCGCAAAGGCTTATGATGAGAAATTTGACACAGCAGAGATTGCACCGATCGTTCAGAAGGATGAAGCATATTATCTGGAACTTTTTCACGGAAAGACAATTGCTTTTAAAGATATGGCTCTGTCGATTTTACCGCACCTGATGACCACTTCTGCAAAGAAAAACCAGGATAAGAATGAAATTGTCATTTTAACTGCGACGTCCGGTGACACAGGAAAAGCAGCACTTGCAGGTTTTGCCGATGTGCCTGGTACGAAGATCATCGTATTTTATCCGAAAAACGGTGTCAGCCCGATTCAGGAAAAACAGATGGTGACACAGAAAGGTGACAATACATTTGTGGTTGGGATTCATGGGAATTTTGATGACGCGCAGACAGGTGTGAAAAAACTGTTTGGTGACAAAGAACTGGCAGCTGAACTGGATGCAAAGGGTTATCAGTTTTCTTCTGCGAATTCCATCAATATCGGCAGACTGGTCCCTCAGGTTGTATATTATGTATATGCTTATGCAAAGATGTATGGCCGCGGAGAAATTTCCAGAGGGGAAGAAATCAATGTTGTAGTTCCAACTGGGAATTTTGGAAATATCCTTGCTGCATATTATGCGAAGCTGATGGGAGTGCCCATCCGCAAACTGATCTGCGCATCCAATGACAATAAGGTCCTCTATGATTTCTTCCGTACAGGTACGTATGACAGAAACCGTGAATTTATTCTGACTACGTCTCCTTCTATGGATATTCTGATTTCCAGCAATCTGGAGCGTCTGATTTACCGAATCGCCGGAGCGGATGCAGACAAAGATGTGGAACTGATGAAAGCACTGACGACTGAAGGAAAATATGAAATTACCGATGCGATGAAGCAGGAGCTGACGGATTTTTATGGAAATTATGCCAATGAGAAAGAGACGGCAGATGAGATCTCGATGGTATATCATAAAACAGGGTATGTGCTTGATACCCATACGGCAGTTGCCTCCAGAGTATACCGCAAGTACGTGGCTGAGACACAAGATGCCACAAAGACGGTTATCGCATCCACGGCAAGCCCATATAAATTTACCAGAAGCGTAATGGATGCTATTGATGCAGAAAAATATGAAGCGTTAGGTGATTTTGAACTGGTGGATGCCCTCAGTGAACTGTCAGGTGTAAAAGTTCCTCAGGCAATCGAGGAGATCCGTACTGCGCCTGTGCTGCACGATCATGTAGTGGAAGCAGCGGATATGAAAAAAATCGTGAAAGAATTCCTGGCAGTGTAAGAATTGCTTTGCGGAAAAGACTGAGTAAAACAGGATATAGAAGAAAGAAAACAGGAGAACCTGCAGCGGTTTCAGACGCTGCAGGTTCTCCTGTTTTCCTGTGGTCAAATATGGTAAATATTAAAAAATGGTTAATATAAATTTAAGTATTATATATATTGTAGTTTAATATTATATATTATATAGTATGTATAGAAATAGCTGGGATGTTTCTGCGAAAAGGAGGGAAACAGATGATATATCAGCTGGGTACGGTGCTGACAGATGCCATCGTACTGTCAATTATTGAGAAAGGCGATACTTACGGATATGCAATCACGCAACAGATTAAAATAGTAACGGATATGAAGGATTCTGCACTCTATCCGGTATTGCGTCGTTTACAGCAGAGCGGTTTTCTGACCACCTATGACAGACCATGGCAGGGAAGGAACCGGCGCTATTACAGGATTACAGAGCAGGGAAAAAGACAGCTTACATTTTTCAGACAACAGTGGGTTGCATACCGGACGGAAATTGAAAGGATGCTGATGGAAGGAGAGAATCATGAATAAAGAGAAATATCTGGCAGAACTGTCAAAAAAGCTTCGAAGGCTTCCACGGCAGGAATATATGTCCGCTATGGCATATTACCGTGCTTACAAAAAAGTGAACGAACCGGTCCGCTCTGTGAAAAAGGGGTTCTCTGTCCTGTGGATGGTGATTCTCGGGATTTTTGCGGTCCCCATTGCCTTTCCGCTTGCGCTGGCCTTGCTTGCAATCCTTGGGAGTGCAGTCGTTGTTGTATGTTGTGTCTGGCTGTGCGGATTTTTTCTGGCTTTTGCAGCGATTGCGGGAGGCATTGTGCTGGCGGTGTGCGGAGCAATGGTAACGAGTGCACATCCGGCAACCGGGGTCGCAAATATAGGGCTTGGGATTTTAATCGTCGGGATTGTCATCCTGGTGCTGCTCTGTGCCCTGGGAGCTGGAAAATTACTGCTGTTTCTGCTGCGTAAACTATTTTCCTGGATATTGGGGAGGCGAAAATCATGAAAAGAATAACAATGGGAATGTTGATCGTATCCGGAAGCTGTATCATAGGAGGAGCATCCCTTACGGCTGCCGGGATTGCGTCCGGAGGAAAAGTTGGGCTTCAGATCACGGAGAATGGGATTCGTACTTCGGAGGATATTCAGGAGAGCAGGGAGACTACAGAACTTCTGGATTCGGTCCGAAAGCTTTCTTTAAATGTGGAAGGTATGTACGTGGAAGTTTCAGAAGGTGATACGTTTGCGTTAACCTTGAGATGCCGTGAGGATGAGTATGAAGTCGAGAAAAAACAGGAGGATGATTCGCTGCAGATTACTATCAAACAGAAAGAACAGCCGGAAGCGTATGTGTCAGTGTTGGATTTCGATGATGCTTCAGAGACTTCGGGGATTTATCTTACTGTTCCAAAAGACTGTAAGCTGGAGGCTCTTGAGATTTTGAGTGATTCGGAAGATATCAATTTGGAAAAGGTATGTACGGCTGAGCTGGAAATTGTCAACGGAAGCGGTTGTATCAGGTGCAAAAAAGTATGTGCCGAAGAGGCTGTGCTTCAGTGCAGCGACGGCGATATTTATGGTGAAAAGATGCAGGGAAACAGCCTTGTAACGATTACAGAGTCAGCGAATGTCAGTTTTGATGATATAGAATATAAAACATGGACAGCCAAAGCAGAGGAGGGACAGTTATCCGGAAGCAGGATTACCATACAGAATATAGATATTCAGTCGGAGGATGGTGAGGTGAATCTGGAAGAACTGGATACCGAAGATACCAGTATCGTGACCGGAACAGGAACGGTTTTTCTGAGCCTGTACGATGAGAGGGAAAATTATCATTTAAAGTGTTATACAAAATATGGAACTATTTATGCATACGGTGAAGATGTAATGGAAGACGGGAGCACAGCGGAATATGAGCAAAATCCAAATGCCGGAAAAACCATAGAAGTCAGAAGCCGGGAAGGTGAAATAAACCTTGCATCAGAAAATATGGAAAGGTGAGACAACGAATGGAAAAGAAGCTGATTACTTTTGCAGTGCCCTGTTACAATTCACAGGATTATATGGAACGCTGCATCCGCACCCTGCTTACTGGAGGAGAATCTGTGGAGATCATTCTGATTGATGATGGTTCCACGGATCATACAGGTGAAATCGCAGATCAATATGGCAAACGATATCCGGAAATTATCAAATGTATTCACCAGAAAAATGGCGGACATGGAGCCGGTGTAAATGCGGGTCTTGCATGCGCAGAAGGGATCTATTATAAGGTGGTTGACTCGGATGACTGGGTGGATCAGAGCGCACTTCGAAAAATTCTCCACCGGATTGCAGGGTGGGAGGAGCAGAACCGACGGGTAGATCTGATTATCTGCAATTATGTTTATGATCATCTGTACGAAGGAAAACAGAAATCCATGGGTTTTCGCAATGTTTTCCCGGAAAGAAAGATTTATACCTGGGATACGATCGGATCGTTTCATCCATCGCAGTATCTCGTGATGCATGCACAGATTTGCCGTACCGATGTACTGAGGAAGTCCGGCGTGAAACTTCCGCATCACACTTTTTATGTGGACAATATTTTTGCTAACCAGCCTCTGCCTTTTGTACAGAGTATTGCATATCTGGATCTTGATTTTTACCATTATTTCCTTGGAAGAGAGGATCAGTCGGTCAATGAGCAGGTGCTGATGAGAAGGATCGATCAGCAGATACGGGTTACGAAAATGGTATCCGGGTGTGTAAATCTGAAAAAAGTAAAAAAAGAGCATCCGAAACTTGCGGATTATCTTGTTCGGAATCTTTCCATTATGATGGCAATATCCTCCATACATCTTCTGATGATCGGCACACCGGAAGCACTTGAAAAGAGAAGGATGCTGTGGCAATATATATACATACGTGGAAGAGGACTTTACCGGAAACTCAGATTTGGAACTTTGAGCGGATTGACGTATCTTCCGGGAAAAGCGGGAGGTTTCCTTACACTTGCCGGCTACCGGATCGCAAAATATTTATACCATTTTAACTGACAGAAAAAAGTACGCGCATTACGCGTACAGAAGGGACAAATATATGGAACAAATTTATCTGGCACTTGTGGACACCCCGGGGATTTTTGCGACACTCATACGTTTTACGATTGGGATTCGATATGTTCATGTCGTTCTTTCCATGGACGAAAAGCTTCAGGAGGCGTACAGCATCGGAAGACGGAATCCCGCAATTCCGCTGATTGCAGGATTTGAAAAAGAAAATACACTTGAGATTGAATCAGTCTTTCCCTGTGCAAATTATAAAGTAATGAGTCTGGATTGTACCTCCGTGCAGAAAGAAGAAATTGCCAGGCAGCTTCTGGAGTGCTATAAGCAGAGATATCGATATCATTACTGCATTCTCGGTCTCCCATTTTTGCTTTTGGGCATTCCGTTCTATCAGAGGAATCATTATACGTGTTCGTCTTTTATTGCCAGAATTTTAAAGGAAAATGGTCTGGAACTATTTGAAAAGCACTTTTCCCTGGTGACCCCGAGGGATTTTTACGAACTGGAAAATGTGAAAATGATATATGAAGGAACACTGCATGATTTTAATATGGAGTTTTACTGGAAGATAGGAGCGGCTTATGAATCGTAAAAATGTAATCAGTGCAGGTTTTTTCTGCCTGCTGGTGGTGCTGACGGCAGCGGCGATTTTTCGTGGAAATGACATGAATACCGTTGTGGCAGCCATGACAACGCTGGATCCGTTCTACCTGCTTGCGGCAGCTGTAACCGCGCTCTTTTTTACATCGGCAGAAGGCATCATGATCTGGTACCTGCTTACCAGCCTGGAAGGCAGAACGAATCTTCTGACATGCATAAAATATTCGTTTGTGGGTTTTTTTTATTCCGGAATCACACCATCTGCCACCGGAGGGCAGCCCATGCAGCTTTACTATATGCAGAAAGAAGGACATAAAGTATCAGACAGCAGTGTGGTGCTTATGACCGTGGCGGTCGTATATAAATTTGTGCTGGTGATGATCGGAATCGGAATTCTGATTTTTTACCGGACACCACTGATGGGATACCTTGGAAAGTATATCTATCTGTATTATCTGGGACTGTTTCTGAATACGGCACTGGTAGTTGTCCTTTTGTTTGTTATGGCTACGCCAAACTGTTTTAAAACCATCATCCTTTTCGGAGAAGCTCTGCTGAAAAAACTGCATCTGTTAAAAAAATCAGGGGAGCGCACAGAAAAACTGATTGAAATGGCAGATCAGTATCATGAAGCAGTTCTGTTTCTGGCAGGACACAAAAGAAAACTGCTTTTCATTGTTCTTTTTACCTTTATTCAAAGATGCAGCGTGTTTTTTCTGACCTGGCTGATTTATCGGGGAATGGGACTGTCAGGAGAGAGTATGCTCGGTATCATGATCCTGCAGGCATCTGTTTACATTGCGGTGGATATGCTGCCGCTTCCGGGCTCGCAGGGTATTACGGAGATTATGTATAAGGCTTCTTTTGGACAGGTTTTTTCCGGGGCCTATCTCCCGGCTTCCATGTGTCTGACGAGAGGAATGAATTTTTATTTTCTTCTGATCGTCAGTGCGTTTACGGCTATTTACTGCCATTTTCAGACGCAGAGACAGGGAAAAAAAGGAATCGCTGGAAGGAAGAGGTAAATTTTGTGTTTTCAGTTTCCATTCTGCCCAGAATTTGAAAAAAAGACTGGACGAAAGCGTCGATTTATGAGAAAATAATGTGAAAGTATATTGTAGCTTTTTGTGACCGCTAAAAGGCTGCTGATTGCTGCATGTAATTTTATTTTTGAAAGGAGTCTTAAAATGATTTATTCACGTGAAGTAGAAGAAATGTGCCCAGTTGCACAGGGCGTTCATCATGGCGCTGCTCCAATCCCGGAAGAAGCAAAATGGGTACAGGCAAAAGAAGTTAAAGATATTTCCGGCCTGACACATGGTGTTGGCTGGTGTGCTCCTCAGCAGGGTGCCTGCAAGCTGACTCTTAATGTAAAAGAAGGTATCATCCAGGAAGCACTGGTAGAGACCATTGGATGTTCCGGTATGACACATTCGGCTGCTATGGCTTCCGAGATCCTTCCGGGTCTGACTGTTATGGAAGCTCTGAATACAGACCTTGTATGCGATGCAATTAATACAGCTATGAGAGAGCTGTTCCTTCAGATCGTTTACGGAAGAAGCCAGAGTGCTTTCTCAGAGGATGGTCTGCCGGTAGGCGCAGGTCTGGAAGATCTGGGTAAAGGACTTCGCTCACAGGTTGGTACCATGTACGGTACATTAAAGAAAGGTCCCCGTTATCTGGAGATGGCAGAAGGCTATGTAACCGGTATCGCTCTGGATGCTGACGACATGATCATTGGTTATCAGTTCGTAAGCCTGGGCAAGATGACAGACTTCATTAAGAAGGGTGACGATCCGAACACTGCCTGGGAAAAGGCAAAAGGTCAGTATGGCCGTGTAGCTGATGCTGTCAAGATCATTGACCCACGTAAAGAATAATTGAAGGAGGTAACGGGAAATGGCTTTATTTGAATCATACGAGAGACGAATTGACAAAATCAATTCCGTTTTAAACAGTTATGGAATTGCTTCTATCGAAGAGGCTGAGAAGATTACAAAAGATGCAGGACTGGATGTTTATAATCAGATCAAAGGTATTCAGCCAATCTGTTTTGAGAATGCTTGCTGGGCTTACATTGTTGGTGCTGCAATCGCTATCAAGAAGGATTGCAGAAGAGCTGCTGATGCTGCTGCAGCAATCGGTGAAGGTCTGCAGGCTTTCTGTATTCCGGGTTCCGTTGCTGATACACGTAAAGTAGGTCTTGGTCACGGCAATCTGGGCAAGATGCTTCTGGAAGAAGAGACAGAGTGTTTTGCATTCCTTGCAGGTCATGAGTCTTTTGCAGCTGCTGAGGGTGCCATCGGTATCGCAGAGAAAGCAAACAAGGTTCGTCAGAAACCGCTGCGTGTTATTCTGAATGGTCTTGGAAAAGACGCTGCACAGATCATCGCAAGAATCAATGGTTTTACTTATGTTGAGACAGAGTACAACCCATATACAAATGAAGTTAAGGAAGTATTCCGCAAATCCTATTCCGAAGGACTTCGTGCAAAGGTTAACTGCTATGGTGCGAACAGCGTTCCGGAAGGCGTTGCAATCATGTGGAAAGAGGGTGTAGATGTTTCCATCACAGGTAACTCCACCAATCCGACACGTTTCCAGCATCCGGTAGCAGGTACATACAAAAAAGAGTGTAATGAGAAAGGTAAAAAATACTTCTCCGTTGCTTCCGGTGGCGGTACAGGCCGTACCCTGCATCCGGATAACATGGCAGCAGGTCCTGCATCCTATGGTATGACAGATACTCTGGGCCGTATGCATTCAGATGCACAGTTTGCAGGTTCTTCATCCGTTCCGGCTCATGTTGAGATGATGGGTCTGATCGGTGCAGGAAACAACCCGATGGTTGGTATGACTGTTGCAGTTGCAGTTTCCATCGAGGAAGCAGCAAAAGAAGGTAAATTCTAAGAAATCAGAGAATAAGAATTCTTCCGGTGTGTGAAATGACAAATATGCAGATATTGTTACATTTTACCCACTGATTTGACATCATTGCAGGACATAATTCTGGGAGGTTTCAGTTTTATTGAAGCCTCCCCGTTTTATTCCTAATCAACAGTGTCTGCTCAGAAGATGAATAAGGAAACCTGGATGAAAGCAATCAGTTTTAATATATGGGGAGGCGTCAAATGGCCAGAAAAGCAGCAACAAAGACAGTTAGTGAAAAAGTGACTCCAAAGGAAAAAGAATTGAAAAAAACTCCGGAAAAGGCGGAAGAAAAATCGGCAGTTAAAGCCGAAGAGAAGGCAGAAGCAAAAGAGGAGCTGAAAGCTGCAGCAAAGGAAGAGGCAAAACCGGCAGCCAAATCAGAGGTGAAACCGGAAAAAGAGACAAAAGCTCCGGCAAAAAAAGCAACGAAAAAGACAGTAAAGAAAGAAGCAGTAAAGAAAGAAGCAGTACAGGAAGTGAAAGAAGAGCCGAAGGCTGCAAAGAAAACTGCGAAAGCGGAAGTGAAGGCCGAAGTAAAAGAAGAGCCGAAGGCTGCAGTAGAGAAAGCAGCAAAAGCGGAAGTGAAGGCTGAAGTAAAGGAAGAGCCGAAGGCTGCAGTAAAGAAAGCAGCGAAACCGGCAGCAAAAACAGAAGAAAAAACGGAAGAAAAAGAAGAACTGAAAGTAACATCAGAAAAAGAAGCTAAGGAAGAAGGAACGGCAGCGGAAAATGCGGCAGCAGCAGTTCAAACGGAGGAAACAGTAGAAACGGAAGCTCAGGCAGAAGAGACAGTGTCTGCCGAGACGAAAGAGCCTGAGGTAGAAGCTTATGTTACTCCGAGAAGGAGTGTGGCATTTATTGGCTCAGAGTGTTATCCGTTTGTCAAGACGGGAGGTTTGGGTGACGTTATGTATGCGCTCCCGAAAGCACTTGTAAAGCAGAATTGCGATGTAAAAGTAATTCTGCCCCGTTATAAATGTATTCCATGGGAATATCAGCAGAAAATGATATACAGAGGATCTTTTGAGATGAACTTATGTTCGGATGGAAGATCTTATTATGTTGGTATCATGGAATATGTCTGGGACGGCGTTGTTTATGATTTTATCGACAATGAAGAATTTTTCGGTAATGGCAATCCGTATACGAACCTGATCGATGATATTCCAAAATACTGTTATTTTGCAAAAGCAGCACTGGCAGCACTGAATTATATGAACTGGGTACCGGATATTATTCACTGCCATGACTGGCAGGCAGCTCTTGTTCCGGTGTATCTGAGAACGCTGTTTGAGAATACAAAGCTGACCTCTGCAAAGACGATCCTGACCATTCACAATTTACGTTTCCAGGGAATTTATAATATCCCGACCATTCGTTACTGGTCCGGACTGCCGGATTATGTATTTAACAAGGATGCATTGAAAGTCGGATACCGTGATGCGAATATGTTAAAGGGCGGACTGACGTACGCAAATGTCATCACGACGGTCAGCAATACGTATGCAGGAGAGATTCAGACCGGATATTATGGGGAGAAGCTGGATGCGCATCTGAGATATCATTCCGGCAAATTAAGAGGTATCGTAAACGGTATTGATTATGATATCTGGAACACGGCTACGGATTCGAGATTATATGCCAATTATGATCTTTCCAATGTACTGGATAAGAAAAAAGAGAACAAGCGTAATTTACAGCAGGAACTTGGGCTGGTTCAGGACGACCATAAATTTGTCATTGGTCTGATTTCCAGATTGACAGACCAGAAAGGACTGGATCTGGTCAATGCGATCCTTCCGCAGATTATGGATGAGCATACCCAGGTCGTTGTGCTGGGTACCGGAGATGCCGTTTATGAAGATTCTTTCCGATACTATGAAAATGCCTATAAGGGTAATGTGTGCTCTAATATTATGTATGATGAGACACGTGCTCATAAAATCTATGCAGGTGCAGATGCTTTACTGGTACCATCCCAGTTTGAACCCTGCGGCCTGACACAGTTGATTGCCATGCATTATGGTACGGTTCCGATTGTTCGTGAGACGGGTGGACTGAAAGATACGGTAGAGCCGTACAATAAGTATTACAATACGGGAAATGGTTTCACCTTCAACCATTACGATGCGGGCTTGCTGCTGGATGCGATCAACCGTGCCAAAACACTCTATTTTACCAATCGCTGGTGCTGGGACGAGATGGTTCAGAGAGATATGGACAAAAATCTTTCCTGGGATAATTCTGCAAAACAGTATAAAGATCTGTATCTGGAATTAACCAGAGATAAAAGATAATTGAACTCTCTTGCGGGATACTCCGGCAAATCGTATCCGGGATTATAAGTTCCTGATTGCAGCAGTTCTAGTCTCATGCAAAACAGCATATCTTGAAAAAATGGAGTCATCACATTCGGTTGCAGGGGAGAGAGAATGGTATGGAAGAGCTTATGTCCTATGTAAAACCGGAACTTCTGGTGACGGCAATTGTACTTTATTTCATCGGGGTATGGATTAAACAGACACAGGGGATCCTGGTAGCGGGTCTGTCTACTTATGTGAATCAGATTTTGAAACAGATCCGGAAAAATGAGTGATATGTTTTATAAAAAATCCGATCTGCCATTTGCAGAAAGCTTATGGCAGGTTGGATTTTTTTGAATCTCCTTTGTAACAAGCGCATTTCGTGCAAAGGATGTATTGACATTTGTTCTGCAAAAGGGTAGAATACAAAACATATAAAACCTAGCGAAACAATAAGAATAAGATTTCGCGGCATTTTATGTACAGAATAAAAACAGGACAACAGGGGAACAGCGATATATGGAAAATAATGTATATGATAAATTCGAGCGCTTAAAAGCATATTTAAAAGATTTGGGCAGTGTGGCAGTTGCTTTTTCGGGTGGGGCAGATTCCGCTTTTCTGTTGAAAACAGCACAGGAAGTATTGAAGGATCAGGTGATAGCCCTGACAGCAAAATCTGCCTCTTTTCCGGAAAGAGAGCTTTTGGATGCGGAGGAGTTCTGCAAAAAGGCTGGTATCCGTCAGCTGATCTGTGAATCAAAGGAACTTGAACTGGAAGGATTTTGCAGGAATCCCAAAAACAGATGTTATATCTGTAAAAAGGCTTTGTTTGAGAAACTAAAGGAAACAGCAAGACTAAATGGAATGGCATATGTGGCGGAGGGATCCAATCTGGATGACACCGGTGACTACCGTCCGGGTCTTTTGGCAATCGCAGAGCTTGATATTAAAAGCCCTCTGCGGGAAGCAGGACTTACGAAACGTGAGATTCGCCAGCTTTCAAAAGAAATGGGACTGCCTACCTGGAACAAACCCTCTTACGCCTGTCTTGCTTCCAGATTTGTATATGGGGAAACGATCACGAAAGAGAAACTTGCCATGGTGGAGAAAGCGGAACAGAAGCTTCTGGATCTTGGATTCGGGCAGATGCGCGTGCGTATACATGGAACGATGGCGCGTATTGAAGTGCTTCCGGAAGAATTGGAGAGGCTTGTTTGCAGAGAAATCCGGGAGGATATTGTAAAAAGTTTCTGCTTGTATGGCTTTTCTTATGTGACGATGGATCTAATGGGCTACCGAACGGGAAGCATGAATGAAACCCTGTCAGAAGAGGAAAAACATTACGGAGGATGACAAAATGAGAGAACATATTTCAAGAGATGCGGCATGGAAATTGCTTCGGAAGTACAATCAGGACTCTTTTCATATTCAGCATGCACTGACTGTGGAAGGTGTCATGAAATGGTATGCCAGAGAGCTTGGCTATGCGGAGGATGAGGAATACTGGGGAATTGTAGGACTTTTGCATGATATTGATTTTGAACAGTATCCGGAAGAACACTGCATCAAAGCACCGGAGCTTCTGCGAGAAGGCGGTGTTGGAGAGGATATCATACACGCAGTGTGCAGTCATGGATATGAACTGACGGTGGATGTGAAGCCGGAACATGAGATGGAGAAAGTTCTGTATGCAGTGGATGAGCTGACAGGCCTGATCTGGGCGGCAGCACTGATCCGTCCGTCGAAAAGCGTTCAGGATATGGAAGTAAAATCTGTCCGCAAAAAATACAAAAGTGCAAACTTTGCAGCGGGCTGTTCCAGAGCAGTCATTGAGCGTGGTGCAGATATGCTGGGATATGAGCTGAATGATCTGATACAGAAAACCATATTGGCGATGCGGTCCTGCGAGAGGGAAGTGGGGGAGGCGATGGAAGAGGTGATCGGCATTGCGGAGCATTTTACAAAATCTTGATTTTTTTCTGGATTCTTTACAAAAAGATAACACAGGATTAACCAGCCCATGCTTTTTATGGGCTGGTTTTATGTTATTCTTTTCTTGTCCCAATGAGGAAAAAACTTTTATTCAGGAGAGGAAATGTATTATGAAAAATATTAAGAAATGGACAGCGTTATTTGGAGTTTGTGCACTTGCAGCAGGAAGCCTTGCAGCGTGCGGCGAGAAAAATACAGAGACAACAGCTCCGGCAGCGGATACAGCGAGCGAAGAGACAACAGCTCCGGCAGCAGATACGGCAAGCGAAGAGGCAACGGACGCTCAAAGTGATGCAGCAGAGGAAGGCACTGCAGACATCAGCGGTTCGATTTCCATGGCAGGAAGTACTTCTATGGAAAAGCTTGCAAATGCCGTTGCAGAAGCTTTTATGGAGAAATATCCGCAGGTTACCGTTAATGCAGAATTTACCGGTTCTTCTGCCGGCATCGAGTCTCTGCTGGCAGGCAGTGTGGATATCGGAAATTCTTCCCGTAACCTGAAGGACAGCGAGAAGGAGGCCGGTGCCGTGGAAAACATCGTTGCAATTGATGGTATTGCGGTTGTTGTAAATCCTTCCACCAATGTTGATAATCTGACGAAGGAGCAGCTTGTTCAGATTTATACCGGCGAAATCACAGACTGGGCAGACGTAGATGGAGATTCTGCTCCGATTGTTGTAATCGGACGTGAGGCTGGTTCCGGTACAAGAGGAGCTTTTGAGGAATTACTTGAGATTGAGGACAGCTGTGCTTATGCAAGCGAACTGGACAGCACCGGAGCTGTTGTGGCAAAGGTTGCTTCCACACCGGGTGCAATCGGATACGTATCTCTGGATGTTCTGGATGACACAGTGAAGCCATTGAGCCTGGAAGGTGTTGAGCCGACAGCAGAGAATATCAAGGCAGGCAATTATTTCCTGAGTCGTCCTTTCGTAATGGCTACCAAAGGTGAGATTTCCGAGCAGAGTCCTGCAGTACAGGAACTGTTTGCTTACCTGTCATCGGATGAAGGAAAAGAGCTGATCAGCTCAGTAGGACTGATTACAGTAGATTAATTCGCCGAAGGCGAAGACCACAGAAAGAAAGGGGCAAGGCGGCTGCCGGAAAAGACGAGTATCTTCTGGCAGCCTTTACCTGAATCTTGGTGAGACGATGGAAAATAAGAAAAAAGTAGTCAGCATTTTCGGTTCAAATGCTTCAAAATCAGCGGTGGAAACCATTGCGAAAATCATATTTACGGTGTGTTCCATTGTTGCAATACTTGCTGTTTTTTCAATTACACTGTATATGATTGCCAGCGGAACTCCTGCTTTATTTAAGGTCGGGATTCTGGATATTCTGTTTGGCAGAGTGTGGGCACCGACAGCAGCATCACCTGCTTATGGTATCCTTTACATTATTCTTACTTCAATTGTAGGAACGGCACTTGCCATTCTTCTGGGCGTTCCGATTGGCGTTTTTACAGCTGTATTTCTGGCAGAGGTTGCACCGAAAAAAGTTGCGGCAGTGGTGAAACCGGCAGTCGAGCTTTTGGCGGGTATTCCTTCCGTTATTTATGGGCTTCTGGGGATTCTGCTTTTAAATCCCGTGATGTATAAGCTGGAATTGTTTCTTTTCAGAAATTCTGAAACACACCAGTTTACCGGAGGGGCGAATCTGATTTCTGCTGTCATTGTGCTGGCAATCATGATTCTTCCAACGGTGATTAACATTAGTGAATCGGCACTTAAGGCTGTTTCACCCAGTTTGAAATCAGCTTCTCTGGCACTTGGAGCATCCCATATTCAGACAATCTTCAAGGTCATGATACCGGCTGCCAAATCAGGGATCATCACTGCGGTGGTGCTGGGAATCGGAAGGGCAATTGGTGAAGCAATGGCGATCACACTGGTGGCGGGCAGTTCCGTCAATCCGCCGTTCCCATTTAATTCGGTTCGTTTCCTGACCACAGCCATTGTAAGTGAGATGGGCTATGCATCGGATCTGCACAGACAAGTACTGTTTACCATTGGTCTGGTACTGTTTGTTTTCATTATGCTGATCAACATAACGCTTACCCGAATATTGAAGAGAGGGGATCAAGATGAATAAAGAACAGTCGATTTGTAATAAAAAAGTTCGCGGAATGGATACTTTTCTATATGGGTGCATTTATCTTTCTGCCGCTTTTGCTGTTGCTCTTCTTCTTATGATCATCTGTTACGTGGCGGCAAAAGGAATTGGACGTATTACACCGGAATTTCTGACAACCGTTACGAGCGCGAGAAAGGGTACCGTAGGTATTGCGGGAAATATTGTAAATACACTGTATATTATTGTAATCACGCTGCTGATTGCAACACCAATCGGAGTGGGAAGTGCCATTTATCTGAATGAATATGCAAAGCCTGGCAGACTGGTAAGGCTGATCGAGTTTACGACGGAAACACTTTCCGGAATTCCATCCATCATTTTCGGACTTTTCGGTATGGTATTTTTCGGTACAACACTGAAGCTTGGCTATTCTCTGCTGACCGGTTCGCTGACGCTTAGTCTGATGGTGTTACCTTTGATTACAAGAAATACCCAGGAGGCGCTTCGTACTGTGCCGGATTCTTACCGGAGCGGTGCGCTTGGTATGGGAGCGACCAAATGGCATATGATACGGACGATTCTGATTCCTTCTTCCATGCCTGGCATTATCACAGGTGTCATTCTTGCGATTGGACGTATTGTGGGAGAATCTGCCGCACTGTTGTTTACAGCCGGAAGTGGATATCTTCTTCCAAAGGCCGGGGGCTGGCTGTCAAAGATTCTGGAATCTGGCGGAACACTGACGATTCAGCTGTATCTGAGCAGCTCCAAAGCAGAGTATGACGTGGCATTTGGTATTGCTTTTGTACTTCTTATCATCGTACTTTGTATCAACTTCCTGACAAAATATCTTGCCAGACGGTTTGATGTTACCCGTCTGAAATAAGGAGAGCAATATGGATAAAACGAAAATCAGCGTGAGTAAACTGAATCTGCATTACGGAACGAATCACGCTTTAAAGGATGTCAATATGGACATCAAAGAAAAACATATCACAGCTTTCATCGGGCCCTCCGGTTGTGGAAAATCAACGTTTTTAAAGTGTCTCAATCGAATGAATGATCTGGTGGACTGTGTCAAAATCGAAGGAAAAGTGCTGTTGGATGGAGAAGATATTTACAGTCCGAAAGTAGACACCACACTGCTGCGCAAAAAAGTAGGTATGGTATTTCAGCAGCCAAATCCCTTTCCAATGAGTATTTATGACAATATTGCTTACGGACCGAGAATTCACGGGATTAAGGACAAGGCGACGCTGGATCAGATTGTGGAGGAAAGTCTGAGAGGAGCTGCGATTTTCGATGAAGTGAAGGATCGCCTGAAAAAATCTGCTCTGGGACTTTCTGGTGGACAGCAGCAGAGACTTTGCATTGCACGTGCACTTGCTGTTCAGCCTGATGTGTTGCTGATGGATGAGCCTACTTCAGCTCTTGATCCGATTTCCACACTGAAAATTGAAGAGCTGATGGTTGAGCTGAAGAAAAAATATACGGTTGTGGTAGTTACCCACAATATGCAGCAGGCAGCCCGTGTGTCAGATGATACAGCCTTTTTCCTTGTGGGAGAGGTGGTTGAGTTTGACAGTACAGATAATATTTTCTCCAGACCGAAGGATAAGAGAACTGAGGACTATATTACCGGACGGTTTGGATGATGATTGGAGGAAGTTATGTCACCGAGAACAACTTTTGAGCAGGAGCTTGCCGCACTTCGCGAAAATATGATCAGTATGGGTCGCGGTATAGAGCAGGCATTCGATACACTGCTTGCTGCCATTGCAGTAAATGATACAAAGCAGCTGGAGGAAATCCAGAACAATGACCGGAAAATTAATGAAATGGAACGAAAAATCGAGGCAGAATGTCTTTCACTGATCACAAGACAGCAGCCAGTGCTTGCCAGTGATCTGCGTCTGGTCTCCTCGGTTATGAAAGCGGTCAGTGATATGGAGCGCATTGGAGACCATGCGGCGGATATTGCAGAAGTGGCCATGCGACTGGATGGAATCAATTATAAAGAGTACGCAAAATCTATGCCGCTTATGCTGGAAGAGACAAGAAAAATCCTCTGTGATGCAGTGGAACTATTTCTGACCAGAGATAAGGAAAAAGCCAGGGAATTTTATAAACGGGATGATCAGATCGATGATTTGTTCAATGCAGTCAAGGAAGAGATTGTTGTTTGCCTGAAAGACGGAAAGAAAGACAAAGATGCCTGTGTGGATCTGCTGATGGTAGCAAAATATCTGGAACGCATTGGCGATCACTCTGTAAATATTTCTGAATGGGAAGTATTTAAAGAGACAGGAACTGTGAAAGATTATCGTATTTTATGATACAAAAAGTAAAAACACCTCCCTTAAAATTTGACGATAAAAAGTGAAGGGGCAGTTTGAGCATGCATCAGACTGCTCCTTTATTACTGTGTCGCTTTAATACTTTGCGTCTTTTTTGCGTCAGGAAAATAAAATAGGTTGACGTATCCATGCAAAACAATTATAATGAAAAAAACACAGAACAAAGGAAGATCACATGCGAGTCATTGCAGGCAAGGCAAGGCGTCTGGCTCTGAAGACGGTTCCCGGGCTTGAAACCAGGCCGACTACAGACCGGATTAAAGAAACCTTATTTAATATGATACAGGATGAGTTATATGGCATAAGATTTCTGGATTTGTTTTCCGGGAGTGGAGCCATAGGCATAGAGGCATTGAGCAGAGGAGCGAAGGAAGCAGTTTTTGTTGAAAAGAATCCTGCTGCTGTGCGATGCATCCGCGAGAACCTGAGATTTACCAGGCTGGAAGCGGATGCTTTTGTTGTGCAGACAGATGTGTTTGCTGCACTTGACCGACTGGAGATTGGGGTGCAGAATGGAGCTGAGCCATTTGGAATTATTTTTATGGATCCGCCCTACAACAGATTACTGGAAAAACAGGTGCTGGAAAAACTTGCAGGCGGGACGGCGGCTGATGAGAATACTTTGCTTATTGTGGAAGCGTCTCTGGAAACCGATTTTTCCTATGTGGAAGAGCTTGGATTCCGGGTTTTAAAACGCAAAGAATACAAGACAAATGTCCATATGTTTTTACAGAAGGATAAAAGGTAAGCATTTGGTATCGAAAAAAGATATTGTGTGCTGATAAAGGAGTAGTTATGAGAAAAGCAGTCTATCCGGGAAGTTTTGATCCGGTTACGTTCGGACATCTGGATATTATCCGGCGCTCGGCCGCTCTGGTGGACGAATTAGTCGTGGGCGTTTTGACAAATAGTGCAAAAACGCCGTTGTTTTCTGCCGAGGAACGTGTTAATATATTGAAGGATGTTACGAAAGATATCAGTAATGTCAGGATTATGGCTTTCAACGGGTTATCCGTGGAGTTTGCCAAAAGCTGCGGAGCCCAGTTTATGGTAAGGGGGCTTCGTGCCATTACGGACTTTGACTATGAGCTTCAGATGTCCCAGACAAACCGGATTCTCCAGTCCGGCATTGACACTATTTTTCTTTCCACAAGCCTGGAGTATGCCTATTTGAGTTCGACAACGGTGAAAGAAATCGCCAGCTATCACGGAGACATTTCAAAATTTGTCCCGGAAGAGGTGATTGACAGGATATATATCAAAATAGGGGAAAAGAAGAGTAAAAAGAATAAGGAGTGATAACGATGAGCAGCAGAATTGAACAGATTATTGAAGAAATTGAGGAGTATGTAGACAGCTGTAAATTCCAGCCCCTGTCTTCCACAAAGATTGTCGTAAATAAGGAAGAGCTTGAGGAGCTTCTGCGTGAGCTTCGCATGAAGACACCGGATGAGATCAAGCGCTATCAGAAGATTATCAGCAATAAGGATGCCATTCTGGCGGATGCACAGTCCAAAGCAGATGCGATCATTGCGGACGCAAAGGCACAGGCACAGCAGATGGTGACTGAGAGTGAAGTTATGCAGCAGGCTTACGCACAGTCCAATGAGCTGCTGGAGAGCACAAACCAGCAGGCACAGGAGATTATGGACAGTGCCACCAACGATGCCAACAACATTCGTATGGGTGCTCTGCAGTATACCGATGAGATGCTGGCAAATCTGGAAAATATCATGAGCCACACCATTGAGACGGCAGGAGAAAAATACAATACATTTCTTAATTCGATTCAGTCCTGCTATGATATTGTGAATAAAAACAGACGGGAGTTATCTCCGGCGGGCAGCCAGAGTACCTATGCGGCAGCGGAGGATTCCGATGCATACGATGATTCTGACGAGGCTTAAGCGAATATAAGCCCGGCAGACAGCACCGGTATTGCAAGCAGCAGCTTGCAGAGAAAATAATTACGCCATGACAGGGGAGTGTCTTTGATGACACTCCCTGTTTGCATGAGGGAACAGATTCCACCAAAAGTCAGAAATGGTAAAAGAATCTGATAGCTTTGGGGATAAGGAAAAGCATCTTTTATGGCTGGTATGCCGTTTGTGATTTCAAGTGCGGCACAGAGCAGAGCGGAAGTACAGGATGAGAGGTGCGGTATGTTAGCAATGGCATTGGAGAGCACGGCAAAAAGCATGATGTAGCCGCCAAGTTTTAAAAGGACAGCAATGGCATCGGAAATACAGGCATCGAACAGCGCAAATGTGAGTGTGTGATTCGATGCTTTTTTTGTTGTATCTTTTTCCTTTTCCGAAGTAGGATGAGACGGATGTATCATCTGCCGGATAAAAAGAGGAATCAGACAGAGGGATGCCGGGATACCATAGAGCAAAAGCAGTGTCTTTGGTATTTTTTCAGGGTGGTGGAACTGTTCCGTGAGAAAATATGTCATGAGAAAAGCAGGACTTACATTGTTGCAGAAACCAAGGAGCCAGGAAGCTTCTTTTCGTCCGATCTGTCCGGTTTTCAGAAGATCTGCCAGAATTTTGGCGCCGGATGGGTATCCAAAAAAGAATCCGCAGATAAAAGCATAAAGACCAGAAGGGGAAAGCCCAAGATATTTTCTGGCGTATTTTCCGGGAAGCGCCATAAGCGGCTGTATCATCCGGCTCTGGATAAACAGATTTGACAGTATCATAAACGGCAGAAGGGTTGGCAGGAGTGTATGAAACCAGAGATTCAGTCCGTATTTTGCGCCTTCCAGTATGATTTCCGGAAAAAACAGAGCAAAGGTAAAGGCTGTTGCTGCGAAAAGTGAAGAAAAAAACTGCTTCATGGTATTTTTCGTCCGCTTTTTTATTTATACTATGCATGAAAAAAGGAAGCTATGCATATAAAATGATGTGGAGGTCAGACTCAGAGGTGGATGATGATACATTTTACATATTCTGTCAGAAAAAAAGTGTTTTCTGTAATGCTCCTTATTATTTTTCTGATATCCGGTGTATTTTTATGCCGTCATATGAATAAAAAGATGGCTCTGCATGATAAGCTGGATCAGATGGAACATTTTCGTGCCATGGAGGTGGGAGAAGATCTGATCGAAGAAGCAAAAAAGCTTACAGGGCAAAGCGGCATTTCCATGGGAAGGATTCTGGCACTCGCCTTTACGAAAAAGGCCGGAAGCTTCCCGGAACATCTTCCGGAAATGGATCAGCTGGAAAAAACGGCAAAATGGGCTTACCGATGGTGCCCCGGTGAGTATGAATTGCTGCAGCAGGCATTTTGCGCAGTGTGGGACGATGTCCGGTGCTTTCCGGTAAAATGCCGGACGGATTACGAGGATTCCTGGATGGCAGAGCGAACTTATGGAGGTGAACGGGGACATGAGGGGACGGATCTGATGCCTCCGGTTGATCAGAGTGGTTTTTATCCGGTATTCTCGGTGACGGCAGGGACGGTGGAAAAAATGGGATGGGTGGAAAAAGGAGGTTACCGGGTAGGTGTCCGGGGTGGATGTGACGGGTATTTTTACTATGCCCATCTCTCCGGTTATGCCGGAAATCTTTCAGAAGGAGATGAGGTGGAGGCCGGGCAGATTTTGGGATATATGGGGGATACCGGATATGGTCCGCAGGGCACCACAGGGCAGTTTCCGGTACATCTGCATTTTGGAATATACATCCGGACAAAGGAAGGACAGGAGATCAGCGTAAATCCATACTGGATACTGAGAAGTCTGGAAGAATAAACGTTGGAAAAACAGAAGAATTATGGTATACTTGATTAATTGAGGGATAAGGACAGAGAGAGACAGTGGAATAGAAATTTGCATGCCGTGTGTTAGAAACGGCAGACGGGATGGCTGTCACTGCAGGCATTTCGAAAAGGAGTTGATTTTATGGAAATACAGTTATGGAAAGATATTTTGAATCCATATGAACTGGCGGTTAACGAGCTGCTGGTGAAATTTAATCATTTGATAAAAGAACACAGAGAACGGGGGATTTATTCTCCCATCGAACAGGTCAACGGACGTGTAAAAAGTATATCCAGCATCCTGGATAAGGCTCAGAAAAAGAAGATCGAGATTGAACATATTGAGGAAGAGATGGATGACATTGCAGGAATCCGCATCATCTGTCAGTTTGTGGAAGATATCCAGAAGGTGGTGGAAATTATCCGAAACCGCACCGATATGCGGGTTCTCAGTGAAAAAGATTATATAAACCACATGAAGTCCAGCGGATACCGGAGCTATCATATGATTGTAAGCTACAGTGTTGAGACGCTTGCCGGTACACGGCATATCAAGGTGGAGATTCAGATCCGGACACTGGCCATGAATTTCTGGTCTACCATTGAGCATTCGCTTCAGTACAAATATAAAAAACATATGCCGGATCATATCCGGGAAAAGCTTTCCAGAGCAGCAGATGCCATCATTGTTCTGGATAATGAAATGTCGTCTGTGCGCAGTGAGATCATGGATGCACAGAATTCGTTCCAGATTCAGGCGAATCTGGTGCGTGACATCCTGAATAATATTCAGAATCTGTATCACGTGGCCAATCAGCGTGAAATTGCAAAGATTCAGGATGAATTTTACCGGATTTACGAAGCAAATGATATCGAACAGCTCAAACGTTTCCACCGGGAGCTGGACATTATCGCGGAGGGTTACCGCGCCCAGGTGTTTGAATAAAAGGAGTGAGGAATGGGACTGCCGGCTGAGTTTTTAGATACAATGAAAGCCCTTTTGGGCGGGGAATATGAGGAATATCTGCAGAGCTTTGAAAGGGAAAGCCTTCAGGGGATCCGTGTCAATACGTCAAAGATCGATGTAGATGCGTTTCTCCAAAAAAGTCCTTTTCTGCTGCAAAACGTTCCCTGGACGGAAAATGGATTTTACTATGAGAAACAGGATAAAGTGACAAAGCATCCGTATTATTATGCGGGGCTTTACTATGTGCAGGAACCAAGCGCCATGATCCCGGCATCGCGTCTTCCGGTTGAGAAAGGTGATTTCGTGCTGGACCTGTGTGCAGCACCGGGTGGAAAGGCCACCGAGCTTGGGGCCAGACTGCAGGGCGGCGGTATGCTTCTGGCAAATGATATCAGTCATTCCAGGGCAAAGGGGCTTTTGAAAAATCTGGAGCTGTTTGGCATAGGAAATGTGTATGTGACAAGCGAGAATTCCGAAAAACTGAAGAAGGCTTATCCGGGATTTTTTGATAAAATACTGATCGATGCCCCCTGTTCCGGGGAGGGGATGTTCCGGAGAGACCCGGCCATGGTGAAAGACTGGATGGATAAGGGACCGGAATACTACGTGCCGATTCAGAGGGAGCTTTTGCTGGACGCAGCGGACATGCTGAAACCAGGAGGGATGCTTCTGTATTCCACCTGTACCTTCTCCGTGCAGGAGAACGAAGAAAATATCGCATTTCTGCTGGAGAACAGAAAAGATATGCAGCTGATTCGTCCGGAGTGGAATGAGAATTTTTCTTCCGGTAAGAAATCAGGTTATGAGGATTGCATACGGGTGTTTCCGCATCATGCCAGGGGAGAAGGGCATTTCGCGGCACTTCTTTGGAAAAAATCGGAGGAGGGGCAAAAGAAACAGCAGAAGAGGGCACCCGCTGAATCGGCGTTTTCTAAAAAAAGTGCGGCAAAACTTTTTGCCGACTGCCCGGAATGTGCCGATTTTATGAGACAGGTGAAAAAAAGCTTTTCCGGCAGCCTGGTGTTTCAGAAGGAGCGTCTGTATCTTTTGCCGCCTGCAACAGAAATAAAACCTCAGATCCGTTATCTGCGCACCGGCCTGTATCTGGGAGATCTCAGGAAAAAACGATTTGAACCGTCGCAGGCCTTTGCCATGTGTCTGAAGGCGGAGGATTTTTCCGGCAGTATTTCTTTTGACAGTGAGGATGAAAGAGTGCTTCGCTATCTGAAAGGAGAGACGCTGGATCTTTCCGGCACAGAGTGGGCAGAATACAAAGGGTGGGTGCTTGTCTGTGTTGACGGATATGGGCTTGGCTTTGCAAAAGCAGCGAATGGGACATTGAAAAACAAGTATTATGCAGGATGGAGAATGCAGTGATGAGTTACCGTTTGGATAAATATCTGGCACTGGCCGGAATCGGGACACGTTCTGAGGTGAAGGCATTCCTGAAAAAGGGGATGGTGACGGTGGACGGGCAGCTGGAGAAGAAACCGGAGCGAAAGATAAGCGGGGAAGAGATCATTCATTTCCAGGGCAGGGAGATTTGTTATGAGGAATTCCGTTATCTGATGCTTCACAAGCCTGCGGGCGTCGTAACTGCGACCCGGGATCAGAAGGAACAGACCGTGATGGATCTGATCACACTCCCGGGAAAAAAGGATCTGTTTCCAGTGGGAAGACTGGATAAGGACACGGAAGGGCTGCTGCTTATTACCAACGACGGGGAACTGGCGCACAGACTTCTTTCCCCGAAAAAACATGTGGATAAGTGCTACTTCGCCAGAGTGGAAGGTCCCATCACAGAGGAGCATATTCAGAGTTTTGCAAAAGGACTGGACATCGGGGATGACACGCCCACACTGCCGGCCAGGCTTCGGATACTTTCTTCCGGGGAAATCTCGGAAGTGGAGGTTACCATACAGGAAGGACGGTATCATCAGATCAAGCGCATGTTTGAGGCTGTGGGAAGCAGCGTGTGCTACCTGAAGCGTCTGTCCATGGGAAGTCTTGTGCTGGATGAAAATCTGGAAAAAGGTGGGTTTCGAAGGCTTACCGGGCAGGAAATCGCAGCACTGCAGAAAGGAAACAGAGAAGAAACGGATAACAGAGAGGTATGTGGATGAGTACAGATTTTTTGCCTGTTTCCAGACAGGATATGGAGGAGAAGGGAATCAGCCAGCTTGATTTTGTGTATGTGATCGGAGACGCTTATGTGGATCATCCTTCTTTTGGACATGCGATCATCAGTCGTCTTCTGGAGGCATATGGATTTCAGGTAGGAATTATTTCGCAGCCCGACTGGAAGGATGAAAAAAGTATTTCCGTTCTCGGAGAGCCCCGCCTTGGTTTTCTGGTATCGGCGGGAAACATGGATTCGATGGTGAATCATTATACTGTCTCAAAGAAGAGAAGACAGAAAGACGCCTATTCACCGGGGGGCGTGATGGGAAAGCGTCCGGATAATGCAACGATTGTATATTGTAACCTGATTCGGAGAAGCTATAAGCATACACCGATCATTGTCGGAGGGATTGAGGCCAGTCTGAGAAGACTTGCACATTATGATTACTGGTCAGACAGCCTGAAACGCTCCATTCTTCTGGATTCCGGGGCAGATCTGATTTCCTATGGGATGGGAGAGCACAGCATTGTGGAAATCGCACAGGCACTGGATTCCGGGATTGCAGTAAAGGATATCACATTTGTAAAAGGGACGGTCTATAAGACGAGAAATCCGGAATTTGTCCGCGATGCGGTGATTCTTCCTTCCTACGATGAGCTGAAGGCGGATCGGAAAAACTATGCAAAAAGCTTTTATACCCAATACTGCAATACGGATCCATTTTCCGGAAAAAAGCTGGCAGAGCCTTATGGCGGACAGCTTTATGTGGTACAGAATCCGGTAGCCATGCCCCTGACTCAGACAGAGATGGATGATGTTTATGGACTTCCCTATAAACGGACCTGGCATCCATCCTACGATGCAGCCGGCGGGATTCCGGCTATTTCGGAGGTGAAGTTCAGCCTGGTAAGCAACCGGGGCTGCTTTGGCGGCTGCAGTTTCTGTGCACTGACCTTTCATCAGGGGAGGATCATTCAGACGAGAAGTCATGACTCTATTCTCCTTGAGGCACAGCAGATGACGGAGGATGCGGACTTTAAAGGCTATATTCATGATGTGGGAGGTCCCACTGCCAATTTTCGGCATCCGGCCTGTAAAAAGCAGTTGGAACGGGGGGTCTGTCCGAATAAGCAGTGTCTTTTTCCAAAACCATGTAAGAATCTGAAGGCTGACCACAGTGATTATCTGTCACTTTTAAGAAAGCTGCGAAAAATCCCGAAAGTGAAAAAAGTTTTTGTACGTTCCGGTATCCGTTTTGATTATCTGATGGAAGATCAGGATGACAGCTTTTTCCGGGAACTGATAAAATATCATATCAGCGGTCAGCTGAAGGTTGCACCGGAGCATGTATCGGATGCGGTGCTGCAGAAAATGGGAAAGCCGGAGCATGCCGTTTATCAGCGGTTTGTGGAGAAATATAAAAGACTGAATCAGGAGGAAGGAAAAAATCAGTTTTTGGTGCCATATCTGATGTCTTCTCACCCGGGCTGTTCTCTGAAGGAAGCCGTGAAGCTTGCGGAGTATCTGCGGGATCTGGGCTATATGCCGGAACAGGTACAGGATTTTTATCCAACGCCATCTACGATTTCAACCTGTATGTACTATACCGGGTTGGATCCGCGTACCATGGAACCGGTATATGTTCCGAAAAATCCCCATGAAAAGGCAATGCAGCGGGCTCTGATCCAATACCGGAAGCCACAGAATTATGAACTGGTGCGGGAAGCGTTATTACGTGCGGGTCGTCAGGATCTGATCGGCTATGGACCGGACTGTCTGATCAGGCCGAGAGCTTCTGAAAGTGAGAAAAACCGGAAAAAGGGTGTGACAGTACCGTCTTCTGCAGGAAGAAGTGCACGTGTTTTGGAGTCGGGCAGATCGGTGAAGAAAAAGAAAACGATACGCAATACACACAGTAAAAAGAAGAGATAGCTTATGAGAATAGCCATTGTGACGGGCGCATCTTCCGGAATGGGAAGAGAATTTGTAAAGCAGATTTCAGAGAATTATCGGCATCTGGATGAAATCTGGGTGATTTCGCGAAATCAGAGAAGACTGGAAAACCTGAAGATGGAATTCGGGGAGAAAATTGTTCCTGTAAAACTGGATTTAAGAAAAAAAGCGGAGCAAAAAAAGCTGCAGGAGAGGCTTGGGCGGTTCTCTCCCTCGATAAAAATTCTCGTCAATGCGGCGGGAACCGGACAGATCGGTCCTTTTGAAGGTCTGCCCCTTGATGTGCAGAGAAGTACCACAAGACTGAACTGTGAGGCATTGATGACCGTAACGTATCTTTGCATGCCCTACATGAGACCGAGAAGCAGGATTATTCAGATGGCTTCGGCGGCAGCCTTTGTGCCTCAGCCGGAGTTTGCCGTGTATGCCGCATCCAAAGCTTACGTGCTGAGCTTTTCCAGAGCACTTGGAAGTGAATTAAAGGAAAGAGGCATCACGGTGACAGCAGTGTGCCCGGGACCGGTGGATACCCCGTTCTTTCGCGGAGCGGAAAAGTATCACAGAATGCCGGAATTTAAAAAGTCATCCATGGCAGAGCCGGCTTTGGTTGTCTGTCAGGCGATCCGGGATGCTGCATGTGGAAGAGAGTTGTCTGTTTATGGAGGAAATATTAAGCTTCTGCGTCTGGGCTGCAAACTGCTGCCGCACAGCCTGATTATTTCTGCAACGAAATGGCTGGAAAAACAGGCGTAGAAAAACGGAGGAAAGCATGAAGAAAAACAAAGGAGAATACGGATATATTCATTCCCAGAAAATAAAACGCACACTGATTACCATCGTGATGTTTGCTATTCCGATTACGATTTTTATTACCGGACTTATCATAACGAAAACAAGATTGAATATGTTCACCTTTGTTGCGATCATGGGATGTCTTCCGGCATCCCGGTCAGCAACGGGCCTGGCCATGATGCTGATGCAGAAACCGGCATCGGAGGAACTTCATACCAGGGTGGAGTCAGTCAGAGGAAAAGTAACCGTCCTCTATGATATGGTCTTTACGGCATATCAGAAAAATGTTCCGGTGGACTGTGTAGCTGTAAGCGATACACAGGTGATCGGGTATGTGAGCAGCAAAAAAGCGGATATTCCTTTTGGTGAAAACCATATCCGGGAAATTCTGCGCAGCAATGGATGTAAATCAGCCGGTGTAAAGCTGTTTCGCGATGAAAAGCCCTTTCTGGATCAGGTGAAGCTGATGAATAAAAAAATCAGCGAGGATGGGAAGGATTCCGGAACGAAGGCAGAATATATCTGTGAAGTGCTGAAAGCAATCGTACTGTAAATCTTTTGGAAGGAGAACGTATGAGACAGTTTTGCGTAACGGAAAATGAAGCCGGACAGAGATTTGACAAGTTTCTGACGAAATATATGGATCTGGCTCCGAAAAGTTTTTTTTACAAGATGCTGCGAAAGAAGAATATCACACTGAACGGAAAAAAAGCAGAAGGAAAGGAAAAGCTTGAAAAGGGTGATGTGATCAAAATGTTTTTGTCCGAAGAGACTATCGAAGGATTTCGTTCCGGACAGAAAAAAGCAGTGCATACGGAGGAAAAGCTTGCTGTTTTGTATGAAAATCACCATGTGATGCTGCTGAACAAGCCCTGTGGGATTCTGTCTCAAAAGGCTGGCAGAGAGGATATCTCCATGGTCGAGCATGTGATATCCCATCTGCTGGCCACCGGTGAGGTGACAGAAGAGATGCTTAAAACGTTCCGGCCATCGGTCTGCAACCGTCTGGACCGCAATACCAGCGGAATACTGGCAGCCGGTAAAACACTTCCCGGCCTTCAGATGCTGTCAGAGATGTTTAAGGAGAGAACCGTACATAAATTTTATCTCTGTATCGTAAAAGGTGTGATAAAAGAACCGGAAGAATTATCCGGCTGGCTTCTGAAGGATGAGAGAACCAATCAGGTTCGTGTCTTCCGAAAGGAAAGAGACGGGGCAAAACAGATACATACCAGATATCATCCCATCGGGGATAACGGAAAAGAGACACTTCTTGAGGTTGAGCTATTGACTGGCCGAACCCATCAGATCCGTGCGCATCTGGCATCGACGGGGCATCCACTGCTTGGCGATGGCAAATACGGCGATGTCGGATGGAATGAGGCATTTCGAAAGGAATATGGACTGAGGGGGCAGCTGCTGCACGCTTACCGGCTGGAAATGCCCGTTCTTGGCGGTGAGTTTTCGGATATGAGTGAAAGGTGTTTCTATGCCCCGGCTCCAGAGCTTTTCCTTACCATCGCAGAAAAGAGGGGGCTTGGCACATGGCGACATGGAATTCCAGAGGTTTAAGAGGATCGGCGCTTGAAGATCTGCTTAACCGGACAAACGAACAGTACCGTGAAAAAGGTCTCGCACTGATCCAGAAAATCCCAACCCCGATTACACCGATCAAAATCGATAAAGAAAACCGTCACATTACGCTGGCTTATTTTGAACAAAAAAGTACGGTAGACTACATCGGGGTCGTACAGGGGATTCCGGTGTGCTTTGATGCAAAGGAATGTGCCACGGATACGTTTGCACTGCAGAATATTCATCCGCATCAGGTTGCCTTTATGCAGGAGTTTGAGGATCAGGGGGGTATCGCGTTTCTGATCATTCATTATACCGGAAGAGACCGGATGCTGTACCTGCCTTTTCGTGACATGATGAAATTCTGGAAACGTGCACAGGAGGGCGGAAGAAAAAGCTTTCGTCTGGAAGAGACGGATCAGTCCTATCAGATTGAGGCGGGGCATGGGGTTTTTATCCCTTATCTGGAGACAATTCAGAAAGATCTCGATGCCAGGGATTGACAGCAGGACAAATTGCGCATATAATATGTCTTGCTTTTAATTTTACTTAGTAGCATGGTAGCGCGTTAAAGTGTTAAATAAAGAATACATCTGGAGTCAGAGAATGGAGGACACTATGGAACAGAGACTGCTGCACACGCCGGAGGGTGTGCGTGATATTTACAGCGGAGAATATGCCAGAAAGAAAGCGCTTCAGGAGAAGCTTCACCGTGTGATAGAGAGTTATGGATACTGTGATATCGAAACACCTACCTTTGAATATTTTGACGTATTCAGCCGGGAGGTGGGCACGATTCCGTCCAGGGATCTTTACAAATTTTTTGACAGAGAAGGAAATACTCTGGTGCTCCGCCCGGATATGACACCGGCCATAGCCAGAGCATATGCAAAATATTTTTCGGAGGAGGATCTCGGTGTCCGCCTCTCTTACATGGGAAATACCTATATCAACAATTCCAGTTTCCAGGGACGATTGAAGGAAACCACACAGCTTGGTGCTGAGCTTCTGGGAGACGGAAGTGTAGAGGCGGATGCAGAGATTACAGCGATGATCGTTGAGCTTCTGCTGAAGGCGGGCCTTAAGGATTTTCAGGTCAGCATCGGTCAGGTTGAGTTTTTCCGCAGCCTTCTTCTTGAGGCTGGCGTGGATGAGACAACCGGACAGGAGTTAAAGAAACTGATCACAAATAAAAATAACTTTGGCGTAGAAAACCTGCTGGAAGAACTCCATCTGAATGCGGAGCTTACCGATATTTTCAAAAGTCTGCCGCAGATGTTTGGAAATGTGGAGATTCTGGACAGAGCTGGCAGCATGACAAAGAACAAAGGGGCGCTGGAGGCGATTGCACGTCTGCGCACACTGTACGAGATTCTCAAAAAATACGGGTACGAAAAATATGTTTCTTTTGATCTTGGCATGATTGGCAGTTATATGTATTATACAGGTGTTATTTTCCGTGCCTATACCTTCGGAACAGGGGATGCGATCGTAAAAGGCGGACGTTATGACCAGCTTCTTGGACATTTCGGAAAGCCGGCAGCTTCGGTTGGCTTCGTCGTACAGATCGATCAGCTTCTGAATGCACTTTCCAGACAGAAGATCGAAGTTCCGACGGAGGAAGGCCCGATGCTTTTGCTCTATGAGGCAAACAGGCGGGATGAAGCCATCCAGGAGGCAGTGAAGCTTCGGAATGAAGGAGGAAAGGCAGCTCTGATGATGCGCAGATCGGACCTGGAGCTTGCTCATTATGCCGCATATGCAAAACGAAATGATCTGAAAGGAATCCTGTACTTTGCAGAAAACGGCGAAACAAAACAGATTCAGCCACAGGAGGTAACAGCATGAGATATCTGACATTTGCACTGGGAAAGGGACGGCTTGCCAAAACGACACTGGAGCTGTTCGAAAAGATTGGCATTACCTGTGAGGAGATGAAGGACAAGGACTCCAGAAAGCTGATTTTTGTAAATGAAGATTTAAAATTAAAGTTTTTTCTCTCCAAAGGGCCGGATGTTCCTACATACGTGGAATATGGAGCTGCGGATATCGGAATAGTAGGTGAGGACACGATTCTTGAGGAACAGCGAAAGCTTTATGAGGTTCTGGATCTGGGATTCGGCAAATGCCGCATGTGTGTCTGCGGACCGGAATCAGCAGCAGAGCTATTAAAACATCAGGAGCAGATCCGTGTTGCAACGAAATATCCGCATATCGCAAAGGATTATTTCTATAATAAGAAACACCAGACGGTGGAGATCATCAAGCTGAACGGTTCCATTGAGCTTGCTCCTATCGTAGGACTGTCGGAAGTTATTGTAGATATTGTAGAGACGGGATCCACTCTGCGGGAGAATGGACTCGTTGTACTGGAAGAAGTATGCCCGCTCTCTGCGCGGGTGGTTGTCAACCAGGTGAGCATGCGTATGGAAAATGAGCGGATTACAAAAATTCTGACGGATCTGAAATCCGTCATCAAATAGGAGGCAGACAGATGCGTACCATTGCACTTACAGAGGAAACAAGGAAGAATGTACTGGAAAACTTGTTGAAACGCAGCCCAAACAGCTACGGAAAATATGAAGACATTGTGGCGGAAATCGTGGAAACTGTGCGGCGTGACCGGGATGCGGCGATATTTGCCTATACGAAAAAATTTGACAGTGCCGATCTGAATGCGGAAAATATCCGTGTTACAGAGGACGAGATCCGGGAAGCTTATGAAAAGGTGGATCCATCTCTTCTTACGGTGATCAAAAAGGCCCTGGTTAACATTCGGGAGTATCACGAAAAGCAGAAAAAATACAGCTGGTTTGACAGTAAGCCGGATGGAACCATGCTGGGACAGAAGGTTATGCCTTTATCAAAGGTAGGTGTGTATGTTCCGGGCGGAAAGGCAGTGTATCCTTCTTCTGTTCTGATGAATGTTGTTCCGGCGAAAGTAGCCGGTGTCGGGAAGATTGTGATGACAACACCCTGCGGAAAGGATGGAAAGGTTTATCCCTCTACGCTTGTGGCAGCTATGGAAGCAGGTGTGGATGAAATCTACAAGGTTGGAGGTGCCCAGGCGATTGCGGCGCTGGCTTTTGGGACGGAGAGCATTCCCAAGGTTGATAAAATCGTGGGACCAGGTAATATTTATGTGGCTCTTGCAAAGAAAGCTGTTTATGGACATGTCAGTATTGACTCCATCGCAGGCCCCAGTGAGATTCTTGTGCTGGCAGATGAGACGGCAAATCCACACTATGTGGCAGCAGATCTGCTCTCTCAGGCAGAGCATGACGAGATGGCCTCTGCTATTCTGGTGACAACCAGCAGAAAACTCGCAGATGATGTCTCAGCGGAGATTGAGGAGTATCTCAAAACACTTTCCAGAAGTGAGATCATACGGAAATCGCTGGATCATTATGGATATGCCCTGGTGGCAGAGACGCTGGATGATGCGATTGAGACGGCAAATGAGATAGCCTCGGAGCATCTGGAAATTGTTACGGCAAACCCGTTTGAAGTGATGACCAAGATCCGCAATGCCGGTGCCATTTTTATCGGCGAGTACAGCAGCGAGCCTCTTGGCGATTACTTTGCCGGACCCAACCATGTATTGCCCACGAATGGCACGGCAAAATTCTTCTCACCGCTTGGAGTGGATGATTTTATCAAACGTTCCAGCATTATTTATTACTCCAGAGAGGCATTGAAAGAGATTCACAGGGATATCATTCAGTTTGCCGAGGCGGAGAAGCTTACTGCTCATGCAAATTCCATTCGTGTCCGTTTTGAAGATGAGGAGGAATAAGATGGCAAGAATCGCAGATATAGGCAGAAAAACCAGGGAGACGGATATTTCCATGAAATTATCTCTGGATGGAACCGGCAAAGCGAATATTTGCACCGGTATTGGTTTTTTTGATCATATGATGGAAGGCTTTGCACGCCATGGTCTGTTTGATCTGGAACTTTCGGTAAAGGGGGATCTTCAGGTGGATTCCCACCATACCATTGAGGATACGGGGATTGTGCTTGGAAATGCCATCCGGGAGGCTTTGGGCGACAAAAAAGGAATTCGCCGCTATGGCCATTTCATCCTTCCTATGGATGAATGTCTGGTGCTGTGTGCGGTGGATTTGTGCGGACGTCCCTATCTTGCGTTTGAGGATGCCTTTACCGTGCCCAAATGTGGTGACATGGATACGGAGATGGTACGGGAGTTTTTTTACGCGGTTTCTTACGGAGCCATGATGAATCTTCACATAAAAGTCTTGACACCTGGAAACAATCATCATATGATGGAAGCTATGTTCAAAGCATTTGCAAAAGCACTGGATATGGCTGTCTCCTTAGATGAGCGGATTAAGGATGTGCTTTCAACGAAAGGAAGTTTATGATGCAGAAGAAAATTGTGGTACATATGTACTTGAAAAACGGAAAGGCTGTCACAGGATTTGACGGAGAAAAGCTGTTTGAGGACGGAGATGTGATGAATCTCGCACAGCACTACAGCAACAACGGTGCGGATGAGCTTCTGATCTTTGACCTTTCAGATGGGGATGAGGAGCATGAGGAGTCGCTGAATCTGATCCGTCAGATCAGCCGGGTGATTGATATCCCCATGAGCGGTGGTGGAAATATCAATCGTCTGGAGGATGTAAAAAAACTGCTTTATGCAGGCTGTCAGCAGGTTTTTTTAAACTATGCGAAGCCGGATAATATTGCGCTTACAGAGGAAGCCTCCAAGCGTTTTGGAAAGGACAAGATTGCAGTCTGTACGGACAGCTTCGCCCAGCTTCAGGCCAATAAGACAAAAGTCAATGTTTATGCGTCCAGAGTGATCCTGCTCTGCGACGAGGTGGATGTTCGTACAACGGCACGTATCGTCAATGTCCCGGTGCTTCCGTTTTCCACACGTGCGGACAGGCATGGACTGTTAAAACTGCTCATGCTGGACAATATCTGCGGAGTCTGCGGAAATGCATTTTCCGATACCACAGAGGATCTGATGGCAGCCAAGATTGAGGCCAAAAAACATGGTGTGGATGTCAATACGTTTGAGAGCAGCATGAAATGGAACGAATTCAAACTCAATTCCGATGGTATGATTCCGGTGGTTGTCCAGGATTATAAGACGCTGGAGGTACTGATGGTAGCTTATATGAACCGGGAGGCTTTCGAGAAAACAGTGGAATCCGGCAGGATGACTTACTGGAGCAGAAGCCGGAATGAGCTGTGGCAGAAAGGGGAGACCTCCGGGCATACCCAGTATGTTAAGCAGTTGTCCATTGACTGTGACAATGATACGCTGTTGGCGAAGGTACAGCAGATCGGTGCGGCCTGCCACACCGGAAATAAAAGCTGTTTTTACCGTGAGATCATGAAAAAGGATTATCATGAGACAAATCCGGCTATTGTATTTGAGAATGTTTACGGTATCATTGAAGACCGCAAAAAGAACCCGAAGGAAGGGTCCTATACAAACTATCTGTTTGACAAGGGAATTGACAAGATACTGAAAAAGGTCGGTGAGGAGGCCACAGAGATTATCATCGCAGCAAAGAATCCGAATCCGGAAGAAATAAAATATGAGATCTCGGATTTCCTGTACCATGTAATGGTATTAATGTCTGAGCGCGGTATTACCTGGGATGATATCACAAGAGAGCTGGCAAACCGATAATGTAAATTCTGTGTATCGGAGGATAGGGGCTGTCTGGAATCTGTTTCATAAGTGTAAATCGGTCCGCATAGGATTTTAGAAAAGATATCCGGACGGCGGGAAATTTTATGGCAAAAACAGGGCTCAGTGACAGACAGAGACGGCAGATTGAGGAAATGCGCAGAAAAAGCTGTTTACACACGGATATACCTTATTGTAAAGGCCGAGATATGAAACAAAAAGAAGAACTCCCGAAAGAAGGGGGTTCTTTTTCTGTGCGGCTTCTTGTGGCGCTGCTTCTGTTTGCATGTTTTCTCCACTTTCATTTTTCCGGGATGAGTTATCAGGGTTTTGACAGTGAAACGGCTATTGAGGCGGTCAGCAGAGACGCAGACTTGCAGAAACTGACAGATTCTGTTAGAATAAGCAGATAGCAGCCGGAAATCAACAGTCAGGTGCCGCGTACGCTGCCGGTTCCTGCTGTTAAGTGATTCCTGCAGGATGGGGGCATCCTGCCATGTGATACGGAGGATAGATAATGGGGAATAAAAGCAGGGGATACCAGAGAAGACAAGGCATCAGACGCCTGTTATTTGCCGCAGTGCTGGCATTTGGCATGGCAGCGGCCGCCAGACCGGCAGTGCTGCAGGCAGCGCAGAGCGGATGGATCACAAAGGGAAGTGATACTTATTATTATGAACCATCTACCGGACAGAAGGTCTGCCGACAATGGAAGCTGATATCCGGCCAGTACTATTATTTTGATGGATCCGGTAAACTGATACGCAATAAATGGGTGGGCAATTACCATGTTGGCGACTCCGGTGCTCTGGATCGAAACAAGTGGATTGGGAAATACTTTGTCGGTGAGGATGGTAAATGGATTAAGAATTTTAAAGGCGGCTGGTACAAAATCAACAAAAAATGGTATTACTATACCAAGGCGGGTGTCAAAAAAACCGGCTGGCTGAAATACAAAGGAAACAAATATTATCTGGACAAAAACGGTGTGCGTCTGACCAAATGGCAGAAGATTAAAAACAAGATCTATTATTTTTCCCAAAAGGGCAAGCAAAAGACAACCTCCTGGAAAAAGAAAGGTGCCTGGTATTATCCAACCAGCTCCACCGGTTCGGTCTATAAGGGAGAGCGTATGAATACGGGCAGTCGTGTAACTGCCACAAAGATTGAGTATCGCACTTCCACATTGAAGGTCATGATTCAGAAGCATAAGGGATTCAGTTCCAACTACTGGACGGCACAGATCACCATCAAGGATCCGGGACAGATGTTTTCTGCACTTTCCTATGGTACATATGGGGGAACCAGGGAAACCACTTCCCATGCGGTAACGCGAAACAAGGCCATCATCGGCATCAACGGAAGTGCGTTTTCCTATGACACCGGACGTCCCTGTTTTGATGCGGTAAAAATACAGAACGGAAAGATTTACAACCGTGCCGGGGGAACCAGCTATTCCAACTGTGCGATTCTCTGGGATGGCACCATGTTTACCCCGGCGGTACATCTGTCTGCGGAACAGCTGGTGGACATGGGCGTAAAAGATACTTTCAATTTTGGACCGCCGCTTATCGAAAACGGCAAAAAAGTAATTTACAATATGGCAAATTCCGGGAACAGCTGGTCTCTTGTCACCTACAAAGATCCCAGAAGCGCTGTTGGGATGGTAAGAAAAGGGCAGTACGTTCTGCTGGTGGCCGACGGGCGCGGAAGCGGCGGTTCGGCGGGCCTTACCCGTACCGAAATGCAGCAGATTCTGGCAGGCTATGGATGTACTTATGCCTACAATATGGACGGCGGAGGATCGGCAACGCTTGCGTACCGGGGAACGGTACTGAACCGGCCTTCGGATGGAAGCGAGAGGGCATGCGGAGATTTTCTGTTATTTCGGGATTGATTGTATTTTCGGGTACATCATGGTAAAATGGAACAGAAATAGAAACGGTTGCAGGAACAGAAACAACTGTAAAAATAGAATCAGGAGGTACAAGTATGATTACGCACATTGTCATGTGGAATTTTCAGGAGCAACTTTCAGAAGCCGAGAAAAAAGAGGCAGGTCAGGTTATGAAGGAGCGTCTGGAGGCGCTTAAAGACAGGATTCCCGGTGTCGTATCTTTAAAGGTTATTATCAATGAATTGCCGGGGAGTGATAAAGATATCGCACTGATTGGCGAGTATGAGACACTGGAGGATCTGAATCATTATGCAGTGCATCCATGTCACCTGGAAGTTGTGGATTATGTCAAAAAGGTAGCATGTAATCGCACCTGTCTGGACTATGAATCGTTATGAAGATTACACTGATTACAGTCGGTAAAATCAAGGAAAAATATTTCACCGATGCTATTGCCGAATACAGCAAACGTCTCAGTCGGTATTGTAAGCTGGAAATTCTGGAGGTTACAGATGAAAAAACGCCGGATCATGCCAGCGAAGCGTTGGAGAATCAGATTAGGGAACGCGAGGGGGAGCGTGTAAAAAAGCTTTTAAAGGAGAATGCATATGTCATTGCTCTGGCTATTGATGGACAGGCGATGACATCTGAAGCATTTGCATCCAGAATGGAAAAGCTTGGCATAGAAGGGGAAAGTCACATCTGTTTTCTGATTGGCGGATCCCTGGGGATGTCGGAGAGTCTGCTGAAATGTGCAGATGAGCGCATCAGTTTTTCAAAAATGACTTTTCCGCATCAGCTGATGCGGGTAATCTTACTGGAACAGATTTACCGGGGATTTCGGATTATCAATCATGAACCCTATCACAAATAGAAAGTTTCTGCCGTTATCTGGCAGCAAGGAGGTATGTATGAGTATAAGAATTGGAATTATGGGTTATGGAAATCTTGGACGAGGAGTGGAATGTGCAATCCGGCAGAATCCGGATATGGAGCTTGTGGCTGTGTTTACCAGAAGAGATCCGGCGGATGTGATGATTCTCACAAAGACGGCGGCCATCTGCCGTGCCGAGGAGGCAGCACAGTGGAAGGATAAGATTGATGTTCTGATCCTTTGCGGAGGCAGTGCAACCGATCTTCCAAAGCAGACACCGGAGTATGCAAAGCTTTTTAACGTGGTTGACAGCTTTGATACGCATGCAAGGATACCGGAGCATTTTGCTGCTGTGGACGCTGCAGCAAAGGAGAGCGGTAAGATTGGCATTATTTCCGTTGGCTGGGATCCGGGACTGTTTTCTCTGAATCGTATGTATGCGAATGCAATCCTTCCGGAAGGAAAAGATTACACCTTCTGGGGAAAAGGTGTCAGTCAGGGACATTCCGATGCAATCCGCAGGATTGAAGGGGTGAAAGATGGAAAACAGTATACGATTCCGGTGGAGTCTGCGCTGGAAGCTGTGAGAAATGGGGAAAATCCGGAGCTTAGCACCAGAGAAAAGCACACAAGAGAATGTTTTGTTGTACTGGAGGAAGGTGCAGATGCCAATAAGGTGGAGCAGGAAATCAAGACGATGCCAAATTATTTTGCAGACTATGACACGACCGTGCACTTTATCAGTGAGGAAGAGCTGAAGGCAAATCACAGTGGTATCCCGCATGGCGGATTTGTACTGCGAAGCGGCAGGACAGGATGGGAGAAAGAAAACAGCCATCTGATCGAGTACCGACTGAAGCTGGATTCGAATCCGGAATTTACCTCATCTGTCATTGTAGCTTATGCAAGAGCCGCTTATCGTCTGGCAAAAGAGGGACAGACCGGATGCAAAACCGTTTTTGATATCGCTCCGGCTTATTTGAGCGCAAAGGATGGCGCAGAGCTTCGTGCATCGATGCTCTGAGAGAAATGAGCAACCGGAAGTACTGTGTGAAATGAGGTGGAACTATGGATGCCATCGAAATTCTGGATGAGTTGGAGCGCAGAGCGCTCCACGACGAAACACTTCGAAGGAGACTGTTGGATACGGAAAAGGAGAAAAACCCGCTGGAGGTGTTCTGCAGAATCGCCAGAGACCTGGGATATTCGCTCTATGAGATGGATGTGATTCAGGCTGGAGAAGATTTTTATGGCAGCATGCGCAGAAGCACAAACGGAGGTGGAGAGAACTCTCCGAAATTGGATGGGGAAGATGATTTTTACGAGCTGTTTCTGGCAAATCTGAAACGCAAGGAGTAACCGGGATAGTATCCGGCAGAAGCTTTTGGGTATGGTTGGTTACCAGGCAAAAGAGAAAGTGGAAGGCTTTATGCAGATGGAAAAGTCGGCATAAGGCCTTTTTTTTCAGTGTTGCTCTGTATTCGGAGAAAGCGGATAGCGGCAGGTTTGTTGCGCGGATGGCGTTTCCATGTTATTATTAAGAAAAAACTTGACCTTATAGTTGCTATACCCTTTATGATAGCATACATAACATACATAAGGAGGGTGAAGGAAATGAGCAATAATATAAAAGAGGCAGAAAGACAGAGCGGCGTTGGCAGACAGAACATCCGCTATTATGAAAAAATGGGGCTTTTGCATCCGGTACGAAACGAAGAGAATCATTACCGGGAATATACAGACGAGGATATCCGGAGACTGAAACGGATCCGCCTGTTCCGCAGTCTGGATATGCCGCTTGAGGATATCCGGAGGA
The DNA here is from genome assembly GCA_022769625.1 of Lachnospiraceae bacterium. GTDB lineage: Bacteria > Bacillota > Clostridia > Lachnospirales > Lachnospiraceae > Hominisplanchenecus. The sequence goes on along the minus strand of JALEJP010000022.1, from coordinate 80,162 downwards.
TGTTTGACGGGGAGCTTGTACTTGAGGATGCACTGGAACGACAGAAAGTTCGCCTCAAAGAAGAAAAAGAGCGCGTGACGGATATGCTGAATTTCTGTAGTGAGATCCGGGAAAAGAAGCTGGACGATTTTGATGAAGAGTACTATCTGAATCAGATGGAGAGAAGGGAGAGACAGGGGGCTGTGTTTGCAGATTTTCTGTCAGATTTTAAAAAAGTTAACAGATCTGAAAAAAAGAATTATTTTACCTTCATGCCGGATAATATGTGCATGAATGCCCGGGAATTTACCCAGGCACTGTGTAAATATGCAGAAGAAAACAATCTTGATCTGGTTGTGACAAAGGAAGGCATGTATCCGGAATTTACGATAGATGGTGTGGAATACGTGGCCGACCGCAAATTTTCCAGATTTGGTGCTGTGGTACACTGTCAGATGAAACATGCCGGGGAGGCAAAACCGGAGGGAATGTCAGATAGAAGATATCTTCTGATGCGTGTGATATCCAAGGTCTGGATACCGATTCTTGCTGCGGCATTGGTGGTGGCAATGGTCATTTATTCGACGGGAGAGTTTGGCTATGGAATCCTGTTTTTTGTGATTTTTTTTGTTTTAATTTGCAGCAGCTGGTTTGGATACTTCCGAAATCTCAGATAATGGAAAAGCCGTGAGAACACGACGGTACAGTCATTTAAGAAAAAAGATCATGACTTTTCATTGTCACAAAGGTGGAAATAGAGTATACTGGGAAAGAAAGTAGTGCCCAGGAATGATTTTGCAGGGTGCAGGAAGAAAGGGACGACAACAGAGAAAAAGGAGGACAGGAACATGGGAATTAAAGTCAGTGAATTTGGCAAAACTTCAAAGGGAAGCGAGGCACATCTGTATACCGTTGTTAATAGCAGAGGTATGGCAATGGAGGTCAGCGATTATGGTGCCACTCTGGTATCGATCATCGTGCCGGATGCGAAAGGCAGGATGGATGATGTACTTTTAGGATACGGGGACGTACAGGATTATGAAAAGGGTACCTGTTATTTTGGTGCCTGCATCGGTCGTAACGGTAACAGGGTCAAGAATGCCCAGGCAGTGATTGGCGGAAAAGTTTACCAGATGGAAAAGAATGAAGGAGAAAACAGCCTGCACAGCGGAAGCGAAGGATACAGCGGAATCATCTGGGATGCAGAAGCAGATCCAAAGGAAAACAGTGTCCGTTTTCATCATACAGGAGCAGATGGGGAGCAGGGACTTCCGGGAACCTTTGATGTGACCGTTACTTATACCCTGACGGATGAGAATGAGATCAGGATCCATTACGAGGGTATTTCAGACAAAGATACCATAGCAAATATGACAAACCATGGTTACTATAATCTTGCCGGACATGCATCCGGAAATGTGGAGAATCATGTGCTCTGGCTGGATGCATCCGCGTTCACACCGGTTGGAGAAGGGATGATTCCCACGGGCGAGATCCTGGATGTGGAGGGTACCCCGATGGATTTCCGTGTGGCTAAAAAAATCGGCAGAGATATTGGAGCAGATTATGAGCAGCTGAAGATCGCAGGGGGATATGACCACAATTACGTTCTTCCAGAGAGCAATGGCAGTATTCGCAGGATTGCTCAGGTTACGGAAGAAACCTGCGGCAGAACGATGGAAGTATTGACTGATGCTCCGGGTGTCCAGTTTTATGCAGGAAACTTTGTAGAGAGCAGACCCATCGGAAAAGAAGGTGTTGTCTATGGAAAACGTTCCGGTTTATGTCTGGAGACACAGGGCTTTCCGGATGCAGGGCATCACGAAGCCTTTCCAACGACTGTTTTGAAAGCGGGAGATAAATACGACACAACAACGATTTACCGTTTTGGTGTTCTTTCTGAATAACGGTATTTTGTCAGGAAAAAAGAATATATTTAAACAGAATGAGTTGCCCGACAAGCATGTATTTTATGTCCATTTGTCCCTTGGCTCATAGAATGAAATGGGAAAGGATGCCTGTAAGTGAACCAGTCTGCCAGAAGACAGTTTTTACTGCTTGGATGTGCTGTGCTGGCGGCATTGAGTCTTTCTCTGTATGAAAAATATGGGGATCGATTCCATGATATCCGCCAGGCAATGGTGAGGAAGACAAAAGAAGAGGAACAGATGCAGAAAATGGAAGAGGAAAACAGGCGGGCCCGGGAGAACAACAATACCCAGTCCCATCTGGAAGCAGAATCCATGGCAGAGGGGATTGGGGAGACAGAGACCGGGTATCTGCCGGACGAAGAGAAAGAGACTGCAAATCCGGATATTCGTGTATTGATCTGCAGCGATGATTATCAGAGTGAATACCATAACAGCATCACCATACAGGCGACGGTGCCTTTTACTTTGCATTATCAGGATACCGAGGAGCATTATCAGGCAGGAGATACTCTTTGTCTGGACAGGAAAAGCACTTGCCTGGCAGAAGGAAAAGCTGTGCTGACGCTGGATGAAGCAGGAGTTTTTCAGCTTCCGCTTTTAAAGCGCAGCCAGTCCTGTCCCTCCTATGAGGGAAGTTTTACCGTTGAAAAACGGGAAGAAGGGCTGCTTCTGGTGAACACGCTTCCTCTTGAAACGTATCTCTGCTATGTGGTTCCCAGCGAAATGCCTTCCAGCTATCCGATGGAAGCACAGAAGGCTCAGGCAATCTGTGCAAGATGTTATGCCATGAGGCAGATCGGAGGAGAGCGTTGTGCCGGATTCGGAGCGGATGTAGATGACAGTGTTTCCTATCAGGTATATAACAACATCGGAAAAACAGAGGAGTCCGTACAGGCCGTACAGGAGACAGCCGGACTCATCATGAGAGAAAATGGTGAAATCGAACAGGCACTTTATTATTCTACCTCCTGTGGGATTCGTATCGAAGATGAACTGTCGGAGGAGGCAGTTTTTTGCTCTTTTCTGGAAGGAGTCCGGGAGGATGACTGCGAAAAAGAAGAGCCGTGGTATCGATGGCAAGTCGCGTTTTCCCTGGAGCTTATGAACAGTCTGGTTTGGGAAGAATATCCGGGAGAGACGGGAAGGGTGACAGATGTCACCGTTTTGAAACGAAACGACCGGGGACGTGTGGAAATGCTCCAGATTACCGGTGACACAGGCAGTGTCTGTGTGGAGGGGGAATATGCCATTCGTCGGCTTTTGAGGACCGGGGAAACGAAGGTCATTCTTCAGGATGGAAGTGTGGAGCCACAGATCGGGCTTTTGCCCAGTGCGTTTTTTTACGTGACACCGCAATATACGGATGGCGTTTTAAGTGGATTCCTGTTGAATGGCGGCGGTTATGGACATGGAGACGGTATGAGCCAGAACGGTGCAAAGCATATGGCAGAGGATGGGAAATCCTGTGTGGAAATCTTACAGTACTATTATGGAGACGGAGTGGAAGTGGTATGCGCTACGTAATACAATTAATTCGATGGGGGCTTAAATTTTCAGATAAAAGCGTAGAGGACAGGGTGAGTGCCTACTCGGCACAGTCAGCCTTTTTTATCATTATGGGTTTTATTCCGTTTCTGATGCTTTTGCTGACAATGCTTCAGTATACTCCCATGACGGAGGAGGATCTCATGTCTTTGCTGCTTGGATTCTTCCCGGAAGGATTTCATACCTATCTGGAGAGGCTGGTGGAATCGGTCTACACGAAATCCACCGCTTTGATTTCTGGTACCGCTATTGCAGCTGTATGGGCCTGCAGCAAGGCAATGATGTCCATTTCCAATGGGCTTAACACGATTTACGATACACATGTGAAGAAGAATTATTTTATTGCAAGAATACGGGCAGCTTTCTATATTCTGCTGCTTTTGCTGTCTCTGATCCTTGCCATTGGTCTTTTTGTATTTGGTAATCTGCTGCATGATTATCTGCTCCATTATATTCCATGGCTGCGGGCAGTGTCCTGGCTGATCATCAGTGTCCGGACCATCGGCACGATCCTGATTCTGAGCATGGTGTTCTGTGCGATGTATTCACTTCTGCCTTATGAACGGCAGGATTTCTTTTCACAGATTCCGGGAGCGGTGGCCACCGCCTTTGCCTGGTCCATTTTTTCTTATGGTTTTTCGATCTATATTGAATATTCCAAGGGGATGTCGGCGATTTACGGGAGTCTTACCACAGTGGTCATGGTAATGCTGTGGCTGTATTTCTGCATGTGGCTTTTGTTTATGGGGGCGGAGATCAACTGCTATCTGGATGAGCCGGAAAAATACCGGGGATAAATATTTTGTCCCTATTTTGGGATTTTTTCTTGACAGAACGAAAATCGGGTGATAAGGTAATAAAAGATAAAAAGGCTTTGAAAGTGCACAGTAGCTTACTGTTTTCCGACAGAGAGGGAGGATCATCGGCTGGAAGTCTTCCCAGGTTCTGACAGAAAAGCGAATTTCACACCGGAGCTGCGTTCCTGAAATCAGTAGGGGGCGACGTGTTTGCGCGTTAAGCATTTGAGTGCCTGTCTGTGACAGGAATCAGGGTGGTACCACGGAAGTATGCTTCGTCCCTAACAGGACGGGGCTTTTTTTATAGCCATTTGATTATGGCGAACAGATTCCGTGACTGCATAATCAGGAATACTATTATATAAGGAGAATGAAGTGAGATGAAAGAAAAACTGCAGGCAATCCGGGAGGAAGCACTGAAACAGATCCGCGAGTCAGACAGACTGGATAAGTTAAATGAAGTCAGAGTTGCTTTTCTTGGAAAAAAAGGTGAGCTGACCGCTGTTTTAAAGGGTATGAAAAATGTTGCGCCAGAAGAACGTCCACTGGTCGGACAGATGGTCAATGAGACCAGAGCGGCCATAGAGAATTTCCTGGAAGAGACAAAGAAAAATCTGGAGGAAAAAGCAAGAGAAGAAAAGATGAAACAGGAAGTAATCGATGTTACACTTCCTGCTAAAAAGATTAACGTGGGTCATCGCCATCCAAACACCATTGCGCTGGAGGAAGTGGAGCGCATATTTATCGGTATGGGATATGAGGTGGTGGAAGGACCTGAGGTAGAGTATGATCTTTACAATTTTGAAAAGCTGAACATTCCGGCAAATCATCCGGCAAAGGATGAACAGGATACCTTCTATATTAATAAAGAAATTGTGCTGCGTACCCAGACCTCACCTGTACAGGCCCGTGTCATGGAACAGGGGAAACTTCCGATCCGCATGATCGCACCGGGACGTGTATTCCGTTCGGATGAAGTGGATGCGACGCATTCTCCTTCCTTCCACCAGATCGAAGGTCTTGTGGTAGACAAAAATATTACTTTTGCAGATCTCAAGGGCACCCTTGAGGAGTTTGCAAAAGAGCTGTTTGGACCGGAAACAAAGACGAAGTTCCGCCCGCATCATTTCCCGTTCACAGAACCAAGCGCCGAGGTAGATGTAACCTGTTTCAAATGTGGTGGAACCGGTGAAATCAATGGCTGCAGCTGCCGTTTCTGTAAGGGTTCCGGATGGATAGAGATTCTTGGATGCGGTATGGTTCATCCGCATGTATTTGAGATGTGCGGCATCGACCCGGAGGAGTACACCGGTTTTGCATTTGGTGTAGGTTTGGAGCGTATCGCACTTTTAAAATATGAAATTGACGATATGCGTGAGTTATATAAGAACGATATTCGCTTCTTAAAACAGTTCTAAAGCAGAGGAAAGGAATAATTACCATGAATACATCATTATCTTGGATTAAAGCATATGTTCCGGAGCTGGATGTTACGGCGCAGGAGTACACCGATGCCATGACACTGTCAGGCACAAAGGTGGAAGGATTTGTACGTCAGGACGCAGATCTGGATAAGATTGTTATTGGACAGATTGAAAAGATTGAGAAGCATCCGGATGCAGATAAACTGATTATCTGTCAGGTGAATATTGGAGCAGAAACCATACAGATCGTGACCGGTGCCCCGAATGTAAAAGAAGGCGACAAGGTTCCGGTTGTTCTGGATGGCGGCCGCGTTGCAGGAAATCATGACGGGAAAATGACACCGGGTGGTATTAAAATCAAAAAGGGTAAGCTGCGCGGTATTGAGTCAAACGGTATGATGTGCTCCATCGAAGAGCTTGGATCAAACAGAGATATGTACCCAGAGGCACCGGAACTTGGCATTTATATTTTTCCGGAGGATGCTGTGGTAGGGGAAAGTGCAGTAAAGGCACTTGGACTGGATGATGTGGTTTTTGAGTATGAAATCACATCAAACCGTGTAGACTGCTACAGTGTGCTGGGTATTGCGAGAGAGGCTGCCGCTACTTTTGGAAAGAAATTTGTACCGCCGGTGGTTACCAGAACGGGAAATGAGGAAGATGCCCACGATTATGTGAAGGTTACCGTGCAGGATCCGGATCTTTGTCCCCGTTATTGTGCACGTGTGGTTAAAAATATTAAAATCGCACCATCACCAAAGTGGATGCAGCGCAGACTTGCCTCAAACGGTATCCGCCCGATTAATAATATCGTTGATATTACCAATTATGTGATGGAAGAATATGGTCAGCCTATGCACGCTTATGATTATGACACCATTGCAGGTCATGAGATTGTGGTACGCCGTGCCGCAAAGGATGAGAAATTTGTGACACTGGACGGACAGGAGCGCACTATGGACGAATCGGTTCTGATGATCTGTGACGGTGAAAAGGCAGTGGGTATAGCCGGTATCATGGGTGGAGAGAATTCCATGATTACGGATGATGTAAAAACCATGATGTTTGAAGCTGCCTGCTTTGATGGAACCAATATCCGCCTTTCCGCAAAGAAGATTGGCCTGAGAACCGAGGCATCCGGTAAATTTGAGAAAGGCCTTGATCCGAACAATGCACAGTCAGCCATCGACCGTGCCTGCCAGCTGATCGAAGAGCTTGGTGCCGGTGAAGTTGTGGGTGGTATGGTTGATGTTTATTCAAAGAAAAAAGAGCCGGTTCGTGTTACATTTGAGCCGGAGCGTATCAATGCCCTGCTTGGAACCAGTCTTTCCAGAGAACAGATGCTCAATTACCTTGCCAGTGTTGAACTGGTGTATGATGAGAGGACGAATGAGATCGTGGCACCGACCTTCCGCCATGATATTTTCCGCACAGCGGATCTGGCAGAGGAGGTTGCACGTTTCTACGGATATGATAATATTCCGACTACACTGCCAAAGGGTGAGGCTACTACCGGAAAGCTTCAGTTCCATCACAGAGTGGAAAATGTGGCGAAAGACATTGCAGAATTCTGCGGTTTCTCCCAGGGAATGAATTATTCCTTTGAAAGTCCAAAGGTATTTGACAAGCTGCGCATTCCGGAGGATTCTCCGCTTCGTCAGGCAATCCGTATTTCCAATCCGTTGGGTGATGATTTCAGCATTATGCGTACCACCTCTTTGAATGGTATGCTGTCTTCCCTTGGATATAATTACAGCCATCGCAACAAAAATGTGCGTTTGTATGAGCTTGCCAATATTTATCTGCCGAAGGCTCTTCCGCTTACCGAGCTTCCGGATGAGCGTATGCAGTTTACGCTTGGTATGTATGGAGAAGGTGATTTCTTTACCATGAAAGGCGTGGTGGAGGAATTCCTGGAAAAAGCGGGTATGCACAAGGCACCTGTTTATGATCCGAAAGCTGGCAATCCTTCCCTTCATCCGGGACGTCAGGCGAATATCGTGTACGATGGAAAAGTGATCGGTTACCTGGGTGAAGTACATCCGCAGGTGGCTGACAGCTATGGTATCGGTGAGAAGGCATATGTGGCTGTTCTTGATATGCCGGAAATCGTGGCATGTGCTTCTTTTGACCGCAAATATGAGGGTATTCCGAAATTCCCGGCGGTGACACGTGACCTGAGCATGGTTGTTCCGAAACAGGTACTTGCCGGTGATATCGAAAAAATGATCGAACAGCGCGGCGGAAAACATCTGGAGAGCTACAAGCTGTTTGATATCTATGAGGGTTCCCAGATTAAAGAAGGTTATAAGTCTATGGCATATTCGGTTGTATTCCGTGCAAAAGATAAGACCATGGAGGAGGCAGAGATCACTTCCATTATGAAGAAGCTGCTGAATGGTCTGGAAAGTATGGGAATCGAACTGCGCCAGTAATGGAGAAAATCGATGAGAATGTATATCATACGTCATGGTCAGACCCCCTGGAATGCGAAAAAGCGTCTCCAGGGGCGTTCTGACATTGACTTAAATGAAAATGGGGTTCGCCTGGCCAGATTAACGGGGGAAGCACTGAGGGATATTCCTTTTGATATGGCTTTTACCAGTCCGCTGATCCGTGCAAGACATACGGCCGAATGTCTGCTTGCAGGGCGTCATGTACCAATCATTCCGGATGAGAGGCTGATTGAAATCAGCTTTGGCGTGTATGAGGGAAAATGCTTTGCCGGACCGGAAAAAAATGTCCCGGAAGAATGGTTTTCCAGCTTTTTTGATGCACCGGAGAATTTCAAAGCGGCACCAGGAGGAGAAAGCCTGGATGATGTGGAAAAAAGGACGGCTGATTTTATGCGGGATATCTGCAGCCGCAGGGAGTTTATGGACAAGACGATACTGGTGTCTACCCATGGATGTGCTCTTAGGGGGCTGCTGAACAGTCTGCGGGAGAGTTCGCGCAAGGATTACTGGCACGGCGGCGTTTCCAAAAACTGTGCGGTGTCTGTGGTGGACTGTGAGAAAGTGGGCAGCCCTGTTTTGGTAGAGGAAAATCACATCTATTACGAAGATTCCTGTTTATAAATATACAAACAGACAGAGAATGGAGATTACAATGAAAACATCTGATTTTTATTTTGACCTGCCGGAAGAGCTGATTGCCCAGGATCCGCTTGAGGATCGGTCAAGTTCAAGGCTGCTGGTACTCGACCGCAATACCGGAGAGATGGAACATCGTATTTTTCGGGATATTGTGGAATATTTAAATCCGGGGGACTGCCTGGTAGTCAACAATACAAAAGTGATTCCTGCAAGGCTGTTTGGAAGTAAAGTTGGAACAGATGCAAAAATCGAGGTACTTCTTCTGAAAAGAAGAGAGAATAATATCTGGGAAACGCTTGTGAAGCCGGGAAAGAAATGTCGCATCGGTACGAAAATCTCTTTTGGAGAAGGCTTGCTCACGGGAGAGGTTGTGGATGTGGTGGAAGAAGGAAACCGTCTGATCCGGTTCTGTTATGATGGGATTTTTGAGGAAATTCTGGATCAGCTGGGACAGATGCCGCTTCCGCCCTACATTCACCATCAGCTCAAGGACAAAAACCGTTATCAGACAGTCTATGCAAAGCATGACGGTTCTGCGGCAGCACCCACGGCAGGACTTCACTTTACACCGGAATTACTGGAACAGATCGCGGAAAAGGGAGTCAAGATTGCCCATGTCACGCTGCATGTGGGTCTTGGCACCTTCCGTCCGGTGAAAGTGGATGATGTGACCGAGCATCATATGCATTCCGAGTTTTATATTGTGGAGGAGGATCAGGCAAAGCTGATCAATGAAACGAAAAGGAACGGCGGAAAGGTGGTGGCAGTGGGCACAACCAGCTGTCGTACACTGGAATCTGCCACGGATGAAAAGGGTGTGTTAAAAGCGGGAAGCGGATGGACGGATATCTTTATCTATCCGGGATATCAGTTTAAACTGATCGACCGTCTGATCACAAATTTTCATCTTCCGGAATCCACCCTGGTAATGCTGGTCTCTGCACTTGCCGGCAAGGATAAGATCATGAAAGCATACGAAGAAGCAGTAAAACAACGATATCGGTTTTTCTCTTTTGGGGATGCTATGTTTATCAAATAACAGGTTAAAAAACCCTCCGGGATCTGATAATTCCGGAGGGTTTTTGCAGTCCGGATGATGTTACAGTTTCTTTGCAAGATCATCAAGAGAAGCAAAGCGATAGCCCATTTCTTCCCATTTTGTAAGCAATTCATCCAGGATAGAAGCGTTTGTTGCCGATGTGCTGTGCAGCAGAACGATTGCGCCCGGATGTATGCGCGCAAGGAGTTTGGAAAAAGCCTCTTCTTTTGTGGGTTGTTGATCTTCCAGCCAGTCTACGTAGGCAAGACTCCAGAAAAAGGTTTTATAACCAAGCTCTTTGGCCATTTCCAGGTTGGCAATGCTGTATTTTCCCTGGGGCGGGCGGTAATAGTGCGCCATTTCAGTGCCTGTGATCTCCAGGAAACGTGTTTCCACATCACTTAATTCCTTCTGGAAGGCTTCTTTTGACTGAATTTTTGACATATCCGGGTGATGGTATGTATGGTTTGCTACAATGTGGCCTTCTTCTACCATGCGTTTTGTAAGCTCAGGACTGGTCTCCAGAAAATTACCTACCACAAAAAATGTACCTACTGCATTGTGTTTCTTTAGCGCATCCAGGATAGGAGCCAGATTTCCGTTTTCATATCCGGCATCAAAGGTAAGGTAAATCACCTTTTCCTCTGTTTCATCTGCGTAGGCAGCCTGATATTGCTTCAGCTCCTCACAGGAAGCATTTCCCACCGGGCGTTTTCCTTCTTCCTGGAAGCTTAAACCCCAGTTTCCCTCTGCGGAAGAAGTAGTTTCTATGGAAGAGGGGGAAGCAAAAAGGGCATGGATACCGGCACCGGAAAAATAGGCGGCTGCAAGGAGAATGACAGGGAGAGCCGCCTTTTTGAAATTCCAGCTGGACATGATAATCTCCTGAAATGTTCTTTATAATTCTTATGAACAGCGAAAGGAGAATATGTTACATTTTACTGGAGAATGGGTAAGATACGTCCTTTTTCCGTGATCAGAACTTCACATCCCTCGTCGATGTTTTCACGGATCAGATAGTCGTCCTCTGCTTCCAGCCAAATATCCTCTGTCCCATCGTCCATGTGTACACATACACGATTCACGACAGGCTGATTCTCCGGGCGGCCTTCGCACCCAAAGTCTGGTTCTTCAATGCGGATTACAACAGCTTTTTTCGCATGCATCTGCTCGTGCTCTTTTTCGATTTCTGTATACAGCTCATAGAAACTCCAATCTGCATTTGTATCGGTGACAATGGCCTTCAGGTCTATGGATGGGATACCTGCGCGGCGCATGGAGGTAAATAGCTGCTCCATGCGGAAACCGGTAAAATTTCTCATCACAAGGACCGGTTCCGGTATGGAAGGAAGCGGCTCTGTGACAGATTCCTCTGTGTAGCCTGGAAGATTTGCGAGATAGCCCACCTTTTGTGTGACGTTTGAAGGATCCACGGTACGGATGCGGATACCAAGCTGTACCAGGATTCCTTTCAGCCGGGGAAGATATTTTGGTTTTTTCGGATAATATAATAATACGGTTTCTTTCAGTGTCTGCATAATCAATCTCCTGTCTGTCATCTTTTAAAATTCATCATAGAGGAATTGTGGAAATCTGTCAATGCAGGAAAGATAATTATTGGGTGGATATTGTGCTTTTGCGTGTGTTATAATGAATCCAGTCTGCCTGGTATGATGCCGGGGAAGGAAAAAAGGAGAACAAAATGAGACGACAGGTTAGTATGGATGAGATTTCAGATGGAAGACTGTATGGATTGAATGATATGGTCAAAGCGGATTGCCAGGGCTGCGACGGCTGCTCGGCATGCTGCAGGGGGATGGGCGAGTCGGTTGTGCTGACACCGCTTGATCTTTATCGTCTTGAGACGGGGCTGGGGTGTTCGTTTGGGGAACTTCTGGTGGACCGGATTGAGCTGAATCTTGCAGATGGATTGATTCTGCCCAATCTGAAAATGAAAAGGGAGAATGAGGCATGTGTCTTTCTGAATCAGAGCGGAAGATGCTCGGTACATGGGATGCGTCCGGATATCTGCAGACTGTTTCCACTCGGACGATTTTATGAGGAAGACGGTTTTCGGTATTTTCTGCAGGTACATGAGTGTGCAAAGAAAAACCGCATGAAAGTGAAAGTAAAAAAATGGCTGGATATCCCGGATCTGGCAAGACATGAAACATTTATTCAGGACTGGCATGATTACCGAAAAGAAACAGGCGAGGCTCTGGATGCAGATGGAAGAGAAGAAACGAGACGTGAGGTTACGATGCGGATTCTGAAACTGTTTTACATGCGTCCGTATGAGAAAGAAAGAGATTTTTATGAGCAGTTTTACGAAAGACTTGAGGAGGCAAAGGGATTATGAAATGCTATTTTGCACCTCTTGAGGGAGTGACCGGATATGTTTTCAGAAATGCACATCGGGATTTTTTTGATCCGGCAGATAAATATTTTTCCCCTTTTATTGTTCCAAAACCAAATACCGGGAAACGTTTTGGGGCAAAGGAGATGTCAGACATTCTTCCGGAGCATAACAGGAATCTGTATCTGGTTCCTCAGATTATGACAAAGCATGCGGAGGATTTTATCCATACCGCAAAGGCACTGGAAGAGTTGGGATACCGGGAAGTGAATTTGAATCTTGGATGTCCTTCCCGCACTGTGGTTTCAAAAGGAAGAGGATCTGGTTTTCTTGCAAAGCCAGAGGAGTTGGAGTCCTTTCTGGATGAAATTTTTTCTGCTCTCTCTATGAAAATATCCATTAAGACAAGAATTGGAAAGGACAGCCCGAGAGAGTTTGAAAGACTGATTTCCATATACAACAAATATCCACTGGAGGAACTGATCATTCATCCGAGAGTTCAAAAGGATTATTATAATGGAACACCGGATATCGAATGTTTCCAGATGGCCTGGAACTTCAGCAAAAATCCCGTCTGCTATAACGGTGACATTTTCTGTGTGGAAGACCTTCGAAAGATAAAAAGCATTTGTCCGAAGCTGGATCGGGTGATGATGGGCAGAGGGCTGCTTGCCAATCCGGGATTGATTGGAGAAATACATGGCAAGGGTCAAATGGATCCGGAGACCTTCCACGCATTTCATGACAGATTGATGGACGATTATCAGGCGGTGTTTTATGGAGATAAAAATGTTCTGTTTAAAATGAAAGAATTTTGGTATTATGCCATCTGGATGTTTGAGGACAGTGAAAAATTCGGGAAAAGGATACGAAAAATGCAGAAGCTCAACGGGTATCGTGATGTTGTAAATGAGCTGTTTGAAAGTCGAAAGATGAGAGAGCATGCGGGTTTTCGACTTGAATAAGTGACAAACCGCATGGTGACAAAATGGTGACTTGGTGACATTTATGCATTGTCACCAAGTCACCGAAAAGTGTGACAATTCAAAACGGTGACATCAAATTACGGATCAAAAAGAAGAATTGATGTTTCATGTGAAACATTTTATGAAATGGTATGTCTATCCGGATTTTGTCACAGAGGTATCATGGCGGATAGAATTACTGACAGCAGTTTCTGTTGTTGACAATTTCTGGCAAGTAAGATATAATTTTTTCAGTCATGGGGCAATGACATTTCGAGTTTCCATGCAAATATTTTCTCTGACCACCGATTTCGTTTTTCACGGAAGAGGTTCAGGCCATACGAACAGCCGGGTCAACTGCCGACAGGCGATGAACGCAGTCGTTTGAGTCAATGCGGAAGGATTGCCATATTGATTGAGTTAAAAGCTCAATTTTATAAGTTGGTTACTTTACAACCATACACAAAAAGTGCACATCAACTTGTAAAAGGTCAATAGGAGTAGTAAAAGTAAGTATTTGCTATATAGACTTTGAATGGGATTTTCGCATGATTTTTTGTTATTTACAGATTTGATATTTGTGCGAAAGGAAAAGCAACATTGATTTTACGGGCAGTATGTGCATACATACTGTCTTTTTTATTACATAAAAAATTTCTTTGAATTTCCTATGTAATGATGTTGGGGTCAAAAGTCTTTGAACCCCTGATACCTACGGATTTCTCCGCGTTTCACGCTCACGAAATCGTGAATACATTCGAAATCCGCTCATTTTTCTACGAAAAATGGCTGCTTTCTCATGTTTTGCGGGTTCCAAAGTCATGCTTTTTCATGCAAGCATGAACAGCATGACCTTGGGACCCTGGTATCATGCAATAAAAATACTTTGTGGAAACGATGCACAGCTTCACGCGTGCAACATTTTCCTGTTCAAAGTCTGTGATTATTTTATCGGTGAACATAAAACAAAATGAGGTTATCTATATTTAGTAAGAGAATTATTACTGCTGACTTTTGAGATGTGGCTTAAGGGAAAGATTTTTATGGGGGGAGGACTGAGATGAGTGAAAAAAGAAAGCTTTATGGCTTCAATAACCTGACTAAAGCTTTGAGTTTTAATATTTACGATGTGTGCTATGCGAAATCGGCAAGAGAACAGAAAGACTATATTGCATATATTGATGAACAGTACAATGCAGAGCGTCTGACCAGAATCCTGACGAATCTGACTGATATGATAGGTGCCAATGTACTGAATATTTCAAGACAGGATTATGATCCCCAGGGCGCATCTGTTACATTGCTGATTGCAGAAGAAACCATGATTCCGGCGGGCGAGACACAGGTTGCTCACCTGGATAAAAGCCATGTGACAGTGCATACTTATCCGGAATATCATCCGGAAACCTGTCTGGCTACTTTTCGTGTGGATATTGATGTTGCAACCTGCGGTGAGATTACACCGCTCTCAACGCTTGATTATCTGATTGGTTCTTTCGACTCGGATATTATCAGTATGGATTACCGTGTCAGAGGATTTACGAGAGATGTGGATGGCAGGAAGCTGTTTATGGATCACACGGTTCGTTCGATTCAGGACTATATTGACCCGGATACGCTGCGCCATTACGATGCGGTGGATATTAATGTATATGAGCTGCCGCCACGGGTCAGGCTCGAAATCATGGATAATCTCCGCAAAGAAATGATAGAAATATTCAGCGGAAGAAATATTTACTGATGGGAGGGAGGACAATGCTTTCACAGGAAAGAGCGCCAGTCTACGAAGCACTGCAGAAATTCGAAAAAATGCGGGTGGTTCCTTTTGATGTGCCGGGACACAAAAGAGGACGGGGCAATCCGGAACTGACTTCTCTTTTGGGAGAACAGTGTGTCCGCATGGATGTCAATTCCATGAAACCGCTGGACAATCTGTGCCATCCGGTGTCCGTCATACGCGAAGCAGAGGAGCTGGCGGCAGAGGCATTTGGCTCTGCCTACGCATTTCTTATGGTGGGAGGCACCACATCGGCGGTACAGGCCATGGTTCTTTCAGCGGTAAGGAAAGGAGAGAAAATCATTCTTCCAAGAAATGTTCATCGGAGCGTTATGGGAGCTATGGTACTTGGAGGTTCCATCCCGGTTTATGTGGATCCGGCAAGTGATGAACGTCTGGGAATTCCGCTTGGTATACGGACGGAAGATGTGAGACGGGCAATCGAAGAGAATCCGGATGCCAAGGCAGTACTTGTGAACAATCCTACTTAGTACGGTATCTGTTCCGATATCCGTTCTATCGCAAGGCTTGCCCATGAACATGGGATGCTTTGTCTGGCAGATGAAGCTCACGGTACACATTTTTATTTCGGGGAAGGGCTTCCGGTTTCTGCCATGGCAGCCGGGGCAGATATGGCGGCTGTTTCCATGCATAAGTCTGGTGGAAGCCTGACTCAGAGCTCCCTGCTGCTTGCCGGAAAGCGGATGTCACAGGGATATATCCGGCAAATCATTAATCTGACCCAGACCACAAGTGGTTCCTACCTGCTGCTTTCCAGTCTTGACATTTCAAGGAGAAATCTGGCACTTCGGGGAAAGGAATCTTTTGCCAGGGTGATGAAGATGGCAGAATATGCCAGAAAAGAAATTAATGCAATCGGAGGATATGATGCCTTTTCAAAAGAGCTTATCAACGGAGACAGTGTACATGATTTTGATGTGACCAAGCTGTCAGTCCATACCCTGGAAATTGGTCTGGCAGGCATTGAAGTTTATGATCTTTTGAGGGACGAGTACAATATTCAGATTGAATTCGGAGATCTGACAGGAAAATGGAACCGGCCGGGTGTGTGGACGGTGGAGGAGTTTGACCCCGATCCTTATATGGAAGCGTTAAATCAATGGGGGCTTCCCTGGCAGGTGCGGGAAAATCCGGAGATGGTTGACTGATGAAAGAGAAAATGGAAATCCGCACACCTTTCTTTGTGGTGGACGAGGCGCGACTGATAAAAAACCTGGAAATCTTAAAACAGGTAGCCGATGAAAGCGGATGCAGGATCCTTCTGGCGCAAAAGGCATTTTCCATGTTTTCGGTCTACCCTCTGCTTCGGGAATATCTGGATGGTACTGCTGCAAGCGGTGTCTATGAAGCCAGACTGGGCTATGAGGAATTCGGGAAAGAAACACATGTGTTTTCTCCTGCTTACCGGGAAGAGGATCTGGATGAGCTGCTGAAATATGCGGATCATTTTGTGTTCAATTCTCCAAAACAAGTAAAGCATTATGCAGGAAAAGTAATCGCTGCCGGAAAATCAGCGGGACTTCGCATCAATCCGGAGTGTTCTACACAGGAAGGCCACGCTATTTATGATCCCTGTGCCCGGGGATCCAGGCTTGGAACAACTCTGGAGAGTTTTGATGAGGATATTCTTCCTCTGCTTTCCAGTCTGCATTTTCATACGCTGTGTGAACAGAATTCCGATGCGCTTGAAAAGACAGCAAAAGTTTTTGAGGAAAAGTTTGGAGAATATCTGTCCGGCATGCAATGGGTAAATTTTGGTGGAGGACATCACATCACCCGGGAGGATTACGATATCGAAAGACTGGTGCGCATTCTGAAGTATTTCCGGACCGCCTATGATGTACAGGTTTATCTTGAGCCCGGGGAAGCAGTTGTCCTGAATGCGGGTTATCTCGTCACTCGTGTGCTGGATGTGGTAAAAAACGGGATCAACATTGCGATTCTGGATGCTTCGGCTGCCTGCCATATGCCGGATGTACTGGAAATGCCCTATCGTCCGCCTCTGATGGATTCAGGAAAGCCAAAAGAAAAGAAATATACTTATCGGCTGGCAGGACCAACCTGTCTTGCGGGAGATGTGATCGGAGATTATTCTTTTGACCAGCCGCTGCAGGAGGGAAGCCGTCTGATTTTTGAGGATATGGCACTTTATACGATGGTGAAAACAAACACATTTAACGGAATGCCGCTGCCATCCATTGTCTATCGGGATAGGACGGGATGCTGCAGACGAATCCGAACGTTTTCCTACGAAGATTTTAAAGGAAGACTTTCCTGATTGACAAATACCACTCATCTGCGTATAATGAACTGCAGATATGCAGTGTTCAAAAGCAGATGAGAGGATCTGCATACCGGCAGCCTTCAGGCTGCACGATAATTAAAGGAGAAAAGAAAAAGCAATGGACGACGATTGTGATAGTCGAATGTGCTGTAAGAGGATAACAGAAAACAGAAATGACAGATATGCGGCATACCTGCATTCTTTTTTGAAAGGATGGCAGGGATGTCTTTTTGTTGTGTCAGCGAGAAAAATGTCCATCCTTCTTGCCCGGCTGGAAATTTGACCGCCGGTTTTGTGATGAATCCGAAAGAGATGGATGTTTTGTAACTGTTGAGTCAAAATTCAGGAGGATAGATTGTTTTGGAAAATTCATTGGCAGGGCAATTACTTTTGCAGGTGTTGTTGATTGCTCTGAATGCGATATTTGCCTGTGCGGAGATTGCGGTGATCTCCATGAGCCCTTCGAGGCTTGAACAACTGAAAGAGCAGGGAAACAAGAAAGCGGTCAGACTGGCAAAACTGACGGAACAGCCTGCAAAATTTCTTGCCACGATTCAGGTAGCCATTACTCTGGCCGGTTTTCTGGCCAGTGCATTTGCAGCGGACAGCTTTTCCAAACTTCTGGTTGACGGACTTCTGGCAGCCGGTGTGCCGGTTTCCGCTTCCACGCTGCATACGATTTCCCTTGTGCTCATTACCCTTGTTTTATCCTATTTTACCCTGGTGTTCGGTGAGTTGGTGCCAAAGCGTCTGGCTATGAAGCAGACAGAGAAAATTTCCCTGTCGCTTGCCGGCATGCTTGGGTTTGTGGCTGCGCTGTTTAAACCGGTCGTGTGGCTTCTTACGGTATCCACCAATGGGATCCTGCGTCTTTTCGGAGTGGATCCGAATGCGGAGGAAGAGGAAGTCAGCGAGGAAGAAATTCGTATGATGGCGGATGCCGGAAGCAAAAAAGGAGTCATTGACCTGGAGGAAAATGAGATCATCCAGAATCTGTTTGAGTTTGACGATCTTACCGTTGGCGAGTTTGCCACTCACAGGACAGATATTGCCCTGCTGTGGATGGATGAGACGTTGGAACAATGGGAACAGACTATTCACGAAAGCCGTCATTCCATGTATCCGGTCTGTGACGAAACGGTGGATAATGTGATGGGCGTTTTAAATGTCAAAGACTTTTTCCGTTACCGGGACAGAACAAAAGAGTTTATAGTCAAGCATGAAGTGAAACCGGCACAGTTCATTCCGGAATCAGTTCGCGCGGATGTGCTTTTCAGACGGATGAAGGCCTCCAGAAATCATTTTGCGGTCGTGCTGGACGAGTACGGCGGCATGGTTGGGATCGTTACCATGAATGACCTGCTGGAGCAGCTGGTGGGAGACCTGGAGGATGATCTGACTGAGGCGGCGGAAGAGCCGAAAATAGAGCAGCTGGATTCTTCCACCTGGAGGATCGACGGGGGTGTGGATCTGGAGGATGCACAGGAGAAACTTGGCGTGGAGCTCCCGGTAGAGGATTACGATACATTCGGCGGATTTGTCTTTGGTGTTTATGGCTCCATTCCGTCAGACGGAACGCGGTTTGAACTGGATACCCACAATCTTCATATCAAGGTGCTTTCGATTAAAGAGCACAGACTTGTGAGGGCTCTGGTCTGCAGGCTTGAGACGGAAGAGGAGTCCTTTGATGAATCAGAAAAAGAAGGATTCGGTGAGAAATGATGGAGAATCGGAACGTGACAGCTAAAGTGGAGTCCATACTGACAGAATATCCCATCTGCCAGTATGGATTTTTGAAAAGTAAAGAGATCGTTTTTTCGGAGCGGGTACGTTATATTTGCGAAACAGAGTGTGAACGGTTCGGCAGATCCTGGTCCTGTCCGCCTGCAGTGGGAACGGTTTCGGCCTGCCGGGAATTCTGTACCAGTTATACTTATGCGCTTTTGTTTACCACCCTTGCGGAGGTGACGGATCTGGCTGATATGGAGGAGACGCTTGCCACCCGTATCCAGCATGAAAAGGTGGTAAAGGAAGTGTGCAGAAAGCTTGCAGGCCTGGGAGAGGCATATTTTGCACTTTCGTCGGAATCCTGCGCGATCTGCTCCTCCTGTGCCTATCCTGCGCCATGCCGTCATCCGGAATATATGCTTCCCTGTATTGAAAGTCAGGGAATTTTAGTGACAGATGCAGCAGAGAAATGTGGAATCGAGTATTTTTATGACAGCAATACGGTGAACTGGTACGGACTTATCTTTTTCCATAGGGAAAATCCGGAAGAATAATCGGGGCAAATGTTTCATATGCTGAATAATAAAGGATGATGATAGCGTATGAATGCGAAAAAGAAACCGGTATACCACAGGCTTCTGGAATCTGCACAAATTCCGGAGGATCTTGCAGAGGGAGCCATTCTGGTTCATGTAACAGGAAGGCAGGAGGCATACATAGAAAATTATAGAGGCATTATGGAATATACGGATACCAGGGTGATGCTTCTTGGAAAGCATTGCAGACTGGTGATTGAGGGAAAACATCTGACCATTCCTTTTTATACCGCAGAGGAAATGAGAATCACAGGCTATATTGAAACCATTCGTTATTTGTGAGGAGGGCGCAGTTGTTCAAGGAGCTCTGGCAATATAAAAAGGGCTGCCTGCGCATACGTGTTACAGGCGGCAGTTATGACCGTTTTCTCAATCTCTGTGCCAATCACGGGATTGCACTCTGGAATCTGGAATATCACGACGGGGCATATGAAATGGATATTTCGCTTGCGGGATTTCGTATGCTGCGTCCGCTGGCAAAAAAAAGCAGCTCAAGAGTACGCATTTTAGAGCGCCATGGGCTGCCGTTTTTTTTGTACCGGTATCGGAAGAGAAAAATGCTGTTTTTCGGTATGCTCTTAGGAATCATATTATTATATGGATTGTCCGGCTTTTTATGGAACATCGATATTGAAGGAAACGGAAAAGTGACGGACGAACAGATTTACCGGTATCTGGAAAGCGTGGATATCAAAAACGGCTGCAGATTGTCCGGAATTGACTGTAAAGAGCTGGCTGCCATGCTGAGAAAGGAATTTGATGTATTTACCTGGGTGTCAGTGAAACAGGAAGGAACAAGGCTGCTTGTACAGGTAAAAGAAAATACAGATGTTGGTGAAGTGGCGGCAAGTCAGCAAACAGATGATCCGGCTGACCTTGTGGCAGACAAGAACGGTACCATTGTTTCCATGATCACCAGGCGGGGGGTACCTCAGGTAGCTGCGGGTGCCGTGGTAAAAAAGGGTGATTTGCTGGTGAAAGGGGTACTGGAAATCGTTGATGATACAGGAGAGGTAACGGGATATCAGTTTTGTCATGCAGATGCGGATGTATTTTTAAAGACATCCTATGAATATGAGGATCGGATCGCGCTTATCCGGGAGGAAAAACAGTATACCGGAAGAACAATGCGCGAATACTATATCAAAACAGGAAGCTGCTCCTTTTTCCTGCCGCATGAAAAGAATACCTTCGCTTCCTATGATATGGTGACCGATATAAACCAGATCTGTCTGTTTCAGAATTATTATCTGCCGTTATCTCTTGGGAAAAAGGAGTATCTGGAATACGAGAAGAAAACGGTAAAACTGGACGAAAAAACTGCTGCATCGGAAGCAGAGAGCCATTTATACAAATTTCTCACAGAAATTCAGGAAAAAGGGGTTCAAATATTTGAAAATAATGTTAAAATAGAGTTTGATGAAAGATATTGCATTGCAAAAGGTTCTGTTATATTAATAGAAAAAGCCGGAAAAAGTGTGGAAAGGACAACAGCAGAATGAGTATTATTGAGACGAGTGCTACTGTTCCGGCAGAGCATGAAAAAAATGTGTTCGGACAGTTCGACGAGCACGTAAAAAAAATTGAGCGGGCACTGAATGTGACAGTGATAAACAGGGATGGTACCCTGAAAATAATAGGTGGTGAGGCTGCGGTACAGAAGGCCAGAAATATTTTTAATCAGCTTGTGGAGCTGTCAAAGCATGGAAACATCATACAGGAACAGAATGTGGACTATGCCATTGCGCTGTCTTTTGATAACCGTGAAGAGGCACTTTCAGAAATTGATAAAGACACGATCTGTCATACGATCAACGGCAAGCAGATCAAACCCAAGACGCTTGGGCAGAAGCAGTATGTTGACGCGATACGACAGAAGATGATCGTTTTTGGAATCGGGCCTGCGGGTACGGGAAAGACTTATCTTGCCATGGCCATGGCGATCCAGGCATTTAAGAATGACGAGGTTGGGCGTATTATCCTGACCCGGCCTGCGATAGAGGCAGGTGAAAAGCTTGGATTTCTTCCAGGTGATCTGCAGAGCAAGGTGGATCCCTATCTGCGTCCGTTGTATGACGCACTGTACCAGATCATGGGACCGGAAAGTTTCGCAAAAAATATGGAGAAAGGACTGATCGAGGTGGCACCCCTTGCCTATATGCGTGGGCGTACACTGGATAATGCCTTTATTATCCTGGATGAAGCGCAGAATACCACTCCTGCACAGATGAAAATGTTCCTGACGCGAATCGGATTTGGATCGAAGGTCATCATAACCGGTGATAAGACCCAGAAGGATCTGCCATCGTCGATGACATCTGGTCTGGATGTTGCCATGAAGGTTTTAAAGAATGTGGAAGGCATTTCTTTCTGTGAGCTGACCAGCAAGGATGTGGTACGTCATCCTCTGGTTCAGAAGATTGTACAGGCATATGAAGAGTACGAAAAGAAAACGGCAGGGCGAACTGCTGCCAGAACAGCGAGGGCAAAAAAATGACGCTGAATTACGAAACAGAATACGACGGTACGTTTCCTTTTGATCCGAAAGATACGGCAGAGCGCGTACTGGAGTTTACCATGGATTATCTCGGATGTCCCTATGAAGCGGATGTGAATCTGCTTCTGACAGACGACGATGCGATCCATGAGATCAATAAAGAACAGAGAGGAATCGACCGGGCAACCGATGTTCTCTCTTTTCCAATGGAAGATTATCCCACACCGGGTGACTTTACATTTCTTGAAGAGGTTTCCGATTGTTTCCACCCGGAAAGCGGCGAGCTGCTTCTGGGTGACATTGTGATCTCCGGCGACCGGGTTGTGGAGCAGGCTGAGAATTATGGACATTCCACGCTGCGCGAGTTTGCGTTTCTGATGGTACACAGTCTTCTTCATCTGATGGGCTACGACCATATGGAGCCGGAGGATGCAAAGATCATGGAGAAAAAACAGGCTGAGATACTGGATAGCCTTGGAATAAAACGATAGAGAGGGAATGGATATGAGAAAACGACTGATGATTTTGGCTGCAGTCTTTGCTGCAGCGGCTATGCTTGGAGGATGCCAGAAAAAGACACCGGAAACGGAAGCACAGACACAGGCAGTAACGGAGGCTCAGACCGAGAGCGAGACGGAGACGGTTGCAGAGGAAACAGGAACTTTTGATTCCGGAGAGGTTTTACCGGAGGGAAAAGTGCGCAGTTATCTGACAGGGAAAATCGTTGATGAGGAAATTGGCCGCACAAGACCTTATGCGATCATGCTGAACAATATTTACGGTGCTGTTCCTCAGGCAGGTATTGAGCGTGCAGATGTGGTTTATGAGGCTCCGGTTGAAGGATCGATCACCCGCCTGATGGGTATTTTTGAAGATTATGAAGGGCTTGAGAAAATCGGTTCCGTGCGCAGCTGCCGTGAGTATTATGTTCATTTCGCAAAAGAGTTTGATGCACTGTATGTACATTACGGACAGGCTATTTATGCCTGCGAGATCTTAAATTCGGATATTGACAATATCAGCGGTCTTTCTTCCCAGGAAGGCTTTGGAAAATTGTACGGCTATGCCGGTGAGAACTGCTTCTACCGTACATCAGACCGCCCGGCACCTCATAACTGTTATACCAGCGCAGACCGTCTGATCTCTGCCACACAGAATCTGTGCTACAGCAGAGAGTATGATGATGAATATGAGGGGCATTATCAGTTTGCGGAGGATGACGAGACAGTGACTTATACGGATTCTGCGACGCATATGGAACCGGGCTATGAAACAAACCAGCCATGGTTTGACTATAGCGAGGATGAGGGTGTATACTACCGCTATCAGTACGGTGATGCACAGATCGACCAGCTTACCGGAGATCAGCTGAAATATGACAATGTTATTTTCCAGCTCTGTGAATGCTATCCGCTGGATGATCATGGTTATCTTGCCATTGAAGCCGAAAAAGGCGGAACAGCATATGTGTTTACAAAGGGAACCTATGAGAAATGTACCTGGTCAAAAGATGATATGGAAAGCCCGGCCAGATATTTCGATTCCCAGGGCAATGAAATCACAATCAATCAGGGTAAGACCTGGGTGTGTATAGTCTATGATACAAAAGAAGATCAGATTGTGATCGAATAAAAGAGGTATAATGTGGGTAAAAAAAGTACAAAAAAATCAAATTTTTTAGCGCAGGGTACGATTCTTGTGATCGCTTCCTTTGTGGCGAAGGCAATTGGGATGATTTACCGGATCCCGCTGACGCATATTCTGGGTGATGACGGAAATGGCTATTATTCTACCGCAAATGAGATCTACACGATCATATTGATGATCTCCTCATTCAGCCTTCCGCTTGCCGTATCCAGGCTGGTGGCTGAGCGGGAATACAGAGGGGAAGTGCGCAATACACATCGTGTGCTTGTATGTTCGCTTCGTTTTGCGGCTGTGACGGGCGGAGTTCTCTCTCTGCTTACCTTTCTGCTTGGCGGAGTTATTACAAAATATGTGATGGGTGTGGAGCTTGCAAGCTATGCGCTGCGTGTTCTGGCTCCGGCTATTTTCCTGTTTGCGCTGACCGGTGTTTTGAGGGGATTTTTTCAGGGGCATGGAACGATGGTTCCTACCGCTGTTTCCCAGATCATTGAACAGATTGTCAATGCAGTTGTCTCCGTTGCCTGTGCGTGGCTGATGCTTGGATACGGTATAAAGCTCGGAGAGGAAAAGGGAAATCCAGAGCTTGGCACTGCGCTGGCGGCAGCAGGAGGTACCTTTGGTACCGTTGCAAGTGTAGGGGTAGCACTCCTGTTTATGATCGTTATTTATCTGGGATACCGGAAAGGTTTCCTGCGAAGGATGCGCAAAGACAAGGAAAGCCGCAGAGAGTCTGATCGTGCAATCTACCGTGCGATTGCATTTACGATCCTCCCGATCGTGCTCAGCACGCTGGTATATAATATCAGTACGATTCTTGATCAGGGTGTGTTCAATCACATTCTGGCAGCGAAGGGCTTTACACAGAAGCAGTACACAGCAGTGTGGGGCATTTACACCGGTAAATTCCGGGTATTGATGAATGTTCCGCTTTCTATTGCATCCTGCCTTGCACCTTCGGTTGTGCCGGCACTGACTGAGGCTATGGCAAATCAGGATCTGCGGGAAGCAGGGGCACGCACCAGGGATACCATAAGGTATACCATGGTATTTACCATTCCCTGCGCAGTTGGTATGGCAGCTCTTGCGAGACCTATTATGATGATGCTTTTCGGTGACAATGAAAGTCTGACCATGGCAGCAGGTATTATGCAGAGCGGAGCACTTCTGACTGTGCTGCTTGCTCTGTCAACGCTTACGACTGGTATTCTCCAGGGACTGGGGCAGATGCGTGCGCCGCTTTTACATGCGGCCTTTGCGCTGGTTGTTCATCTCGGGTTTCTTGCCCTGTTTCTGATTAAGTTTGAGTGGAATATTTACGGTGTTGTTTATGCAAATATTATTTTTGCTTTCATCATCTGTCTGCTGAATGCCTGGTCCATCCATAAGACGCTTCATTACAGACAGGAGATTAAAAAGACCTTCCTGGTTCCGGTGATCGCATCCGGTGTAATGGGAATTGCAGCTTATCTGATATACAGCCTGTTTCATCTGTTTGCAGGAAATACCATTTCCACGATTCTGGCCATTCTGGTCGCCATGGTTGTCTATGCGCTGTGTCTGATCAAACTGGGTGGTATTCTGGAGCGTGAGATCCGAAGACTTCCGAAAGGAGATCTGATCGTAGAGTTGCTCATTCGATTCCATATTATATGATGAATTCAAGTATTTCCGCAGTTTTGAAGCTGACGGGACATAAAAATCCGGCTCCCAATCAGGAAGCCGGATTTTCAGCTGCTGTAGTTTTCGAGAAAATTGTACAGAGCGCGATCGTCTTTCAGATATTTTCCTTTCTGTATCTCCACCTGCAGTTCATAAGGGAGATTTTCCATTCGTATGGTTGTGTTTTCATAAAGGGTTTCCTGGTCGTTTCGATATACATTGATATAGCCGTTTTCTTCTTTGAGATAATACTGGCAGACCGGATCCGGATCTCCTGCATTGACAGGAGCGGACGGCAGTTCAGTCTCTTCTTTTTGAGGAATCAGATTATTGTGACCGGACAGGCTCCTGTGATAACTGATATTGTAGGCGGCGCATACCAGGATGGAAAGGATGAAAATGCTGAGAAGTAGTTTACGTTTCACGGTTATCTCTCCTTTTTTTTAGTATGGGCAAATTATTAGATAATATTCGTAACAGTTTTGCAGGAAAGGAGAACGGTTGCGAATATTCAAAGGGAATCCCTCTGGACGAACGAATAAAAATGTTGTAAGATAAATACAATCTGCACAGAGCTGCAGTCTTGGGAGGACAACATGGACATCAGAAATAAACTGAAAGATAAAAAACGGATTGTAATTAAAATCGGATCCTCTTCTCTGACTCATTCACAGACCGGAGCACTGAATCTTACAAAACTTGAGATTCTTGTAAGAGAGATCAGTGATCTGCATAATATGGGGAAGGATGTGGTTGTGGTTTCTTCCGGAGCCATTGCAGTTGGGAGAAGAGCTGCCGGACTGAAGCACCGGCCATCTGCAATCAAGGAAAAACAGGCATGTGCTGCGATTGGGCAGGCACGACTGATGATGATCTATCAGAAACTGTTTTCCGAGTATAATCAGCTGGCAGCACAGATTCTTATGACGAAGCGGACGGTGATGGATAATCTGAGCCGATTTAATGCATGGAATACGTTTCAGGAGCTTTTAAAGCTCGGCGCGATTCCGATTGTTAATGAAAACGATACGGTCTCCACCTATGAAATGCAGTTTGGTGACAACGATACACTCTCTGCCATTGTTGCAGCACTGATTGACGCGGATCTTCTTCTTTTGCTGTCCGATATTGACGGACTTTTTACCGATGATCCCAATACCAATCCGGATGCCAGGCTGATTCACGTGGTCGAAAAACTGGATGATCAGCTTATCCAGATGGGAAAAAGCACATCCGGCAGCGATGTGGGAACCGGAGGAATGGCTTCCAAGTTGACGGCAGCAAAGCTTGCCTCTGCCTCCGGGGCTGACATGGTCATTGCAAATGGGGCGGACTTTCATAACATACACCGGATCATACAGGGCGAGGACTGCGGAACGCTGTTTCTGGCAAATAAAAAGGATGAATTTTATCTGATGGATTACCTTGAAAAAATGCTGTGATCAATCAGGATCAGAATAAATGGAGGGTAAAAATTTGGACGAAACACAAATCAAACGAATCAATGAGCTTGCAAGAAAAGCAAAAGCGGAAGGGCTGACAAAGCAGGAGGCCAGAGAACAGGCTGAGCTGCGCAGTGCTTATATCGAGGCGATCCGTGCCAATCTGCGCGGACAGCTGAATAACATTGACATACGGGAAAAAGATGGTTCTATTACAAATCTGGGTGAAAAATATGGAAAAAAAGGACATTAGAAAACAGATTTTTGCTGCCAGAAAAGCGGCAGAGGAAGATGATATCGAAAAACAAAGCGGGATTCTCTGTGACCGGGTCATGGCATTGACCCAGTTTCAGGAAGCGGAATGTATCTATGTGTACATGGATTACAACAAGGAAGCATCCACCAGACGGATTCTGGAAAGAGCCTGGAAACTTGGAAAGCGTGTTGCAGCACCCAAGGTATTCGGTGAGGATATGCGGTTTTTTTATATTCAATCCTATGAGGATGTGGAACCGGGATATTTTGGGATACCGGAGCCTTCGATGGATCGCGGTCTGCCGGAGGCGCAGGAGGAGGATGCATTGCTCCTCGTTCCTGGTGTAGCCTTTGATGCGAAATGTCATCGATGCGGATATGGGAAAGGATTCTATGACAGGTATCAGCAACGCCATCCAAAGCATCCGACGGTTGCCATGGCTCTGGATTTCCAGATCGTGGAATCTGTTCCGGCGGATTCTTTTGATATCTGCCCGCAGATTCTTATGACACCTACGGCAATGTACCGTCCGTATGAAAAAAAGGTGTGTTCCGCTATAACAGAAACAGGGAGAGACTGATATGAGACGTACACTGGATGAGATTGGCAGCTATGCCAGGGCGGCAAAACCGGAGATTTTGCTGCTTCAGACGGAGAAAAAGAATCAGGCACTGCGTGCTGTGGCGGAGGCGCTGAAGGCAAGAGCAGATTATCTGATTTCCGAAAATGCAAAGGATATGCAGGCCGGAAAGGAAAATGGCATGCATCAGGGTCTTCTTGACCGGCTGCTGTTGACAGAGGAGAGGATCGCTCAGATGGCGGAGGGACTGATTCAACTGGTTGCTCTGGAGGATCCAATTGGAGAAGTATTTTCTATGAAGAAACGGCCAAATGGTCTTTTGATTGGACAGAAACGGGTTCCGCTTGGCATCGTAGGCATTATCTATGAGTCCAGGCCCAATGTAACGGCAGATGCATTTGGTCTCTGTTTTAAGACAGGAAATGTGGTGGTGTTAAAAGGAGGAAGTGATGCCATTCACTCCAATATTGCCATCGTGAACGTGATCCGGGAAACTTTGCATGAGCTTGGTATAACCGAAGATGCCATTCAGCTGATTGAGGATACCGACCGTGCCGCTACTACGGCATTTATGAAGCGCAAGGATTTTCTGGATGTACTGATCCCAAGAGGAGGGGCAGGACTGATTCGTGCAGTTGTGGAGAACAGTACCGTTCCGGTGATTGAGACCGGTACCGGAAACTGTCATATCTATGTGGATGAGAGTGCGGATCTTGACATGGCGATCGACATCATTTTTAATGCAAAAACACAGCGGATTGGTGTATGCAATGCCTGTGAGTCTCTGGTTGTGCATGAAAATGCGGTAAAAGAACTGATGCCGCGGCTGAAGGCCCGATTGGATGAGAAGCAGGTGGAAATCCGGGGAGACGAAAAGGTCCGTGAAAGTGTGGATCATATCGTTCCTGCCACGGAAGAGGATTGGGGAACCGAGTATCTGGATTATATTTTATCCGTCCGGACGGTTTCTTCCATTGATGAGGCAATTGCCCACATCAACCGTTACAATACCGGTCATTCCGAGGCAATCATCACCAGAGATTACGCGAATGCACAGAAGTTTCTGGAGGAAGTGGACGCAGCGGCTGTCTATGTCAATGCTTCCACACGTTTTACCGACGGATTTGAGTTCGGCTTTGGCGCAGAGATCGGTATCAGCACGCAGAAACTTCATGCGAGAGGACCGATGGGGCTGATGGCGTTGACGACAACAAAATATATTATTTACGGAAACGGGCAGATTCGTGATTAGCACTTCTGCATGATTCCTTCGTTTTGCTCATATAGTGAACTATTCAGGAACGTATACACCGGATATTATCAAAAAAGATTCCGGGATGTCTCCTGAATAGTTCTTTTTTTGAGAGGGAGGAGTTTTATGCCGGAAACGGGCAGGGAAATGCGTTCTGTACAGGCACAGCTTCGTTATTATCATTTTGAAGAGTGGGAAGAGTGTCTGAAAAGTGTATGTGAGCAATATCCCCAGTGGCTCAGACTTTTTCAGACCGGGAAAAGCCAGGATGGGAGAGTGATTTATGAAGTACAGTTGGGAAACCATCCCCGCTGTGTGATCTGCGCAGCAGGTGTTCATGGACGGGAATGGCTGAATCCGGTGCTTCTGCTATTTATGATCGAGGAATATGCAAAAGCAGCACAGCAAGGGAGGATGCTTGACGGGTATGATGTGGCAGATATGTTGAACTATTCCAGCATCTGTTTTGTACCGCTGGTAAATCCGGATGGCTATGTCATCGCCAATGAAGGTTTTGATGCCATCCGCAATCCCTATTATCGTCACACAGCCAGGCTGCGCTGTGTCTCTTTTGTTTACTGGAAAGCAAATGCCAGAGGCATTGATATCAACCGTAATTTCCCGGGAAAATCATGGTTTGCCGGGAATGGTCCCTGGCCGGCCAGCGAGTCTGAGACCAGGACACTGGTACAGGTATTCTGTTCCCATCCACAGTCTCTGGGATTTCTGGATTTTCATTCCAGAGGGCGTGTGCTGTATTACTATAGGAAGGGAATGGGACTTTCTTATAACAGAATGGGGCGTAAACTGGCTGCTGAGCTTTCCGGTGAGTGTGGCTATCGTCTGGCATCTCCTTCGGAGGAATTTTTAACCGGAAAGGATGGCGGCAATTCGGTACATTATTATGCGGAGTATTTCAGACGTCCTGCA
This sequence comes from Lachnospiraceae bacterium, assembly GCA_022769625.1. GTDB lineage: Bacteria > Bacillota > Clostridia > Lachnospirales > Lachnospiraceae > Hominisplanchenecus. The sequence goes on along the minus strand of JALEJP010000022.1, from coordinate 50,362 downwards.
ATTACGGTGGAGACTCTGGACGAAAAGCTGTGTTTTCCGCTCAGCGAAAAGGAATTGCAGGATACCTATCAGGAAATACGGACGCTGCCTCTTGCTTTGATTCGTTTTTTCGTTGAAAAATAAAGAGTCATGAAGTATAATAGTTAAGCTGATGGCACAGAACATCGATTTTGTGAGAAACAGACATTTGTCGTTTAAAATACTGATTATTTACAGAAAGGAATCCAGACTGTGACTGATAATACAAAAGTGGAAGAATTTGAAACCCTGCTGGCCGGTATTGATGAGAATGCTGCTGCACCGGAAATGGAACCGATGCGCCAGTATTATTTTATAAAAAAGGCAAGAAAATGGGTAAAGGAACAAAAGGAAAGGCTGGGACGTCCGCTCACTGCCTGTACCGTGACCTTTGGCTGTCAGATGAATGCCCGTGACAGCGAAAAGCTGATCGGTATACTGGAGAAAATCGGATATGTGATAACAGAGGATGAACATGCGGATTTTGTAATTTACAACACCTGTACGGTGCGCGAAAATGCCAATACGCGTGTTTACGGAAGGCTTGGCGCATTGAACTGTATCAAAAAGAAGAATCCCCACATGCTGATTGGACTGTGCGGCTGTATGATGCAGGAGCCGGAAGTGGTGGAGAAACTGAAAAAAAGCTATCGTTTTGTGGATCTGATTTTCGGGACACATAATATTTTCAAATTTGCAGAGCTGATCTATACAAGACTGATCTCCGACCGTATGGTCATTGATATCTGGAAGGATACCACACAGATTGTGGAAGAGCTTCCGGTGGAGCGCAAATACCCCTTTAAGTCCGGCGTAAATATCATGTTTGGCTGCAATAATTTCTGCAGTTATTGTATTGTCCCCTATGTGCGTGGCAGGGAGCGCAGCCGTGAGCCCAGGGATATCATCCGTGAAATCGAAAAGCTGGTGGCGGACGGCGTGGTGGAAGTCATGCTGCTTGGTCAGAATGTAAACTCCTATGGGAAGACACTGGATAACCCTGTGACCTTTGCAGAGCTTCTGCGCCAGGTGGAGGAAATCAAAGGGCTGGAACGCATCCGTTTTATGACTTCTCATCCGAAAGACCTCTCCGATGAGCTGATCGAGGTGATGCGTGATTCCAGAAAAATATGTCCGCATTTCCATCTTCCGCTGCAATCTGGAAGCAGCCGGATCTTAAGGCAGATGAACCGACGCTACACAAAGGAACGCTATCTGGAGCTTGTGGAAAAACTGCGGGCTTCCGTACCGGATATTTCTCTTACCACAGATATCATTGTTGGTTTTCCCGGCGAAACAGAAGAAGATTTTCAGGAAACTCTGGATGTGGTGAAAAAGGTACGCTTTGACAGTGCCTTTACCTTTATCTATTCGAAACGGACCGGAACGCCGGCTGCTGTAATGGAAAATCAGGTTCCAGAGGATGTGGTCAAAGATCGTTTTGACCGTCTGTTAAAAGAAGTGCAGGATATTTCCAAAGAACGCTGTGCCAGATTTGAGGGTCAGACTGTGGATGTCCTTGTGGAAGAGATCAATGATCACGACCCATCCCTTGTCACCGGAAGAATGACCAGTAATCTGCTGGTACATTTTAAAGGAACAAAAGAACTGATTGGGAAGATTGTGGACGTACATTTAGATACATGTAAGGGTTTTTATTATATGGGTACCCTTGTAAATACAGAAGAGTGAGGTTAGATTGTGGCACTGACACCGATGATGCAGAAATATCTGGAGACAAAGGAACAGTATAAGGACTGTATTCTGTTCTACCGTCTTGGAGATTTCTATGAGATGTTTTTTGATGATGCTCTGACGGCATCCAAAGTATTGGAAATTACACTGACCGGGAAGGACTGTGGGCTTGAGGAACGGGCACCCATGTGCGGGATTCCTTATCATGCTGTGGATTCTTATCTGAATAAACTGATAAGCAAGGGCTACAAAGTGGCGATCTGCGAGCAGGTGGAGGATCCAAAGCTTGCAAAGGGACTGGTAAAACGGGAGGTCATTCGTATCGTAACTCCCGGTACAAATCTGAATACACAGGCAATGGATGCAACGAAACATAATTATCTGATGGCCATTGTCTGTATGGCGGATCGGTTTGGCGTGTCAATTGCCGATATCACCACGGGAGACTATCTGGTAACCGAGGTGGATGGCTGCAGACGCCTGATGGACGAAATCACAAAATTTGCTCCATCGGAGATTATCTGTAATGACTCCCTGTTTGTCAGCGGCCTGGATGTAAATGATCTAAAGGAACGTCTCGGTATAGCAGTGAACGCTCTGGACAACTGGTATTTCGGTGACGAGCGCTGCAAAAAGACGCTGATGGAGCATTTTCATGTAACCAGTCTGTCAGGGCTTGGGCTTGGAGACTACAACTGTGGAATGATTGCAGCCGGAGTTCTTTTACAGTATTTACTGGAGACGCAGAAGACGGCAATTGCGAATCTTACGGCGCTGACCACCTATTCAGCTGGAAAATATATGGTAATTGACAGCTCCACCAGACGAAATCTGGAGTTGTGTGAGACACTTCGTGAGAAGCAGAAGAGGGGCTCTCTTCTCTGGGTTCTGGATAAGACAAAAACAGCAATGGGCGCAAGGCTTCTGCGCTCTTTTATCGAGCAGCCGCTGATTGAAAAAGAGGAAATCAACAAAAGACTGCAGGCGGTACAGGAGTTAAAGGACAATGCGATCTGCCGGGAAGAACTGAGGGAATACCTTTCCCCGGTATACGATCTGGAGCGTCTGATCAGCAAGATCAGTTATAAGACGGCAAATCCAAGAGATTTGATTGCGTTTCAGACTTCACTTTCCATGCTTCCCCATATTAAATACATTCTTTCCACTCTGAAAAGTCCATTGCTTGCAGAGGTCAATGAGGATCTGGACACACTGGAAGATGTCTGTGGCCTGATTGAAAAAGCAATTATGGAAGATCCTCCCATCCAGATCAAGGATGGAGGTATCATACGCGAGGGTTACAACGAAGAAATTGACCGTCTGCGGAATGCAAAGACGGAGGGAAAGACCTGGCTTGCTGATCTGGAGGCAAAGGAACGGGAAAAAACCGGAATCAAAAATCTGAAGATTAAATACAATAAAGTGTTTGGCTATTATCTTGAGGTAACCAATTCTTTTAAAGATATGGTTCCGGATTACTATATGCGCAAGCAGACGCTGACCAATGCAGAGCGTTATATCACTCCTGAGCTGAAGGAGCTGGAGGATATTATTCTGGGAGCTGAGGACAAGCTGTTTTCACTGGAGTATAATCTGTTCGCCGATGTGCGAGATCAGATTGCGGACAAGGTGCAGCGTATCCAGAAAACGGCAAAGGCTGTGGCAGCAGTGGATGTCTTTGCTTCTCTGGCTCTTGTGGCGGAACGAAATAATTACGTCTGCCCTAAAATAAATGAGAAAGGTGTCATAGACATCAAAAACGGACGCCATCCTGTGGTGGAGCAGATGATTGAGAATGATATGTTTATTGCCAATGATACGTATCTGGATAATGGAAAAAACAGAATTTCAATCATCACGGGCCCCAATATGGCAGGCAAATCCACGTATATGAGACAGACAGCACTGATCGTGCTGATGGCGCAGATCGGAAGCTTTGTTCCGGCTTCTTCTGCAAAGATCGGCATTGTGGACCGTATTTTTACACGCGTCGGGGCATCCGATGATCTTGCAAGCGGTCAGAGTACTTTTATGGTGGAAATGACGGAGGTTGCCAATATTCTGAGAAACGCCACTGCAAACAGCCTGTTGATTCTGGATGAAATCGGGCGTGGAACCAGTACCTTTGACGGCCTGTCCATTGCCTGGGCTGTGGTGGAGTATATTGCAAATCCAAGAGTCCTTGGTGCCAAGACATTATTTGCAACCCATTACCATGAACTGACGGAGCTGGAGGGAAAGCTTTCCGGTGTAAACAACTACTGCATAGCCGTGAAAGAAAGAGGCGATGATATCGTATTTCTTCGAAAAATTGTCAAAGGCGGCGCGGATAAAAGCTACGGCATTCAGGTCGCAAAGCTTGCAGGCGTACCAGAGTCCGTGATCGAACGGGCAAAAGAGCTTGTGGAAGAGTTAAGCGATGCGGATATTACAGAACGCGCCAGAGAGATCGAGGCGGAAGGAATCTCGCCTGCCGCCAAAACGGTGACGAAGACGAGGACGAAGCCAAAGAAATACGATCAGGTGGATATGGGACAGATGGCTTTGTTTGATACGGCAAAAGATGAGGATATCCTGAAGGAACTGAGGGAGATCGAGATCTCCTCCATGACACCGCTTGAGGCGTTAAATACCCTGAACAGACTGCAGAATAAGCTGAAAAACAGATGGGGATAGGATGGTTAGATGAAAAATATTGCAGTTTTAGATGAGAATACGATAGACAAAATTGCGGCTGGGGAAGTGATCGAGCGCCCTTCGTCCATTGTGAAGGAGCTTGTGGAGAATGCCATAGATGCCGGCGCCAATGCCATCACGGCAGAAATCAAAGAGGGGGGTATTTCTTTTATCCGCATTACGGATAATGGAGAAGGGATCGCAAAAGAACAGATACCCCTCGCATTTCTGCGCCATGCCACCAGTAAGATCGCCCGCGTGGAGGATCTGCTTTCGATTTCCTCTCTTGGATTTCGCGGTGAGGCGCTTTCCAGCATTGCGGCGGTCTGCCAGGTGGAAGTGATCACAAAGACAGCCGGAACCCTTCTGGGTACCCGGTACCGGATCGAAGGAGGCAAAGAAATTCTCATGGAGGAGATCGGTGCTCCGGAAGGTACTACCTTTCTTGTCCATAATGTTTTTTACAATACACCGGCCAGGAAGAAATTTTTAAAAACACCCATGACAGAAGCCGGTTACATCAGTGAGCTGATGGAACGCATGGCTCTTTCCCATCCGGAAATTGCTTTTAAATTTATCAACAACCGCCAGACCAGACTTCATACTTCCGGTAATACAAACCTGAAAGATATTATATACGGAATCTACGGACGTGATATTGCGTCAAATCTGCTTCCGGTAAAGGCAGAGGGCAGCTTTGGAACGATGACAGGTTTCATTGGAAAACCTGTGATTTCCAGAGGAAACCGAAATTATGAGAATTATTTTGTGAATGGGAGATATGTAAAAAGCAAACTGATCACAAAGGCGATAGAAGATGCGTATAAGACTTTTATGATGCAGCACAAATATCCCTTTACGGTACTGCACTTTACGGTTTCGGGGGAATTGCTGGATGTGAATGTGCATCCAACAAAAATGGAACTACGTTTTTCCAACCAGGAAGAGATCTATCAGGCAGTCTGTCAGTCGCTTAAGAATGCGCTTTCTGCCCATGAGCTGATACCGGATGTATCAGTTAAGGAAGAAAAAACGCAAAAGCAGGAACTTCCGGACTTTAAGCAGCGGGCCGATGTACCGGAGCCTTTTGAGCTGCCAAAGGAAAATCTGATCCGTGAAGCTTCTTCCTATCATGGAGTGCGTCCACTTCCGGGCGGGGTAAAAAAAACGCTTCCAGCCGGTGGGGGAGACTCTTCAGAAAACAGGACATATTCGAAAGCAGCCCTGCCTGAAAACAGACAGATTGTCCCCAAAGAGGACGTCAGGCCGGAACCGGACAATGCAATACAAGATCCAAAACAGATGAATCTGTTTGATGACAGACTTCTGTCCGCAGAAAATGTGAAACAGCACCGTATTATTGGACAGGTGTTTGACACGTACTGGATCGTCCAGTTTCAGGATAAAATGTATCTGATCGATCAGCATGCGGCTCATGAAAAAGTTTTGTATGAGCGCACGATGAAACACCTGAAGGACAGAAGCTTCACATCCCAGAGAGTCAGTCCGCCTGTGATTCTGACCCTTGGTATGAAAGAAGAAGAAGCTTTACAGGAGCATATGGAGGTTTTTTCAACGCTTGGTTTTGAAATTGAACCTTTTGGCGGAAAAGAATATGCATTGAGTGCCGTACCGGATAATCTGTTCGGGATCACACAGCAGTCTCTTTTCCTGGAGATTCTGGATGGACTTGTGGAGCAGGGGGGCAAAGAAACACCGGAAAGTATTCTGGAAAAAGTAGCTTCCATGTCCTGTAAGGCAGCAGTAAAAGGAAATCATCGCATGAGTACGGCAGAGGCACATGCATTGATTGATGAGCTGCTTACGCTGGATAATCCCTATCATTGTCCCCATGGACGTCCGACGATTATATCCATGACAAAATATGAATTGGAAAAGAAATTTAAAAGAATTGTGTAAGGCGGTATATTATGGAAAAGAAACCTTTGATCGTACTGACCGGACCCACAGCTGTCGGCAAAACAGCACTCTCCCTGTCACTGGCTAAGAAAACGGGCGGTGAGATCGTTTCTGCGGATTCCATGCAGGTATACCGTGGCATGGACATCGGTTCTGCCAAGATTATGCCGGATGAAATGCAGGGTGTCAGGCATTATTTGATCGATGTGCTGGATCCGACAGAAGAGTTTCATGTTGTGCGGTTTGCCGGGATGGCAAAAGAAGCCATGGAAAAAATATGGGAACGCGGACATATTCCGATTCTCACAGGAGGAACCGGATTTTACATTCAGGCGGTTCTGTATGATATTGATTTTACGGAAAATGGAAGTGATGATGGATATCGTCATGAACTGGAACGGTTTGCGGAGGAAAATGGTGCCGGAAAGCTTCATGAACGTCTGGCAGAAGTGGATCCCGTCTCGGCAGAAATCATTCATGCAAACAATATCAAGCGTGTGATCCGTGCACTGGAATATTACCATCAGACCGGAGAACCTATTTCTCTTCACAATGAAAAGGAACGGAAAAAGGAGTCACCCTATACGTTTGCTTATTTTGTCCTGAATGACATAAGAGCACATCTTTATGAGAGAATTGATCAGAGAATTGATGAGATGCTTAATGCAGGACTTGTGAAGGAAGTAAGAGCACTGAAAGAAGCCGGATGCCATCGCGGCATGGTTTCCATGCAGGGACTTGGTTACAAGGAAATACTGGAATATCTGGACGGTGACTGTACATTGGAAGAAGCGGTCTATCGACTGAAGAGAGATACCAGACATTTTGCAAAAAGGCAGATTACCTGGTTTAAAAGGGAACGTGATGTAATCTGGCTGGATAAAGATAAATTTGACTATGACGAGGAAAGAATTCTGCAGCATATGCTGGGAATCTTAAGGGAAAGGGAGGTCATTCACTGATGAATTCAGATACATTGGAAAAGATGTACGAGAGACTTGGTATCTGTGATGCCGTTTATCATTTTGGACAGAAAACAGAGGAAAAGCTGAAGGAGCGTTTTGCCGTCATCGATGAAAATGCAGAGTATAATCAACTTAAAGTTATCCATGCCATGCAGAAGAACAGAGTCTGCGCAGAGCATTTTTCCGGAAGTACAGGCTATGGTTACAATGATGACGGGCGTGATACGCTGGAAAAGGTATATGCCGATACCTTTCACACAGAGGATGCTCTTGTCCGTCCTCAGATCACCTGCGGAACACATGCCATCGCGCTGGCATTGTTTTCCAATCTGCGCCCGAATGATGAGCTGCTTTCCATCTCAGGAAAGCCTTACGATACACTGGAGGAGGTAATTGGAATCCGTCCTTCCAGAGGTTCTCTTGCAGAGTATGGTGTCACCTATGCACAGGTGGATCTTCTCGAAAATGGTGACTTTGATTTGGAAGGCATACGTGCTGCCATAAACGAACGAACCAGAATCGTTACCATACAGCGTTCCAAAGGATATCAGACGAGACCCACTCTTTCCGTAGATAAAATAGGACAGGCAGTGGATTTTGTAAAGAGTATCCGACCGGATATTATCTGTATGGTTGACAATTGTTACGGGGAATTTACAGAGCTGATGGAGCCAACGGATGTTGGCGCAGATATGATGGCTGGTTCTCTGATTAAAAACCCGGGCGGCGGACTGGCTCCGGTTGGCGGATACATTGTGGGTACGAAAGAATGCGTGGAAAATGCCGCCTATCGACTCACTTCTCCGGGACTCGGAAAAGAGGTGGGCGCATCACTTGGTATTTTAAATTCGTTTTATCAGGGATTTTTCCTGGCGCCTACGGTGACAGCCGGTGCGCTTAAGGGTGCCGTTTTCGCGGCAAATATTTATGAGGCATGCGGATTTCATGTGGTGCCGGACAGTTCGGAAAGCCGTCATGATATTATACAGGCGGTGGAGCTTGGTACACCGGAGGGTGTGATCGCTTTCTGTAAAGGAATCCAGGCAGCTGCTCCCGTTGACAGCTATGTGACACCGGAACCATGGGCCATGCCCGGATATGACAGCGATGTCATTATGGCAGCGGGCGCGTTTGTGCAGGGTTCTTCCATTGAACTGAGTGCTGACGGACCGATCAAACCGCCGTATGCTGTCTATTTCCAGGGCGGACTGACCTGGCAGCATGCAAAACTTGGTATTTTAATGTCTTTGCAGAAAATGTACGAGGCGGGACTTGTAAAACTGCCTCAGTAATCTGGTTTTATTTAGCAGAATCGCTGGATACGGAACCGAAAAAGTGCGGGATCTATGGAATGAAAATGAGGTAATCTATGAAAAGAATTATTGTAGTCGGTGCCGGAGCCTCCGGACTAATGAGCGCATTTTATGCAAAAAATGAGAACACTTCTGTTACGATTCTGGAGGCTTTGGAGAAGCCGGGACGAAAGCTTCTGGCTACGGGCAATGGCAGATGTAACCTGACCTATGCCTCCGGCAAGCCTCTTATCTCTTATCGCGGTGGGCATCCTCAGTTTCCGGATGATGTGCTTTCGGCATTTTCACAGAAGGATACCAGACAATTTTTTGAAGAGCATGGTATGCTGATGCACGAAAAAAACCAGGGAATTTATCCTTATACGGATCAGGCACAGACGGTTCTTGGACTGCTGATGGATGCGGTACAGGAAAAAGGTGTAAAAATAAAAACAAGAGAACGTGTCACAAAAATCCTGAAAAAGAAGGAAAAGGAAGGGCAATCCTTTCTTGTTGTGACAGAAGGCTGGAAATATGAAGCGGATGCAGTGATCCTCGCCTGTGGATCAAAAGCGGCAGTCTCTCTTGGGGCTACAGATGACGGATATCTGCTTGCAAAAGATCTTGGACACAGGATTACACCTCTGTTTCCTGCACTCGTTCCCCTGAAAACAAAGGAAACGCGATTTCATGCTCTTTCCGGCCTGCGCAGTACGGCAAAGGTCATGCTGATGCTGGACGGCAAAAAAGCAGCAGAATCCTTTGGAGAACTGCAGTGGACCTCTTACGGGATCTCCGGTATTGTGGTGTTTCAGGTGAGCCGCTTTGCAGCAGAAGGTCTGTATCTTGGAAAGCAGGTACAGGCAGTAGTAAACCTTTTGTCAGATCAGGATATTCCCATGATTTCCCGTATTCTTGGAAATCAGAAGAAACGTGCAGACAGGATTTTTCTTGGTCTCTTTCCGCAGAAAATCGCGTCATTACTTCTGGAGCTTAGCGGATACCGGCCATCTGATATTCTTATGGAAGAACAGATTTATCGTGTTCTGGACATGGCCTGTCACCTCACTATGCATGTGACAGGTACCCGTAGCTTTGAGTACGCTCAGGTATGCGCGGGTGGGGTTGATACTTCTGAAATTGACAGCAGGACACTGGAATCCAGAAAAGTGTCCGGTATTTATTTTGCAGGTGAGCTGCTGGATGTGGACGGAGCATGCGGAGGCTATAATCTTCAGTGGGCCTGGAGCAGCGGCTTTGTTGCCGGAACGCATGCGGCAGAACAGGAAATGGGAAAACAGGAGGAATGATATGCTCAGGATTCAGCAGCTTAAAATTAAGGCAGAAACGGGAGAGCGCGGTGTTTTAAAGGCGGCAGCGAAAGCACTGCGAATCCGTGAGAAGGAGATTCTCTCCTTCCAAATAAAAAAACGTTCTCTGGATGCCAGAAAAAAGCCGGATATTTATTATGTGTATACGGTAGATGTACAGACAGCTGACGACCGTAAAACACTTCAGCATTGCAAAAATCCAAGAGTATCTGTCGCAGCAGATACGGAATATGTGGTTCCGGTAAACACAGGCACGCTGCCGGACAGACGTCCGGTTATCATTGGAATGGGCCCGGCGGGGTTATTCTGTGCCCTTCTGCTTGCAAGGGCCGGACTTTGTCCGTTGATTCTTGAGCGTGGAGCGGCCGTTGATGAGCGGCAGCAGGCAGTGGAGCAATTCTGGAAAAGCGGAGAACTGGATGTCTGCACCAATATTCAGTTCGGGGAAGGAGGCGCAGGCACTTTTTCTGACGGCAAGCTGAACACGGCCGTAAAGGATGCCACAGGAAGAAACACCTTTGTGCTGAAAACCTTTGTGGAGTTTGGTGCTCCGGAGGAAATCCTCTGGCTGAACAAACCACATATCGGTACAGATTTGCTGAGAAATGTCATAAAGAATATTCGTATGGAAATAGAACGTCTTGGAGGAGAGGTCCGATTTTATTCACAGGTCACGGATCTTCTTGTGAAAGATGGAAAACTGGAAGGTGTTGTGGTTAACGGACAGGAGAATATTCTTTGTGCTGTTGCGGTGCTGGCCATCGGGCACAGTGCACGCGATACATTTGCCCTTCTGAAATCAAGAGGCATTCCTATGACACAGAAAGCCTTTGCGGTCGGTGTGCGCATGGAACATCCGCAGACGCTGATCGATTATTCACAGTATGGCAGGGAAAGGGGAGAGCTTCCGGCTGCCGATTACAAACTTACCTGTCAGCTCCCAAACGGAAGAGCTGTCTATTCCTTCTGCATGTGTCCGGGAGGATATGTGGTGAATGCGTCTTCGGAAGAGGGGAGACTTGCAGTAAATGGAATGAGCTATCACAGCCGTGACGGTGAAAATGCAAACAGTGCGATCGTAGTTACAGTGACACCGGAAGATTTTGAAGGTGATGATGTACTTGCCGGCGTGGAATTTCAGCGTAAGCTTGAACGTGCAGCCTTTGAGGCTGGAAAAGGAAGCGTGCCGGTACAGCTTTACCGTGATTTCTGTGATGGTAAAATCAGCACACAAACGGGAAGGGTCGTACCGAATATCAAGGGACAATGGCAATTCGGGATGGTAAGAGACTGTTTTCCGAAGGCCATCGGAGATTCCATTGAACAGGGAATAACCGAATTCGGGAAAAAGATAAAAGGGTATGACTGTGGTGATGCGGTACTGTCCGGTGTGGAGAGCAGGACATCATCCCCGGTTCGAATAGAACGTTCCAGGGAACTGGAAAGTACGGTGGAAGGCCTGTATCCCTGCGGGGAAGGTGCAGGATATGCAGGCGGTATCACTTCCGCGGCGATGGATGGATTAAAGGTCGGAGAAGCCATTTTAAAAAAATTTAAGATTAAATAGTGTATACACATCGTTGAATTTATGTTAAAATAGCCTATCGGAAGAAAATGGGTATCTTCATACCCGGGTCAGGGAAGAGAGAGCCGGTTGAAAGGCTTATGAAAAAGATCACCAGTACAATGAAAGATTTACCGGCGGAGGAACTTCCATATGAGAAATGTGTCAGGGAAGGGGCAGAGGTTTTAAGCGATGCAGAGCTTCTGGCTGTTATTCTGCGTTCCGGATCCAGAGGGATCAATGCACTGGAGCTGTCGAGAGAAATACTGGAGGCAGGGATTCCGGAGAAAGGACTGCTTGGACTGTATCATCTCAGTATTCCGCAGCTTCGGCAGATCAAAGGAGTCGGAGAAGTAAAGGCAGTACAGCTCAAATGCATTGCGGAGCTTTCCAGGCGGATTGCAAGGCAGTCAGGTGAGAAAACACTGAATTTTAAGGATGCTTCCACCATTGCCGATTATTTTATGGAGGAGCTGCGCCATCTGGAGCAGGAGCAGATGGTTCTTCTGATGCTCGATACAAAATGCCGGCTTCTTGCAAGGCAGTTCATATCAAAGGGCAGCATCAACTGCTCTGTAATTTCGCCGCGTGAGATATTTTTGCTGGCCCTGCAGCATCATGCGGTTTTTATTATACTGCTGCATAATCATCCAAGCGGGGATCCATCCCCAAGCGAGGAGGACAAGAGTTTTACCAAACGCATTTCCCTTGGCGGAGAGCTTGTGGGAATCCGGCTTCTGGATCATATTATTGTGGGAGACCGGTGTTACGTCAGTTTTCGGGAAATGAAAATCCTTTGAGATAAGGAGTGGGAGTACATGCTGTTTCGAAAAATTTGCGGTATTGATTTGGGAAATGATACCATTAAGATTGCGGATAAAAAAAAGAAAAGAATCATCTGTGAAAAGAACATGATTGCCATCCGGAACAAATCGGATGTGATTGCCGTAGGCGGGAAAGCATATGCGATTTTTGAAAAAGCGCCTGCCTGTGTGGAAGCCGGAAGTCCCATGAAAAACGGTTCCATTGCCAATGGAGGAAATCTTGAGATTGTCCTGTCACAGCTTCTGAAACGGTTTACCCATCTGTTGGGCAGAAAACCAAATATTATTATAACGGTTCCCATGGAACTTTCGGAAATCGAAATGAGAGCTTTTTATAAAGTACTGGCAGGACTTAAAGTGCATAAAGTCGGCCTGATCGAAAAGGGAGTTGCGGATGCTGTCGGTATTGGTATGCCTGTGCTCTCACAGGCAGGAAATATGATTGTGAATATTGGTTCGGCAACGACAGGAATCTCTGTGGTCTCTGAAGGAAAGGTTATTCTTGGAAGGCAGCATACCCTTGGCGGGGATTCGATGGACGAGGAGATTGTGACTATGCTGCGAAGGCAGCACAGTCTTAATATAGGAAAGAAAACAGCGGAAATGCTCCGCGTGGAAATGGGGTACCTGCTTGACGGTCAGAAGCAGATGCGTAAAGTATATGGCATTCATACGATAAGCGGACTGCCCAGATATGCGGTCGTTCCCTCGGAGGATGTCAGTGCGGCTATCAATAATACGGTGGATGCCATTGCAGATGCCATACTTGCCACGCTTCAGAGAACACCTCCCCAGCTCCTGGAAAATATCCGGCACAATGGAATCTATTTGTCGGGAGGTGTCTCTCTGACTCCCAACATCGCCTATTATCTTCAGGAGAAGACAGCGATTCCGATATACAACATACCTGACCCGATTTTTAATACCATGAATGGTCTGGTAGAGATTATGAATGACAAAGAACTTCGAAAGCTGACGTTTTCCCCGAAGGATTATGTCGGAAATCTGATCTAAAAGAGGAACTGCAATGAAGAAAAAAAGAAACGATTCAGGAAAAAGCAAGCTTATGCTGGGCATCATCACGATACTGTGTGCGGTGCTCATCGTATTATCTTTTACAACGGACATGATGTCCGGTCCGCTGCGTTATGTAACGGGAGTTATCACACCGATTCAGAGCGGTATGAATGCCATTGGCACCTGGATATCGGAAAAAGGGGATTATCTGTTCAATACCACGGATTTGCGTTCTGAAAATGCCGAGCTTAAGAAAAAGGTTGAGGAACTCACCGCTGAGAATACTTCTCTGTTACAGAATCAGGATGAATTTGAAAGACTGAAAGATCTTCTGGAGTTAAAAGAAGAATATGAAGATTATCCAACGGTAGCAGCACGCATCATCGCAAAGGATTCCGGAAACTGGTTTAATGTATTTACCATCAACAAAGGATCCAACGACGGCATAAAAGTGGATATGAATGTGATCGCTTCCGGCGGGCTGGTGGGGATTGTTACTTCCGTCGGACCGAATTGGGCTACCGTGCGTGCCATCATTGATGACTACAGCAATGTCAGTTCTGAGATTACATCTACCTCTGACAACTGTATCATAGCAGGCAACCTGAAACTGATCGACGAAGGCAAAATCAGCCTGGTTAAACTGACTGATGCAGACGATAAGGTGACAGTCGGTGACAAAGTTGTCACTTCCGAGATCAGCAACCGTTTTCTCCCCGGAATATTGATTGGATATGTCAGTGAAATCGAGACAGATTCCAATAACCTGACCAAATCCGGAAGTATTACTCCTGTCGTGGATTTTCGTCACCTGCATGAGGTGCTTGTCATTACGATTCTGAAAAATACGGATGAGGCCCAGGAGGACATACGTTCACAGGCTCAGACAGAAACGGAAATGACCGTGGAGACGGATACACAGGAAGGATCATCCGAAAACGGTAAAGACAGTGATGCAGAAACGGAAGGAGGAGAAGAGTGAAGCGAAGAATTACCATGATAGTCCTGATTATTTTCTGCTTTCTTTTGCAGACGACCCTGCTGCAGACTTTCTCCATTGCATCGGTTTCACCAAATCTGCCGGTGATTCTGACCGTGTCATTTGCACTGATGCGCGGAAAAAGGGAAGGGATGTTTACCGGTGTGCTGTTTGGCATTCTGATGGATGTTTTTTACGGTCAGGTATTGGGATTTCATATACTTCTCCTGACTATTATGGGATATCTGAACGGATACTGCTATCGCATTTTTTACGATGACGATATTAAGATGCCGGTGCTGCTGATCGGTGTAAGTGATTTTCTTTACGAACTTATCGTATATCTGTTTCAGTTTTTACTTCGCGGCAGGATCAATCTTTTCTTTTATATACGCAGAATCATTATCCCGGAAGTAATCTATACGGTTTTAATCACGCTTGTTGTGTACCGGCTGCTTCTGGCACTGAACCATAAACTTGAAAAGGCAGAACAGAGGAGTGTAGGTAGTTTTGTTTAATTATGTTAAAAATTCACTTTCAAAAGTGGTAAAGTCGCGTATTACCATTTTGATCATAGTATTTGTTCTTCTGGCCGGTATTCTGGTACATAGGCTGTTTACCATGCAGATCATCAATGGGGAGGAATATCTGACGGATTTTACCATGCAGATTAAAAAAGAGACTACGCTGAAAAGTACCAGAGGAAATATCTACGACTGCAACGGAAAAGTTCTCGCTTACAATAAACTGGCTTACAATGTAACTTATGAGGACAGCGGCAGTTATGAAAGCACCAGGGAACGTAATCTGTCCATGAACAGTACTCTTTATCAGATTATGAAAGTAATCGAAAAGGGTGGTGATGAAATATATCTGAATTATGCGATCGGTATTGGAAACGACGGAGAATATGAATTTACAAGGGAAGGGTTTAATCTTCTGCGTTTCCGTGCGGACATTTTCGGCCATGCCTATACGGATGACTTGAAAGAGAAAGAACGCAACTGTTCGGCAGATGAGATGATGGAGACCTTGGCCACAAAAGAATGGTATGGTATTGATCCTTCCATTTACCGAGCTGAGGAACTGGAGAAATACGGCCTTCCGGACAGCTTCACAAAGGAGGAGCAGCTCAAAATAACAGCCATGCGCAGTTCGATTGCACAGAACAGTTACCAGAAATATGTAACGACTACGATTGCAAAAGACATTTCGGAGGAGACGGTTGCCGTCATCATGGAAAATAAAGATCTGTATCGGGGAGTGGATGTGGAGGAAGATTCTGTCCGGGTTTACGAGAACGGTCTGTATCTGGCTTCCATTATCGGCTACACAGGACAGATTTCTGCGGAAGAACTGGAAGAATTAAACGGTGAGGACGGCAATGGAGAGTACAACAGCAACGATATCGTAGGAAAAGCAGGTCTTGAAAAATACTTTGAAAAGGAACTGCGTGGACAGAATGGCACAAAGAGCGTATATGTAGATAATCTTGGAAAAGTACTGAAGGAAGATTCGGTTGTCTCACCCCAGGCAGGAAATGATATTTATCTTACCATTGACAGTGATCTGCAGACGGCAGTTTACAAAATACTGGAGCAGTATATCGCAGGTATTATATACAGCAAGATTTTTGATGCGGAAAAGTTTGACAAGGAAAATATTTCTTCTGAGGATGATATTCTGATACCGGTGTATGATGTATATTACAGCCTGTTTGAGAACAATGTGCTGGATGCCGACCATCTGGCTTCCGATGAGGCAAGTGAAACAGAACAGAAAATATATCAGGCTTTTCTGGAAAGAGAAGAAGAGATATTTGCACAGATTGAAAATCAGATGACTTCTTCCTCAGCAACTCCTTACAAGGATTTGGATGAAGAAATGCAGGTTTATGAGTCTTTTATTGTCAATCATGTTCTCATGGAAGGTACCGGTGTACTGGATGAGGATAAGATCGATAAAAAAGATGACATGTGGGTCAGATGGAGCAGTGAGGAGTCTGTCAGCCTGAATGAATTCCTTTCCTATGCCATTTCCCAGAACTGGCTGGATATTACAAAAGTGAACAGTGATACGGCCTATCTGGATACCAGTGAAATAAATCAGGTACTGGCTGATTATGTTATGGATTATCTGGCGGACAGCGATTCCTTCAGCCGTCAGGTCTATAAATATATGATACAGAATTATCTGATCAGCGGTAGGGATATCTGCCTTCTTCTGTTTGACCAGGGTATCCTGAAAATGAACGAGGAAGATTATGCCGCTCTGCATAGCGGTTCCGTTTCTGCATATGATTTTATCATGGCGAAGATTTATTCTCTTGAGATCACTCCGGCGATGCTGGCACTGGAGCCATGTACCGGTTCGGCTGTTATTACCGATCCGGATACAGGAGATGTTCTGGCCTGTGTTACTTATCCGGGATATGACAATAACCGTCTTGCAAACAATATGGATGATGCGTATTTCTATAAACTGAACAGTGACCAGTCATCGCCGTTCTATAACAAGGCGACGCAGGAGGTTACGGCACCTGGTTCGACCTTCAAAATCGTTTCTGCGACAGCAGGTGTGATGGAAGGTGTTATCAGTATCAATGATACGATCAACTGTACCGGTAAATTTAAACTCATTCCTCCGGATATTAACTGCTGGATTTACAGCGAGCGGTATCATGGGGGATCCCATGGTCCTCTGACACTTTCACAGGCGATTGCTGAGTCCTGCAACTATTATTTCAATACAGTGGGATACATGCTCGGTAAAACAGAGAATATAGCGGATCTCACGCCAGAAACTGATGAGGAGGGCAATGTCGTTCAGTCATCGACTTACAGTGATGAGCAGGCGATCAATACTCTTACAAAATATGCTTTTATGTATGGTTTTGATGCCAATACCGGCATTGAAATAGATGAGACACCACCTCATATTTCTACAACGGATGGCGCACGTACCGCCATGGGACAGGCAGGAAATACCTTTACCACAAGTCAGCTTTCCCGTTATGCAGCAACCATCGCAAACAGTGGTACCTGCTATGACCTGACATTGCTTGACCGTATTGCGGACAGCGACAACAATACACTGGAGGAACCGGAGCCCGTGGTTCACAGCACCGTTGATCTGCCGCAAAGCTTATGGGATGCCATTCATTCCGGTATGAACGGCGTGTATAAAAACAATGCGGCTTTTACGGATATCAAGAAATCTTTCAATATGGCAGGTAAAACCGGTACAGCACAGGAAAATGAAGAAAAGCCAAACCATGCACTGTTTATTGGTTATGCTCCTTATGATACACCGGAGATTGCGATGGCAGTTCGTATTACAAATGGTTATTCTTCAACGAATGCGGCTTCTGTTGCAAAAGATATTGTAAACTATTATTTTAAATTGAAAGATGAGGGCGAAATCATTACCAATTCCGCAGCAAGTGTACAGAATGTAAGCAATGGTTTTGCCGACTAGCAACCAGGAGGTCAGGGATTATGAAACGTAATTCCGTAATCATCAAAAGTAACAAATATGGTCTGACAGTCATACTGGATGATAAAATACCTTTTTCGGAATTACTGCTTGATGTGGCGGATAAATTCCAGGAATCTGCCAATTTCTTCAAAAATGCAAAGATGGCAGTGACCTTCCGCGGAAGAATGCTGAATCGGGCACAGGAAAAGGAACTGGTGGAGACGATTGTAAGCCACTGCGGTATTCACATTCTTTGTATCGTGGATGAGGATGCCGTAAACGAAGAACACTATCGGAGGATTATGGATTCTGCTCTGGAAGAGCAGGCAAAAGACGATGGATTTTTCTATAGGGGAACACTGCATTCCGGGCAGGTTCTGGAATCCGAAACCAGTATTGTGATTGTCGGGGATGTGAATTCCGGAGCCAAGGTGGTTTCAAAAGGAAACATTGTTATTCTGGGGTCTTTAAGAGGAACTGCGTATGCAGGCGCCTGTGGAGACAGAAACTGCTTTGTGGCAGCGCTCATACTGAAACCGGTGCAGATCCGTATTGCAGATAAGACGGTACGCAGTGCTATTACAAAACGTGAGGATCACACAGAGTACCGGATGGAACCCAAGATTGCCTACATAAAGGATGAACATATTCAGGTGAAACTGGTTTCCAAGGAAGTATTTCATGATCTGTCCCCGGAAAAAGAGCAGGATGAATGATGAACGAAATACACAGGATATAAGGCAGGAAGCCAGATCGATTATAGTATATGGAGGAATGTGTAATGAGTGAGATCATTGTAGTAACATCCGGCAAAGGCGGAGTGGGAAAGACAACGGTAACGGCGAATCTTGGAGCTGGACTTGCGCATATGGGGGCCAAAACGGTACTGGTGGATACGGATATCGGACTTCGTAATCTTGATGTGGTCATGGGGCTGGAAAACCGTATTGTCTATAATCTGGTGGATGTGGTTGAGGGGAACTGCAGACTGAAGCAGGCCATGATACGCGATAAAAATGATCCGAATCTGTTCCTTCTGCCGGCTGCCCAGACAAGAGACAAATCCGCGGTGACACCTCAGCAGATGAAGAAACTCACAGAAGATCTGAAAGAAAAATTTGATTATGTGATACTGGACTGTCCTGCCGGGATCGAACAGGGATTCTTCAATGCCATTGCAGGAGCAGAAAGGGCAATTGTAGTTACCACACCGGAGGTTTCTGCAATCCGTGATGCAGACAGGATCATTGGCCTTCTGGAATCCAATGAGATATCTAAAATTGACCTGATCATCAATCGGCTTCGCATGAATATGATCCGTAAAGGCGATATGATGTCAGTGGAAGATGTGGTAGAGATTCTGGCAGTCAATCTCCTGGGTGCCATCCCGGATGATGATGATATCGTGATTGCCACCAATCAGGGCGAACCACTGGCGGGAAACGGTACACTGGCAGGAGAAGCAGTTTTCAACATCTGCCGCAGAATCTCAGGGGAAGCAGTTCCTCTTATGGATTTTGACAGAAACGAGGGATTTCTGAAGCGATTCGGAAGTCTGATTAAAAAGGGCAGAAGGGAGCGATCATATTGAAAAATCCGCTTTTCCATTTTCCGCAGAAATCTGCTGCAGTAGCGCGGGAGCGCACCTCATTTGTACTTTCCATGGACAGACTGGACTGTCCACCGGATACGGTGAAGTATCTGAGGCGCGATATGAGAAAAGTGATTGAAAGGTACCTGAACATAGAAAATGCAGATGTATCCATCCGCATGGAGATCAAAAGAGAGTTAAAGCAAGGGGTTAAGAATGTTAAGACAATACAAATTGAGAGACTATAAGTTCCGTCTGGTGTTCTGGGTCGTTGTTCTGTCCGTACTGGGTGTTATGATCATCGGCAGTGCGGATAAAAGCTTTCAGATGAAGCAGCTGATCGGTCTTGGAGTTGGAATTGTATGTATGGTAGTAGTTTCACTGATGGATTATTCCTGGCTGATTAATTTTTACTGGATTTATTATGTACTTGGAATTGTCCTTCTGCTTGCTGTCCGTTTTTTTGGTACAGAGGTAAATGGAGCCAAACGATGGATCGATCTTGGATTTTTTCGATTTCAGCCTTCTGATGTGGTGAAAATTATTCTGATCATATTTTTTACAAAGTTTTTTATCCGCCACGAGGAGGATCTGAATAAATTCCGGACAATCCTCAAAGCCATTGCGCTTTTGTTTGTTCCGTGGTTTCTGATTGCAAAACAGCCTGATTTGTCTACCAGCATCGTGGTAATCCTGATTTTTTGTGCTTTGTATTTCATTGCAGGCTTGAGTTCTAAAATAATCGGTGGTATGATACTTATATGTATTCCGCTTGCAGTTATCGGCATGATGCTTGTCACACAGCCTGATCAGAAGATCTTGCAGGGTTATCAGTATCAACGTATCATGGGATGGCTTCAGCCGGAAAAGTATCCGGATATCTCTTATCAGCAGACAAATTCCAAAATAGCGATCGGTTCCGGACAGCTCTATGGGAAAGGATTGAATAACAGCAATGTCAATTCTGTAAAAAATGGTAACTTTATTGCAGAGCCACAGACGGATTTTATTTTTGCGGTTGCAGGTGAAGAGCTTGGCTTCCTTGGATGTTGTCTGATCATAACCCTGGAATTTCTGATTGCTATTGAATGTGTTCTTGTGGGGAAAAACGCAAGAGATATTTCGGGAACACTGATCTGCTGCGGCATGGCTGCGCTGATTGGTTTCCAAAGCTTTATCAATATTTGTGTCGCAACAGGCCTGATGCCAAATACTGGTCTGCCGCTTCCTTTTGTGAGTTATGGCCTGACTTCCCTGGTCAGCCTTTACATTGGTATCGGTTTGGTATTAAACATAGGCTTGCAGGTACGAAAATACTAAAATCAGGAGGACGGCTTTATGAATATTGGACTTATTGCGCATGATTCAAAGAAAAAGCTGATGCAGAATTTTTGTATCGCATATCGGGGGATTTTATGTAAGAATGAGTTATATGCAACCGGTACAACCGGCAGACTTGTGGAGGAAGTGACGAATCTCAATATCCACAAATTTCTTGCCGGACATCTGGGCGGCGAACATCAGATGGGTGCCCAGATTGAAAATAATCAGATCGACCTTATGATTTTTCTGCGGAATCCTTTAGGTGCAAAGCCGCATGAACCGGATACCAAAAATATTTTCCGGCTCTGTGACATGCACAATATTCCGCTGGCAACTAATCTGGCTACTGCCGAGTTGCTGATTAAATCACTTGACAGAGGAGATCTTGAGTGGCGGGAGATGTATAAATAATGACAGAACAGGAAAACAGAATAAGGCGGCGGGAGCGCACACATCGTACTCCCGTACAGCCGCCTAAAAAAGATAATGAGATGAGAAGCATGAAGCTTGTCATTTTTTTGCTGACACTTGTTGTGATAGCTTTGGGAGCAGTGTCCTGGATTGTATTTGTAAAGAATAAAGAAATCAATCTGACCAGGCAGTATGATAAAAGTGACCCTGTATTTGGTATTGAAAAAGTAAGCTTCAACACAAGCAGAGCCTCTTCTTTTTCTGAAGATCTTTGTGTTGTGACCGGAAAAGAAGATGGATCCTCCTTGAATCTGACTGCAAAAGCGGCGGCATCTTTTCATGTTGAGTCAAAAGAAGTGGATTATGCTCAGAATGTATTTGAGCGTATGTATCCGGCCAGCATCACAAAGGTTATGACTGCGCTTGTGACATTGAAAAACTGTGATCTGGACGAAATGGTAACAATCGGCGAGGAATGCAAGGATATTGAGATGGGCTCTTCAATCTGTATGATCGAACCGGGAGATATGCTTACTGTGGAACAGCTTCTTTACGGTCTGCTGCTGAATTCCGGAAATGATGCTGCCATGTCACTTGCCGTCTATGTAGGCGGCAGTGTAGAGGGTTTTGTGGAGATGATGAATCAGGAAGCTGCAGAGCTTGGTGCAACCGGCACTCATTTTGCAAATCCTCACGGCCTTCATGACGAAAATCATTATACGACAGCTTACGATATTTATCTGATGTTTCAGGAGGCTCTGAAATACGATGTGTTCCAGGAGATTATCGGTGAATCCGAATATTACTGTGTGTTTATCCGGGACAATGATAAATATGGTATCATGTGGCAGTCCACCAATTTTTATCACATCAATGAAGCAACTGCCCCCTCTGATGTAGTGGTTGTTGGAGGAAAAACGGGTACAACGGATGAGGCAGGATGTTGTCTCTGTCTGCTTGCAAAGGATAAATACGGTGACCCCCATATCTCCATTATCCTTGGTGCAGACACCAAAGAAACACTATATGCAGAAATGAATAAATTATTGTCTAAAATTAACAATTAGCAGTTGTAATTTATTTAAATATGCACTATAATCTACATATAATACTTGTGTCGCAGGACTAAAGGAGGAGATTACAATGATACAGATCATCGCAGGCAAAAAGGGGAAAGGAAAGACAAAACAATTACTGGACAAAGTAAATTCTGAGATTAAATCCGCACATGGAAATATTGTTTACCTGGATAAGAGTTCCAAACATATGTATGAGTTGAATAACAAGGTTCGTCTTATCGATACTTCAGAGTTTGAGCTGTCAAACAGTGATGCATTTATCGGTTTTATCTGTGGTATTATTTCACAGGATCATGATTTGGAGCAGATGTATCTTGACAGCTTTCTGAAAATTGCAAAACTGGAAGATTCCGATATCAAAGAAACGATCGACAAACTGGATGTAATCGGAAACAAATACGGTGTAACTTTCGTATTGAGTGTATCTCTGGACGAACATGAACTTCCCGAAAATGCAAGGTCAAAAGTCATCATTTCTTTATAAATATGGTTTTGGGTTCAGAAATCTTCTGTCCCGATATCATTCATGTGATCGAACATAATTTTGAAAGAGGTACAGGACGGCATAGATTGCCGTCCTGTTTTTTCACTGAACATCCATTTGCTGTCCGATTCTTCCATAGGTGCTGATCAAATACAGACCAGACAGGCCGACCAGTGTATACACGATTCTGGTAAGCCAGCTCATATCTCCGAACAGAAAAGCAACCAGGTCAAAGCGGAATATTCCGATCAGCCCCCAATTGACTGCTCCGATGATTGCGATAGTAAGACAGGTATAATCCAGTCCTTTCAGATTCATCCATATCTCTCCTTTCTTGGTCTGTTTCTATTTTTTCCAGAAATTAAGTATTTATTCCATTGTCTCAGGAAACATAACGTGGTAGAATAACTCGGGAAAGGAGGAATGTGCTTGACTGAAAAGAAAAAGAAGAAAAAGATCATAAAATACAGAAAACATGCGGGACTAAATGTTGGAACCGTTCTGTTTGGGTTTTTGTTTATTTATATGGTAGTATGTATGATTCTGTATCTCACCTCTTCGCATATTGCACCTTACGAGGTTACAAAGGGTACGTTGTCCGGAAATTATAAATACACAGCCCTTGCGTTGAAGTCTGAGGTTGTAGTGGAAGCACCGGAATCCGGAAGTGTTATCTATTATGCAAGAGAAGGAACGGAGATAGGTACAAACGGTTCTGTCTGTTCCATCAGTGAGGGGAAAGGGATCATCGGAAAGGAAGAGAATGTTACCCAGGATACTTCTGAGGATCTTTCTTCTTCTGGCGATGGGGAAACGCTTTCCGGTTCAGACAAAAAAAGGCTGCGTGCAGCCATTTCGTCATATTCCATAAATTTTACGGGACAGGACTTCCAAAAAGCATATGAGATGAAAGCAGATGTGGAAAGTGCTATTCTGGATATTCATGCAGGTGAGGAAGGATATGGCGACAGTGTTCTGACCGACAGCGGCATTTTCAACATGTGCAGGGCATCTCAGCCTGGGATTGTTGTTTACTCCGTGGATGAATTTGAATCGGTACAGCCGGAAGATGTGACACTTGATATGTTTGATATGAAATCATATACCAAGGAAAACCTTCGTCTGGATGCAAAAGCAAAGAGCGGAAAACCATTGTATAAATTGATTTCGGACGAGGAATGGTCACTGATCATTCCCATAGACAGTAAGCTTGCATCTGAGCTGACAGATCAGACCTCTGTCACGATTCGCTTCCTAAAGGACGGAACAACGGCATCTCCGGATGTTTCCGTTATCCAAAATGGTAATATTTATTTTGCAGAATTGGATATGAATGATTCTGTAGTGCGTTTTGCAACCGATCGTTTTCTTGAAGTGGAACTGCTTTTAAACAAAAAAACCGGACTTAAGATTCCAAAATCAGCGATTGCCCAAAAACAGTTCTATGTCATACCGGAGGAGTACGTAATCTGTGATGAGGACAATGAACATGAAATAACGCTGATCAGGGAATCCTACGATAATAATGGAAAAGTGGAAACACGCTATATCACAGCTACGGTATACGAAAAAGTGGATGACAAGTATTATGTTGATATTAACCTCTTCTCGGAGGGCGATTATGTTGTGAAAAAAGATTCCAATAATAAATATCGTATTGAGGAGACGGCAACCCTGCAGGGTGTCTATAACATAAACAAGGGTTATGCGGTTTTCCGGGAAATTACAATTCTTGCAGATAATGAAGAATACTGTATTGTGGAGGAAGGTACCACATTTGGTCTGGCTCAATATGATCACATTGCATTGGATGCGGATTCCGTTTCTGATGATCAGATACTTTAATAATTAAGATACCAGGGTCAAAAGGTCATGCTGTTCATGCTTGCATGAAAAAGCATGACTTTGGGACCCGCAAAACATGAGAAAGTAGCCATTTTTCGAAGAAAAATGAGCGGATTTCGAATGTTTTTAGGATTTCGTGAGCGTGAAACGCGGAGAAATCCGTAGGTATCAGGGGGTCAAAAACTTTTGACCCCAACATCATAATTAAGAGGTGAAAATAGTGGAAAAATCTATGGTAAAAGAAAATTTGCTGGAAGTGGAAGCACGTATCTGCGAGGCCTGCAAAAAAAGCGGCAGAGAGCGCAGTCAGATCAAGCTGATTGCAGTGAGCAAGACAAAGCCGGTTTCCATGATTGAGGAAGCGTATGCTGCGGGTATCCGCGATTTCGGTGAAAACAAGCCTCAGGAGATGAAAGAAAAGCACGATGTGCTTCCGGAAGATATCAACTGGCATATGATCGGACATCTTCAGCGAAACAAAGTAAAATATGTAGTCGGTCGCGCGGCTATGATTCATTCCGTGGAGTCTTTCAGACTGGCGGAAGCGATTGACCAGGAAGCTGAGAAAAAGGGGATTGTCATGCCGATTCTGGTGGAGGTAAATGTAGCTGAGGAAGAAAGCAAATTCGGTATCACGGTGTCCCAATGTCCGGATTTTGTGGAAACGATTGCCAAATTACAGCATATTTCCATCCAGGGACTTATGACAATTGCTCCCTTTGTAGAAAACGCTGAGGATAATCGTAAATATTTTGCAAAATTGAGAAAATTATCAGTTGACATACAGGCAAAAAACATAGATAATGTTAATATGTGTAATCTCAGTATGGGTATGACTGGTGATTATCAGGTTGCCATCGAGGAAGGTGCCACTATGGTAAGAGTTGGAACCGGTATTTTTGGTAACCGCCATTACAATTTGTGATAAAGCAGATAGGAGAATAAAATGGGAGTATTGGATAGATTCTTAAATGTCATGAAGCTGAACGATGATGATGGATTTGATGATGATGACTTTCTTGATGATGAAATAGATGATTTTGAGGACAGCAAGCCGAAAAAACATTTCTTTAAAAAATCGGATGATGATGACGATTTTGATGATTACGGATACGATGAAAACATTGCACCAAGGAACAGCAAATCATTTCAGAAGCAGCCGTCTTCTACAACAAGGACACGCAGTACATCTGCAGCCAAGACTGCTGGTTCCAGCAAGATTTCTCCGATGCGTACCAAGAAATCCAATGCAGGTATGGAAGTATGTGTGATCAAACCGCGTTCCATGGAGGATGCCAGGGAGATTACGGAAACACTTCTGGCAAACTGTACGGTTGTATTGAACATGGAAGGTCTGGATCTGGAGGTTGCTCAGAGAATTATTGATTTCTCTTCCGGGTCCTGTTATGCTATCAGTGGAAGTCTTCAGAAAATCAGCAATTTTATTTTCATTATCACACCGGCTGATGTGGATGTTTCAGGAGATTTTCAGGAAATTTTAAATGGAGCTTTCGATATGCCGTCAGTGGGCAATAAGTTCTAGGAGAAAAGTGATGGACAGAACTGAGGAACGCATTCAACAGCGTTTCCTGGATTTAGCCAATGCGGCAGACCGGCGCGGCATCGTCACTTATACAGATTTTATGAATCTGAACGAATTAAATATTTTCCATAGTACCATCCGAAAGGCTTCTTTTGTTAAATGGAAGCTTTTCGGCGGTTATGCAAAAGCAGAGCGTCAGTTGGCAGCGTTTATCCCTGATGCTCTTTATTTGTACCAGGAAGATTTTGGCGATGTCTGTGATTTTCCAATCGTATGTCTGAAAATCACACCACTCGGTGAACGATTTGCCGAGAATCTGTCACACAGGGATTATCTGGGAGCAATCTTAAATCTTGGAATCGACCGAAGCGTTACAGGAGATATCCTGATCGACGGCGTCTGTGCCTATGTATTTTGTCTGGAAAAAATCGCTGATTTTCTCTGCAGCAACCTTACACGAATACGCCATACTTCGGTTATGTGCACCCCGTTTGATGAGAAAGTGGGAGAAATTCCGCTCCATATGGAACAGATAAAAGGTACGGTAGCCTCTATCCGGCTGGATACACTTCTGGCATTGGCGTGGAATGCATCCAGGAGCAGCCTGGTAAAACGGATCGAAGAAGGACAGGTATTTGTGAATGGAAAATGTGTTACTTCCAATGGATGTCATGTAAAGGAGAATGATCTGATCTCTGCCAGAGGCCTTGGAAGATTCCAGTATAAAGGAATCCTTTCCCAGACAAAAAAAGGACGGTTTCTTGTTGAAATAGAAAAATATATATAACAAACAAATTTGGGAGAATAATTTATGAATATAAATGCGTACCGTACCAGAATTCCGGTTAAAAAGGATGGAAAACTGGTATATGAAATATTTCTTGAGGAAAGTTTCGATCATCTTGCAGAATATCTGCAGAATCTTGATGTCAGGGAAAAACGCCTGTGTCTGGTTACCGATTCAACGGTCAATGCATATTATGGAGATGAGGTGGAAGCAATTCTTTCTTCCTGTTGCGCTGGCGTGACACGTTTTGTATTTCCGGCCGGAGAAGAGAATAAAAACCTGGATATTGTACAGAAACTTTATGAGCACCTGATTCTCAATCATTATGAACGAAAAGATATGTTGGTTGCCCTTGGCGGAGGTGTTGTTGGAGACTTGACCGGATTTGCAGCTGCCACTTATCTGCGCGGGGTGGATTTTGTGCAGGTTCCAACTACTTTGCTTTCCCAGGTGGACAGCAGCATTGGCGGAAAAACAGGAGTTGATTTTGCATGCTATAAAAATATGGTAGGTGCATTTCATCAGCCGAAGCTGGTATACATGAATATTGCGGTTCTGAAATCTCTGACAGAGGAACAGTTTCTCTGTGGAATGGGAGAAATCCTGAAGCATGGTCTCATAAAGGATGCTGCATATTATGAGTGGACAATCAATCAGATGTTTGAGATTAAAGACCGAAACATTTCTGTATTAAAAGAAATGATTTCAAGAAGCTGTGAGATCAAGCGGGATGTAGTTGAGAAAGATCCAACGGAAAAAGGAGAGCGTGCTCTTTTGAATTTTGGCCATACGCTTGGTCATGCCATCGAAAAGCTGAAGAATTTTACGCTTATGCATGGCCAGTGCGTAGCAATCGGATATCTGGCTGCTTCCTATATCTCCTGGAAACGGGGGTTGATCAGCACGGAGGAATTCTTCGAAATCCGTGATATGAATATCGGATTTGGTCTTCCGGTGTCTTTTGAAGGTCCAAATGCGGAAGAGATCCTATCTGCGACACGTTCTGATAAAAAAATGGAGCAGGGAAAGGTTAAGTTTATACTTTTAAAAGGAATCGGTACAGCATATATCGATCGTACTGTTACCGATGAAGAAATGGCAGAAGCCATTCATTACATCAGACAAAATACAGGGGATGAAGAATAGATGAAGAATAAGAAAAAAGCAACCCAGTGTATCCTTGCTTCCATATCTGTATTTCTGCTTGTGTTGTGCGATCAGCTCACCAAAATTGCTGCGATTGAAAGCCTGAAAAATAAGCCTGCCATTGAACTGATACCAGGCGTATTTCAGCTGCAGTATCTGGAAAACAGAGGGGCAGCGTTTGGAACCCTTCAGAATCAGAGATGGCTGTTTCTTATGATCGTGTGCATTGTTCTTGCTGCAGTTGTATGGAGTTTTGTAAAGATGCCGGCAACAAAACATTACACACCGCTGCGTATCGTCGCTGTTTTTGTGGCTGCAGGTGCCATTGGAAATATGATTGACCGCTTAAAAAATGGATTTGTAGTGGATTTTTTCTACTTCTCTTTGATTGATTTTCCAATTTTCAACGTCGCAGATATTTATGTGACGGTATCCATGGCTGTATTGTTTCTGCTGATTCTGACTTTGTATAAAGATGACGATTTTCATTTTCTGAAACCGTGATGCAAAAACAGGTATAAAGCCAGACAGGAGACAATTATGCAGAAAATT
This sequence comes from Lachnospiraceae bacterium, assembly GCA_022769625.1. GTDB lineage: Bacteria > Bacillota > Clostridia > Lachnospirales > Lachnospiraceae > Hominisplanchenecus. Next base: position 21,843 of record JALEJP010000022.1, on the reverse strand, counting down.
ATTTTTCCAGCCAGTGAAGAAGCTGCCGATGAGCGTGCAGACAAATATCTTGCACAGCAGCTTCCACAGTATTCCAGAAGTTTTTTTCAGAAACTGTTTAAGGAACAGTTGGTCGAGGCGGACGGACATCCCATAAAAGCAAGTTTTCGACTTGCTTCTCAGGAACTTGCTGTAACGATACCGGATGCAGAGACACCCGATATTAAACCGGAAGATATACCGCTTGATATTCTGTATGAGGATGATGATCTTCTCGTGGTCAATAAGCCAAAAGGAATGGTTGTTCACCCGGCGCATGGGCATTACAGCGGAACTCTGGTCAATGCATTGATGTATCATTGCCATGACAGCCTGTCCGGAATCAATGGTATCCTGCGGCCGGGGATCGTTCATAGAATTGATATGGATACTACCGGTTCATTGATTGTCTGTAAGAATGATAAGGCACATCGCGCGATTGCAGAACAGCTGAAAGTCCATTCGATTACCAGACGTTATCGTGCTATTGTTCATGGCACCGTAAAAGAAGACTCCGGAACTATAAATGCCCCGATCGGAAGGCATCCCCTGGAACGAAAAAAAATGGCTGTCAATGAACAGAATGGAAAACCGGCAGTTACACATTATCAGGTTTTAAAAAGGTTTCGTCAGTTTACCTATATTGAATGTGAACTTGAAACTGGCCGTACACATCAGATCCGTGTTCACATGGCATCCATTCATCATCCGCTGCTTGGAGATACCGTATACGGGCCATCCAAATGCCCTTATCCTCTTCAGGGGCAGACACTTCACGCAATGACTATCGGTTTTTTGCATCCTTCAACGGGAGAATATATGGAATTCTCGGCTCCTCTTCCGGATTATTTCGAGAAATTACTGGCAAAAATGCCTTAAAAATTAGGAAAATGCTTGTAAATTATAGGTATTTTGATGTATACTGGATAAATAAGATAATGTTTCGGCAGGAATGCCGCAGAATCTTCACAAAAGTGAATCTGCGGCATTTACATATTAAAACAAAGAAAGGGTGTGTAGCATATGGCTTGTAAATCCATTATTACGATAGGAAGACAGTATGGAAGCGGGGGACGGGAGATCGGAGAAAAGCTGGCAGCTGATCTCGGCATAAAATGCTATGACAGTGAGCTTCTGGACCGCGCCGCAAAAGACAGCGGAATCTGTCAGGAGCTTTTTGAACATCATGATGAGAAACCCACAAACAGTTTTCTGTATTCGCTTGTCATGGATACGTATTCCATTGGATATTCTTCTTCCACCTTTGCAGATATGCCTCTAAACCATAAGATTTTTCTGGCACAGTTTAATGCAATCAAGCAGATTGCAGATGAGGGTCCCTGTGTTATGGTGGGGCGCTGTGCGGATTATGCACTGGAGGATTATAAAAACTGCATCAGTGTTTTTATTCATGCCAATATGGATATCCGCATCCGCAGGATTGCAACAAAATATGATCTGACGGATGCGAAAGCAAAGGAGTGTATTATCAAAACAGACAAAAAACGTGCCAGCTATTATAATTACTATTCCAACAAAAAATGGGGCGACGCAGCAAGCTATCATCTCTGTGTTGACAGCAGTTCATGTGGAATAGATGGTACCGTGGAACTGATCAAAGATTTTGTTGCATTAAAAGAAAGACAGCGGTAAGGATATGAAATTTGTAATTCAGAGAGTTTCCCGTGCTTCGGTCACAGTGGACGGGGAAGTGATTGGAAAGATCGGAAAGGGGTTTCTGATCCTGATCGGAATCGGAAAAAACGATACGAAAAAGGAGGCAGATGTTCTGATCCGAAAAATGTGCGGACTCCGTATTTTTGAAGATCAAAACGGAAAAACAAATCTGTCTTTGCATGATGTGAATGGTGAAGTTTTGCTGATTTCACAGTTTACACTTCTGGCAAACTGCAAAAAAGGAAATCGTCCAAGCTTTACGGATGCAAAAGCACCGGATGAGGCGAAGGAGATCTATGAGTATATTGTTTCTGAATGTCAGAAACTGCTTCCTGTTGTCGAAAAAGGAAGCTTTGGTGCAGATATGAAAGTGGAACTGCTCAATGACGGGCCGTTTACCGTGATTTTAGATACGCGTGATATTATGCATGCGTAAGACATTATTGATATCCCTGAGGTATGCAGCAGATTGGGAATCTGGCTGTACCTCAGGGGTTTTCTGTATGATCCGGTTTGACTCGGGTTACAGATTGAACATATAAAAGTGCCAGCTTATTGAGATCATCACGAAATTCAGCCGGACAGCGATTCATCAGATTCTGAAAAACGTTACTTTCATATTTTTCAGAGTCCAGATCTTCCAGATCAAGAAGATAGCTGGCAGGAAGCTCCAGCACCTGACAGATATTTTTTAAGGTTTCCAGGGAAACGCCTTTTTGGCCGGCTTCGATATCATAACAGAAACGAGGGCTTATATTGATCATTTCCGCAAATTGCTCCCGCGTGTAACCAAGCTTTTCCCTTCCTTCCCGTATGCGGTTTCCCATGGTATGCAGATTCACCATTGTATCTCCTCCAAACAAAACATACTCTGATTATCTTACCCATTAAAAATCATTCAAAACATGAGCTTTTGGGCGCAAAATAATCCCTTTATAGTTCTGCAAACTGTGGTTTTTCCATCTGGCACTTGACAATGGGGGGCAAATAGTAGTATTTTTGTACCGATGTAGTTATTAAATAAACATAGAATGGATGAGGTAGGAACTATGCAGGAAATGAAACCGATTAAAGAAGGGAAAGTACGCGAGATTTATGACAATGGAGACAGCCTGATTATGGTGGCAACAGACCGAATCAGTTGTTTTGATGTAATTCTGGATAACGTGGTTACAAAAAAAGGTACGGTACTGACACAGATGTCAAAATTCTGGTTTGACATGACAAAAGATATTCTGCCGAATCATATGATTTCTACAGATGTGAAAGATATGCCGGATTTTTTCCAGCAGGAGAAATTTGATGGAAACAGTATGAAATGCCGCAAGCTGAATATGCTTCCGCTGGAATGTATCGTACGTGGATATATTACCGGAAGTGGCTGGGCAAGCTATCAGAAAACAGGAAAAGTATGTGGAATCCAGCTTCCGGAAGGATTGAAAGAATCCGACAAGCTGCCTGAGCCGATCTATACACCATCCACAAAAGCAGAGATCGGAGATCACGATGAGAATATTTCATATGAGCAGAGTATCGCGCATCTGGAAAAGTATTATCCGGGCAAAGGAGCGGAGTATGCAGAGAAGCTTCGCGATTATACGATTGCACTTTACAAAAAATGTGCGGAGTATGCACTTGAGAAGGGTATTATTATTGCAGATACAAAATTCGAATTTGGACTTGACGAAGAGGGAAATATCACTCTGGGTGACGAAATGCTTACACCGGACAGCTCCCGTTTCTGGCCGGCAGAAGGTTATGAACCGGGACACGGACAGCCTTCCTTTGATAAGCAGTTTGCGCGTGACTGGCTGAAAGAAAATCCGGATAACAACTGGACGCTGCCGCAGGACATTGTTGACAAGACGATTGAGAAATACCTGCAGGGATATGAAATGCTGACCGGAGAAAAACTGGTATAATACGAAATACATAGCGAAAAAGAAACTGCCGGAGCACTCTCTGCCATTTACGAGAATGGAAGAGTGCTCCGGCAGTTTTTAATTAATCTTCACGCAGGTGAACGGCAGATGCCGCCTGGCGTCGCCTTGCGTCATCCATGGCAGCATAGTGCTTTTTGGTGGTATTGACATCTCTGTGTCCAAGGACATCTGCAACCAGATAAATATCTCCGGTTTCCTGATAAAGTGCCGTTCCGTAAGTGCTCCGCAGCTTATGAGGCGTAATTTTTTTTGTTGTAGTGATGGCACGTGAATATTTTTTAACGAGATTTTCCACGGCCTGTACACCGATACGCCTGCGCTGAGTTGAATAGAAGAGTGCATGTTCATGTCCATCCAATGGGATAATGGCCTCACGAGCCTCCAGATAGCTTTTTAAAGCCTTTTCTACTTCAGACCCGAAATAGACTACCATCTCGGATCCGCCTTTGCGTACGAGGCGAATACCGTTGTTACGGAAGTCAATATCTTCCACATCAAGACCGACACATTCCGATACACGGATCCCGGTGCCAAGCAGGAGAGTAACGATTGCAAGATCGCGGAGTTTTGTTTTTTCATAATAAGCTTTTTTCTGACCGGTCAGCGTATCACCGCAGTGCTCGATATAATCCAGAAGAGCAGAAACTTCACCTGCATCCAGGCGAATGATGTTTTTATCGTGCAGCTTTGGCATATCAATCAGCAGAGTCGGGTTGGTCTCAATGGCCTGCCTTTTGTAATAATAAGAGTAAAAACTGCGCAGAGAAGACATTTTTCTTTTCAGCCCGCGTTCACCGTTTGTGTGCGTCTTTTCATTCGTCGAATCATACAGCTTCAGATATTCCAGATATTCCTCAATATCCACCGGTTTTACCTGATCCAAAACGGACACCTGCAGATCCTTCATGGTTTTTTCCCGCAGAGAGGGGTTTTCGGACAAGAGAAACTGAAAGAAAATCCGGATGTCATAAGCGTAGGAAATCCGTGTCTTTGTGGAGGTGGTTGGCTCCACCGCACGAAAATAGTCTCTGGTGAAATCCGGAAGAGTTTTTAAAACTTCACGCAGTTTACGGATATTATCCATATCGGTCTGTTCATGATAAGTAATATTTTGCGCCATTAAAGATACCTTCTTTCTGTTATGGGAGTGTGTTTTAATCTATACGACAAACACATGTTTTTCAAATAGATTGGCCAAAAACAGTATAGCACCTCTCAAAATAAACTGCAACCGTCCAGATTACTATTCTTCAAATTCAGCAGTCACCATATATCCTCTCGGAGTATGTTCAATGTTTATTATGACACCTTCTTTTGCTTTGATGCGTTCAGCGTTTTTAAAGCAGCCGGACATGGCTACAGCCGGTTCTATGATATAACTGAAATTCATATTGGTCTGGATTTCCGTTATTTCAACCCGGTCTCCGATCTGTACCAGCCCCGGCCGTTCCATTTTAAATTTTTCCTGTCGCATAATATCTCCTTTCTTCTGCCCTGAAAAACAGCTTTATTGTTATTTTTCCCTATATTTGCCGCTAATCAGTATACTCCATCCCGAGAAAAATGAAAAGAGCCTGAAATCAGACAAAACAGACAAAACAGGCAAAAATCCGGACCAGAATGTCGGTAAATCCGATCCTGGCCCGGGTATAGGGAGTTAATATTTGAATTCAGTGGAATAATACGGTACGATCAGATGCTGTCCCCTGTAAATCTGATCGGCATCCAACAAAGCGTTGATGTCCTTTACTTCTTTAATGTAGGCTTTGGGAGAATCGTACTCCTCCGTCATGTAATGCTGTGCGATGTCCCAAAGACTGTCTCCTTCGGAAACCGTAATCTCTGTGTAATATTTGTAAGCATGTCTTTTGGCCGCAGAATCTGCATTTGTGATAAAGCTGAAACAAAGCGAAACCAGTACAATCGCCAGGCAGAAAAATGCCATCGTCAACAGACGCTTTTGCATCCGTACCGTTTTCCTTCGCTTTGCAGAAGTCATTTTCGTAGTCTCTCTCATATATCTCATTCCCCTTTCTAATCATAAAGGCAATCATATGTTTGCGAACGTGTGTTCTTTTTGGTTAATGCTATTATATAATCCAAACATGTGTTTGTCAATATGAAATCGAACAAATTTTCGGGAATATCTGTTTGCTTTTCAGGAAGTTCTGTGTTATTATTAAAAAAGAAATTACGCTCTGTGAGCTTTCTTTTTCAACAGCAAAACGATGTCCGCTCAGAGCAGATTGCTCTGCTGTATATGACAGAATCAGATAAAAGAATTGCCGGGAGGATTTTATATATGGCTAATGGAAAAATTACTGAAAAACAGAAAGAAATTCTGGAATACATCAAATCAGAGATATTAAATCGCGGTTTTCCGCCTGCAGTCCGTGAAATCTGTGAGGCAGTTCATCTCAAATCTACTTCATCCGTTCATTCTCATCTGGAGTCACTGGAGAAAAACGGTTACATACGTCGTGATCCCACCAAGCCGAGGGCGATTGAGATTCTGGATGACAGTTTTCAGCTTTTACGCCGTGAGGTGGTAAATGTACCGATCGTGGGCAGGATTGCTGCCGGTTCCCCACTTCTTGCGGTGGAAAACATCGAGACCTATTTTCCGATCCCATGTGAGTACCTGCCAAATGCTCAGACATTTTTACTGAAGGTACAGGGGGAAAGTATGGTTAATGCCGGCATTCTTTCCGGAGACCATATTCTTGTCAGACAGCAAAGCACGGCAGACAACGGAGATATCATAGCCGCTCTGATCGATGATTCGGCCACTGTTAAGACTTTTTACCGCGAGCAGGGGTATTATCGTCTTCAGCCGGAAAACGATACGATGGAGCCGATTATCGTGCAGGAACAGGATCTTCGTATTCTGGGTAAAGTCATCGGTGTTTTCCGTTTCTTTTCATAAAGATTTTCCGGATCGTCAGATGATAGGAAAAGCCGGGGCTCTGTGATTCAAAGTATACCTTTTTCATGGTATTTTCTGTTCACAGAGCTCCGGCTTTCTTCGTTTCAAGAGTTTCTAATTCACATCAAGTTTTTCTTTCAGTACAACACAGCAGGACAGATCACCGATCACATTGACACAGGTTGCTCCCATATCGCACAGTGTATTGATACTTATGTATACACCCATAACGCCTGCCGGAAGACCTGCCAGCGTTGCCAATGCGGCAAACGATGCGATGGCACCTCCCGGAACACCCGGTGTTCCGATGGAAAGCAGGACATTTGCCAGCAATACGATGATCATCATGGGAATGCTGACCGTAATATTGCATGCGTTTGCGAAGAACATAATCATAAAAGACATCAGAATGGACACGGCATCCATATTAACGGTAGCTCCCAGCGGAATGGCAATACTGCTGATTTTGTTTGATACACCAAGCTCCTCTTCCACACACTGTTTGCTGATTGGAATGGTAGCGGAACTTGAACAGGTTCCGAAGGCATTCAATGCAGCCGGCAGGATTGCACGGAAAAACGTAAACGGGCTTACCTTTCCCAGAACCTTTACGGAAAGACCATACACCAGGAAAGCATATCCGAAGAATGCAAGGTACAGTATGATCAGCTGAGTTGCCAGGGATAGAATGGTTGCTGTTCCGTTTGCCTCCACCACTGGAACAATGGTACAGAAAACACCGATGGGAGTGAAATACATCACGACACTGATTACTCTCAGGCAAAGTTCATTCAGAGAATCAATGACTTTAAGAAGCGGTTCTCCTTTTTCGCCGATGGAAATCAAAGCAAATCCTGTAATCACTGCGAAAACCAGTACCTGAAGCATATTTCCGTTGGAAAATGCAGCAACCGGGTTGGAAGGAATCAGGGATTTCAGGGTATCCAGGATGCTGGTAAACTGTGTTGCCTCAATATCTGAGGCTGCCATCTCAAACTGTACACCTCTTCCCAGATGAATCAGGCGTGGTATGATCAGTCCCATAAAGCTTGCCAATGCTGTTGTAACGATGAAATACAGCAGTGCAGAACCTGTGATTTTACCTGTTGTTCGGATATTGCCAATGCTGGCGATACCCATGATGATAGAACAGAAAACCAGCGGAAAAATCATCATATTCAGAGCATTCATATAAATACCACCAAGCAGGTTTGTGACAGTCAGTACCGGCGCAAAACGGTCAGCCAGAAACAATCCGGTCAGGATTCCAAGAACCAGACCGGCAAAAATTGCAAAAGTAATATGCTTTTTATACCACACATAAAAACTTTTCATTTGTTTTTCTCTCTCCTCTCCAAAAGGCCGCCCTCTCTTCAGGGCGGCCCATTATTACAGTTCCTCCAAGGTCATACTCTTTCCGTCTCTCCAGATACGTTCCAGATCATAGAACAGTCTGTTTTCACGGTCAAAGATATGAACGATTACATCGCGATAGTCCATGAGGATCCAGTTCGCATTCTGATAACCTTCAATCTGCTTGGGCTCAAATCCGGCTTTGCCCAGCATCTCCTCCACATTGTCAGCCATGGCCTGTACCTGGCTTCGGTTTGTACCGCTTGCAATGATAAAATAATCGGCTAAAACAGTAACTTCAGAGATGTTGATAATCTTGATGTCCTCACCCTTTTTATCTGCCAGTGCATCACAGATAAGTTTTGCCATTTTTTTTGATTCCATGTGTTTCCTCCTTCCTCATAAAAAATATTTTCCTGCAGACAGCGGGCAAAACAAAGGCCGGACAGGTAATTTACCGCTGACTGCAAAAGATCAAATCCCATATAGCTTACATAATATTATTATGTAAACTATATTAAAAAGCCAGATGCTTCTTCTCAGGGATTCTTCTTTTCTTTTTTTTCGTAAAGATCCCGGTAGAATTCATAAGCCATACGTGTTGTCTGGTCAATTTCATTTCCAGTATGCTGAAGATACTGTAAGGTATCCCGGAACACCACATACAATGCCTGATCAATATCAACGAAGGCAAGTTCACGGATCGTGGAAAGATTTGGTGCTTTGTTTCTCCATGGTTCGATATAATCCGCAATGTATGTAATTTTTTCCAACAGGGTCATATTTGTAGTTCCGGTTGTATGATAGCGGATCGCATTCAGTATTTCTTCATCTTCTACCCCATATTTTTCACGTGCCAGAAATGCACCGACTTTTGCGTGCAGAAGAAAAGGATTGTCCAGTTCTGCCTGTGTTACCGGAATATGATTTTTTTTGCATATTTTCAGTTTTTTTTCATTTGGCATACATTTTGCACAGTCATGCAAAAGACCTGCCACCAGTGCTTTTTCCAGATCACATCCGTGGCGCATTGCCAGTGCCGCGCAGGTGTACATGACGCCCAGCGTATGCTGATAGCGCTCCGGTGTCAGTTTTTTCTGGAGTCTTTCCTGTATTTTGATCAGATCATAATTGCTCATTAGTTTTCACACTCACTGTACAGATTATTCGTAATAATATAAGAGATTACATCATCCGGCACATAATATCGCAGGGAAATATCTCCGGTTCTCAGCCAACGTCTGATATCATGGGAAGAAATATCAATATTAGGTGTATCCAGAACCTCAATTTTTGCCTGAAATTTTTTTGTCAGATATGCAATCTGATCCATAAATTTCTTTTCCAGTACATGGTCGCGTACTGCTACAGTCAGCACGCAGTTTTTACAGATCTCCTGTGGGTTTTTCCAGGTTTCGAAAGCAAACAGAGAGTCTGCTCCCATAATAAAATAGTATTCCGTATCCGGGTGTTCCAGTTTCAGACGCTGAAGGGTTTCCTGTGTATAACAGTAATCTTTCGAAAACGCTTCCGCCAGGGATAGCTCAAAATGTGGATTCCCTTCTATGGCAAGCCTTACCATATCAATACGTTCCTGCACGCTTGCCCGTCCGGTGCGCTGCCGTTTATGAGGCGGATTGGCAGAAGGCATGAACAGCACTTTTTCCAGTGCAAATTGATGCCACGCATTTTCACCCAGAATCAGATGGCCGATGTGAATGGGATCAAAAGTACCGCCCATAATTCCTATTTTCTTTACCTTATTCTCCTTCAAGAAACCTTCCCTCCCTGTCAGCGCGGAAGTAATATTTTTTTCTTGTCGTCTTTACCTTCTTTATACAGTACGATCTTTTTGCCGATAACCTGTACCACCTGGGAACGTGTGCGTTCTGCAAGCATCTGTGCAAGCTCTCTCGGATCATCCATACAATTCTGTAGAACGTTGATTTTGATGAGTTCGCGTACTTCAAGTGCTTCTGCGATTGCGCTTGTATTCTCCGGAGTAAGGCTTCCTTTTCCAATCTGGAAAATAGGATCCATGGTCATGGCAAGACTTTTTAAGTAAGCCCGCTGTTTACTCGTCATAATGATTCCTTTCCTGCTGCACAAATGATGCCTGTAAAACCAGGAAGCACCATTTGTGCGGCTTTTTTTATTTATAATAGTCAAATTTTAAACCATACATACGGACGGTATCGCCTTCCTGAATTCCGGCGGCCTCCAGTTCATCCAGAATACCTGTGGTTTTAAGGAAATTCTGGAAAAACTGAAAGCCTTTTTCAGATTCCAGATTGGTGTAACCAAGCATTCGCTCAATCTTCGGTCCCTCTACCACATAAGTATTTTCCTCTTCCTCGGATTTTACAACGGTATAAGGCAGATTATCGTCCGGATTATATTCGTTTGGATCAAATTCCTGTTCAAAAATCACTGCCTCCCTGGGAAGGGTATCCAGCAGTTCGCGTACATAATACAACAGCTCTTTCAGGCCCTTTCCGCTTACCGCAGAGATGGCAAACACCTTCATACCCTTTGGCTCAAATTCCGCACGGATACGGGCAACGGGATCTTCATCTTCCGTATAAATGACATCCGTTTTGTTGGCGGCAATGACCTGAGGTCGTTCTGCAATCTTTGGATTGTAAGCCCGCAGTTCCTCATTTATTTTATAAATATCATCCACCGGATCACGTCCCTCTGTGGATGCGGCATCCACAATATGAATGATAACCTTTGTGCGTTCGATATGACGCAGAAATTCGTGGCCGAGACCGATGCCTTCCGAAGCACCTTCGATCAGTCCTGGAATATCTGCAATGACAAATCCTTTTCCGCCATCCAGATCTACCACACCAAGATTTGGATTCAGTGTTGTAAAATGATAATTTGCAATCTTTGGCCGTGCATTGGTTACACGGGACAGCAGCGTGGATTTTCCAACGTTGGGGAATCCAACCAGTCCCACGTCTGCAATGACTTTCAGTTCCAGCTGTACCCATAATTCTTTTGCACTCTGACCGGGCTGCGCATACTTGGGAGCCTGCATAGTAGCTGTGGCATAATTCATGTTCCCTTTTCCGCCGCGTCCGCCCCGAAGTACGATCTGACGGCGGTTTTCACCGGACATATCTGCAATGACCTTTCCGGATTCTGCATCCTTTACGATGGTTCCTTCCGGAACCTTCAGGACCAGATCACTGCCGTTTTTGCCATGACAGCGTTTTTTTCCGCCTTCTTCACCGGCCTGGGCACAGTATTTTGTTTTATGTCTATAATCATTCAGAGTGTTCAGGCCTTCATCCACTTCAAAAATGATATCTCCGCCCCTGCCGCCGTCTCCGCCGTCCGGACCGCCGTTTGGTACGAAAAGCTCTCTGCGAAAGCTCACATGACCGTCTCCGCCCTTGCCGGATCGGATAAAGATTTTTGCTCTGTCTGCAAACATAAATACTCCTTTTTCATTCTTTGCTGATGTTATGGAAGGTATCATCTATCCGCCTTCCTAAGTGCTTTTGTTGCACAGGAAATTCGAAGGAATTTCCTGTGTAATCAAAAAATGGCTTCAAACCAGATACGATTTGAAGCCACATGTTCCATCAATTATTCTGCCTCTACCGGAACAATTGAAACCTGCTTTTTGTCACGGCCTTTTCTTTCAAAACGTACAACACCGTCTACCAGAGCAAACAGGGTATCGTCGCCGCCGCGTCCAACATTCACGCCCGGGTGAATCTTTGTTCCACGCTGTCTGTAAAGAATGTTTCCAGCTTTTACAAACTGTCCGTCAGCTCTCTTTGCGCCAAGTCTCTTTGACTCGGAATCACGTCCGTTCTTTGTAGAACCAACACCTTTTTTATGAGCGAATACCTGAAGGTTCATTTTCAACATAGGTCTACACCTCCTCGATTTTCAATCGTATAAATTCATTACCGTATTGTGTCTGAATATCTCTCAAACCAAGAATCATAGAATCCAGCAGTAATGTGGTCCGGTCAGATACGGTTCCTTCCAGAATCAACTCCACCACACCATCATCTTCACGGGCGGCAAATCTGTCCCCGGTAAAGGCTTCGATGGAATTTACTGCGTTGACAACCAGTGCGGATACAGCAGAGCAGATGATATCATACCCTTCTTCGGCATATCCGGCATGTCCGACAACCTGAAATCCTTTATAACCTTCGCTGTCTCTATGGATTGTAACTGTAATCATATGGATTAACCGTTAATCTTTTCAATCTTAACCTGAGTGTACTGCTGTCTGTGACCGTTTTTCTTGTGGTAACCGGTTTTTCTCTTGTACTTGTAAACGATAACTTTTTTTGCTTTGCCGTTTTTCACAACACTTGCTGTTACCGTTGCACCAGCTACATCAGCGCCTACTTTCAGACCGTCATTGCTGACTGCAAGAACATTTTCAAAAGTTACAGTCTCACCAGCTTCTGCACCAAGCTTTTCTACGTTAATGATATCGCCCTCGGCTACTTTGTACTGTTTACCACCTGTTGCAATAATTGCGTACATATGGCACCTCCTATTATCATTACTCGCTAAATACGGTAGTCCTGCCAAATGGCATGACATTTAAACCTCTTTATGCGGCATCTTTCACATGATAGCATGATTCGTGTTTTACGTCAACTCTTTTTTGTGAAAATCAGCATTTTTTCGGCACAATTTCAATCCAGTATCCATCCGGATCCGAAATAAAATAGATGCCCATTTCTGGATTTTCGAAGCAGATGCATCCCATATCTTTGTGGTGTGCATGAAGCTTCTCATATTCATCGGTATCAAAAGCAAGATGAAATTCACACTCACCCAGATTGTATGGCTCGGTGCGGTCACGCAGCCAGGTCAATTCCAGCCTGAAATCTGTCATGCTGTCACCCAGGTAAACAAGGCGAAAGGAACCATCCCCCGCTTCCTTTACGTCTACAGGAGTGAGTCCAAGAGCTTCTTTGTAGAAAGAAATCGATTTTTCCAAATCCAGTACGTTAAAATTAAAATGTGAAAATACAGTCATAATAATAGGTTTTCCTTTCTTTTTTATGTATGTGTTGTATTATTCGAAACTTTCAGAGACGCAACTTGTTCACGCAGCGTTTTTCGCACCTTTTTCCGTGTGATCTCCACAAGTTCCAGCTTCGTCATGTCAATAAGCCGTGTCTTTACCGGGTCGCGAAGAAGCAGCTGACTGAGATATTCCATCAGTTCTTTTTTGTCCTCTTCCTGCTCCATATTAATGAAGTCAATCAGAATAATACCGGAAAGATTCCGCAGACGTATCTGCCTTGCCGACTCTGCGGCAGCTTCCAGATTAATCTTCCGCAAGGTTTCCCGGCGTACTTTTTTCTCACTGTATTTCCCGGTGTTCACATCGATCACAGTCAGAGCTTCGGTTGGCTGGATCACCAGATATCCGCCGCTTTTCAGCCAGACCTGTTCTTTTAATGCCTCTTCTATGGCATGCTCCAGACGGTACAGTTTGATAAGCGGCAGAAGGTCATCCTGATATAGCTGCAAATGTTCTGTGAGCTGTGGCTGATTCTGCTGCAGGTATCCGTGAAGAGAGTCATAAATCAACGGAACATCTGTAACAATTTTTTCCAGATCTGCCAGATACGTGTCACGCATCATTTCGATCCAGGCCGGATCCGGTCCCTTCAGAAGAGAAAAACAGGTTCGATACGGCGCATGGCGAAGAAGGTTCTCATACTGTTCTGCCAGCGAATGCGCCTCTTTTTCGATTTCCTCTCTGGAAGCAGTGCCGGCATTGGTGCGCACGATGAATCCGTATCGCTCTGTCACAAACGGCTCCATCCATCCCCGAAGTTGTTTGCGTGATTCTGCAGAAAGCTTTCCGGATATGCCGATCTGTGTATCATTTCCCACAAGAATCAAGTACTGTCCTGCAAGCTCAATATTTCCGGATACAGCGGGAAGTTTTGTTTTCAGACCGTCCCGTTTTACCTGAACAAGAAGCTCATCACCCTCAATGATTCGGCTGGAATTCCCCTTTGTTGTGTAAAAAGGATTGGGATTGGCAGGGATACTGTAGTAGCATTGTGTGTGATTTGCAATCTCAACAAAAGCGGAATCTATATTTTTCTGTACTCTTCGTACTTTTCCGATGTAAATGTTGCCAACCAGCGAACGTTCTTTTTCCTCAGGCGGCGAAAGGCGCAGCTCCACTGCTTTCGTTCCGTCAAGGATGGCCATCAGGATGGCCTGATCCTTTTTCTGGGTGATCACAAGAGTCTTATTCAATGTCTTCACCCAGATCTTCCAGCGGAATATGACCTTTGGCGTAAACCTCTTCCCGGTTGATCAGAAGCGCAAATTCGGGCATTTCCCATCCAATGCTGCGGCAGAAGGCATCCATGACAAGCTCCGGTTTGATATTGTCTGTGCTTCCGGTGGAAAGAGTCATAGATATTTTTCCGTTTTCCACCTTCAGATGATAAATCAGAGGTTTGAGATCCATTTCTTTTTCGCTCTTTTTTGTTTTTTTCAGTACAGGTATGGATGCCTTGTCATAGAAGGCCAGAAGCTTTTCTTCCCATCCTTCAGGCGGTTCCATGCCTTCCCGAAACTGCAGGGTATAATCCGCCTCAGTCACCAGAGACATGGCATTGCTGGCTTTTTCCTCTGGTATCTGACGGAAACTGATAATTTCCATCCCTTCTACCATTACTTCATTCAGACGTTTTACAGCTTCCCGGGAAGAGATCGGTGTTTTGATCGTGAGATCCGCATATTCTCCGTTGCTGGTCAGTCCAACTCCAAGTGGTGCCGCAAAAGAGAGGATCATATGAGGACTGAATCCCTCTGTATAAGCAATGTCAATGTCTGCCCGACGAATTGCTTTCTGAAAGTAACGCATCACATCCAGGTGCCCGATGAATTTCATCACACCCTGTTTACGGAATTTAATCCTGACCTTCATAGCAGACACCTCCTCCGAATACCTTCGCACCACAGCCGGAACAGCCGGCACGACAGTTCTTTGTAATCTTTTCTTCTTTTGCTTTTTCCCATTCGTTCCATAAAAATTTCTTGGTCACTCCGATCTGAATGAAATCCCACGGGAGAATTTCATCCCGTGAACGTTCCCGCTCGGTATAAAAGGAAGGATCAATACCGGTCTGCTCAAATGCATCCTGCCAGTGCTTGTAAACAAAGTTCTCACCCCAGGCATCGTAAAGAGCACCATTTTCATAGGCCTGCCGGATGGCAGTGCCGATTCGTCTGTCACCGCGTGCCAGAATACCTTCCAGAACAGTTACGTCGGCCTCGTGCCAGTTGTATTTTATACTCTTTTTGTTGAGCTGATCTTTGATCTCCTGATTGACGATTCTGGCTTTCCCAAGGAACTGATCCCGATCATTCATGGATACCCACTGAAACGGAGTAAACGGTTTTGGCACAAAGAAGGAAGTGCTGACCGTAATCTGGCATTTGCCGTTGCGTTCCTGTTTTGGAATTTCGTAATAACGCTCTGCAATCTTTTCTGCCAGATGTGCAATTTCTTTGATATCTTCTTCTGTCTCCGTGGGCAGTCCAAGCATAAAATAAAGTTTTACCTTATTCCATCCACCTTTGAAGGCTTCACCGGCTCCCTGCAGAATCACTTCTTCTGTTAATCCCTTGTTGATCACATTGCGCAGTCTCTGAGATCCGGCTTCCGGTGCAAAAGTCAGACTGCTCTTTTTGATATCCTGGACTTTACTCATAACATCCAGAGAAAAAGCATCGATTCGAAGGGAAGGAAGCGAAATATTGACTCCCTTTTGTTCAAATTCATCAATCAGGAAGTTAACAATACCGGCCAGATCGGAATAATCACTGGAGCTTAAGGAACTTAAAGAGATTTCCTCGTGTCCGGTGTTTTTGAGCATGGCAGAAGCATAATCCTTCAACATCGCAAGGTCACGTTCTCTGGTGGGACGGTAAATCATGCCGGCCTGACAGAAACGGCAGCCGCGGATACATCCACGCTGGATCTCCAGCACAACGCGATCCTGCGTACATTTGATAAAGGGAACAACGGGTGCTTTGGGATAGGACGTATGGGTTACGTCCATGACGATCTGCTTTTCCACAGTGGATGGAACTCCATCCGCAACCGGAGAAAACGATGCAATGGTTCCGTCTTCCTTATAGGTTACCTGATAAAGAGAGGGCACATAAATACCGGGAATCTTTGCAGCCTCCAGAAGAAACCTGGATCGATCCATGTTTTCCCTTCTGGCTGCTTTGTAAAGATCCAGCAGTTTATCATAGACAACCTCACCCTCACCGATGTAAAACATATCAAAAAACTCAGCAAGCGGCTCCGGGTTGTAGGCACAGGGTCCGCCGCCGATGACGATGGGATCCTCCCAGGTACGTTCTGAAGCCGACAGAGGTATGCCGGACAAATCCAGTATCTGCAGAATATTGGTATAGCACATCTCATACTGGATCGTAATGCCAAGAAAATCAAATTCTTTTACCGGATCCTGGGATTCCAGCGCAAATAGCGGAATATTTTTTTCTCTCATGACTGCATCCAGATCGGTCCATGGGGAATAGACACGCTCACACCAGGTATCCTCCCGTTTATTAAACATATCATAGAGAATCTGGATTCCCAGATGAGACATGCCAATCTCGTAGACATCCGGAAAACACATACAGAACCGGATGTCTGTTTTGCTTTTGTCTTTCATAACCGAGTTAACCTCATTGCCGATATAACGGGCAGGTTTCTCGATTTTTAACAGTATTTCATCGCTTAATGCAAGTTTACGCATAGTATTCCTTTCATTTTTCACCGCTGTGCGGATGTCTGATGCTTTGTACATTTTACTATACAAGAGGAAACTATGCAAGATTGAATCATGGAATCATTTCATGGAGCTTTTGAATTGCCTCTCGGATCCCTCCGGTCTGATCAATGATTCCTTCCTCCACAGCCTGTGAACCTACCAGGATCGTACCAAGATCTTTCGTCAACATACCGGTATCCAGCATCAGTTCTTCCAGACGTTCCCGTTTTGCCCTGCAATGACTGGAAATAAAACCGAGAATCCGGTCCTGCATCTGTCGGAAATAATCATAGGTCTGGGGAGCCCCGATGACCGTTCCGTTCATGCGCACCGGATGGATGACCATGGTTCCGGTTTCCACAATAAAAGAGTAATCGGTTGACACGGCAATGGGAACGCCAATGGAATGGCTGCCACCAAGGACAAGAGATACCGTCGGTTTGCTGATAGAAGCAATCATTTCTGCAATGGCAAGCCCCGCTTCCACATCGCCTCCTACTGTATTGAGCAATACCAGAAGACCCTGAATGTCACTGCTGTCTTCAATGGCAGCGAGCTGAGGGAGCACATGCTCATATTTGGTCGTTTTTGTGTTTGCGGAAAGACATTCATGTCCTTCGATTTCTCCGATGACAGAGAGAAGATGTATATGGTGTTCCAGCCTGACCTGTCCAAAATCTTTTATTTTTTCAGAATTTTCCTGAATCTTTTCTGTGTCTTTTTCTGACATGCCATTTCTCCTTTCCATAGGCATAATCTGCGTGGAAATACGCATCTTATGCTGCTACGGAAAAGTATGTGCAAAAAGACAGAAAATATACCTTGTTTTTCATCGGAAATCGTTTGCGCAAAGTGCTTTTGTTACATAGGAAATATAGGAAATTTGAAGAAGTTTCCTATGAAACAAAAAAGGAAGAACCCGCCATGAGTTCTTCCAAGCTTGTCAATTTGTCCGGTTTGTGATGAAAAACTGTTTTTGCATTTTTCGTACCATATCGGTATAAAGCTTCATACATGCTTCATTTTCTCCGCTCTCAATCATTGCAAGGCAGGGTGCCAGATAGGTATCCCATATTTCCTGATAGATTTCCCGGTAATCATCTCTTTTATTGATATGTTTTACAATTGTAGGTGCCAGATCATAGTATTCCAGAACCATACGCTCTCCGTCTTCGCGCTTCAGAAGATAATTGTCACGATAGCTGCGGAACTGATTCAGTTCATAACAGTCATCCGGCTTTCCGAAGGTTTCACAGACAGCCGTGGTTATGTAGCAGAATTTCCTTTTAAATCCGGAATTGATCTGTTTGAAAGTGGCAGCCTTCAGATTTGTCTTTGGAAAGTGAGATTTCCATGCCGTCAGTATTTTCTCAGAAAATGCTTCGGAAGACTGTTCATTCATCTCCAGAACAGCCGGCAGAACAAAAACCACCAGACACATATTTAAATTGGCAGCACATTGCTCCTTTGCGCTCTTTTTCGTCTGTTTCGCGAGCAGCTTTTCGGCGGAAGATGCAAGCTCCTCAGCCATATTTGTGAGAAACTGGTCTTTGTCGATGACCTGTCGGTATCCATTTTCAACTGCTCCAAGGGTCTGGGAGTGCCGTTCACAATATTTTTGAAAAGCATCCGGATAAAGCTCACGGGTAAACTCTGCCATAACATGTTCGTAATCGGATAACAGAGCAGGCATTCCCTCAAAAGCTGTTGTGTAATTGTTCATATCAAAATCCTCTTAAAACTTATTCATCCAGATTGGTATATACAGCCTGAACGTCGTCGTCCTCATCCAGCAGATCCAGGGTCCGCTGCAAATTTTTCAGTGCAGTCTCATCCGTCAGTGCAACATAATTCTGCGGAATCATCGTCTCCTCAGCCTGAGCCATCGGTACCTTCTCGGCCTCCAGTGCTTTGCGCACATTTTCCAGTTCTTCCGGATCTGTGAGAATCTCAAAGCTGTCCTCTTCCTCCGAGAAATCTTCTGCTCCGGCATCCAGTGCCAGCATCATCAGATCATCCGCATCCATATCACACTCTTCTTTGTCAATGATAATCTGCCCTTTTTTATCAAACATGTAGGAAACACAGCCCTGTGTTCCGATACTTCCGCTTCCCTTTGTAAATGCGCTTCTGACATTGGCTGCGGTACGGTTTTTGTTGTCGGTAAGTGCATCCACGATAATAGCAATGCCGCCCGGACCGTATCCTTCATAGGAGACATATTCATAGTTGACAGAGTTTGCATCACCGGCTGCTTTTTTAATACCTCGGTCAATGGTATCGTTTGGCATATTGTTTGCTTTGGCTTTTGCAATAACCGCTGCAAGTTTGCTGTTATTTGCAGGATCCGGACCACCTTCTTTTACAGCAACGGCGATCTCACGCCCGATAATGGTGAAAATCTTTCCTTTTGCTGCATCATTTTTTTCCTTTTTGTGCTTTATGTTTGCAAATTTAGAATGTCCTGACATTTCTGAATCTTCCTTTCTCTTCCTCGTTTAACGTCAGACAACAGAATCCCTGTTCTGAGAGTTTTCTATTGTCATAAATGAAAATTGCCCTGTTCTTTAATATAACATCTCAGGATAAAATAGTCAAGTTCTTGGAGCCATTGTGCTATGTAGGTCCAAACTGATGGCAAGCGCCTGATCAATACGGACAAGAATTTCCGCATCCAGGTGGCAGACCTTGTCTTTGAGCCTTTTTTTGTCAATCGTGCGGAGCTGTTCCAGCAAAATAACAGAATCCCGTACAATATCGTATTTTGCTGCCTCAATTTCCACATGGGTAGGCAGTTTTGCTTTGTTCATTTTCGAAGTAATGGCAGCGCAGATTACCGTAGGACTGTGCCGGTTTCCCGTGTCGTTCTGAATGATAAGAACCGGGCGCACGCCGCCCTGCTCCGATCCGATTACAGGCCTTAAATCTGCATAAAAAATATCTCCCCGTCGAATTATCACACACTTCACACTCCACTTCACATTTTAAGGATAGTGTTTCCAAATTTCTCTGGTGTATGCAGTGCGCGGTGAATGAATTATTCTCCCAGCAGGCAATCACGCGTGCAATAAACATTTTTATTTCTGGTGTATATTCTCGGAACACGTTTTCCGATATCACATACAAATTCATAAGGAAAACGTCCGCACAGCGCACCAAGTTCATCAACGGTGATCTTTTCGCCCTTTTGTTCACCCACCAGAACAACCTCATCCAGTTCCTGTGCTTCCGGAATGTCACTGATATCCACCATAAACTGATCCATACAGATACGCCCCAGGATTTTCGCACGCTTTCCACGAATCAGAACAGATCCTTTATTGGAAAGCATGCGGGGATATCCGTCACCATAACCAACCGGTATCGTTGCAATCCGCATGGGATGATCTGCTACAAAAGTACCCCCATAGCTGACCTCTGTTCCAGGCGCAATTTCTTTGATATAAACAATGCGGCTGTGCAGTGACATGGCCGGTTTCAGGCGGATGGATTCTCTGGAAACCTCGTCAGAGGGATAGATGCCGTAAATGCTGATCCCTGCACGTACCATATCCAGATTCATCTGCGGAAGCTCCATCAGGGCAGCACTGTTTGATACATGCTTCAGAGGGATGGAGACTCCTGCTGCTTCCAGTTTTTCCACAAAGGCAAGATACCGTGAAAACTGTTTCCGGGCAGTCGATTTGTCCAGCTCATCTGCCCTGGAAAAATGTGTGAACATGCCCTCAATGGAAAGTCCAGGCAATTCGGATATTTTCTGAATGATCTTTACACTCTCATCATTGTCTGCAAAACCGATGCGGCTCATGCCTGTATCCAGGCCAATATGTATGTAAAGTGTCCGGTTTAAACGTACCGCTGCTTCTGACATCTGTCTTGCCATATCCATTTTAAATACCACCGGACGGATTTCCTGGCGAATCAGGGTTTCGTAGTCTTCCTCGAAGGTGTAACCAAGAATCAGGATTGGTTTTTTGATACCATGACGCCGCAAAACAAGAGCTTCTGACACGGTAGCAACCGCATAACCCCAGATATAGTCTTCCTTTTCCATCATCTGTGCAATCGGAACAGCACCATGTCCGTAACCGTCCGTTTTTATGACAGCTGCCATTTTTGTTTCCGGATTGATTTTTTCCCGCATCATGCGAAAATTCTCTGCAATGGCATCCATATCAATTTCTGCATAAATTCTGCTGTATTTACTGCTCATAATCTTCTCCAGTCCTCCTGTATTCAGATGTCTTTTAAAATGTCTGCAATGCTTTCGGCAATATCACCAGCCAGCAGGCTGCGTTTTCCTCTTTTCTGTGCGGCAGCATCCCCGGCACAGCCGTGAAGATAGACGCCAAGCTTGGCGGCTTCAAAAAGTGTCATCCCCGAAGCAGCCAGTCCTGCCACAATTCCGGTCAGAACATCACCGGAACCACCAGTTGCCATGCCGCTGTTTCCTGATACATTGATATATCGTTCTCTTCCATCACTTACGACTGTACCTGCATCCTTCAGCACGCAGATCAGATGATTTTTCCTGGCAAAATCTGCGGCAAAATAAGGAAGATTCCCGATAATTTCCAGAATTGACGTTTTGCAGAGCCGCGCCATCTCTCCTGGATGGGGTGTTATGACCATACCACTTTGATAAGAAGAGAGAGGAAGGTCATAGGCAGCAGCCAGATTCAGTGCATCGGCATCCAGAATCAGAGGTTTTTTGTCACATTCCATCACATATCTCAAGATTTCCAGTTTCTCCGCTTCCATACCGATTCCAGGGCCAATGGCTGCTACATCTGCCCAGTCCATCAGTTTTTCCAGATCTTTGCCCAAAATGCCGTCGGTTACATCTACAATCGCTTCCGGAACTGCCTGAAGAATAACCGGTTTATTGCAGGAATCCGTCAGAATACGCACAAGTCCTGCTCCGCTCCGGTAAGCGGCCTTTACTGACAAAACAGCAGCACCACACATCTTCTGGCTGCCTGCAATCAGAAGTACCTTTCCGCAGGAACCCTTATTGTCTGTGGCATGCCTTACAGGCAGCCTCGAAAAATCCGTTTTGTCATAGCAGTAAAAAACAGGTCTCATGCCCTGCAGGCTTTCTTTTGTGATGCCG
>JALEJP010000062.1 GCA_022769625.1 Lachnospiraceae bacterium | reverse complement strand
CATACTATGAACAGTATGGTGCAAAATAATGCAAAAGGAGGATGTGCCTGTGAATGAAAAGATTTATAATACGGTATCAAGTGCAGGAGCAGGAAGCCTTGTGATAGGAATTATCGTGCTGGCAACAGGTCTGGCAACAGGAATTCTGATGATTGTAAACGGTGCGCGTCTGCTTAGACATAAATCGGATATTATGATATAGTAATGAAAGAGGCAGAAATAGAAGAGCTGTCAGGTAGGGGAAACCATTGAAACAACGAACAAAAAAAATTATACGCTACATAGGAACAGCATTGTTTGTGGCCTATGTGCTGGTACTGATGTATATTCTGTTTTTTTCGGAGGATTATGGACGGGTTTCGGAGCTGGGCCGGGAATACCGGTATAACCTGGAGCTGTTTGCGGAGATCCGCCGATTCTGGATATACCGGGAACAGGTGGGATACAGGGCTTTTCTGTCAAATATTTTTGGTAATGTGGTTGGTTTTGTGCCCTTTGGTTTTATTCTTCCGATTATCCTGCGGCAGTACAGAAATGGTTTTCTGACCATACTGTCCGGTTTCGGAGTGAGCCTTCTGGTTGAAAGTATTCAGCTGATGACCAGGGTGGGATGCTTCGATGTGGATGATCTGCTTTTGAATACAATGGGAGCGGCAGTGGGATATCTGCTGTTTATAATATGCGATCACTTCAGGAGAAAGTATTATGGCAAAACGATATAGATATGCATTTGCGAAAAAAAAAGAAGCGGGGAAAGGAAAGCTGTCGGCAGGTCTTGCCGCAGCCTCTTTTCTCCTGTTTTTTGCCGCAGTTCTGCTGGCATTTTTTCTGGAGGGAAGTTATGGATTTCTGGTTGGCGGAGTAAGCCTTTTTGCCATGCTTCTTTCTGTTTATGGCTTTATTATGGGATTATTGAGTTTTTCAGAGGTGAACAGAAAACATACGACCAGCATTGTGGGTTCCATTGCAAATGGTGTTATTATGGTATGCTGGCTGGGCCTTTTTTTGATAGGAGTGTGATGACGGATGACAGAAAAAATGAGAGCGGAAGAAATACAGATGGAGCGTCTGAAAAAGCAGCTGGACTTTATCCTGGAGGTGGATAAGGTAAAAAACATCGTTCGTCAGACGTATCTTTCGGATGGAAAAAGAAAAGAAAATGATGCAGAGCATTCCTGGCATCTGGCGCTGATGGCAGTACTTCTGAAGGAGTATTCCAATGAAGAGGTTAAGCTGGAAAGGGTGATTCCCATGGTACTAATTCATGATCTTGTGGAAATTGATGCAGGAGATACCTATGCATTTGATGAGGTGGGTAAAATGACGCAGTCGTCCAGGGAAAGAGAGGCGGCAGACCGTATTTTCGGTATGCTTCCTGACGATCAGGGCCAGCGGTTTAGACTGTTATGGGAAGAATTTGAAGCTTACGAAACACCGGAAGCCAGATTTGCCCATATGCTTGACAATTGTCAGCCCATGTTTTTGAATGATGCCACCAATGGCAGAAGCTGGGAAGAGCATCACGTAAAAAAAAGCCAGATTTACAGCAGAAACAGTAAAACAGGAGAAGGTTCTGAAATAATCTGGAAATACATGCAGGGAATTGTGGAAAAGCATATCAGTCTGGGACATATTATAGATGACATGCAGGAATAATTCAGTTTTAAAGGAGATGAGCTTTTGGACGAGTGGATCAGAGAACGATATGAGCTGGCAAAGGCCAGAGTATCAGAAATAAAAGATGAAAATACTGTTAAAGAGCCTTTTCTTGATTTTTTTCATAAAACAGCTTCTTTTCTGGAGGAAACTGTAAAAATTATGGAACAGGATACCCGGCAGCTTTCACTGGAAGTCCTGGAAAATCAGAACAGGATGCTTTATGAGGATGTTTTCCCGGAAAATTATGGAAGAAGCTATGGAAATCCCGCATATGCACGGGAGAAACTGGGAGAATACGGGAAAGCCTTTACTTTTTTATACGCAGAGCTTCGCGGAGCCGTTGCTTATGCTTTTGAGAAACGAATCTGGGATATGACTGTAATTCTGGAACTGTTTCTGGAGGTATATTCCGCTTTTGAGGATGAGGAACTTCCGGAGGCAGCTACTGTGGAACAGATTCTCCGTTCGTATGTAAATGATTACTGTCAGGATATGATGGAGCAGAGGATTCGGGAAGGAATTGACCCGGAACTGGATTTTGCGGTCCGGATCATAATGAATGAAGATCTTACAGATATCAGATATCTCTATCAATATGGAGAATATGTTTCCGAAAACGAGATCAAAGTGTCACAATTTCTTGCGGGACTGTCCCGGAAGGAAATCGAGGACATGGCGTCCACATTTACAGAAGGGTACAGAATCGGATTTGTACTGGGAAGAAAGGATCTGTCCAAAAAGAAAACCGTAAATATCCGGTATAATCTGGGATTTGAGAGAATGGTGAGAGCTGCAGTGGAACAGTTTCAGGCAATGGGTCTGAAACCGGTAATCTACCGTCATGCCACTCATGCTGTCAGCAAAAAGAATCAGCTTCGTATCGGATATACCGGCGGTGTGGCAAATCCCCAGTATGATTATGACCATCGTCAGGACTGCGCTCTGTTTCTGGATGGAGAATTTGTACAGAAGAAACTCAGGGCTATGCAGGTGGCTTATGAGAAATATGCGGATCTTGCGGCAGTCCATGGAGGTCCGGCGTGTATTGAGACATTTGGAGAGGCACCTTTTTCTCCTGTGAATAAGGCTGAAGTGCTGAAACTGACTGACAGCCAGCAGAAGCTTCAGGTGGAGATGGATAACGAGTCCAGCCAGATTGTGAACCGTTACATTAAAGGAGATGAGAGAAGCTATACCATCATTGCATATCCCCTCCCGGAAATCGGAGGAAACTATGATGAAATATTCAGGGAGATCGTTAAGATCAATACCCTGGATTATGAACTTTACCAGAAGATGCAGCAGATTATTATTGATACACTGGATACCTGTGAGTGGGTGGAGATAAAAGGCGGCGAAGGCAATGACACAGATCTGCTTATCCATCTTCATGAACTGGCGGACCCGAAGAAACAGACAAATTTCGAAAACTGTGTTGCCGATGTTAACATCCCGGTAGGAGAGGTCTTTACTTCACCTGTTCTTGCAGGGACAGGCGGTGTGCTCCATGTTCAGAAGGTTTACTTAAACGGACTTCAGTTCAGGAATCTGAGGCTGGTATTTGACTGCGGACAGGTCATTGATTATTCCTGTTCCAATTTTGAAAGTGAAGAGGAAAACCGTAAATACATCGAAGATAACATTCTTTTCCATCATAAAAAAATACCTATGGGAGAGTTTGCCATCGGCACAAATACAACTGCTTATATGGCTGCTCAGAAGTATGGAATAGAAGATAAACTGCCCATTCTCATTGCAGAAAAGATGGGGCCGCATTTTGCAGTGGGAGATACCTGTTACAGCTGGTCAGAAGATATTCCGGTGTATAATCCGGACGGAAAGGAAATTATCGCAAGAGAAAATGAAATATCAGCACTGCGAAAAGAGGATATCAGCATGGCATATTATGGATGCCATACTGACATTACCATCCCATACGGGGAGCTGGGCAGCATTCGCGTGATCGACGATGAGGGTGAAATGATTTCTATTATAGAAGAGGGACGTTTTGTGCTTCCGGGAACGGAAGAGCTGAACAAACCTTTTGATGCTTCATAAAAAAATTTGTGAAGATTTGAATTTCATTTAGGTTGACAGAAAAAGGGAATCTTAGTAGAATCTACGGAGATACAATTTATTTCATATATATAACAAAGGAGAATGATTATGGCAAAAGTGGGAATTGTTATGGGCAGTGATTCAGATATGCCTGTAATGAGCAAGGCGGCAGACATCCTTGACAAGCTTGGAATTGACTATGAGATGAGAATCATTTCCGCGCACAGAGAACCGGATGTTTTTTTTGAATATGCAAAAACGGCAGAGAGCAAAGGCTTTAAGGTTATTATTGCCGGAGCAGGTATGGCAGCGCATCTGCCTGGTATGTGTGCAGCAATCTTTCCGATGCCGGTGATCGGTATTCCGATGCATACCACATCTCTTGGCGGCAGAGATTCCCTGTATTCCATTGTTCAGATGCCTGCTGGTATCCCGGTGGCCACAGTCGCAATCAACGGTGGAGCCAATGCCGGTATTCTGGCTGCAAAGATTCTGGCAACTTCTGATGCAGATCTTCTGGAGAGGCTGAAAGCCTATTCCGAAGAGATGAAGGAACAGGTTATGGCAAAGGATGCAAAGCTTCAGGAGACAGGATATAAAAACTACACAAAATAAGGTCATGCGGCAATTGCTTTGCATGATGTGGATACAGGATAAGGGAGGAAAATAGTATGGATTATAAGAAAGCAGGCGTAGATATCGAAGCCGGATATAAATCAGTAGAATTAATGAAAGAACATATCAAAAAGACAATGCGTAAAGAGGTTCTGACAAACATTGGAGGATTTTCCGGCGCATTTTCCATGGAAGCCTTCAAAAATATGGAAAAACCGACACTGGTTTCCGGCACGGATGGTGTAGGTACCAAGCTGAAGCTTGCATTTATCATGGACAAGCATAATACGGTGGGTATCGACTGTGTTGCCATGTGTGTCAATGATATTGCCTGTGCGGGCGGAGAACCACTGTTTTTCCTTGACTACATTGCATGCGGCAAAAACTATCCGGAAAAAATAGCGGATATTGTAAGCGGTGTGGCAGAAGGCTGTGTACAGTCGGATGCAGCCCTGATCGGCGGGGAGACTGCTGAGATGCCGGGCTTTTATCCGGAAGATGAGTATGACCTGGCCGGTTTTGCGGTAGGTGTTGTGGACGAAAAAGATCTGATCACCGGAAAGGATCTGAAAGCTGGAGATGTTCTGATTGGTATCGCATCCTCAGGTGTTCACAGCAACGGATTTTCACTGGTTAGAAAAGTGTTTCATATGGATAAAGAGACCCTCAACACGTACCACGAGGAGCTTGGAACCACACTGGGCGAAGCGCTGATTGCACCTACTAAGATTTATGTGAAGGCTCTTCGAAGTGTAAAAGAAGCCGGAGTAGTAATCAAAGGATGCAGTCATATCACAGGCGGCGGCTTCTACGAGAATGTTCCGCGTATGCTTCCGGAAGGCGTGCGTGCTGTGATCCGCAAAGACAGCTATGAAGTTCCGGCTATTTTCCGGATGCTGGCAAGAGAGGGTCAGATTGAAGAAAAGATGATGTACAATACCTACAATATGGGTATCGGTATGGTAGTTGCTGTGGATGCTGCAAATGCAGACAAAGCAATGGAAGCAATCAAAGCAGCAGGTGAGACGCCGTATGTGATTGGACAGATCGAGGATGGTGAAAAGGGAGTGACCTTATGCTGAAACTGGTAGTTCTTGTCTCGGGAGGCGGGACGAATCTGCAGGCAATCATGGACCGGATTGCAGATGGAACCATTCCGGACACCAGGATTGAGGCTGTCATCAGCAATAACAGAAACGCCTATGCGCTGGAGCGCGCAGGAAAGCAGGGAATTCCGGCAGTATGTGTATCGCCAAAGGATTATCCGGACAGAGAAGCCTTCAATCAGGCACTGCTTGCAGAGATTCAGTCCTATGGACCGGATCTGATCGTGCTGGCAGGCTGTCTTGTGGTAATTCCTGAGATTATGGTGGATGCTTATCCAAATAAGATTATTAATATTCATCCGGCCTTGATTCCGTCCTTTTGCGGAACTGGCTATTATGGGCTGAAGGTACACGAAGGAGTTCTGGCGCGCGGGGTAAAAGTGACGGGTGCAACGGTTCATTTCGTGGATAAAGGTACGGACACCGGACCGATCATCCTGCAGAAAGCAGTTGCAGTGAAGCAGGAGGACACCCCGGAGACGCTGCAGAGACGTGTGATGGAAGAAGCAGAATGGAAAATTATGCCGGAAGCCATACGCCTGATTGCCCAGGGAAGGGTGCAGGTTGTAGACGGACGGACCGTGATCACGGAATAGTGGATAGATCAGAAAGAAGGATTACAGATGAAGATATTGATTGTTGGAAGCGGCGGGCGTGAACATGCCATTGCATGGAAAGTAGCTCAGAGTCCAAAAGCAGAAAAGATATACTGTGCGCCGGGAAATGCCGGTATTGCAGAATATGCAGAATGCGTGCCGATCGGCGCGATGGAATTTGAAAAACTGGTTGCTTTTGCAAAAGAAAAAGAGATTGATCTTACCGTTGTCGGTATGGATGATCCCCTGGTAGGCGGTATTGTGGATGCTTTTGAGGCGGAGGGCCTGCGTGTGTTCGGTCCACGGAAGAATGCAGCCATTCTGGAAGGCTCCAAGGCATTTTCAAAGGATCTGATGAAAAAGTATAAGATACCGACAGCAGCTTATGAGACGTTTACGGATGCGGATGCTGCACTTGCTTATCTGGAGAAGGCAGATTTTCCGATCGTGCTGAAAGCGGATGGTCTGGCACTTGGCAAAGGTGTTTTGATCTGCAATACTCTTGAGGAAGCAAAAGAGGGCGTAAAGACGATCATGCAGGATAAAAAATTCGGATCTGCCGGAAACTGCATGGTAATCGAAGAATTTATGACAGGACGTGAAGTGTCTGTGTTGTCTTATGTGGATGGAAAGACTATCAAAACCATGACATCCGCACAGGATCACAAGCGTGCCGGGGACGGGGATACCGGACTGAATACAGGAGGTATGGGTACCTTTTCCCCAAGTCCGTTCTACACACCGGAAGTAGATGCATTCTGCAAAAAATATATTTACCAGGCTACCGTTGATGCCATGGCAGCAGAGGGAAGACCTTTTAAGGGAATCATCTTCTTCGGACTGATGCTCACAGAAAAAGGACCGAGGGTGCTGGAGTATAACGCACGTTTTGGTGATCCGGAAGCGCAGGTAGTACTGCCGCGTATGAAGACGGATATTGTGGATGTGTTTGAAGCATGCATCGATGGTACGCTGGATCAGACAGACCTGCAGTTTGAGGACAATGCGGCAGTCTGTGTCGTTCTGGCATCGAAAGGCTATCCGGTTCAATACGACAAAGGCTTTGTGATTCGCGGACTGGAGCGTTTCAAAGATAAGGATGGATATTATGTGTTCCATGCAGGCAGCAAACGCACAGATGAGGGCATCGTGACAAACGGCGGTCGTGTACTGGGTGTGACGGCAAAAGGGAAAACACTGAAGGAAGCGCGCGCAAATGCGTATGAAGCCGTGAACTGGATTGATTTTGAGAACAAATATTATCGCCATGACATCGGAAAAGCGATTGATGAAGCATAACAGGCGGTTACGATTTGAGGGGAGAAGATAAAATGCTGAAAAAAACCTGGAAAATTTGTGCTGTGTGCATGATGCTTCTGCTATGTATGTCCGGTATTACCGTTCTGGCCAGTGCTTCAGATGACAACTCACTTTCAGACCTTGGTATTGAGAATGCGGTCAGTGTTTCACCGGATTTTGAATACAGCACCGTGGAGTATGAGGTTGTGGTTCCACAGGGGACGGAAGAACTGATATTGAATCCGGTTCCCTCCAATGGTGCAGCTTCTTTTGATGTATCCGGCACAGCTTTGACTGACGGAGAGACGACCGTTTACATAACTGTCACAGCAGAAAGCGGTAATCAGGCAGTGTATACTTTGCACGTTCAGGCGGAACGTCCCAATGCTGCGGAGCAGATCGCGGCGGCTAATGAGACAGAAGCACCGGAAACGGAACCTGAGACACAGAAAAAAGCAGAGACAGAAGAGCCGGAAACGGAGCCGGTGACAGAGAATGCTTCCGATGCGGCAGGGATTGTTATGGAGAAAGTGGAAAAGCTGAAAGCGGACACGGATTTTTCCATGAAAGTGATTTACGGTCTCATTGCACTTTCGGTACTTCTTGTTTTTCTGGTAATCAACCTGATTTTGAAAAACCGTGACTTAAAAGATGATCTGCGGGATGCAGAGGAAAAGCTTGAACTGCAGACAAACGAGTTTGCGAGAAAAGAGCGTTATCTCGCAACAGACAACTATTATGCACCAACGCAGCAGCAGGCGGCAACCGGTATGCAGGAGCCGGAACAGGTAACGCTTCAGGCAGCACCTCAGCAGGCAGAAGAAGCTCCGATTGTTGAGGAGGCATTTGGAGCAGCCAAACAGCCTGTTTCCCGGAAACCGGAAAAGCAGAGCACCCGTCGTTCCAAACAGAGAGAACAAAAACGGGCAGAAAAAGCTGCGGAGAAAGAAACAAAACAGGAGCCGGAAAAGATCTCCACACAGCAGATGGCACCTGAAAAAAAGAAAAAAGACGTTGATGTTACCATGATCGATCTTTAAGAAAGAGAAAATACCCTGTTTTCCGGATTAAACCGGAAAACGGGGTATTCTTTTACTGCCATGCCTCCGCAGAAAACTGCCTGGGGCAGGTTCTGCAGATCTGTCAGACATTATGCAAGAATTGCATCGGCCAGAGCTTCAAGCTCAGCAACCGTAGATTCTTTCATAGCGGATTTGATGGTTACCATCGGTTCAATTTCAGTAATGTTTTTCATCTCTGCAACGATGGATTTCATTACTTTTCCGGCACTGGGAGCCCAGGTGCCATTCTGTATGTATGCAACCTTACGCTTCTGGAAATTCTTGGATTTCAGATGATGCAGAAAATCTTCCATGCAAGGGAATACTCCGCCATCGTAGGAAGCAGCGGCAAGCACCAGTGTGTCATAGCGGTAGGAATCCTCAATCGCTTCTGCCATATCTGCTCTGGCGAGGTCAAAAAGAACTACTTTTTTGGAAGACTTCTGTTCGAGGATTTCAGCCAGTTTTTTTGCAGCTTTCATAGTGTTTCCATGAATGGAAGCACAGGCGATTACAATTCCCTCATTCTCCGGCTCATAGCTGCTCCAGGTCAGATATTTTTCAATGTAATAGCCAAGGTTTTCCTTCAGAATCGGTCCGTGAAGAGGACAGATGGTCTGAATATCCAGAGTAGCTGCTTTTTTCAGCAGAGCCTGTACCTGTACACCATATTTGCCTACGATATTAATGTAATAACGTCTGGCTTCACACAGCCAGTCCTCCTCGGCATCCAGAGCACCGAATTTTCCAAATCCGTCTGCGGAGAACAGTACTTTTTCGGACTGCTCATATGTAACCATGACTTCCGGCCAGTGTACCATGGGAGCCATGAAAAACTGAAGCGTATGGGAACCAAGGCTTACCGTGTCTCCCTCTTTTACGACAACTTTGCGTTCTTCCGGAAGGTCCGTATCGAAAAACTGTCCGATCATAGTGAAGGTTTTCGGATTACCAATGATTTTCATTTCCGGGTACCTGTCAATTAGAGTCTGTACATTGCCCGCATGATCCGGCTCCAGATGGGAAACAACCAGATAATACGGTTCCCTGTCTCCCAGAGCTTCCTTCAGATTCTGGAGCCATGCATCCGTACCTCTTTTGTCAACGGTATCCATGATCGTGATTTTGTCGTCAAAGATCACGTAAGAATTATAAGAAACACCATTTGGAACTACATATTGGCTTTCAAATAAATCAATAGTTTTGTCATCGACACCAACGTAAACGATGGAATCAGAGATGGTAATATCTTTCATGTCAAGCCTCCTGCGTATCATTAAACATAAATTACTGTCCCACTCCGTCGTCACCCCGGTGTGTCAGACAGTCTGGATACATTATAACGCGAACCCCCCACTTTGACTACCCCAAAATGAAAAGATGTTGTATAATGTAACCTGTCAGAAGCTGCGAAGCAGCTTCGCAGGTTTCACGAAGTGAAAACTGCATGCCCCGAAGGGGCTGACAGGTTAACGAGGAAAAATATTAATGAATGAAATAGACAGGAGGATGTTATTATGAATGAGACATTGCAGATTTTAAAAACCAGGAGAAGCTGCAGAAAATATCTCCCGGAACAGATCAGAGAGGATGAACTTGACAAGATTCTGGAAGCGGGTATCTGGGCACCCACCGGTATGGGGATGCAATCGCCAAGAATCATA
Source organism: Lachnospiraceae bacterium (assembly GCA_022769625.1). Taxonomy (GTDB): domain Bacteria; phylum Bacillota; class Clostridia; order Lachnospirales; family Lachnospiraceae; genus Hominisplanchenecus. Next base: position 71,193 of record JALEJP010000062.1, on the reverse strand, counting down.
GTCATTCAGGATAAGGAAACCATTGCAAAGCTTCGTAAAATGAATGCAGATATTATGGGGACGGATTCGGATCCTTTTTATGGTGCACCTACCGTGCTTGTTGTTCTGGCAGATAAAAGCCGTCCCACTTACCGGGAGGATGGAGCGCTTGTTATGGGCAATTTGATGAATGCAGCCCATGCGGTTGGCGTGTCCTCCTGCTGGATTCACCGCGCAAAAGAGGAATTTGAAAGCGAAAAGGGAAAAGAGCTTCTGAAAAAGTGGGGGATCACAGGGGATTACGCCGGAATCGGCCATTGTATCCTGGGCTATGCGGCAGAAGGCGGAGAAGCCAAGGCAAAGCCAAGAAAAGAAAACTATATTGTGAGAGTATAAAGGCAGGGATGGAAAGATGCGGGAGCAGTTAACAGAGAATGATGTAAAAAAGATTCAGGAAGAGATCGAGTACCGGAAACTGGTGGTGCGCAAGCAGGCCATAGAGGCAGTAAAAGAAGCGAGAGCACACGGTGATCTGAGTGAAAATTTTGAGTATCATGCAGCAAAGAGAGATAAAAACAGCAACGAAAGCCGTATCCGCTATCTGGAAAGAATGCTGAAGAATGCTGAAATTGTATCCGATCAGTCCCGGGCGGATGAAGTGGGCATCAATAACACGGTGACGCTTTATATGGAAGATGACGATGAGGAAGAGACCTATAAGCTGGTCACATCCATCCGGGGAAACTCCATGAAAGGCCATATCAGCACAGAATCACCTATGGGCAAAGCGATTCTTGGTCATAAAGCAGGAGAACGCATTTACATTAAAGTGAGTGAGGATTATGGGTATTATGCGGTGATCCGCAAAATTGAAAATACCGATGATGGAGGGGATGAGATCCGGAAATTCTAAACAGATAAAAAACTGCTGCACCGCCGAAAAGGTGCAGCAATTTTTATGCCTGATTCCTATTGCTTCAGGAAAACTATGCTCCTGTAATGATATCCGAAGGATTGGATTTTTCTGATTTCCGATATTCCGATGGAGTCATGCCGGTAATACTCTTAAAAAGAGAGGAAAAAGTGTTTGCTTTCTGAAATCCACAGTGTGCGGCAATTTCCTGAATAGACTGATCGGTGGTCTCAAGCAGAATCCGTGCTTTTGAGATGCGCAGCTTAATCAGGTAATTGTGAGGAGTTTCTCCGATGACTTTTTTAAAAGACGAAATAAAATAGTTTTTTGAGATACCGCACATGGCTGACAGTGTCTCAATAGGCAGGTTTTCGGTATAATGTTGATTCATGTACGAGGCAACCTGCAGAATCCCTTTCTGATATTGAAGAGGGCTGTTCAGCTTTTTATTTGCAGGACTCTGAAATTCCAGATCAATCATCGTACTGCAAATTAAATGTGCAAGGCATGTCAGCTTTTCCAGGTCCTTTTCCGACTGACGTTCAAATTCACTCTTGAAAAACTGGATGTAGGATCTTAATTCACTGGTACATTCGAAACGGTCATTAAACTGTCGGTCTGAATATCCCTTTCGAGCTTTGATGGATTCCAGAAACTCCATGTCAATTGTAATATGGTCAAAAGGAATATTAGTCACGCGGAATTTGAAAGCATGCTGCCGGCCACTTTGTATTGGATAGACATATCCGGCCTCGCCAAAGTAAACGGCACCTTCGTTGATTAACATGGGTATTGGTCCGTAAGGGATTAAAAACTCATATTCATCGTGTTTGTGCGAATAAGGGTTGATGCCGTATTCCGGCGACGGAATAATAGAGGCAATAGATAAAACATCACAATAAAAGTGGTGACAGTTCTTTTCCAAAAAATCATTTTCAGGATGATGAGCCATAAAAAGATTTTTTAGTTTATTGTCCATAAATCCGCCTCCTTTCTATTAAAATAAGCATAACAAAGACCGTTTAAAATGGCAATCGTGAAACGTTCGGAAAGCTATACTCAGTTCGAAATGTTCAGAAAAATGTAATATGTTGATATGTTTTGGTAAGGGATGGCAGAAAAAATTGGGATTATCTGGCATATATACAAAAAAAGGGACGAAATCATTTTTTATAAAAATTTTAGCTTTTCCCGGGGAGGAAACCTCTTGTGGATATATGGAAAAGAGAGTACAATATGTCAAAGTATGGAGGAAAAGCAGAAAAATGAAACAGAAAAAGATTTTGTTTATTGTAAATCCAAGATCCGGAAAAGGACAGATCAAATATCAGCTTCTGGACATTGCAGATGTTTTTATCAAGGGAGGGCTGGATGTTTCGCTCTATATTACGCAGGAACCACAGGATGCCATCCGGGTGGTCAGAGAGCGGGCTCAGGAGTTCGACCTGATTGCCTGCAGCGGCGGAGATGGTACTCTGGATGAGGTGGTAACCGGTATGATGGACTGCACAGAGAAACGTCCCATCGGTTACATCCCGGCAGGCAGTACCAATGATTTTGCAAACAGTCTTCAGTTGCCGAAGCATATGAAAGAGGCGGCCCAGTGCATTGTGGAGGATATTGCATATCCCTGTGATGTGGGATCTTTTAACGGTGACTATTTTGTTTATATTGCTGCATTCGGAATTTTTACCGATGTATCCTATCTGACCAATCAGGAGATGAAAAATATTCTCGGTCATCTGGCTTATCTGCTGGAAGGCGCAAAACGTATTTTTAATATAAAATCTTACCATGTTGAGCTGGAAATCAACGATGAACACATTGAGGATGATTATATTTTTGGCATGATTACGAACTCGGAGTCAGTGGGCGGCTTTCGCAGCATTACAGGGCGGGATATTCAACTGGATGACGGTCTGCTGGAGGTAACCTTGATCCGTATGCCGCGCAACCCCATAGAGCTGCAGGATATCATATCCAGTCTGCTGCGCAGAGAGATGGACAGCAAGTACATTTCCACTTTCAAAACCGGAAGGATTGTCCTGCGTTCCCAGACGGAGATCCCCTGGACTCTGGATGGAGAGTTCGGCGGTGACCACAAAGAAGTTGAGATCCTGTGCCATCAGAAAGCGGTGCCCATTCTGGTTAATCACCTTCCAGAGCTTGAGGAAGGGCCGTCTGAATGACAGACATGGGAAAATTGACTGGAAATGACGATTTGGATAAAAAAGTATTTTCTTTTTTGTATATTTAGGTTATAATAGATAAAACACGAAAAACTACAAAGTGTGGAGGTAAATGAATATGTTAGTTTCAGCAAAAGAAATGTTACAGAAAGCAAAAGCAGGCCATTATGCAGTAGGTCAGTTCAACATCAATAACCTTGAGTGGACAAAAGCTATCCTGCTGACAGCTCAGGAGAACAACTCTCCGGTTATCCTTGGTGTATCTGAGGGCGCAGGCAAATATATGACCGGTTACAAGACAGTTGTAGGTATGGTAAACGGTATGATGGAAGAACTGAATATCACAGTTCCGGTTGCTCTGCATCTGGATCACGGCAGCTATGATGCTTGTCTGAAATGTGTAGAGGCTGGTTTCTCATCCATTATGTATGATGGTTCCCACAGCCCGATCGAAGAGAACGTTGCAAATACCAAGAAACTGGTTGAGATCTGCGCAGAGCACGGCATGTCTCTGGAAGCAGAGGTTGGTTCCATCGGCGGCGAGGAAGACGGCGTTGTAGGTATGGGCGAATGTGCAGATCCTCAGGAGTGCAAGAGAATTGCAGATCTGGGTATTGACTTCCTGGCAGCAGGTATTGGTAACATTCATGGTAAATATCCGGCAAACTGGAAGGGCTTAAGCTTCGAAACTCTGGATGCAATCCAGCAGCTGACCGGCGATATGCCTCTGGTACTGCATGGTGGTACAGGTATCCCGACAGATATGATCAAAAAGGCCATCAGCCTTGGCGTTGCAAAGATCAATGTAAATACAGAGTGCCAGCTGTCCTTCGCAGCTGCTACACGCGAGTACATTGAGGCAGGCAAGGATCAGCAGGGTAAAGGCTATGATCCGCGTAAGCTTCTCGCACCGGGCTTTGAGGCTATTAAGAAGACGGTAAAAGAGAAGATGGAAATCTTTGGTTCTATTGACAAAGCCTGAGCAATATTTTGTACAAATTTTATTAAGATTGTAGAAAATTAAAATTATACTTGCATTTTTGAAAAAAGTGGAGTATCGTATTACCAGATTCAAAAATGATGAGTGAAAGAACAAAGACGTTCTGCCGTTAGGCAGAGCGTCTTTTTTTTACCGTCATGGAAAGGATGAGGAGAAAATGAGTGATAAAATGAATGTTGCAAAAATTTTCGGTGAGAATGTTTTCAATGACAAAGTAATGCAGGAACGTCTTCCGAAAAAAGTTTACAAAGAATTGAGAAAAACCATTGATGAGGGAAAAGAACTGAATCCGATGGTGGCAGATGTTGTGGCAGAAGCCATGAAAAACTGGGCAGTAGAAAAAGGGGCAACCCATTTTACACATATTTTCCAGCCTTTGACTGGTGTGACGGCAGAAAAACACGATGCCTTCATTACTGCACCGAGAGAGGATGGAACTGTACTTATGGAGTTTTCCGGCAAAGAGCTGATTAAAGGTGAACCGGATGCTTCTTCCTTCCCTTCAGGCGGTCTTCGTGCTACCTTTGAAGCAAGAGGATATACAGCATGGGATTGTACATCACCGGCTTATGTACGTGAAGACGCAGGCGGAGCAATTTTATGTATCCCGACTGCATTCTGCTCTTACACAGGGGAAGCACTGGATCAGAAGACTCCGCTGCTTCGTTCTATGGAAGCAATCAACGAACAGTCGCTGAGACTTCTTCGTCTGTTTGGAAATACCACATCAAAGAAAGTTACACCTTCTGTCGGACCGGAACAGGAATACTTCCTGGTAGACAAACAGAAATATCTTCAGAGAGAGGATTTGATTTTTACAGGACGTACCTTATTTGGCGCAATGCCGCCAAAGGGTCAGGAACTGGACGATCATTATTTTGGAACGATCCGCCAGCGAATTGCATCTTACATGAAAGACGTCAATGAAGAGCTGTGGAAGCTTGGCATCTCCGCAAAGACACAGCACAACGAAGTGGCTCCGGCACAGCATGAGCTGGCACCGATCTATGCTGAGGCCAACATTGCGGTTGATCATAACCAGCTGGTTATGAAAACACTGAAAAAGGTTGCCTGCCAGCACGGCCTTCAGTGTCTGTTGCATGAGAAACCGTTTGCAGGCGTCAATGGTTCCGGTAAACACAACAACTGGTCCATTACCACAGATGATGGTATCAATCTGCTCGATCCGGGTAAGACACCGCATGAGAATATTCAATTCCTGCTTGTTCTTACCTGTATCCTGAAGGCAGTGGATGAGCATGCAGATCTGCTGCGTGAGGCTGCAGCGGATCCGGGAAATGATCACAGACTGGGAGCAAACGAGGCACCTCCAGCTATCATTTCTGTTTTCCTGGGTGAGCAGCTGGAGGATGTACTGGAACAGCTGATCAGCACCGGTACCGCAACACACAGTAAGGCAGGCGGCGTTCTGCACACCGGTGTCAAGAGACTTCCGGATTTTGCGAAGGATGCAACCGACCGGAACCGTACCTCACCGTTTGCATTTACCGGAAATAAGTTTGAGTTCCGTATGGTAGGTTCCCGTGACTCCATCGCAGGCCCGAACGTTGTTCTGAATACCATAGTTGCCGATGCATTTGCACAGGCATGTGATGTTCTGGAAAAGGCAGATGATTTCGATCTTGCTGTGCATGATCTGATTAAGAAATATGCGACCGAGCATCAGAGAATTGTATTCAATGGAAATGGTTACTCGGATGAATGGGTAGCAGAGGCAGAGAGAAGAGGTCTGCCGAACATTAAATCCATGGTTGAAGCAATTCCGTGTCTGAAGAGCGAAAAAGCCATTAATCTGTTTGGAAAATATGGTGTATTCTCCAAAGCAGAGCTGGAATCACGTGTTGAGATTAAATATGAGAATTATGCAAAAGCCATTAATATTGAAGCAAAGACAATGATCGATATGGCAAGCAAGCAGATTATCCCTGCAGTGGTAGGCTATACCAAAACACTGGCGGATACGATTCTGTCCGTGAAGGAGGCAGGTGCTTCGGCAGATGTACAGGTTGAGTTGCTTCAGGAAGTAAGTGAGCTGCTGGCTGAGACCAAAGCCGCATTGAAGAAGCTGACAGAAGTGACCGAGAAGGCTGCGGAAGCAGGAGATATGGAAGCAGAGGCAAATTATTTCCATGCAACCGTTATTCCGGCTATGGATGAACTGAGAACTCCGGTTGATAAGCTGGAAGTACTGGTTGATAAGAAGGTATGGCCGATGCCTGCATACTCAGAATTGTTGTTTGAGGTATAAAACAGACGTTTTCTTCATTTCCAATTCCCATATATAAGAAAAGGCGCAGAAGCGAAGAGCTGCTGCGTCTTTTTAATGGATAAAAACATTGCCGGTTGCAAAATAAAATAAAATAGAGTATGATTTTAAGGACTAAGGTATCAGGTTACTTACAATGGAGGAATTGGAAAATGGAAGAGAAGATTAACGTTGTGGAGCTGTTTGGTTCCAATGTATTCAACGACAAGGTTATGCAGGAGCGACTGCCGAAAAAGGTGTATCGGGAATTACATAAAACGATCGATGAAGGCAAGGAACTGGATCCCATCACAGCTGAGGTCGTGGCAGGAGCCATGAAGGACTGGGCTGTGGAGAAGGGGGCTACCCATTATACACACTGGTTCCAGCCGCTTACCGGTTTTACAGCGGAAAAGCATGATGCATTCATTACGGCACCTCATGCAGATGGAACGGTAAATATGGATTTTTCAGGAAAAGAACTGATAAAGGGCGAACCGGATGCATCTTCCTTCCCGTCCGGTGGTTTGCGTGCAACCTTTGAAGCGAGAGGTTATACTACCTGGGATTGTACTTCCCCTGCCTTTGTGCGTGAGGACAGTGCAGGTGCCATTTTGTGCATTCCAACGGCGTTCTGCTCGTATACAGGAGAGGCATTGGATCAGAAAACCCCGCTGCTTCGTTCCATGGAGGCGGTCCAGACCCAGACTCTGCGTCTGATTCGTCTGTTTGGCAATACCACTTCGAGAAAAGTGAAACCATCGGTTGGTGTCGAACAGGAATATTTTATTGTTGACCGCCAGAAATATTTAAAAAGAAAAGATCTGATCTTTACGGGCCGTACGCTATTTGGAGCCATGCCGCCCAAAGGTCAGGAGCTGGATGATCATTATTTTGGTGTTATCCGTCAGAGAATTGCCGGTTTTATGAAAGAAGTCAACGAGGAGCTTTGGAAACTGGGGGTTTCTGCAAAGACACAGCACAATGAAGTGGCTCCGGCCCAGCATGAGCTGGCACCGATCTATGCGGAGTGCAATGTGGCAGCTGATCACAATCAGATTATCATGGAGACGCTGAAACAGGTGGCAGAGCGTCACGGTCTGCAGTGCCTGCTGCACGAAAAGCCTTTTGCAGGTGTCAATGGTTCCGGAAAACACAATAACTGGTCCCTGACTACAGATGACGGTATCAATCTGCTGGATCCAGGCAAGACCCCGCATGAAAATATTCAGTTTTTGCTGATTTTGACCTGTATCCTGCGTGCGGTGGATCGTCATGCGGATCTGCTTAGGGAATCAGCGGCAGATGCCGGAAATGATCACAGACTTGGCGCCAATGAGGCACCGCCGGCCATTATTTCGGTTTTTCTGGGTGAGCAGTTGGAGGATGTGCTGAAACAGCTGATCAGTACCGGCTCTGCGACACACAGTCTGCGCGGTGGAAAACTGCACACGGGTGTAAAAACACTTCCGGATTTTGCAAAGGATGCGACAGACCGGAACCGTACGTCACCGTTTGCTTTTACCGGCAACAAATTTGAATTCCGAATGGTAGGTTCCCGAGACTCTGTGGCTGAGTGTAATGTGGTGATCAATACGATCGTAGCGGAAGCCTTTTCCGATGCATGTGACCGCCTGGAAAAAGCGGAAGATTTTGATCTGGCTGTCCATGACCTGATTAAAGAATATGCAACGGATCATCAGAGAATCGTGTTTAACGGCAATGGTTATTCCCAGGAATGGGTGGAGGAAGCACAGAGAAGAGGACTCCCCAATATCCGGTCTATGGTTGAGGCGATTCCTGCGCTTGTAACGGACAAGGCTATTGCATTGTTTGGAAAATTTGGTGTGTTTACGGAAGCGGAGCTGCGCTCCCGTGCCGAGATCCAATATGAAGGATATGCAAAAACATTAAATATTGAAGCACGTGCCATGATTGATATTGCCAGCAAGCATATTATTCCTGCGGTGATGCGCTTTTCGAGAAATCTGGCCGGTACGGTCAATGAGATCAAGACGGCCGGTGCGGATGTAACCGTTCCCATGAACCTGTTAAAAGAAACGACATCCCTTCTGTCTCAGACGAAACTGGCCCTTGCAAAGCTTCAGGAGGCTGCAGACCAGGCAAGCGCAATGGAGAGTGGAAAGGAACAGGCGGAATACTATCACGATGTGGTATTTCATGACATGGAAGAGCTGCGAAAACCGGTGGATAAGCTTGAAATGATCGTGGATAAAGAGGAATGGCCCATGCCGTCATATGGAGACCTGTTATTTGAAGTGTAAATATCCCCAAAAAGGGAGGATGCCAGACAGGCTGCTGTCTGGCATATTATGAAAAGTTTATTCAAATAGTATTAGAATACTGGGAAATTGTCTTTCTGAAAAATCATTTCTGAACTGTTTATAGTATAACGATAAAAAATGAATACAGGATGATAACAAGGTGAAAGAATTTTGAATGTAAAATGAATAAAATATGAACAAAAACCTTCCGAATTTTTCCAAAAAAGAAAAAAGATTTGACAATTTCAGGAAAACGTGTATACTGTAATTGAACGAAGGCGTTCCAGATATCTGGAACGCCTTTTGCTTTACCGGAAACTGCAGATTCTCCGGAAAAGCAGAAGTTCGCCGTTTTCCAATTTCTTACATACATTTTTTTTGCAGAATGCCCCGAAGGAAACTTCGGGGTGTTCTGCATAGAAGAATCAAATAATATTGACAGGAAGAAAAAGAGACCATATAATGGAGTTGTGCAATTTATATAAAAATCAATGAACCTGTGCGTTGATTTTTGAAAAAATTCATGGGGCGCAGAGTCCGCTGTGCGGATTATCTGCAAAAGAAAAGGAGGATTATATGGGGAAGACAATGAAAAAGATCATCAGTCTTGTACTGACGTTTGCGCTGGTTATCACAGGCCTTTCGTTTACAGGATTTGATGCACAGGCGGCAGAAGAACCTTCTGCTGCGCAGGAGTACGAGATTTATCCTACTCCGAGAGATGTTTCTTACGGAGACAAAGAGATGATTCTTGGGGATTCCGCTAATGTAGTGCTGGAGAGCACGATCGATTCGGCGACCGTCAATCGTCTGAATGATGTACTTGCCATTAAGGGAATAACAGGGTCCCGTACAGATGGTCTGGTATCTGGAAAGACAAATATTCTGATCGGTACAAATGGTTCCGGCGACACAGTGGAGAGCTGGTTTCGGGCGAATGTGACATATGCAGATGATTTGTTTGAGCAGAGAGATGCATATGTTCTGGTGATCCAGGATGACGTCATTGCCGTACTTGGAAAGGATACGGATGCTGCATTTTATGGATTGAGCACGTTAAAAATGATTTTTAATCAGACGGAAGGTTCCAATGTCCGTCAGCTGCAGATCGAAGATTATGCATCCGGGCAGTACCGCGGATTCATCGAAGGCTACTATGGAATTCCATGGTCTGTCGAGGACCGCATCAGCCTGATGAACTTCGGCGGTGATTTTAAGATGAACATTTACATCTTTGCTCCGAAGGATGATCCGTATCACAACAGCCAGTGGAGAGAGCTTTATCCGCAGGAAGAACTGGCAAATATCAAAAAGATGGTGGAAGCAGGACAGTCATCCAAATGCCGTTTCGCATGGGCGATTCATCCATTTATGCATGATGCGATCAACGCTTCCAACTATGCGGATAGTCTTGAGATCATCAAGAAGAAATTCCAGCAGCTCTATGATGCAGGTGTACGCCAGTTTGTGATCTCGGCGGACGATGCCCTGAGCAGTGCGCAGGTACAGGCGGATCTCTGCAGAGATATGTCTGAATGGGTAAAGGCGCATGAGGGAACCTACAATCTGGTATTTGTTCCGCAGGTGTACTGTACAGCAGCAGCAAGCTGGGGCGGCGGCTACAGCGTATCCAGCTACTTCAATTATTTCAAAAATCTGACGGATGTGGAGCTGATGTGGACCGGTGAGTGGGTATGCCATCCGGCAAGTCAGAACACATTTGATAATTTCTACAGCAAGACAGGTCGCGAGGCATTTATGTGGCTGAACTGGCCGGTAAATGACGTAAACCACAAACGTCTTGTTATGGGTCCTGCCGGAAGTGAGATTCTTGAGAGAGGACTGACCAACTTCAAAGGTATTGTAACCAACCCGCTGGAGCAGGCGGAGGCTTCCAAAACCTCTCTGTTTGCAATCGCAGATTTTGCATGGAATACGGCAGATTTTGACGCGGAAAAGAGCTGGGCGGACGGATTTAAATACATTGACGCCGGAGCACCGGAAGCGATGCACGAGTTGTGTAAGCATATGACCAATCCGAGCCCGGGTGGTATCACCAGCATGGGTGAGTCTGTGGAGCTGACACCGTATATCAATGCATTTAAGACAGCTTATAAGGCAAAAGAGGATCTGACAGAGTCCGGAAGTGCTCTGATTGAACAGCTGGAGAAGATCGTTGCGGCAGCTGACGATTTCCAGACCAATGGTACCAATGTAAATCTTCAGGATGAGATGAAGCCATGGGTAGATTCTCTGCGCTATCTCTCCAAAGCATGTATCGGTTATGTCAGAACGGCGATGGCGATTCAGACGAATGATACAGAAGGTATTTACAATGGCTACATCAGTGCCATTAACAATTACAAGAAATCTCAGAATTGTGAATCTCCGCTGCTGAACGGCACTCAGATGGTCGAAGCCGGAGCAATGAAGATTATGCCGTTTGCGGCAGAGATGGATAGGGCTGTGAAGGAAGAAGCACTGGCAGTGCTCAACAGCAGCTTTAGCGGCGGCGGGTCCGGAAATGAACCGGCAACCGGGGAAAAGAAACTGATCTACAGTGGTGTCGGTGGCTACTATCAGGGCAATGCAGACCTGGCACTGGACGGAAACGACAGTACTTTTGTGTGGTTTAATGCAAGTGTATCTGCAGGTGCCTATGTAGGTGTGGATCTTGGTGATGTGTACAAGCTTGGCAATATCCGCATCCTGCAGGGAAAAGAGCCTACGCACGGAGATATTTTCTCAAATGGTATTCTGGAATACTCCCTGGATAATGAGCATTGGGAGGAGATCGGTACCTTTGGCACCAATGATATCGAGACAGATGTGACAGCACAGTCCCTGAAGGCTCGTTATGTGCGTCTGAGAACGCCTTCCTCTACCGGCAAATGGTATGCAATCCGTGAATTCCAGGTTGAGACCCTTCCGGTGGAAGAGTTTTTGTATACCAATGTGGAGGAATACAAAGATATTAATGTAACGATCAATAAAAATGATGCTTCTATTCCAAATCTGGAAAGCATTACGCTGAAGCCGGGTGAGTATGTGGGTATGGAATTTGCAGGTGTGCGCGAGCTGACTTCCATGACAGCGGACTATACCAATGCAGAGCAGATCACTCTGGAATACAGCTACAATGGATTTAACTGGTATGAGGCAGATCCATCCACAGTCATGGATGCAAAATGGATCCGCTTTATCAATAAGAACGAGGATGATGTGACATTCACCGTGACATCCTTGGAAGTGGAAAACAGCGATGCAGACAAGACAATCTTTGCAGAACCGGCTGGATCAGAAGGCGGAGAAGCGGGAAAAGCAGTGGACAATTCACTGACAACGGCGTTCCGGGCAGCAGAAGGCAGCGGCAGCCTGACTTATCGCCTTGAGGCTGGAAGCAAGGATGCACTGTATATTCTGCAGGATCCGGAAAGTATTTCCAATGCAAAGGTATCCATTCATACAAATGATGGAAGATGGCTGGAGATTGGAACTCTTTCCAAAGGACTGAATGTATTTAAAAATCTGGTATTCTATGGCGCAATCAATGAAGTGAAGATCCAGTGGGAGAGCGCTCCGGTTATATACGAGATGTACACTAATCCTACGGATTCCACTCCGGAGACAGCATTGCAGGATGCAATCACAAAAGCGGAAGAAGTGGATGGGTCCCAGTACACAGCGGAGTCGTATTCCAATCTCAGAAAAGCGATCGCAGCGGCAAAAGCTGTTGCAGAAAATCCGGAAGCAGGCGTAGAAGAAAAAATTGCGGCTATGGATGAACTGGATGAAGCTATTCTTGGGCTGGAGAAACTGGCGAATCCTCCGGTAAACGATGGATATAAGAAGCTGTCCAATCTCAGCGGAGCGGCAGACAGTGAAGAACCGGTAGGAGAAGGTGCAGGCAACGGAATCGTAGGTGCGGCAGTTGACGGAGATCCGGATACGTTCTGGCATACAAACTGGAAGGATAACAGTGCACCTCAGGCTGAATATGACGGATCAAAGCTTATCGGAAACAATACGTACACGATTACTCTGGATAAAGCCTATGCAGTAAAGGCGTTGACCTATCTTCCGAGATATACACGTGATTCTCAGGGACTTCCAAAGAATGGTGCGATTACCGAAGCCAATATTTACGTGTCAACGGATCAGGGACAGACTTACACCAAGGTAACCAATGTTCAGTGGTCTTACGAAGGAGAAGAGACCCTTCAGGAGAAAACAGCAGAGTTTGAACCGGTTGCGGGTGTAACAAACATTAAAATTGAGGCAATCCATACAGAAGGTGCCCAGCCGAATATGTTCATCAATGCAGCAGAGTTTGGTGTACTTGGCAAATATGTGGAAGCTCCGGAAGAAGAGATGATTCTTGAGGCGCCGTCTGTTTCCTTTACCGTACCAAAGACGGGTGAGGCAGGAAAAGACGCAGAGATTACGCTGTCGGAGGACAGCAAACACTTTGCTGAGGTTGCCGACCAGGCCGAAAAACCGGCAACTCTGACAAACGAGGATGTTAACGTTTCCTACAAAGACGGCGGCTTTGGTTATACGGGACGTCTGACCGCAGCAAACAGCGGAGAGAATAATGATAAATTTGACGTGTCCGGTGAGGATAATGCGATGTTTATCCGTTTCCGCATGAACGCATCTGAGGTTACAGGCAGCGGCACATACCAGATGCTTGGAAAGATGGATTCCCAGTACGGAGTGCAGCTCAAGAGTAACTGTGTACTTGTTTATGCGTGTGATGCCAGAGGAAGCTGGGTTGAGAGCAGCTGTGCGATTGATTCGGATTTCTGGAACAAATGGCATGATGTCCTGATCGTATTTACCGGAACAAAGATGCAGATTTATGTGGACGGAGCAGCAGGCACGCCGACAGCCGGAAGAGCAAACGCAAGCGATTCTTACGAAGTAACTCTGAAATCCTACAGCGACAGTGTATTTACCACAGGCTATAATGTTGACAAGGATATGAATGATTCTGCAACACCTCCATATACAGGAATGCTGGCAGATATCCGTCTGTACAGCGGAGTGGATTATTCCAATAATCTGCAGAAATCCTATGCAGAGCTGGCACATGCGCTGGAAGCAGCCGTACCTTCTGTGAATATTGCAATCTCACCTTTTACTTCCAGAACAACCTGGTATGAGGATGGAGAAGAAATGGCAGCAGGTGCAGTGTTCAAACAGGGCAGTACATATGAAGTGAAAACGGTTCTGAAAGCATCCGGCGCATACAGATTTACAGATGTAAGTAAACCGGAAGAAGTGACATTATCCAATGGAATGACAGCAGCTCCGTCCGTAAAAGTAGCAGCAGATGGTACATCCATGACCATTTCCTACACCTTTACCGGACAGGAAAAAGAGTGTACCTGTGAAATTACAGCTATTGATTTTAAAGATCAGACGGTTCATTTGGCTCTGAATGATACAACCGCAGCCCTGAAGCTTGATGCCAGTGCATCTGTATCAGACTGTGAGGTTCATGAGAAAGACATCAACTATACTTATTCCGTTGTAGATGCAGGCAAAACAGGGGCAGTGCTGGACGGCGATGTACTGACTGTGAAAGGTCCTGGAAAAGCAACGATTCAGGTGACGGTTGAACTGAACGGAAAGACAGCTACAAAACAGATGACGGTTACCGTAACCGGTGAAAAGGCTTCCGAAGAAGAGAGAACAGCTCTTCAGAATGAAGTAAACAATGCAAAAGCAAAAGACAGTTCTCTTTATTCTGAAGCTTCCTGGAAAGTTCTTGAGGCTGCCATAGCTGAGGCAGAAAAAGTACTGAGTAATGCTGTGGTATCTTCCGATGATGTTGCAGGAGCACAGAAAAAACTGCAGGATGCGGTAAATGCTCTCAAGACAAAAGAAGAGGCAGAACTTGAGGAAGTAAAAGCAGCGTTTGCTGAAGCAATCAGCAAGGCAGAGGCAGCATATGCAGCTGGCCAGGGCAGCAATACCAGGGAAAGCTGGGACGCATTTGTGGCAGCATATAACGCAGCGAAAAATGCAGCAGACAGCAATGATACAGTGACATTAAGAAGCCTTCTGGCAGTATTGAGCGAAGCACAGTCCAATCTGAAGTCCTCAGCAGCTGAGAAGAAGCTTGCAGCACCTTCGATCAAGTCTGTAAAAGCAACTGCAGCAAAGAACGGTGTTGTTGTAAAGGTTACCGTGAATCCGACAGACGGAGCAGACCATTACGATATTTATCGTACCGTAAAGGGCAAAACAGTACTTGTTGGCAGCACCGCTTCCGGCAAGGCATCTTTCAATGATACGAAGGCAGCTGATATTAAGGGAATCAAATCAGCAGCTTACTGTGCAGTTGCAGTTTCCAAAGACGCATCGGTAAAGGCAAGTGACAGAGGCATTTCCAGAAGTATTGCTTTTGCAGCAAAGACAACGTTGAAAAAAGCGGTCGTTTCCGGAAGTAAAGTAAAACTTACCTGGAAGCGTAATAAAAATGCGACTGGTTATGTAATATACCGTTCCACAAAGAAATCATCCGGTTATAAACGGATCAAGAAGATCAGCAAGAACAAGACGGTTTCTTATCTGGATAAGGGTGCAAAGAAGAAAGGAACCTATTACTACAAGATCGTGACGTTGAAAAAGAGTCAGGTCAGTGTAATGTCTTCTTCTAAAAAGGTAACAAGAAAATAAACAGTAAAAATGAGGGAAAGGGACTGCTGCCAATGCGGCAGTCCTTTTCCTGTGGGAAATGATAGAGCGAAAAGCATAAAAAATACCAAATTTCTCTTTCTTTTTTTGGCGATTTATATTACAATAGTATACAAGTCAGATTTTGACATTGGAAAATGTATGGAAAGGAGAGAAGAATATGATATCGAATCAGATACTACAGTCAACCATAGAAGGATTGAAAGCGATATCAAGAATTGATTTTTGTGTAATTGATTTGGAAGGAAATGTGCTGGCTGCTACATTTCCAGAATCTGAAGAATACCGTTCTTCTGTAGTTCCGTTCGTGGATTCTCCGGCAGACAGCCAGGTTGTTCAGGGGCATCAGTTTTTCAAAATTTACGACGAACATCAGGTAGAATATGTGCTGGTGACAAAAGGCGATAGTGATGATGTCTACATGATTGGCAAAATGGCTGCTTTCCAGATACAGAATCTTCTGGTAGCATATAAAGAGCGTTTTGACAAAGATAATTTTATTAAAAATCTTTTGCTGGATAATTTGCTGCTGGTTGATATTTATAACCGTGCCAAGAAACTGCATATTGATACAAATGCACGGAGAGTTGTTTTTCTGATTGAGACGAACCATGAGAAAGACAATGTTTCTCTGGAGTGCATTCGTACGCTGCTTGGAACCAAATCTGGTGACTTTATTACAGCGGTAGATGAAAAAAGTATTATTGTTGTGAAAGAGCTGGCAAATGGGGACAGTTATCCGGAAATGGAAAAAGTTGCCCGCCAGATCCTCAGTGCACTGCCGCCGGAAAAAAAGGAAGAGGCGCATGTTGCTTACGGTACCATCGTGGAGGAGATTAAGGAGGTATCACGTTCCTACAAAGAAGCGCGTATGGCTATGGATGTGGGAAAGATCTTCTTTGAAGAACGTAATGTGATTGCGTACAGCTCTCTTGGAATCGGACGGCTGATCTATCAGCTGCCTATTCCTCTCTGTAAGATGTTCATCAAGGAAATTTTTGAGAATAAATCACCGGATGATTTTGACGAGGAGACACTGACTACGATTAATAAATTCTTTGAGAACAGTCTGAACGTTTCAGAGACCTCCAGGCAGCTTTACATCCATCGTAATACGCTGGTGTATCGCCTGGATAAACTGCAGAAGAGCACAGGTCTTGATTTGCGCGTTTTTGAAGATGCGATTACTTTCAAGATCGCTTTGATGGTAGTAAAATATATGAAATATATGGAGACACTGGATTACTGATGTGTGGAATCATAATCATGTGAGACAGTGCGTAAGATATAAAAACGCAAGAGACCGGGGAGTTCAGTGTGTACTGGAACCGGTCTCTTGTCTTGAAAGCACATTCGTTTTATGAGGAGTGACAGATATGAGTGACGGGAAGAAATTCGGAAAAGGGTTTTTATGTGGAGTTTTTGTGACGGCAGCGGTAACAGCAGCAGGACTTGGTGTTACCAGGAGCATTACACAGCATGGAACAGATGAGCAGGGACTTGCTGTTGTGGAAGAAAATACACAGGATGGAGAACTTCATCTGGATATGGATAAAATAGACGGCAAAATCGAAACGATTGAAGCGGTTATAAATGAAAATTATTTAAATGAAGTGAGTGAAGAAAAGGTGGAAGCGCAGCTGTACAAAGGTCTGGTCAAAGGTCTTGAGGATTCCTATGCGGCTTATTATACAGAGGAAGAGCTGCAGAAGATCCAGGAGTCCACATCCGGAGAGTACAGAGGAATCGGGGCAAAACTGTCTCAGGATCCGGAGACGGGAATCGTCACGGTAGTGACCTGTTTTGAGGATGCGCCGGCGGATCGGGCTGGATTGCTTCCGGGTGATATCATTTACAGTGTCAATGATACGGAAGTGACAGGGATGGATCTGACCGATGTGGTCACTCTGATTAAAACGGCAGAGGGTTCTGCGGTTCATCTGGAGATCGTTCGGGATGGAGAAGCGGATTATCTGGGTTTTGATGTGGAACGCATGGATGTGTCTGTCCCAACGGTGGCATCAAAAATGTTGGAGAATCACATCGGTTATATTGCAATCAGTGAATTTGATGCGGTGACCGTAGATCAGTTTTCAGAAGCTCTTGCCGAATTGGAAGATCAGGGAATGGAAAAACTGATCATTGATCTGAGAAATAATCTGGGAGGGCTGTTACAGTCCTGCTGTGAAATGCTCAGGCAAATGCTTCCGGAAGGACTGATCGTATATACAGAGGATAAATACGGACAGAGGGAAGAATATACCTGTGATGGAACACATGAATTTACAAAGCCTCTTGTGGTTCTGGTCAATGAATACAGTGCAAGTGCAGCGGAGATTTTCAGCGGTGCGATCAAAGATCATGGTATTGGTACTCTGGTTGGCACTACTACTTTTGGAAAAGGGATCGTTCAGAGAATCGTAAGTCTGAAGGATGGGACGGCAGTCAAATTGACTATTTCAAAATACTATACACCAAAAGGGACAGACATTCATCAAAAAGGAATTGAGCCGGATGTCACGGTGGAACTGGATGAAAGCCTGAAAAACAAAGTAACCATAACGGAGGAAGAAGATAATCAGCTTCAGAAAGCCATTGAGATTCTGAATGCACAGAATGGAGAATGAGGGAAAACGGAGGTACGGGATGCAGAATAAAATCATATTCAGGGAAATGCTCAGTGAGATTAAAATACTGGCAGATCAGAAAGAAAATCGACTGACAAAACAGGAGGTGGAGGATTTCTTTGCAGCAGCCGGTTTAAATCAGGAACAGCTGGAGTTGATCTATGATTATCTTGCCAGCCAGAAAATAGAAGTGGAAGGCTATTGTCCAAAGAGAACAGAAAAAATGGAGCATGTACAGAAAAACAGTACAGAAAAGACTTCGGAGGGGGAAACGGAAGAAGGAGACGAAGGATCTGGTGTTGATTTTCTGGGAATGTACCTGGCAGATCTGGAAGCGGTTGAGGAAATTTCAAAAGAAGAGGAGATGGTACTTTTTCTGCAGGCTTCCGAGGGAAGTGATGATGCAAAAAGCCAGCTTGCACATCAATATCTCAAAATGGTTTATGAGCTTTCCATGACGTATGTTGGGACGCAGCTGCCCAGGGAGGATCTGATTCAGGAAGGAAATGTGGGACTTCTTCTGGCACTGGATGCTCTGGAGCGAAAAGAAAAGCTGGAGGATTATGAGAATTATCTGTTTAAAGCCATTCAGGATGCCATGGAGGAAGCTATTGAGATGTCGCAGGATACCAGAGATATGGATGAAGAGATTGCGGGACGGGTCAATCATTTGAATGAGGCGATTTTAAATCTGCAGGAAGATCTGGGACATAAGGTGTCCATGGAAGAGCTTTCCGCCTATCTGGAGATGCCGCTTCAGGAGATTCGTGATATTCTGCGGATGGCAGGCGATGAGATGAAGGACAAAGCATAGACAGATTCTCTCATTCCCGGTTCTAAAAAAGAGAGAACATTCATATATTATGGACAGGAGGGATGAGATGGAAAAAATGCAGCGGCAGGAAGAAACGCCGTTTGTTCTGTTAAAAGCGATTCTTGCAGCATGGATTGTGACGGCATTGCTTTTGATGATTCTGGCGCTTCTGATGTTTAAAATGGAACTGGACGAAAGCAAGGTGTCTGTTGGAATCATAGCAGTCTATGTACTCTCTACGTTTCTGGGAGGCAGGATTGCAGGGAAAAGGGCACAGACAAGGAAATTTTTATGGGGCATGCTGGCAGGACTGGGATATTTTCTTGTATTGCTGTTTGTTACTTTTGTGATGGAGAGATCGGTAAACGCGTCAATGACACAGCTTGTCACCACGGTGTGCCTTTGTGTTGGCGGAGGAATGTTAGGAGGGATGCTTTCGTCCTGAAGGCATCCCCACGAAAATACCTGTGGATTTTTTTGGACAGGTGTGTTACAATGAACAAATTCCACAGGTATAAATGGTTTCAGTCAATTCTGACATAAAGAATTCCCTATTATCTTTTAAACCGAATTATATAGCAGCCGGAGAAGAACCGCTGTCGGAGATGGAGGAAATACAAAGTATGATGAAAGAAAAGTATGAGTCGCTTTCTGCAGCTGAACTGAAAGCGGTTGCCAAGGCACGGGGCCTGAAACATCTGTCTGGGCTTAAAAAAAGCGAAGTTGTTGCCCGTATGCTGGAAGCAGATGAGGAAGAAAAAGCTGAGAGAGAAAAATGTGAAAAAGAGAAAACAGAAAATACGGAAAAGATAGAGAAGACAGTAAAGATGGAGAAAGAAGATAACAAAGTGGAGGATACAGCTGACAGGGAAGAAAAAACAGGCGAGAAAAATACGCAGGAAGCTGCAGCTGATAACAGTATAAAACCGTCCTCTGATTTTGCGCAGCTTGACAGCGGGCAGACGGTGGAGGGTATTTTGGAAGTTATGCCGGATGGATATGGTTTTATTCGTTCGGATAATTATCTGCCTGGGGAAAATGATATTTATGTTTCGCCGTCCCAGATTCGCAGATTTAATTTAAAAACCGGGGATATCATCAAAGGAAACACCCGCATCAAAACGCAGCAGGAGAAATTTGCAGCGCTTCTGTATCTGAAAAGTACCAACGGCATGCATCCGGCGGAAGCGGCAAAGAGAGGCAATTTTGAGGATATGACGCCGATTTTCCCGAATCAGCGTATGCGCATGGAGCGCGATCCGCGCAATGTGGCCATGCGTATCGTAGATCTGATCTCCCCGATCGGAAAAGGTCAGAGAGGGATGATCGTATCCCAGCCAAAAGCAGGAAAGACGACTCTGTTAAAAGAAATGGCAAAGTCGATCCTGCGCAATGATCCAAATATGCATTTGATTATTCTTCTTATCGATGAACGTCCGGAGGAAGTGACGGATATCAAAGAGGCGATTGTGGGAGAGAATGTAGAAGTCATTTATTCCACTTTTGATGAGCTTCCGGAGCATCATAAGAGAGTGTCCGAGATGGTAATTGAGCGTGCAAAGAGGCTTGTGGAACACCACAGAGATGTGACTATCCTGCTCGACAGTATAACAAGACTGGCCAGGGCGTACAACCTGACGGTTCCGCCAAGTGGACGTACTCTGTCCGGCGGTCTGGATCCGGCAGCTTTACATATGCCGAAACGGTTTTTTGGTGCGGCCAGAAATATGAGAGAGGGAGGAAGTCTGACCATCCTTGCCACAGCACTTGTAGATACCGGAAGTAAAATGGATGATGTGGTCTATGAAGAATTTAAGGGTACCGGAAACATGGAGCTTGTACTGGATCGGAAGCTTTCGGAAAAACGTGTATTTCCGGCAATCGATATCCCTAAATCAGGTACCAGAAGGGAAGATCTGCTTCTTGATGTGGAGGAACAGGAGGCTGTCTATATCATGCGCCGCGCGTTGAACGGCATGAAATCCGAGGAAGCAGTGGAAAATATTCTTAATTTATTTGTACGCACCAGGAATAACCGGGAGTTTGTACAGACAGTGAAAAAGCAGAAATTTATATAGAAAACCATTGCTTTTTGCATTGGGCTGTGCTATAATTCAATCGCTGTTTACAGGTAGCGAAATGGTGTCAGAGGACAGATTTCAAAGTGCAGCAAACTGTAGGGACTTACAGGGATAGCCCGGGATATCTTGCTGTGGAGGAGAAGAAGCAGCATTGGCCGGGAATGGATTCAGGATGAATAAGCAGTTCACAGAATAGGAAGAAGAGGTGAAAATCATGAAGGAAGGAATACATCCAAATTATTATCAGGCAACCGTAACCTGCAACTGTGGTAATACTTTCGTAACAGGTTCTACAAAGAAAGATATCCATGTTGAAATCTGCTCCAAGTGTCATTCATTCTACACAGGTCAGCAGAAAGCTGCTGCAGCACGCGGACGTATTGATAAGTTCAACAAGAAATACGGCATTAAATAATTGTCGGTTTGGGTTCAAGATATTGAGAGAGGGGTTGAGGTTGAAAAATCTCAACCTTTTTTATACCAGGGGAAAGGAAGACATTATGAAATCATCGAATATCGGCGGTCAGGCTGTCATGGAAGGTGTGATGATGAAAAATGCTGACCAATACGCGGTTGCCGTCAGAAAAACGGACGGTGAGATCATCGTCAAAACAGAGGAATATAAAAGTCTGATCCGGAATAAAAAAATATTGTCTTTGCCCATCGTGCGGGGCGTCTTTAGTTTTATAGATTCACTTGTTCTGGGCATGAGCACTCTGACCTATTCGGCATCATTTTTCATGGAAGATGAGGAAGAGGAACGGACAAAACAGGATGAAAAAAAGGAATCCTTTTTTATGGGACTGACCGTTGCATTTTCTGTTGTGATGGCAGTGGCAATTTTTATGATCCTACCATATTTTCTCTCACAGGTATTTCATCGGTTTACCGATTCTGTGACTGTGATTACCCTGCTGGAAGGTGTGGTGCGACTGGCCATCTTTTTTGGATACATTCTGCTGATTTCCAGAATGAAGGATATCCAGCGTGTTTTTATGTACCATGGTGCGGAGCATAAGTGCATCAACTGTATTGAACATGGGATGGAGCTGAATGTGGAAAATGTACTGAAAAGCTCCAGACTGCACAAAAGGTGTGGAACAAGTTTTCTTTTTATTGTGATGATTATAAGTATCATTTTCTTTTTGTTTATCCGGATTGAATCGCCGGTACTGCGCGTTGTATTTCGACTTCTGCTTATCCCGGTGATCGCAGGCGTATCTTATGAATTTATCCGTCTGGCGGGAAGAAGTGAGAACAGGCTGGTGACCATTCTGAGCAAACCGGGGATGTGTCTTCAGAAGCTTACTACCAGAGAGCCGGATGCGTCCATGGCTGAGGTTGCCATAGCATCGGTTGAAGCGGTATTTGACTGGAAGGCGTATCTGAAGGAAAATTTTGGATGGCAGGAGAGCGCATGAAGTACAGAGAAGCTTTAAAACAGGCGGAGACCGAACTGATACAGGGCGGGATACCCGATGCCGGTGTGGATGCCTGGTATCTGATGGAGTATGTGCTGAGGCGTCTGGTGGGGCCGGATGTGGGACGCACCTGGTATCTGATGCATGCTGAGGATGAGATAGAGGAAGAAATACGTTTGGAATATCATGCCCTGACTGCAAAACGTCTGAAACGCGTGCCGCTGCAGTATCTGACGGGTGAACAGGAATTTTATGGTTTTCCCTTCTATGTAAATGATCAGGTGCTGATACCGAGACAGGATACAGAGATTCTGGTGGAGGAAGCCTTGAAAAAAGTGAAGGATGGCATGCGGATCCTGGATATGTGTACGGGTTCCGGATGCATTCTTTTGAGCATACTGAAACACAGGGTTCAGGTTACAGGAATCGGTGCGGATATTTCGGAGAAAGCACTGGAGGTGGCCAGAAAAAATGCAGACAGGCTGCACACGGGTGCTGTGTTTGTAAAGAGTGATCTTTTTGAAGAGCTTAAGGGAAAGTATGATGTGATTGTATCCAATCCGCCTTACATTGAAACCTCTGAAATCGCACATTTAATGCCGGAAGTAAGGGAGTATGAGCCGCACCTGGCACTTGACGGAATGGATGATGGGCTATATTATTACAGAAGAATAACAAAGCAGAGTCCTGCGTATCTGAAGGATGGCGGGTATCTGCTGTTTGAAATAGGATACAATCAGGGTAAGGCAGTCAGCAGCCTGCTGGAACAGGCCGGTTTCAGAGATATTTCGGTGATACCGGATCTGGCAGGGCTGGATCGCGTGGCAATGGGAATCTGGAAAGGCTGAGTAAACACCCTGACAATATGGAAAGGATATCAGAGAGATGTTTGACAAATTAGAAGATTTGCTGATTCGCTTTGAGGAGATTATGAGTGAGTTAAACGAGCCGGATGTGGTAAATGACCAGGCGCGTTTTCAGAAACTGATGAAGGAACAGAGTGACCTGCAGCCGATTGTGGATGCCTACCGGGAGTACAAGGACAGCAGGCAGACCGTGGAGGACAGTCTCTCCATGCTGGAAGAAGAGTCCGATGAGGAAATGCGTGAGATGCTTAAGGAGGAGTTAGGCGATGCGAAGAAAAACATCGAAGAGCTGGAGCATAAGCTGAAGGTTCTGCTTCTTCCCAAGGATCCCAATGACAGCAAAAATGTTATTGTGGAGATACGTGCAGGGGCAGGTGGAGATGAAGCGGCGTTGTTTGCAGCTGAGATTTACCGTATGTATGTGAAGTATGCGGACCTTCACCGCTGGAAAACAGAAATGATGAGTCTGAATGAGAATGGAATCGGCGGTTTTAAGGAAGTTACCTTTATGATAACCGGTCAGGGCGCCTATTCCAGACTGAAATATGAAAGTGGAGTACACCGGGTGCAGCGTGTGCCGGAGACAGAGTCCGGAGGACGTATCCATACATCCACCATCACGGTTGCAATTATGCCCGAAGCGGAAGAAGTAGATTTTCAGTTGGATCTGAACGACTGTAAATTTGATGTATTCCGCGCATCCGGTAATGGCGGGCAGTGTGTCAATACGACAGACTCAGCGGTACGTCTGACGCACATTCCCACAGGGATTGTGATTTCCTGTCAGGATGAAAAATCACAGCTGAAAAATAAAGACAAGGCACTGAAAGTTCTGCGTTCCAGATTGTATGAAATGGAACTTGCAAAACAGCATGATGCAGAGGCGGAAGCCAGGAGAAGTCAGATTGGTACAGGAGATCGTTCTGAGAAGATCCGTACCTATAATTTCCCACAGGGGCGTGTGACTGATCACCGGATCAAACTGACTTTGCACCGTCTTGACAGCATTTTAAATGGCGATCTGGAAGAAATCATTGACAGTCTGACTGCGGCCGATCAGGCAGCCAAACTGGCAAATCTGCAGGATGCATAATTCAAAGGCAACGAAATAACAGCAATTCAAGAATCGAGGTTTGTATTATGGGAAAATATTTTGGAACAGACGGTTTCCGTGGTGAGGCAAACGTAAATCTGACAGTAGAACATGCATTTAAGGTAGGACGTTTCCTTGGATGGTATTATGGAAGAGATCACAAAGCGAAGATCGTTATTGGAAAAGATACCAGAAGAAGCAGCTATATGTTTGAGTATTCCCTGGTTGCAGGTTTGACGGCATCCGGTGCAGATGCTTATCTTCTGCATGTAACCACCACACCCAGCGTATCCTACGTGGTACGTACCGAAGGCTTTGACTGTGGTATCATGATCTCGGCAAGTCATAATCCGTTCTATGACAATGGAATCAAGGTCATCAACGGCATGGGCTACAAACTGGAGGCTGAGGTTGAGGAAAAGATTGAAGAATACCTGGATGGGAAAAGAGGGGAGCTTCCACTTGCCACAAAGGAAAACATCGGGCGCACCGTTGATTTCGTGGCAGGGCGCAACCGCTATATCGGTTACCTGATCTCACTGGCAACCCGTTCCTTTAAAAACTATAAAATTGGCCTGGATTGTGCAAACGGCAGTTCTTCTGCAATCGCAAAGAGTGTCTTTGACGCATTAGGAGCAAAGACTTATGTTATGAACAATGAGCCAAACGGTATCAATATCAATGAAAACTGCGGTTCCACACACATTGGAGTGCTTCAGAAATTTGTGAAGGAGAATGGACTCAATGTGGGATTTGCCTACGATGGAGATGCTGACCGCTGTATTGCCGTGGATGAAAATGGAAACGTGGTGGATGGGGATCTGATTCTTTATGTGTGTGGAAAATATCTGAAGGAAGAAGGAAAACTTCGGAATAATACGATCGTAACCACCGTTATGTCGAATCTCGGCCTTTACAAAGCCTGTGACAAGGCCGGTATTTCTTATGAAAAAACAGCTGTGGGCGACAAATATGTTTATGAAAATATGATGGAAAACGGTCATTGCCTGGGTGGTGAACAGTCCGGTCACATTATTTTCAGCAAGCATGCCACGACAGGAGACGGTATCCTGACCTCCCTTATGATCATGGAGGTTCTGACGGAGCGGAAGCAGAGTCTTGCTACACTGACAAGCGAGGTGAGGATTTATCCGCAGCTTCTGAAAAATGTACGTGTGGCTGACAAAAAGATGGCAAGAGAGAACCCGGAAGTTGTCAAAGCAGTAGCAGCGGCAGGGGAGGCTCTTGGCGAAGAAGGCCGTATTCTCGTCCGTGAGAGTGGTACAGAGCCGGTGATTCGTGTTATGGTGGAGGCAGCAGAGGATGCGCTCTGCGAAAAATATGTAAATCAGGTTGTGGATGTTATGAAAGCACAGGGACTGGTTACAGAATAAGAAAGCTTTAGCAGGACATATGGCCTGCATGTTCTAAAATATATGGGCTGTCCTTTCTATTTCCGCCCCGGAGGGAAGGATAGCTCTGTTTTGTCTTACGACAAAAGTCCTGGACGAAGCAGCATGTCAGAAGGGGCGATACAAAACAGAAAGAGGTATCTATGATTACATTTCGAAAAATTGAACTGGAGGATCAGAACAATTATAAACCCTATATGGCAAAACAGCAGTGCAGAAGCTGCGAATGTACCTTTGCTAATCTGTATCTGTGGTCCAGATTCTATCATGTGACAGCGGCAGTGGCAGATGGCATGCTCCTGACGAAAAGTGAGTACGAGGATTATCTCTCCTTTGGATTTCCCATGGGAGATTTAAAAAATCTGAATCATGCCATGGAACATTTAAAGGAGTACAGCACAGGGAAGGGGGTTCCTTTTCAGATGCACAACGTGACTCCGGAGCAGTTTGCAGTTCTGGAGGAAAGATATCCCGGACGTTTTCAGATCGAGTACCGAAGGGATTACGCAGATTATGTTTATGAAGCAGAAAAGCTTGCAAAGCTCTCCGGAAAGAAATATCATGGAAAGAAGAACCACACAAACAAATTTAAAAAAACCTATCCGGACTGGACCTATGAGTCTCTTGGAGCCTCCAATCTGGAGGAATGCTTTCAGATGGCTCTGAATTGGAGAAGGCTGAACGACTGTGAGGAAGATGAGGAGAAAAACAGTGAGATGTGTGTCACCTTGAATTCCCTTCGCCTGTTCCAGGAATTACAGCTTTCCGGTGGACTGCTCAGGGTCAAAGGAGAAGTGGTTGCATTTTCCATTGGAGAGCCCCTTACCAATGACACTTTTGTGGTTCATATCGAAAAAGCGTATGCGGATGTTCCGGGAGCCTATCCGATGATTAATCAGCAGTTTGTAGAACATGAAACTGAAGGATTTACCTATATTAACCGGGAAGAGGATATGGGAGAGGAAGGGCTGCGCAATGCGAAAGAATCCTACCATCCGGTTTTTATGGTAGAAAAAGGGATTGTTACAGAGAAAGCAAATTTGAAGAGCTGATGAAAAACTACAGATAACCATTGACAAGGAGGACATGACATGAAGCCCTGGGAGAAAAATGTAAGAAAGGTAGTGCCCTATGTACCTGGTGAACAGCCAAATCAGATAGGGATGATAAAATTAAATACAAACGAAAATCCATATCCGCCTGCTCCGGGTGTGCGTGAAGCGATAAAAAATCTGGAATCGGACCGGATGCGTCTCTATCCGGATCCCACTGCAGATCTGCTTGTCTCTGAGCTGGCTGATTTTTATCATCTGGATAAGGATCAGATTTTTGTCGGGGTTGGTTCGGATGATGTGCTTGCCATGTGTTTTCTGACCTTTTTCAATTCCCAGCGGCCGATTTTCTTTCCGGATATTACGTATTCCTTTTACGATGTCTGGGCAGATGTATTCCGTATCCCATATGAATGTCAGCCTCTGGATGAAAATTTTGCCATTGTAAAAGAAGATTACTACAAACCAAACGGCGGTGTGGTATTCCCAAATCCCAATGCACCCACTGGTATCGGGCAGAATCTTTCAGATATAGAAGATATTATCCGGCATAATCAGGATGTGGTAGTAATTGTGGATGAGGCTTATATTGATTTTGGCGGTCAGTCTGCACTGGAACTGATTGACCGTTATGAAAATCTGCTGGTTGTTCAGACCTTTTCCAAGTCACGTTCCCTGGCCGGAGTGCGTATCGGATATGCTTTTGGAAACCGGACGCTGATCAAATACCTGAATGATGTGAAATACTCATTTAATTCCTATACGATGAATTATCCGTCTCTGGTAATCGGACGGGCAGCACTTGCAGACCGGGCTTATTTTGAAGATACGAAAGCCAGAATCATTGCCACACGTGAGCGTGTGAAAGGGGAACTTTCAGAGCTCGGATTTACCTTTGGCGATTCCCAGTCCAATTTCCTGTTTATCACACATGAAAAAGTTGCAGCCCGGGAATTGTTTGAGGCTCTGAAAATCAAAAGAATTTATGTTCGTTACTTTAATAAACCACGCATTGACAACTACCTGCGCGTAACCATCGGAACAGAGGAAGAGATGGATGCCCTGATTGCCTTTCTCCGGAAATATCTGCAGGAGAAAGAGACGGAAGCATCCGGGGAAAATGCATGAAATCTGACAGGACAGGGATGAGACAGTATGAGCGAGGAAGGCATGATGTATGGCAGTTTTGCCTACGTATATGACAAATTTATGGATGATGTTCCATATGAGGAATGGGCAGATTATGTGCAGTCCTTATTGATGGAATATGAGGTACGGGAAGGGCTGGTTCTGGAGCTTGGCTGCGGTACCGGAAATCTCACGGAAATACTGGCTTCCAGAGGGTATGATATGATCGGCGTGGATCTTTCTGCCGATATGCTGGATATTGCTATGGAAAAAAGGGAAAGATCAGGAAGAGACATTCTCTATCTGATGCAGGATATGAGGGAATTTGAACTGTACGGAACAGTGCGTGCCGCAGTCTGCATCTGTGATTCCATGAATTATCTGCAGGAGGAAAAGGATCTGCTTTCCACTTTTAAGCTGGTAAACAATTATCTGGATCCGGGAGGGATTTTCATTTTTGATCTGAATACGGCATACAAGTACAGGGAGCTGATTGGAGATACCACCATTGCGGAAAACCGGGAAGGAGCCAGTTTTATCTGGGAAAATACCTGGTATGAGGAAGAAAAAGTCAATGAGTATGATCTGACGATTTTTGCCGAAACAGAGAATGGTCTGTATCAGAAGTTTGAAGAGACACATTTTCAGAGAGCCTATGACCTTAAGACAGTGAAACGGCTGATTGCAGAAGCCGGGATGGAATTTCTCGCGGCCTATGATGCCTTTACGAGAGAACCGGTGCGACCGGACAGTGAGAGGATCTATGTGATCGCCCGGGAAAAGGGAAAACACAAAAAGTGAAAAGAGGATAATGATATGGCAGATTATATAGTGAGAGCAACAGCTGCAGACAGCCAGATACGTGCGTTTGCAGCAACTACCAGAGAGATGGTGGAGTATGCAAGAGCAGTGCACAATACAAGCCCCGTGGCAAGTGCCGCTCTTGGACGTCTTCTGACAGCGGGAGCCATGATGGGAGCTATGATGAAGGGAGATCAGGATATCCTGACACTTCAGATTAAAGCAGGTGGTCCGCTCAGAGGGATTACGGTAACGGCAGACAGCAAAGGAAATGTCAAAGGCTTTGTGGGAAACCCGGAGGTTATCCTTCCGCCCAATGCCAGGGGAAAGCTGGACGTTTCAGGTGCTGTAGGAGTGGGCATTTTAAATGTGATCAAGGATATGGGACTGAAAGAGCCCTATGTTGGGCAGGTTGCGCTGCAGACAGGAGAGATTGCAGATGATCTCACGTATTATTTCGCAACCTCAGAGCAGGTGCCCTCCTCGGTAGGACTTGGTGTATTGATGAACCGGGATAATACGGTAAAGCAGGCGGGAGGATTTATCATTCAGCTTATGCCGTTTACAGATGAAAAAGTAATCCAGGCGTTGGAGGAAAAGCTTTCTAAGGTGACATCGGTGACCTCCATGCTGGATGCAGGCATGACGCCGGAAGATATTCTGATGGAGCTTTTGGGAGAATTTGGTCTGGAGATTGCAGAGAAGACAGATACACGCTTTGCATGCAACTGCTCCAGAGAACGTGTCTCCAAGGCGCTGATCAGCATCGGGGAAAAAGAAATAAAGGAAATGATAGACGAAGGAAAGCCGATTGAAATGAACTGTCATTTCTGTAATACAAGTTATACGTTTCAGATGGAAGAGTTAAAACAGCTGCTGGCAGTGGCAAAGAAAAGATAATCCAGAAAAAGGTGAAAGGACAGACAGAGTTATGAGGGATGGTTTTATAAAAACAGCGGCAGTAACACCGGATATCCGTGTGGCGGACTGTGAATATAATGCGGAACAGATTTGTAAAAATATGCGGATGGCTGCAGAAGGCGGAGCAAAGATAATTGTTTTTCCAGAGCTTTGCATCACCGGTTATACCTGTGAAGATCTGTTCTGGCAGGACGTTTTGCTGGATGGGGCAAAGGAAGCGCTCCTTACCATTGTGAAGGAAAGCAGGCAGGTGGACGCACTGATATTTGTAGGTCTTCCATGGGAGAAAAACGGCAAGCTTTACAATGTGGCGGCAGCCATTAGTCATGGAAAGCTTCTTGGTATGGTTCCGAAAAAAAATCTTCCCAATTATTCTGAGTTTTATGAGAGAAGACATTTCGAGCCTGGAGCCGAGGAAGTGGAATTTCTGCATGTTGACTGGCAGGAAGAGGATGTTCCATTTGGTATCTGTCAGTTGTTTTGCTGTGAACAGATGGAAGGACTTACTGTGGCAGCGGAGATCTGCGAGGATCTGTGGGTGGCATGTCCGCCAAGTATCCGTCATGCGCAGGCAGGCGCTTCGGTGATTGTAAATCTCTCTGCCAGTGATGAGACAACGGGAAAAGACAGGTATCGCAGAAATCTCGTTGCCGGTCAGTCGGCACGTCTTGTATGCGGTTATATTTATGCAGATGCAGGTGAGGGAGAATCCTCTACAGATCTGGTATTTGCAGCGCACAATCTGATTGCGGAAAACGGGGTACTGCTTGGAGAATCGGCACGTTTTGAAAATGGAGTCATCTTCGGGGACATAGATATCCGCCGTATCCGGGCAGAACGCCGCAGAATGACAACCTTCCGGATGGATCTGGATGAGGAATACGTGGAAACGAAATTTGATCTTTCCGTGGAGAAAACGAAACTGGCACGCAGATTTGACAGGACACCGTTTGTGCCGCAGGATAAAAGTGACCGTGACAGACGCTGTGAAGAAATTCTGTCCATTCAGGCTATGGGGCTGAAAAAAAGGCTGGTTCATACCGGCTGTAAAAGTCTTGTGGTGGGAATTTCCGGCGGACTGGATTCCACGCTTGCGCTGCTGGTGGCAGCGAGAGCCTGTGACATGGCGAGGGTTGACAGAAGCAGTATTTTATCGGTAACCATGCCTTGTTTTGGAACCACGGACCGTACCTATCGAAATGCCTGTGAACTTACCAGGAGACTGGGTGCTTCCTTAAAAGAGGTGGATATCAGAAAATCGGTGACACAGCATTTCGATGATATCGGACAGGATTTGGAGAATCATGATGTCACCTACGAAAATGGACAGGCTCGCGAGCGTACCCAGGTACTGATGGATCTTGCCAACCAGTCTCAGGGCATGGTGGTCGGAACCGGTGACATGTCAGAGCTGGCACTTGGCTGGGCAACATATAATGGAGATCATATGTCCATGTACGGTGTCAATGCTTCGGTGCCGAAAACACTGGTACGCCATCTGGTGCGTTACTGTGCGGATACTTTTGAGGATCGAAAGCTGGGTGAGGTACTTTATGATATTCTGGACACACCGGTGAGTCCGGAGCTGCTTCCGCCAAAGGACGGAGAAATTTCTCAGAAAACAGAGGATCTGGTAGGACCTTATGAGCTGCATGACTTTTTTCTGTATTATGTACTCCGATTTGGTTATGCGCCGGCTAAGATATACCGGATTGCAAAGCTTTCGTTTGCGGGTGTTTATGACGATGAAACGATCCTGAAATGGCTTCGCAAATTTTACTGGAGATTTTTCTCCCAGCAGTTTAAACGTTCCTGTCTTCCGGACGGTCCTAAAGTGGGATCGGTGGCAGTTTCACCAAGAGGAGATCTGCGTATGCCAAGTGATGCCTGCGTGCGTCTCTGGCAGAAAGAGCTGGAAGGGCTGTGAAACGGGTGCAGCGGAAGAAAAGCAGAAAAAAGAGGATCTTTCTGACCGCAGGTTTGTTGTTTTTCTTTCTTTTCATAATCAGTGAAACCAGGACAGTCAAAGCGGCAGGCAGTGGGACAAAAGGGATCGACGTATCACAGTTTAATGGAACGGTAGACTGGAATCAGGTCAAAGCGCAGGGGATAGGCTTTGTCATGATAAAGACCGGAGACGGAAAAGATGTGGGCAGCACGGAGGATGCAGACCCACAGTTTGAGGCAAACTATGCAGGGGCAGGCAGTGCGGGACTGAAAAGAGGGGTGTATCATGTCTGTTGCACAACGACTGTGGCAGGAGCTCGTGCGGAAGCAAAGTATTGTCTGAAGATTTTAAATGGCAGAAAGCTGGAATATCCAGTTGCCTATGATATGGAGCTGCCCGGTATTTTTGCCCAGGGAAAAGTGCGTGTGACTTCGATTGCCAGAGCATTTTGTGATGAAATAAAGAAAGCAGGCTATCAGCCCATGATTTATGCATCGGTCTCCAATCTGTCTTTGTATTATAACTGGAGTAAATTGACCGGAATAAAAGTCTGGGCTGCACATTATGGCGTAGACGAGCCGGAGTTCTCCGGGGAATGGGATATGTGGCAGTATTCCCAGAGCGGGAAAATAGCTGGTGCAGGCAATGGAAATGGTTGTACCGATCTGAATCTGTCCAGACTGGAAGTACCCAAATCCATAAAGCTGAATAAAAAGAAGGTTATTCTGAAAAAGGGAAACAAATACCAGATAAAATATAAGCTCAGCGCGGGAAGTTATACTCCGAAAGTGACTTTTAAATCTTCCAGAAAGGCAGTGGCTACCGTAACGGCCAAAGGAAAGGTAAAAGCCGTGAAAAAAGGAACCGCAAAAATTACAGTGCGCACACATAATGGAAAAAAAGCGGTACTTACGGTAAAAGTAAAATAATTCGTATCTGTTCAGTACCTTCACAGATACGATTCGCAAACCCATGAAAATCGGCTGTGCCGATGGGGTTTGCTCACACCTGAATCATGTTCTTACGGCCTCATCAGCAAGTGATTCGGCCTGTTGTGAACAGTTACAATAATTCTTTTTTTGAACGCAACATATATATTAAGATAACTTTAAAAATAAAGATTGACATATCAAAATGCATTATGTATACTGAAGGCGTAGAGACGGTTGAATATGGAAAAGCAGAAGGGAAAGCAGGTGCCGGGCAGCACCTACTTTCGTGCTTTTGCCAGAGCGTTCTGAATCGCCTGAAATAAAATCTGAGAAGTATATTTATTCTCCTGGGAGCATGTAATCCCATCTGTGGACTGTTTTTGACAGATCTGTCTGGACAGTTCATCCAGGGCAGGTTCTACCAGCGGAAACATGGTAGTGACCGATTCCCCAAGATTCACAAGACGAATGTTATTAATATGATTTTTGTCTACCGTTACTTCAAGATCGACAGCCTGGTTGCTCAAAGTAAGTGAGGTTGTGTAGACACCGGCAAAATATGTCTCTTCTGAGGCATCACTGACTGCATGGCTGGTTTCTTTTGTTCTGTTTTTTGTTTCTTTCGGACGGAACATGAAAAATACCAGAATCAGCAGTATGATTGCCAGAACTGCAAAAATTGCGGTATAGATCAGTTCTCTCATGCGAAAAACTACAATTCTAGGTTTTGCCATGGCTTTTTCCATTTCGGCTTTTTAATAATATATTTCAGCCCGGTTCTCTATATGACGAAAATTCAGCAGTATCGGGACAAAAGATGCCCGGCTGCCAAAAGAAAGGAAGGACAGGATGGAAAAGAAACGGAAAAGAATTCTTGCTCTGCTGCTTGCAATTTTATGTTTTCTGATGTCTCCGATGTCTGTATACGCGTCAGTTGATACAGGATTTGGAGGACAGAATCAGATGGAAGCAGCAGCAGAAGAAGAAAAAAAGGAAGCAGAGACGGGAGAATCAGATGAGGCAGGGAAACAGGAACCGGAGACGGATATGAAGATCACAGAGCCTCAGGAAGCAGGCGGAAACCGGGAAACGGAAAGTATGTCACCAGATGACATTGAAAACCTGGAAAATCCCGGGCAGTCATCGGAAAAGGAGACGGATATCCGGGAAGAAAAGCCTGCAACGGAATCGGAACCCGGTGCAGAATCAGAAAAACCGTATGGCATGACGGATAAGGGGGGAACGATACAGACAGAAACCTCCGAAAAAGAGCTTCCGGGGCCGGAACAAAAGGAGGAAACAAAAAAGCAGGAAGAAACGGAGGATCAAACAGCGCCGGAAAAGATGGCCCGCGCAGCGGGACAGAACAGCATATATTTGACAGCCCGTCAAAAAGCGGTCACGCTGGATCAGGTTACCGCTGTGACAGTTGGAAATGTTCATACGCAGATTCCGGAAGGGTATGAGGGATATGTCCGCACTGTGACATCCATTGAGACAAATTTCAGCACTCAGACATTTGTGCCGGATAAAGGAGCTTTGAAAGGGAAAGAAGGCTGCATTTCTCTGACAGAAAATGATAAAAACAAATACTTCGCATGGTATCGGAACAGTATGTTTTATCAGGGACAATGGCTGGATATTAAAGTGACGCTGACAGATTTTGAACTGAGAAACGGTGCGATGTTCCGTTTTGTTCCAAATCGTCCTGGAATCGAAACTTATAAGGTGGACTGGGCTGATGTAAGAATGGAATATTTCCGATCCGACACAAAAGCCGCGGTGAGCGTGAAAGGATATGTGACATTCCGGGATATCGACCTGTTTCAGGGAATCGTACTGAAGGAAGGATTTGGCAGGGTGTTTGCGGATGCAGAGACACTTCCCAATCTGCGGATGTCAGTGGTAAACAGCAGAAATTATTATTATGATATTTCCGGTCTGAATCAGACATCGGCGGACAAAGGATTCATGCTGTCTGCGCTGATTCAGGGTACTTCCGCCTGGATGACGTTTACCTTCGTCCGCCCGGAAAATGATCTCGGTACCTCCCTGACACCATCAGGAGGAATTTCTGCGGAATCCTATAAGATTTTTCCAAGTGCACACCCGCAGATAGAAAAATATGTCTCAGACAGTGATGAGACAATGGTGGCATCCAACACGTTGTCAAATCGGGAGGAAACGTTTACCTACACCCTGATGACAACGGTTCCCATGGAAACCGAAGGAACGATCTATCAGGACTGGAGTGTCTTTGACACATTGGATGATTATCTTGAGATACGCCAGGTTTCAGTAACAAATGAAAACAATGCGGATGCATCCGTCTATTGGACGATACAGAAAAAGCAGTCGTTTCTTGCGCAGTGCAGCAATATCCGTAATCTTGGATTTTACGGACATACGTATTATTTCCGGATCACGGTGGGTATCAGAAAAGAAGCCGCTTTGAAAAACCGGTGGGAAAAAGAGGTGCAGAAAGCAGTGATCCGGAATCAGGCTCATGCAAGTTCCGATGGAAAGACAGTGGATTCCAAAACGGTGACAACCACAGTGCCGATGTCTCCTGCCAGTGTGTCAGTGGAGAAAAGGGACAGCCTGACCGGAGAAGTGCTTCCAGGTGCGGAGTTTTCCATTTATGAATGGAAAAATGGTGCATATGCAAGGGAACCTGCTGCGGTTTTGAAAGGTGGAGAGAATGGCCTCTGCGAAAGCGGAGATATTTTGACCTATACCGGTGAGAATGAGGGCAAATTCAAACTGGTGGAAACAAAAGCTCCCGACGGGTATCGAAAGGATGTCTGGGAAAAGGAGTTTGTTCTTTCCGGACTTGAAAAAGAGAAAATCACCTTTCAGGGTGAAGAAGCATGTGTAGATGAGCCGCAGTGGATCCGTATTCAGGTGAAAAAAACAGATGCTCTCACGGGGAAAGCCGTAGAAGGAGCTGTCTTTGCGGTTGAGCAGTGGAGTGAGAAAGAACAAAAGTATGTTTCCTGTTTTGGAACGGAGAATCAAAAAGAAGAATTTGTCACAGACCAGAATGGGACTGCAAAAAGCAGTAAACTCTACTATCAGACAGACAACCAGGGGAAATTTCGGGTGCAGGAAAAAGAAACACCCGAGGCGTATTTTGGTGATTATCAGGAGGAGGATCCGAAAAAGGATCGAAAAACCTATGATTTTCAGGTCAGCGCAGAAAACGACGGAAAAACACTGTTGCTTTCTAACACAAAAGATGGGAATACTTTTCTGAATTCCCCCAAAAGGGCTGCAATCTCAGTAATAAAGATTGGAGAGGTGTTAAAAGGAACAGAGAGGCAGGAAGAAATTATACATTTTTTCTACGAAAAGAAACCGCTTCCGGGGGCAAAGTTTGAAATTACAGCGGCAGAGGATATTTATCAGGCGGATGGTGTCACCCTGGAACTGAAAAAAGGAGAGACGGCGGATGAACTGGAAACGGGAAGTGACGGAAAAGCAGTCAGCAAAATGCTGTACCCCGGCAAATATATTGTAACAGAGGTAAAGGCTCCGGAAGGATTTGTAATCGGAAAGACAGAAGAGGAAGCCAGCCGGAGGGTTACTCTGGACTGCAGCAGCCAGCAGAAGAAGGAAGCGGTATTTGAAGAGCTTGTATTTGAGAACGACAGGCCGAGAGCATCCGTTACGGTGTGGAAAAAGTCTGAGAACACCCGCGCAGGACTTTCCGGTGCCGTATTTGGACTGTATGCAGGAGAACCAGTCTGTATTGATGGACAGATTGCAGTACCAAAAGGAGCTCTGCTGGCAAAGGCGGTAAGTAAGTCAGACGGTTCCTGCAGCTTCCGAACGGATATACCATGTGGATATTCTTATTATGTAAAAGAGATACAGGCTCCGGAAAATTATTGCAGACAGTCCCGGGAGAAAGAATACAGCTTTACATGGAAATACAGGGATGACCGGACGGATGTTTACTCTTTTCCGGTAACAGAGGAAAAGGAAGCTTCCGTTTTCTATAATAAAGAGGTAAGTGCGGAAATCACCTTGAAAAAGCTGGATGCAGAATCGGGTCTTTCAAAGCCGCAGCAGGAGGCTTCGCTTGAGGGAGCCGTTTATGGCCTGTATGCTTTGGAAACGATCTGGTCTCCGGAAGGCACAAAAGAAGTACTATATGAAAAGGATATGGAAATATCCAGACAGGCTACCGACAGTCAGGGAATGCTCTGGTTTAAACAGGTTCCGCTTGGAAAGTATTATGTGAAAGAAATCAGGGCATCGGAGGGTTATCTGGCGGATGATGAAATATATGAGGTGGACTGTTCCTATGAGGGAGAAGATATTCCCGTGGTGAAGCGTTCTCTTACCAGCCGTGAGTCTGTGAAAAAACAGAAAATTCGCTGTTTTAAGCTGACCGGAGATAATAAAGAGACGGATCTGGAATGGATGGAAGGAGCCGGTTTTTCTGTATTCAGTATTTCCGAGCTTGAGAAAGAAGCAGGAGAAGAGAAAGGAGCCTACCTGGCACTTTCGGATGAGGAACTGGTGCAGAAAATCATAGATCTGTACCGGGATCGGGACACACTTGATTATTCTGCAATGAAGAAACTTCCTACTGTTCTGCTCTATGATGAAGAGGGAAAGGAAGAGAGGAGCAAGGAGTTTTATTCTGACAAAGACGGAATACTGGAAAGTCCGATGCTTCCATATGGGCATTATCTGCTGGTAGAAACAACCGTGCCGGAAGGCAAAACAGCAGTCACGCCGAGAGTGATTACCATTGATTCCGATGCTGCAGATGAATTGGTGAAAGGGGATGGAAAAGGTGAAAAGCTTCCGGATTTTGCTCTCTGGGATCAGCCGAAAACCAGTTATCTGAAGATTACAAAGGAGGATGCCTTTACAGGAAGAAAGGTAGCAAAGCCTGGGGCAAAGTATGTGATTCACGATGTGGAGGGAGCCTATTTCAAATGGTATATGAAAGATAAGACCAGTGAAGAGAAGATCAATTATATCAATCACTTTGGAAACCTGGTTGTGGCCTATACAAACGGAGAAATTGCAGGCTCTTATGAGAATCCATATGAAACGGCAGTCAGAAAAGATGCAGATGGAAAAAACAACGGTACCTATGTGGCAACGACCGAACCGCTTCCGGCAGGTCTTTATATTCTGGAAGAGGTGGAAGCACCCCAGGGTTATATAAAACAGGGATTTGAAGGGGTATACCGGACAAGGAAGGAAAATACTTTTTTTGAAGCAGCAGCGTTTGGGATGCCGGAATGGGAGGCGGTACATTCCCTTTCTCTGTCTTTGGATGATGTGGGAAAATGGAACCCTTCAGAAAAAGCCTCAAAAGACCGGCGTTTAAAAATAAATATCGGCTCCGTTGAAGAGAAGTGTGGGTATGACCGTCTGGCAGGACATTTTGTTACGGAAGTGTGTCAGACAAATGACCCTGCAGTGGGGAAACTCAGTATCTATGCGGAAGGACAGGTGCTGAAAAATTTCAGTGAGAAGACAGGATTTCAATATGAATATCGGGGAATACCGGGAAATGTTTTTACGGTACGGGCAGCTGAAAATATTTACTCAGGCGAAGGCGGCGAGAATCAGACCCTGCTTTTTGCGAAAGGCAGTGAGGTTGTGCGTCTTGTCACAGACGGAGAAGGAAAAGCCTGGACCGGACCGATGGAAGCAGCCGGTTTTTCCTGGTATGGACTTCCACTTGGTATCTATATGGTGGAACAGACGAAAGCAGCAGAAGGTTATGCGCTGACAGAAAAAAACAGCAGTCCGAAGACTTTTGAGATCAGTTATGCCGGTCAGGAAATACCAATCGTTTATCAGAATGCGCTGTATGATATTCCAAGGCAGAAGGTAAAAATTCAGGTGTCTAAACAGGATGCGGAGGATGGAGGTGTTCTGGCGGGAGCTGTGTTTGGACTGTATGCCGGTCAGGATATTCTTGCGGCAGATGGCCAGACCGTTCTTGTGAAAAAAGACACTCTTCTGGCAGAGGCAGCTACAGGAAATGCTGTGGATCAAAGGGAAAATGCAGTTTTTGATCTGGATTTGCCAACGGCGTTTTACTATGTACGGGAAGAGAAAGCACCTGACGGATATTATTTGTCTTCTGAGGTTCATCAGATTGATGCCCGCTTTCAGCCGGATAATGGAGAAATTCTGAAATTTACCGAGGTTTTTACAAATTACAGGACAATGCTTCAGGTGAATTTTATGGATTATGAGACAGAAGTAGAGCTGGATGATGTATGCTTTTCCATTCTGGATGAAGCTGGAAACACGGTATGCAGAGAGTCCAGTGTTCATGATAAAAATGTGCTGATTCGGGGACTTCAGCCGGGAAGAGTATACCAGATTCAGGTAACGAAGGCGAGAAACGGTTACCAATGGAATCTTTATGAAAAAAAGGACTATCTTTCTTTGCATGTGAAAGACGGATACGAGACAGCAGCTGGATTTTTCCGTGGAAAACAGCAGAACCCTATAAACATAAAAGAAAATGTGGCAGAAATTCTGCTGGAGGATGAGGAGTGTGTACAGGTGTTAAGCCTGTTCCAGAAATCGGTGCAGGGGAATCTGTGCGTGTGTAAAAAAGGAGAGATACCAGAAACAAAGATATCAGGTGGCAAGCTTAAGGAAATCCGATATAAGCTTCAGGGACTTCCTGGTGCCGGATATGAGGTTTCAGCGAAGGAAACGATTTTTCATCCGGACGGCTACAGTCCTGAGATTTACCATGCAGGTGAAAAGATTGCGTATCTTGTGACCGACGAAAAAGGAAATGCCACACTTTCCGGATTATACACCGGCAGGTATGAAGTGACGGAAATAAAGGCTCCGGAAGGGTTCACCAGAAGTCGTTCCGACTGTTGTAAAACGGTGGAGATCAGCCAGGAGGATAATAGTCAGACAGATATGGAGGCGGAGATTACTTTTGTTAATCCAAGACAGCTGCCGGATATCGGACAGGATCCGGATCAGAGAGAAGATCAGCAGGATCCTGGAAATATTATTAACGATGAATTAAAGGGCAGGACCGGAATAATCAAAACA
This sequence comes from Lachnospiraceae bacterium, assembly GCA_022769625.1. Taxonomy (GTDB): domain Bacteria; phylum Bacillota; class Clostridia; order Lachnospirales; family Lachnospiraceae; genus Hominisplanchenecus. The sequence continues at coordinate 31,698 of JALEJP010000062.1, read as the reverse complement.
GGAGCAGACGGTGAAAGAGAGTCGGAGACGGCAGGTGCGGAATTCACACTCTATGCGAAAAAAGATATCACGGATGTCAGTGGGAGCGTAGTGATACCGGCAGGAACAGAAATCGAGCGGGCTGTTTCGGACGCATATGGAAGAGCCGCTTTTCACACAGATCTTCCCATGGGAACTTATACTGTGAAGGAGACAAAAGCTCCGGATGGATATTATCTGTCCGGTACAGAGATTTTGTTTGACTTTGAATCCTATAAGAGGGATGATGAGGTTTTCATAGTCCGCATGCAGGGAAGTATAAAAAATGCAGTTACGCATGCGAAACTGTTTTTAAAGGACGATAAGACCGGGAATGAGCTTGCAGGTGCGGTTTTACAGATCAGCGATGAAAACGGAGAAATACATTCTGTCATTCATACGGAAAACACAGAAGGAAAAGGTCATGTGATCACAGGCCTGATTCCGGAAAAAATATATAAGATCACAGAGATCATGCCAAGAAATGGTTATGTTTCAGAAATCTATATACCGAACCAAATGCAGGGTATTCTGACAAAAAGTAAGAAACAGGAAGTGACGTTTTCGATTCCACAGATTGTTACCGATGACGGTTTTGAAAATCTGCCGGATCCGACAGTGTTTGAGCTGGAGAATGCATTTGTGACGGGAAATGTAAGCATCTCAAAAACAGGGGAGCTTCTGAATACAGTGGATCGAAAGATTCATGCAGGGGAGAAACTTTTTAATCTGGTGAAGACCTGGTTTGGTTATGTGAAAGGCGGTCTAAAGCAGGTTGAGTTTTCTGTGTTTGCAGAAACAGATATCTGCCATCCGGATGGAGTGACCGGAATTCTGTTTCACGCAGGAGATCTTGTGGAATGCAGAGTTCGCGAAAAGGAAAAAATGCAGGCAGTGATACAGACTGATGCTGCCGGGATGGCAGAATTTCAGGGACTGTATCTGGGGCAGTATTGTTTAAAAGAAACCGGTATTCCGGAAGGATATCGAAAAAACGAGCAAAATCTCTTTTTTACGTTGTCAGATAAGGGAGAGGATATGGACACCGTGTATCCGGAAGAGGGGACCATACCGGTTTATAATGAAAGACAGCAGGTGGATATCCAGGTAATAAAGTGTGATGCCGATCAGGAAGAGAAGGTTCTTTCCGGCGCAGTTTTTGGTTTGTATGCGGGAGAAGATATTTGTACAGCAAACGGAACGATTCTTCTGGAAAAGGATGTTCTGATTGAAACGCAAGAGACGGATGCAGATGGAAAAGCGCAGTTTGATCGTGCACTGCCGAATGGAAGGTACTATATTGCCGAACTGGAAGCACCGGAAGGATATGTGAGCAGCAGTGAGATCATTCTGGTAGACGCATCCTGGAAAGAGAGTGGAGTACCGGTACAGACGTATCAGATCCGTTTTACAAACGAAATAACAAAAGTGAATGTCAGAAAAAAAGCCAGAGATACCGATGAAAACATGGCAGGAGCAAAGCTGGCCATTTATGAGGGAAATACCTGTGTGGAAAGCTGGACCACCACGGAACAGGCACATTGTGTGGAAGGGTTGAAGACGGGAGCGGCCTACACCCTGCGTGAAATTGCCCCGGCCCCCGGATATGTTACGGCAGAGGATGTAGCCTTTGTGGTGGAGGATGCCAGGGACGGAGTGTACAGCCCCCAGGAGATCGTAATGGAAGATGATGTGACAGAAGTGCACATTTCTGTTTTTGAACTGGATGGGAAACGGAAGATTCCACTTGGAAAGGTGAAGGCCCATCTGGAAACGGCAGAAGGAAAGCCGGTTCTGGCTGAAAATAATCCGTCGGGAAAGGATGGAGCCTGGGAATCCGGAGCCGGTGAGGAAGAAATCTGGAAAAAGCTTCCGGTGGGAGTGTATCAGGCAGTTGTAGATGCCGTGCCGGAAGGGTATGTTGTGCCGGAAAAAACCAGAATAGAAGTAAAGGATACCAGAGAGATTCAGACATTTGAAATTATGGTACTGCCGATCTCAGTTCGCATTACGGGATATGCTCTGGCGTCCACGGTATCAGAGAAAACGGAAGCGAAAAAAATAATAAATGGAATTTTCGCACATATAACAGGAAGGTTTGGGGAAAAATCAGAAGAGCTTCCGGTTTTGTATACCCATGTTCCGGCGGGAAGCTGTGACATTGTAACGGATAAAGTACCGGAAGGATATGTGCTTCTGTCAAAGACATCCATTCAGGTGAGAGGAGATACAGCCGAAATACAGGATTTTCAGGTGGAAGTACGTCCAACGGTAATTAAAATTGTGGCAGTGGATAAAAAGACGCAGTCTATACTGGATGGAGTGAAGGTGACGGTGATGGACGAAAATGGGAAAACCGTCTGGAAAAACATTACACTTACAACAATAAAGGAGAAGGTCATTCCCATGGGATATACCATTTCTACCGAAAAAGTACCGGATGGTTATCAAAAGCCGGAAAAGAAAACCATTACGGTAAAAGCAGTTTCCAACCTTCAGACATACAAAATTGAATTAAAAAAGAAAGGGGAAGAGACAAAGAAAAAAACATCGTTAACTTCGGCAGGAGGAAACACGGCGCAGGGATACGGATCAGGAAACGGGGGTACTTATGTCACAGAGGGAAGGCAAAATACAGCTGCCCGAACTGGAGACACTATGGATGCAGCAGTATGGCTTGTGATCAATAGTATGGCTGTTTTCGCAGCGGCTGTGATGTGGAAAAAAAGGAAAAAGCGTTGCTGAAGAAAACGATGTCTAACGCAGCAGGGGCTGAAGCAATCATCAAAAAACCATATGGATGGTATAGTTTCCAGAAAAAAAGGAAAACTATAACTGGAAAGAGGTGAGAACATGGACAGAACAATATCAACAGATCTGGAAGAAAACAGAAGATATTTACAGGAAAAGCTTCGAACAGATAAAAACTTTGATATTATTTCCAGGACAACGATGGTTGCAGACAGGCAGGCATGCTACTATTTTATAGATGGTTTTGTGAAAGATGACATTATGGAAAAGCTTCTGGAATTCTTTTATTCTGTCACACCGGAGGATCTGCCGGATGACAGTACACAGCTATCCAGAGATGCCATGCCGTATGTGGAAGTTGAGCTTCTGGAAGAGAGGGAAGAGATTGTAACCAGTATACTTTCCGGTGTGATGTGTTTTTTTATCGACGGATATTCCAAATGTTTTGCCATTGACTGCCGCACGTATCCCATGCGCAGTGTGGAAGAACCGGATAAAGACAAAGTACTGCGTGGACCAAGAGATGGATTTGTAGAGACCATTGTGTTCAATACTGCTTTGATACGAAGACGTATCCGAAGTCCAAAGCTTTCCATGGAAATGGTAAACATCGGAAAAACATCCCATACGGATGTGGTTCTCTGCTATATGGAAGACCGGATTGACAGAGAGTTTCTGGAAACGGTAAAAACAAGGCTTCAAGAAATACGGACGGATGCCCTGACTATGAATCAGGAAAGCCTTGCAGAGTGTCTCTATCCACGGAAATGGTACAATCCGTTTCCCAAGTTTAAATACACGGAGCGCCCGGATACGGCAGCGGCAGAAGTATTGGATGGAAAAATCGTACTTTTGACGGATAATTCTCCTGCAGTCATGATTCTTCCGGTTTCTGTTTTTGATATCATGGAGGAGGCAGATGACTTTTATTTTCCACCGGTAACCGGAACCTATCTTCGTCTGACAAGGATGATGATCGCAGTTCTGACTTTGCTTTTGACACCAACCTGGCTGCTTTTTTTGCAAAATCCGCAGTGGATTCCGGAACGTTTTTCATTTATCGCGGTCAGAGATGCCGTCAATGTTCCGGTTTTTGTACAGCTGCTTATTCTGGAATTTGCCATTGATGGTCTGAAACTGGCAGCAATCAATACTCCTGGTATGCTGACTACACCGCTGAGTGTGATTGCAGGTTTGGTTGTAGGGGAATTTGCAGTACAGTCTGGCTGGTTCAATTCTGAAAGTATGCTTTACATGGCATTTGTAGCTATCGCAAATTATACGCAGGCCAGCTATGAACTGGGATATGCGCTGAAATTTATGAGGATTTTACTGCTTATCCTGACAGCAGCTTTTCAACTGTATGGATATGTGATTGGCCTTGTGGTTGTTTTTCTGATGATGCTGATGAATAAAACGGTTTCTGGAAAAAGTTATCTGTATCCATTGATTCCCTTTGATGGAAAGCAGCTTGCAAGAAGAATCTTTCGAAGCCGAATACGTTTTGATTATGAATAAAAAACAGGTTTCGGATGCATATTAAGTGTGAGCCGAGGGAAGCTCTTACGAGAATAATGCAGAAAAGGAGAATATTATGAAACAGTTTAAGAAAATTCTGGCAGTTTCCGGATTGTTATGCTGTCTGATGAGTGCTACTGCATGCTCCGGAAACAGAACGGGCGGTACGGGAACAACAAATGGCACAGAAAACAAGGTACAGACAGAAAGTGCGTCTCAGACGGAGAGCAGCCGTCAGTCGGAAAGTACCGGACAGACCAATAATCAGCAAGATACGAATTTACAAAACCATACAGAAACAAACGGACTGACCAATAACGGAACGGAGACAAATGGAAACAATAACGGCACGGAGAACGATGCCAGCCGACGAACAGATGGAAATAACGGTGTGCTGGATGATGCAGGAAATGCAGTCAGAGATGCAGGGGACGCAGTGAGAGATGCTGTGGATGATGTGGTGGATGACGGCACGAACCGGACAGATAATCGCTGAGAGAAATAAAATGACGCTGCAGACAGAGAAAATCTGTTCTGCAGCGTTATTCTCTAATGTTTTCGGAAGAGTGGACAAATATCTCCTTTTTCCATATAATAAAGTGATACCAGGGTCAAAAGGTCATGCTGCTCATGCTTGCATGAAAAAGCATGACTTTGAGACCCGCAAAACATGAGAAAGTAGCCATTTTTCGTAGAAAAATGAGCGGATTTCGAATGTTTTCAGGATTTCGTGAGCGTGAAACGCGGAGAAATCCGTAAGTATCAGGGTGTCAAAGACTTTTGACCCCAACATCATAAAGTATAACCATATCGAACAGGAGAAAAGAGGTAAAGTATGAGGTTTCGTCCATGCATTGACATACACAACGGAAAAGTAAAACAAATCGTCGGAGGATCGCTTAAGGATGAAGGAGATCTGGCAGCAGAAAATTTTGTGTCGGAACAGGATGCAGAATTTTTCGCGGACTTTTATAAAAAAGACGGACTGCAGGGAGGACATGTAATTTTATTAAACAGCAAAGATTCCCCCTGGTATACGGATACGAGGAGACAGGCAATGTCTGCATTAGCTGCTTATCCAGGCGGACTGCAGGTGGGAGGCGGGATTACCGATGAGAATGCGGCCGAGTTTTTAAAAGCCGGTGCATCCCACGTAATCGTCACAAGCTTTGTTTTTCAGAACGGGGCATTTTATCCGGATCATCTGGAAAGACTGCTGCGAGAAGTGGGAAAAGAGCACCTGGTTCTGGACTTAAGCTGTAGAAAAAAAGATGGATTATACTATATTGTCACCGACAGATGGCAGAAATTTACGGAAGTGGTGCTGACCCCTGCTATTTTGGATGAACTTGCCGGAAGCTGTGACGAATTTCTGATTCATGCGGTGGATGCAGAGGGAAAGGCAAAAGGGATTGAGCGTGAGCTGGCGATGATGCTTGGAGCATGGAACGGCATTCCGGTGACCTATGCAGGTGGGGTAGGCAGCTTCGAAGATCTGGAAGAATTGCGTCTCTGCGGAAAAAATCGCATTGATGTAACGGTGGGAAGCGCTCTGGATCTCTTTGGAGGAACGATGTCCTATGAAAAAGTATTGCAGGTGTGCAGTCTTTAAGAATGGTTGATGTCGGGCTGTAATGCTAACAAAAATCTGAAAATATTACGAAAAAGATTGAAAATGTTGTGGAAAATTGCTATAATATCACCATAGCAGTTGCACTGCAAATTTAAAGGCAAAGGAGTTGGGCATCATGCGTTTTACAATTCGTGGAAAGAATATTGAAGTGACAGAGGGCTTAAGAAATGCAGTCACGGATAAACTTGGAAAGTTGGAAAAGTATTTCACTCCTGAGACAGAAATTTTTGTAACCTTGAGTGTAGAAAAGGAACGACAGAAAATCGAAGTGACGATTCCTGTAAAAGGAAATATTATCCGTTCGGAACAGGTCAGCAATGATATGTATGTTTCCATTGACCTGGTGGAAGAGGTAATTGAAAGACAGCTTCGCAAATATAAGACCAAGATTATTGAAAAACATCAGGATGGCGGTAACTTCCGCAAAGAATTTATTGAAAAGGAATCCGAAGGGGAAGAAGAGGAAGTACGTATCATCCGTACCAAGCAGTTTGGGATGAAGCCGATGTTTCCGGAAGATGCCTGTGTACAGATGGAACTTTTGGGACATAACTTTTTCGTATTCCGCAATGCGGACACGGATGAGGTCAACGTTGTTTATAAAAGAAAAGGCAATACATACGGTTTGATTGAACCGGAATGTTAAAAGTACAGCTGCCGCAGGATGCAGATTCAGCAACAGTTTTGTAGCTGACAGCATTTCAGCGGCAGCTTTTTTCTGCCATGGCGGCGGGAATAACGGATAGCCTGCGGATGGTTGTTTTTTTGCTGTTCATAGGTTATTTACAAATTTTTAATTGTCTAAGCAGGGAGAAAGTGATAGAATAGAAATGTTTATGAGACAATTATGATCGAAAAAGACAGTAATGAATGTGATAGTATAGGAGAAGTTAACGATGAATGTGTTTCAGAAAGTGTTCGGTACGCACAGTGAACGTGAAGTAAAACGGATTATGCCGCTGGTAGAGAAGATTGAAAAGCTGCGCCCGACGATGATGGAACTCTCAGATGAAGAACTGAGAGGCAAAACCGCAGAATATAAAAAGCGTCTGGCAGAAGGAGAGACCCTGGATGATCTGCTTCCTGAGGCTTATGCGACAGTCCGCGAGGCAGCAAGACGTGTATTGAATATGGAACATTACAGAGTACAGTTGATTGGTGGTATTATTCTTCACCAGGGCCGTATCGCAGAGATGCGTACAGGAGAAGGTAAGACGCTGGTATCTACACTCCCGGCATATCTGAACGCACTGGAAGGCAAAGGTGTCCACGTAGTCACAGTCAATGATTACCTGGCGCATCGAGATTCCGAGTGGATGGGAAAAGTACATGAGTTCCTGGGACTGACGGTTGGATGTGTTCTGAACTCTATGGATAATGACGAGAGACGGAAACAGTATAACTGCGATATTACTTATATTACAAATAACGAAGATGGTTTTGATTATCTTCGTGACAATATGGTGATCTATAAAGAACAGCTGGTTCAGCGGGATCTGCATTACGCGATCATTGATGAGGTGGACTCTGTTTTGATTGATGAGGCACGTACCCCTCTGATTATTTCCGGCCAGAGCGGGAAATCTACAAAACTTTATGAAGTTTGTGATATTCTTGCAAAACAGCTGGAACGCGGAGAAGCCAGCGGAGAAGTGACGAAGATGTCTGCCATTATGGGAGAAGAGATTACTGAGACCGGTGATTATATCGTCAATGAAAAGGATAAAGTTGTTACTCTGACGCAGGATGGCGTTAAAAAAGTCGAAAAGTTCTTCAAAATTGAGAATCTTTCCGATCCGGAAAACCTGGAAATCCAGCACAATGTGAATCTGGCACTGCGTGCCCATAGTCTGATGCACCGTGATCAGGATTATGTGGTGAAGGACGATGAGGTTCTGATTGTAGATGAATTTACCGGTCGTATTATGCCGGGACGCCGTTATTCGGATGGTCTTCATCAGGCGATTGAAGCAAAAGAGCATGTAAAGGTTAAACGTGAGAGTAAAACACTGGCAACGATTACCTTCCAGAATTTCTTCAATAAATATAAGAAAAAAGCCGGTATGACCGGTACAGCTCTGACTGAGGAAAAAGAGTTTCGTGATATTTACGGCATGGATGTTGTGGAAATTCCTACGAACAAGCCGGTTATCCGTAAGGATCTGGATGACGCCGTGTATATGACGAAAAAGGAAAAGTTTCATGCGGTCGTTGACGCTATTGTGGAAGCTCACGAAAAAGGACAGCCGGTTCTGGTTGGTACCATTACCATTGAGACTTCCGAGCTTTTAAGCGGTATGCTGAAAAAGTGTGGGATCCAGCACAAAGTGCTGAACGCAAAGTTCCATGAACTGGAAGCTGAGATTGTAGCAGAAGCAGGACGTCATGGAGCGGTTACCATTGCAACCAATATGGCAGGACGTGGTACCGATATCAAGCTGGATGAGGAATCCAGGGAAGCCGGAGGATTGAAGATCATCGGTACAGAGCGTCATGAGTCCAGACGTATTGATAATCAGCTTCGCGGACGTTCCGGACGTCAGGGAGATCCAGGTGAATCGAGATTTTATATTTCCTTGGAGGACGATTTGATGCGCCTGTTTGGTTCCGAGCGTCTGATGAACGTGTTCCGTTCCCTTGGAGTTGCGGAGAATGAACAGATTGAGCATAAAATGCTTTCCAGTGCGATAGAAAAAGCACAGATGAAAATAGAAGGTAATAACTATGGTATTCGTAAGAATTTGCTGGAGTATGACCAGGTAAACAATGAGCAGCGTGAGATTATTTATAAAGAGCGCCGTCGTGTTCTGGATGGAGAAAGTATGCGTGATTCCATTTTTAAGATGATCACGGATATTGTGGACAATACAGTGGACATGTGTATCTCTGACGATCAGGATACAGAAGACTGGAACCTTCAGGAGTTAAATGGTCTGCTGATTCCAATCATTCCGCTGCCAAAGATTGAAATTACTCAGAAAATGAAGAAAAATGAGCTGAAGCAGATGCTGAAAGAGCAGGCTGTGAAGCTTTATGAGATGAAGGAAGCGGAATTCCCGGAGCCGGAGCAGATTCGTGAGCTGGAGCGTGTCATTCTGTTGAAGGTGATTGACCGTAAATGGATGGATCATATTGATGATATGGATCAGCTGCGTCAGGGAATCGGTCTGCAGGCATATGGGCAGAGAGATCCGCTGGTTGAGTATAAGATGAGCGCATACGAAATGTTTGATGCCATGTCTGCTGCCATTCAGGAGGATACCCTGAAGCTGCTGTATCATGTACGCATTGAGCAGAAGGTAGAGCGTGAGGAAGTTGCGAAAGTGACAGGAACAAATAAGGATGATTCATTGCAGAATGCACCAAAGAAACGTGCGGAACAGAAGGTTTATCCGAACGATCCGTGTCCATGCGGCAGCGGTAAGAAATATAAACAGTGCTGCGGAAGAAAGAAATAATTAGTATTATAAAAAAATGATGATGAGACTGCTGTGGATATACAAAAGCATGTTCCACAGCAGTTTTTTACATAATTATTATAAGAAATAGATTCTTTCAAACAAAAGCATACAAAAGAAAGGAAATTGAGAAATGCTCTTTAATTCACTTGAATTTATGGTTTTCTTCCCTGTGGTCTGTCTGACCTACTATGTGATTCCATATCGTTTCCGATATTTGTTTCTGCTTGCCTGCAGCTACTTTTTTTATATGTGCTGGAATCCACGTTATGCATTGTTGATGCTCACCTCTACTGTCATTACGTATTTGTCAGGTCTTCTTCTGGAGAATGCCGAAAAAACAAAAGAAGAATCGGTGCGAATACGGAAAAAGAAACTATTTGTAGCATTTTCTTTTGTCATCAATTTGTCAATCCTTTTTTTCTTTAAATATTATGGCTTTGCGGCCGATACAATTGTGAAAGTATTGGAAGCAGTTGGATTTCATGTCAGCATTCCGGTTTTTGATGTGGTGCTTCCAGTCGGCATTTCTTTTTATACGTTTCAGGCATTAAGTTATACCGTGGATGTGTATCGGAGAGAAATTTATGCAGAGAAGAATTTTCTGAAATACGCACTCTTTGTGTCGTTTTTTCCACAGCTTGTGGCAGGTCCCATTGAACGATCCAAAAATCTGCTGATTCAGATAAATGAAAAACATAAATTTGAGTATGATAGAGTGCGCGATGGTTTACTTTTGATGCTTTACGGTTACTTTCAGAAGGTTGTTCTGGCAGAATATCTTGCAGTTGCAGTAAATAGTGTGTTTGACAGCTGCCTGGAGCGAACCGGATTTCAGCTTATGGTAGCTTCTGTACTTTTTGCGTTTCAGATTTACTGTGATTTTGCAAGTTACTCCAATATTGCTATCGGTGCGGCGAAAGTGATGGGTTTCCGTCTCATGGAAAATTTCAATACACCATATTTTGCACAGTCCGTGGCAGAATTCTGGCGGAGATGGCACATTTCACTGACTACGTGGTTCCGGGACTATCTGTATATTCCTCTGGGAGGCAGCCGAAAAGGAAAATGGAAAAAGTACAGAAATATTATGATCGTATTTCTGATAAGTGGACTCTGGCACGGTGCCAGCTGGCATTTTGTGTTCTGGGGCTGCCTGAATGGTATGTATCAGGTGATCGGCGAATGTATAAAACCAGTAAAGGAATGTATCGTAAAACAGTTCAAAATACGAACGGAAGTATTCAGTCATAAGCTTATGAAATGCATGGAAACTTTCGTACTTGTGGATGTCAGCTGGATATTTTTCCGCAATAACTTTCGCCAGTCCTTTGTTATCCTGGAACGAATTTTTGGTTTATCGGGTGAAAAATGGTTTACCTGGGGAAATAATCTGGAAGCTATGGGGCTTACTGTGAATACACGAAATGTATTATTGATTTCTCTGTTGATTCTTTTTTGTGTAGATCTGTGCAAATACAAAGGAATCCGTCTGATTGAATGGATAGCCGGACAGGAAATCTGGTTTCGGTGGCTGATTTATTTTGCGGGAATTTTCGGAGTCCTGATCTTTGGTGTTTACGGACCAGGTTTTGATGCAAGTCAGTTTATTTATTTTCAATTTTGAGGAGGCAAAGATGAGGAGCAAATTAAGTATGGCAGTGCGGATTACAGTATTTCTGCTTTGCTTGATCATGCTGTATAACAGCATCTCAGAAATCATGCGCAAAAAAACGGGCGGCCGGATTGATATGATTCATTCGTTTTATGATCTCAAAGAGGATTCTGTGGATGTGCTGGTGCTTGGCAGCAGTCATGCATATTATGGATTTCAACCCAATGTCCTTTGGGAAGAACAAGGTTATACATCTTATGTGATGGGAAGTCCAGAGCAGACCATCGCCTCTTCGTACTTTCTTCTGCGTGAAGCATTGAAGTATCAGAGACCCAAGGTGGTTCTTCTGGAAAGTTACTTTTTCTGGTATGATGGGCTGTATACCAGTGAGGGGAGAGTGCATGCTGTTTTGGATGGAATGCGTTTTGGAAAAGTGAAACAGGAAGCACTGAATGTATATAGGCCGGATCTTTCGTGGAAAGAAAAAGCATCCTGGTATCTGCCGTTTATGATGTACCATAACAGGTGGGGAGAACTGGAAGAAGAAGATTTTGACAAAAAAAGTTATCTGAAAGGCAGTAAACCAGATAAAAAAGTAGTGTCCTGTAAGGATCAGGGAGTAGATATGGAACCGGTGGATATTCCAAAGATAAATGTGGAATATTTTAATAAAATCATGGAATTATGTGAGCAGGAAAAGATGCAGTTGGTTGTGTTTGCTGCGCCTTATGCGATTCAGAAGGGAGAGCGCTACAGGAAACGTCAGGGGGTTAATCTGACACTGGAATCCTATCTTCATGAGAAAAATATTCCATTTTTGTTTTTTCAGAAAACAGGAGAAGCAGATATTGATTTTCAAAACGACTTCAGGGATCGGACTCATCTGAACTGGAAAGGGCAAAAAAAGATTACGGCCTGCATCGGAGAATTTCTTTACGGTAAATATGGCCTGGAAAGTCATGCCGGTGAGGCAGAATATACATCCTGGGATGAGGATTATGAACAGTATCATGAGGAATTTAAGTAAAAATTTCGGTTTTAATACTTTTTTATTTGTTTCAAAACGTGTATAATAAGTTAACCATATGAAAGAAAGAGGTGAAGCAAGTGGTAGAATTAGATCAGTTCAAATATGAATGGAACAGTTTTAAAAAACCATTAGTGGAAGTGAGGGATTCACTTTGACCTGGCAAATAAAGAGCAGCGTATCCAGGAATTAGAAAGAGAAATGGAGGCTCCTGATTTCTGGGACAATCCGGAAAAATCGCAGGAGTCTATGAAAACCTTAAAAAGCATGAAGGATGACATTGCCGTTTATGCAAAATTAAAAGAAGAGCATGAAGAAATCGAGACCCTGATTGAGATGGCAGCGGAAGAAAATGATGCTTCTCTGCTACCGGAAATTCAGGAGCTGTTAGATGATTTCAGGATTACTTATGATGAGATCCGCATCAAGACTCTGCTGTCCGGTGAGTATGACAAAGACAATGCGATCGTCACACTCCATGCAGGTGCGGGCGGTACTGAGTCCTGTGACTGGGCCGGGATGCTTTACCGCATGTATACCAGATGGGCAGACAAGCGTGGATTTTCCGTGGAAGTACTGGACTATCTGGATGGAGATGAAGCAGGGATCAAATCAGTTACCTTCCAGGTAAATGGTGAGAATGCTTACGGATATCTGAAATCCGAAAAAGGGGTGCACCGCCTGGTACGTATTTCACCGTTCAATGCGGCAGGGAAGCGTCAGACATCCTTTGTATCCTGTGATGTAATGCCGGACATTGAGGAGGACATTGATATTGAAATACGGGATGAGGATCTGCGTATTGACACGTATCGCTCCAGTGGTGCCGGTGGACAGCATATTAATAAAACATCTTCTGCCATCCGTATTACGCATCTTCCCACAAACATTGTTGTACAGTGTCAGAATGAGCGCTCGCAGCATATGAACAAAGACAAAGCCATGCAGATGCTGAAAGCCAAGCTGTATCTTTTACAGCAGCAGGAGAATGCGGAGAAGCTTTCCGGTATTCGCGGCGAGGTTAAGGAAATCGGCTGGGGAAATCAGATCCGTTCGTATGTCATGCAGCCCTATACAATGGTAAAGGATCACAGAACAAACGCTGAGACAGGAAATGTGGACAGTGTCATGGATGGAAACATTGATTTGTTTATAAATGCATATCTGAAATGGCTGACATTGGGAGAAGCTTCCGGTGAAGCAGGAGATATGCCTGATTAATCATAAAATGCCGCAGAGTGTTTGACCATTCTGCGGCATTTTGAGAATGGAGGATAATATGGGATTGATCAAAGCAGCAATACAGGCTGCCAAAGGAGCGGCAGCCGATCAGTGGCTTGAGGTAGTGGAGCCTCAGGATATGGGAGAGCATACCGTGTTGACACAGGGAGTCCGTATGCGAAAAGGTGCCAATGTGCGGGGAGACAGTCATGTAATCTCCAATGGTTCCGTCATTCATGTGTATGAAAATCAGTTTATGATTTTAACAGATGGAGGAAAGATTATCGATTACACAGCAGAACCAGGGTATTTTACGGTAGATAATTCCTCCTCGCCTTCGATGTTTGACGGACAGTTCCAGGATGCGCTTCATGAAGCGTTTGCAAGATTTCGATTTGGCGGTGTAACACCGGTTTCCCAGCATGTTTACTATATTAATCTGCAGGAAATAAAGGGAATAAAGTTTGGTACCCGCAATGCGGTGAACTATTTTGACAGCTTTTACAATGCGGAACTGTTTTTACGGGCCCATGGGACGTATTCGATCCGCATTACTGATCCGGTTAAATTTTATGCGGAAGTGATTCCGAAAAATGCGTCACAGGTAGAGGTTGAGGAAATCAATGAACAGTATCTGTCGGAATTTCTGGAAGCTTTGCAGTCATCCATCAATCAGATGTCAGCAGACGGTGTGCGCATTTCCTTTGTAACTGCAAAAAGCAGGGAACTGGGGAAATATATGGCGGAGACGCTGGATGAGGATTGGAAAAAGACGCGTGGTATGGAAATACAGTCCGTTGGAATTGCAAGTATCTCATACGATGAGAATTCCAGACGCCTGATTGATATGCGGAATCAGGGAGCGATGATGGGAGATCCTTCTATTCGGGAAGGCTATGTGCAGAGTGCAGTGGCTGCCGGTATGCAGGCTGCCGGTTCCAATTCCAATGGGAGTGCGGCAGGTTTTATGGGAATGAATATGGGTATGGCAGCAGCAGGCGGATTTATGAATACAGCATCAGCTGCCAATCTTCAGCAGATGCAGATGAATCAGACGGCAGGACGGCAGAATCAGCCGGTACAGCCGGAAAGCAAGGAGAATAATCCCGGGTGGACGTGCAGCTGCGGAACCGTGAATAAAGGGAAATTCTGTTCAGAATGCGGAAGTCCGCGTCCCGTGGCAGAGTGGAGATGCAGCTGTGGAACGATAAATAAAGGAAAATTTTGCTCCGAGTGCGGCAGCCCGCGTCCATAAGGGAGAACGTTGACAGAAGGAGAAGTTTGAAATGGCAGTTATCAGTTACAAATGTCCAAACTGTGGCGGAGATCTGCGATTTGATCCGAAAACGCAGCAGTATAAATGTGAATACTGTCTGTCTGTATTCGGGGAAGAAGAGATGCAGTCGTCAGTCGGTTTGGAAAAAGAACAGAATACGGCAGACCAGGAGACAGATTTTCAGGGAGAGGCAATGATATATACCTGTCCAAGCTGCGGTGCAGAGATCATGACCGATGCCACGACTGCTGCCACATTCTGTTATTACTGCCACAATCCGGTGGTACTGCAGGGGAGGCTTTCGGGAGATTATCTGCCTGACAAGGTTCTTCCCTTCCGGTTTGACCGGAAAGAGGCAGAGGAACGTTTTCTTCAGTACGTACATAAAAAGAAATTTATTCCAAAGGATTTTTTCTCAAAGAAACAGATAGAAAAGCTTTCCGGTGTATATTTTCCATACTGGGTATGTGAGTATACAGTGGATGGAAGGATGGACGCAAAAGCAACCAAAATCAGAGTATACTGTACCGGTGATCTGGAATATACAGAAACCAGGTATTATGATATCAGGCGGGAAGCCAGGATGACATTTTCCGGCATGTCCGCAGGTGCTCTGACCAAGGAGGAACGAAAGCTTGCAGAAAATGTACAGCCATACCGTTTTTCGGAGATGGAAGAGTTTCATATGGGATATCTTTCGGGATTTTTTGCGGAAAAGCGGGATATTGAACGGACGATGGTTCGCGATACCATGCTTTCTGATGCAAAAAGATATGCAAAAGAAACCCTGAGGGACAGTGTGCGTGGTTATAATGCGGTTACCTCGGAGCAGACATCTGTGAATGTGGAAAAGGAAAACTGGCAGTATTGTCTGCTTCCGGTATGGCTTGTTACTTACCGGGGAAAAGGGAAAAAAATATTTTACTACGCGATGAATGGACAGACGGGAGAAGTATTCGGTGAGCTTCCGGTAGATTACCGTAAAATAGCAGTGCTGTTTGCGGCTGTCTTTTTTCCGGTCTTTCTTTTACTGTTGTTGGGAGGGTACTGGTTATGAAACGATTATCTGGAAAACATCTGCTGGCGGCCGTTCTTTTCTGTGTCAGTGTACTGTTCTGTGTTTCCGTTCGGGCAGAAGGGGCATCCGTGCAGACAGTATTTGATGATGGGAAACTCCTGACGGATTCTGAAAAAGAGGAGCTGTCCAGGCAGACAGAAGAGCTTTCCGAAAAACATGATATGAATTTTATTCTTCTGACGACGATAGATGCCAGGGGGAAATCTGCCGAGGAATATGCGGATGATTTTTATATGGATCATGGATTCTATGATGACGGCAAAAAGGGCGGGATCACGATGTTGATCGATATGGATAACCGGGAAGTATGGATCTCTACGGCAGGTGATATGCGCTATTATGTAAGTGACAGAGAAGTGGAAGAGATTCTGGATGCTGGTTATGACAACCTGAAAAGAGGGGAAATGTATTCCTGTTTTGCAAATATGCTGGTTTCCACAGATGAAGTGGTGGACAGAGGACTTTCTTCGGATGATTATCTGATTGACGAGAATGGCAATATTATCCGGTATCATTCGCTGAAACTCTGGGAGATCATACTGGCACTTGCAGCTGCGATTCTTGCGGCTGTCGTTCCATGCGCGGTCGTCCTTGGAAAATATAAGGTTCATTTTGGAGGATATGTTTATAACTGGCGGGAAAACAGTCTGGTCGCTTTTTCGGATAAACAGGACAGGTTTCTGAATCAGATCGTGACACACCGGCATATACCCAAAAACCCGCCGCCAGGTGGGGGAGGATCTGCCGGAGGAGGCGGAAGCAGTGTGCATACTTCCAGCGGAGGCGGAAGCTTTGGTGGAGGTGGCAGAAATTTCTAAGCTTTACTCTTTTGGATTTCGCAAGAATTTCATTGCGCCTTTTCCTAAAATGTGCTACTATCTTTCAAGGAAGTACAAATGTGCACAGCAGAAAGAGTCTGTGTGAGGATTCGTTTGAAACAGGTACATAAGGAGGCTGAGATGGAAGAAAAGAATCAATATTATGTTGTAACAAAGAAAGCGGTTCCGGAAGTGCTTTTAAAAGTGGTGGAAGCAAAACGTCTGATTGAATCCGACAAAGCTGCCACTGTGCAGGAAGCGGCGGACAGAGTAGGGATCAGCCGCAGTTCTTTTTACAAATATAAAGATGACATTTTTCCGTTCCATGACAATGCAAAAGGAAAAACCATTACGTTTGTGATTCAGATGGACGATGAGCCTGGTTTGCTGTCAGATGTCCTTCATATTGTGGCGGATTATCATGCTAATATTCTGACGATTCATCAGAGCATTCCGATCAATGGGATTGCCTCGCTGACTCTGAGCGTTGAAATTCTCGCTTCGACCGGGGACGTGTCAGAGATGATGCAGGATATTGAGGCAAGGCAGGGTGTACAGTATATTAAAATTCTGGCGAGAGAGTGATTGACTTTTCGCATAAAGAGAAAAAACAGGAGGAGTAACATGATTCAGATTGCGGTTTTAGGTTACGGAACAGTTGGTTCCGGAGTTGTAGAGGTTATCAATACAAACCACAGCAGTATAAACAAAAAAGCAGGAGAAGAAATCAATATTAAATATGTGCTGGATTTGCGGGACTTTCCGGGGGATCCCATTCAGGAGAAGATAGTCCATGATTTTAATATCATTCTGAATGATCCGGAAATCAAAATTGTGGTGGAAGTGATGGGCGGTGTGGAGCCGGCATATACCTTTACAAAACAGGCTCTTTTGGCCGGAAAGAGTGTCTGCACATCCAATAAGGAGCTGGTAGCACGTCATGGTGCAGAGCTTCTGGAAATTGCGAGAGAGAGAAATTTGAATTACTTGTTTGAGGCAAGCTGTGGAGGTGGTATTCCGATCATCCGTCCGTTAAATTCTTCTCTGACGGCAGATGAAATTGACGAGATCACAGGTATTCTCAATGGAACCACCAACTATATTCTGACGGAAATGGAGCAGAAGGGTTCTGATTTTGCAGAGGTACTGAAAAAAGCCCAGGAGCTCGGTTATGCAGAGCGCAATCCGGAGGCGGATGTGGAAGGCTACGATGCCTGCCGTAAGATTGCAATCCTTTCTTCTCTGGCTTTTGGACGTCAGGTTGACTTTGAGGACATTTACACGGAGGGTATCAGTAAAATTACCGCTACCGATATCAAATATGCAAAAGCAATGGACAAAAGCATAAAACTGCTGGCAGTCAGCCGCAAGGTTGGTGAAAGCTTTTATGCGATGGTATCACCGGTTCTTCTTGGGCCATCCGATCCGCTGTACAGTGTGAATGGTGTATTTAATGCTATCTTTGTACATGGAAATGTTCTGGGGGATGCGATGTTTTACGGAAGTGGTGCTGGAAAGCTGCCGACAGCCAGTGCGGTTGTTTCGGACGTGGTAGATGAGGCAAGACATCTTCACAGAAGTGTCATGTCTTTCTGGAGCAGCCAG
This sequence comes from Lachnospiraceae bacterium, assembly GCA_022769625.1. Classification (GTDB taxonomy): domain Bacteria; phylum Bacillota; class Clostridia; order Lachnospirales; family Lachnospiraceae; genus Hominisplanchenecus. Next base: position 13,680 of record JALEJP010000062.1, on the reverse strand, counting down.
AAGCTGCAGCTGACAGATATCAGCAATTCGCAGCGCAGATTTTTTGTACGCGTAAAAGGAACACCGGAGCAGTCACTTGCAAACATTGAGGAGATATTTGGTACCGTTCAGCCGGTTGTGCTTCCGGAACTGGAAGGTGAATTTGGATTTATAACAGAAGTCATTTCTGAGGCAGAGTATAAAGCGAAAGCAGAGAGACTTGGAAGCGTTATTTCCATGATTCGTCTGCGTCGCGAGGATGATTAAAAAGCAGAGAAAAAGGGGTGAGAGAAGCTTTCACCCTTTTTCTTTCAGTAATCGGGTATTTTCCCGGAATAATTGACAGGAGCAGGAGGAGTAAATATTATGAAATATGTATTAATACTGGGTGACGGTATGGCAGATGAACCAATTGAAAGTCTAAGTGGCGGTACCCCGTTGTCTGAAGCACATACCCCGACCATGGATGCGTTGGCCAGGGTTTCCGAGATCGGGCTGGTGCATACGATTCCGGATGGAATGAAACCGGGCAGTGATACAGCAAATCTGTCGGTTCTGGGCTATAATCCAAGGCAGTATTATACCGGGCGTTCTCCGCTGGAAGCGCTGAGCATTGGTGTTCCAATGGAAGATAGCGATGTGGCGCTGCGCTGTAATATTGTAACACTTTCAGAAGAAGAACCTTATGAAGAGAAAAAAATCCTGGATCACAGTTCAGATGAAATCAGCACAGAGGATGCAGCTGTTCTGCTTGAAGCAGTAAAATCCGGGCTTGAGAAGGAACCATATCATTTCTACGTGGGTACCAGCTACCGCCATTGCCTGATCTGGAAAAATGGAAGTGTGACGGAACTGACACCGCCGCATGATGTACTTGGTCAGGTGATCGGGCAATATTTACCCCAGGACGAAGCACTTCTTGAAATGCAGAAAAAAAGCTATGAAATATTGTCAAAGCATCCGCTGAATCTGGAGCGTAAAGCAAAAGGATTAAATCCTGCGAACAGCCTCTGGTTCTGGGGTGCGGGAACCAAGCCGATTCTGTCTTCCTTTGAAGATAAGTATCACAAGAAAGCAGTGATGATCTCGGCGGTGGATCTGTTAAAAGGAATTGCAGTGGGTGCATCCATGCACAATTGTATTGTGGAAGGTGCCAATGGAGGACTTTACACCAATTACGAGGGAAAAGCACAGGCAGCAGTGGATGCCCTGATCAAAGATGGCTATGACATGGCATATATTCATGTGGAGGCTCCGGATGAGATGGGGCATCAGGGCAGCATAGAGAAAAAAATCAAGGCAATTGAGTTTCTGGATGAGCGTGTGATACGGTATGTCAAAGAGAGAATGGATGCATCGGGAGAGGATTATCGTATGCTTGTGATGCCGGATCATCCCACACCGATCTGTGTCCGTACCCATACAGCGGCACCGGTTCCCTATCTGTTATACGACAGTACGGATCTGAAGGATAAAACATGGAATTACAATGAGAGAGAAGCAAAAGAAAGCGGAAACTATATCGCAGAAGGCCATAAAATGATGGAGTATTTCCTTGCAAAATAGTATGAGAAAAAAGATGCTCTGTACAGGAAAACAACAGGTGTTTTCGATGTGCAGAGCATAATCTGTTTTCAATCGGAACAGGATTCAGATTTCACCGACAATTTCCCGGTAGAACTCAAGAGCAGTCATTTCTGCATAAGGAATCACCCAAAGCAGACCGATAAAACAACTAAGCGTTCCAAGCAGTGCGATGCCAAGAAAGCTTAACTCCATGTAGAAATAGCGTCCTTTGTTGCCTTTCATCAGTATCCGGCTTTCACGCAGAAGTTCCAGAGCACCGGTCTGGGGACAGTCGATATAAAGAGGTACGACAAGTACGTAGCTTAACATCAGATAAATGCTGAGTACAATTCCGGCAGCGAAAAGCAGCAGGGAAAGTATTTTAAAGAAAAGACTCAGCTGCCAAAAACTGCAGGCTGCATATAAAAGAATGCCGGGCAGAACGCAGACAAAACCGATCAGACTGATAAGCAGCTGTGAAAGCAGAATTCGGTCCGGCTGATGTGTGAAAGCGTAAAAAACATCTTTCATCTGTCCACGGCCACCCCGGCTCATATCCAGCAGGATCGTGGTAGGTCCCGCTTTCAGAACGACCAGAAGAAGGCTGCAGATAAAAGAGGCAATCAGATAGGTGACATAGGCTGCCGTATTTTCACTGAATGGAAATATTACACCAAGTATCGCTTCCAGCGCGATAGAAATTGCATAGGTGACAAGATATGCACAGATGGGCAGACTGTAACGGCCGATCAGTGTGCCTCGTGCCATTTGTTTTAATTCAGAAGAGCTTCGCTTCATAATATTCAACTCCATTTCTGAGGATAATATTTGTTTTACAGCGTCCAAAAGACGCATTGTTGGAGGTAGCATGAAAAAAGATTCATACTGGAAACCAGATAACCTGTACTATTGCGGGCTGATTTTGCCGGCTGTCGCAGTGTTTCTGGTAATTGTGTTTAAAATAACAGGAGCGGATCCGGGAAGATTTCTGCTGCCCTGTCTGTTCCATGAAATTACCGGACTTTATTGTCCGGGATGTGGCGGCACACGCGCGTTTGTAAAGCTGATGCAGGGAGATATACGTGCATCTCTGCACTACCACCCGATTGTGCTTTATGGCAGTGTGCTTTATGTGTGGTATATGATTACAAACACCATACAGTATCTGAGCAGAGGAAAGATCCGTATTGCCATGAAATACCGAAGCTTTTATGTATGGGTAGGAGTGGGAATTCTGGCACTGGATACGATATGGAAAAATCTCTGCCTTATACTGTGGGGACAGACACTTTAGAGGTGACTGTCACTGTCAAACGGCAGTTCAAATTCATCATAATACTTGTAATATTGTTGTATGGTTTTTTGTACGTTTCCTGTTGCCAGTGTTGAGATGATGAGCCCGGCTGAAATCGAGATTGCCAGAGCAGCAAGAATCGCAGCGGTTCGCGCCTGAGGGTTCATTTTTGAGTCATAGCCCTTTGAGAGCAATGCAAAGAGAATAGAAAGCCCTGCAAGTGGAATGGACAGATAAAAACAGCACATGGTACAAAGAGAAATGATTCCGCAAATCAACGCAGCAGTGGAAAGCCCGTTTGTGGCGGGCGGCTGGGGCGCCTGATTGTTATGTTCTTCCCTGTCATAATGATAATCGTAGTCCATATTCTCCTCCATTCAAAAGTATTTTACATTACAGATCAGTCCGAACATTGCACTTGCTGCAAAGTCCGGGAAAACATGTTACGGTCTGTAACTGGTTAAAGCTTAACTGATATGATAGCATAGACAAAAGGGAAACTCAAGTGTTATCATAGGGAGGATCAAGTTAAAAGATTACAGATACTGGAGGAAAATATGGATATTAATCAACATCTTTCACAGGAACTGGGAATAAAACCCGGGCAGGTGGATGCAGCGGTAAGGCTAATTGATGAAGGAAATACGATTCCTTTTATTGCCCGTTATCGGAAGGAAGTGACCGGTTCCTTAAATGACGAGATTTTACGTAAGCTTTCTGAGAGACTTGCATATCTGAGAAATCTGGAGGAAAAAAAGCAGCAGGTTCTCTCAAGCATAGAGGAGCAGGGGAAACTGACGGAGGAACTGAAACAGGAGATTCTCTCAGCGGAAACTCTGGTTGTGGTGGAAGATTTATACCGGCCGTATCGTCCCAAAAGACGAACCCGTGCAACCATTGCAAAGGAAAAAGGACTTGGACCGCTTGCAGATCTTATTCTGCTGCAGCGGACACCCAAGCCTCTGCTGCAGGAAGCAGAAGCTTTTGTGAATATACAAAATGGTGTTAACACACCGGAGGAAGCGCTTCAGGGAGCAGGAGATATTCTGGCAGAGATTATTTCTGATGAAGCCAGCTATCGGATCCGGATACGTAATCTGACACAGAAAGAAGGATTTCTTCTCTCAGAAGCAAAGGATGAGAAAGTACAGTCCGTTTATGAGATGTATTATCATTATGAGGAAGCCCTGCAAAATGTTGCCGGACATCGCATTCTGGCTCTGAATCGTGGGGAAAAGGAAAAAATACTGACTGTAAAAATAGAGGCACCTCAGGAGAAAATTCTGTCTTATCTTCAGAAAAAAGTGATTGTCAGAGAAAATAAAAATACTTCCGAATTTTTGAAAAAAGTAATTGCAGACAGTTACGCACGTCTGATTGCACCAGCAGTTGAGAGAGAGATCCGCAATGCGCTGACAGAGAAAGCGGAGGATGGTGCGATTGAAGTATTCGGAAAAAATCTGGAACAGCTTTTGATGCAGCCTCCGATTACCGGGCAGGTGGTGCTGGGATGGGATCCGGCTTTTCGTACCGGATGCAAACTTGCTGTGGTGGATGCCACGGGAAAGGTTCTGGATACGGCTGTCATTTATCCGACAGCACCCACCAGTGAGAGTAAGATCAGAGCCGCCAAAGAGACATTGAAAAAAATGATCCGCAAATATCATATTACACTGTTTTCGGTGGGAAATGGAACGGCTTCCCGGGAGTCAGAGCAGATTATTGTAGAACTTCTTCATGAAATACCGGAACAGGTTCAATATGTGATCGTTAATGAGGCGGGGGCTTCCGTCTATTCAGCCAGCAAGCTTGCAACAGAAGAATTTCCGAATTTTGATGTTGGTCAGAGAAGTGCAGCCTCCATTGCAAGACGTATTCAGGATCCTCTGGCAGAGCTTGTAAAAATTGACCCGAAGTCCATCGGAGTCGGGCAGTATCAGCATGATATGAATCAGAAGAAGCTGAGTGAAGCACTTGGCGGTGTTGTGGAAGATTGTGTAAACCGTGTCGGGGTGGATCTGAATACGGCTTCGGCTTCTCTGCTTTCCTATGTATCCGGTATTTCTAAAACAATTGCAAAAAATATTGTGACTTACCGGGAAGAAAATGGAAGCTTTCAGAATCGGAAGCAGCTTTTGAAGGTTGCCAAGCTTGGACCAAAAGCATATGAACAGTGTGCAGGTTTTCTGCGCATACGTGGAGGAGATAATCCGCTTGATGCAACCAGTGTCCATCCGGAGAGTTATGAGGCGGCAGAAAAGCTGCTGGCAAAGCTGGGGGTACATTTAAATGAAATTGCTGCCGGGGGAAAGGCAGGCATTTCCGGAAAAATCACAGATTACAGAAAAATGGCGGCGGAACTTGGAGTTGGTGAGCCAACTTTACATGATATTGCAGCGGAACTGGAAAAGCCAGGCCGTGATCCCAGGGATGAGATGCCAAAACCGATTCTCAGAAGCGATGTTCTGGAAATGAAAGATCTCAAAGAAGGGATGATACTGAAAGGAACCGTGCGCAATGTGATTGATTTCGGAGCGTTTGTGGATATCGGGGTTCATCAGGACGGACTGGTCCACATTTCAGAAATGAGCAGCAAAAAATTTGTAAAGCATCCTCTTGAGATTGTGCGTGTGGGCGACATCGTGGATGTTAAGGTTCTAAGCGTTGATATGCAGAAAAAGAGAATCGCATTGTCTATGAAGATCTGACAAATGACGTTTCCTTTTTGTGATATAGCTTCTGCAATCTTATAACGCGTAAATGAAATGTAATAGATTATTAATAATATCTAAATGAGGAGGAAACCATCCCGACATTTTACCGGGAGATGCAGAAAACTGATACGGATATTATGGACGGGGCCAGAGATTTTCGTTTCATGACAAGACAGGTGGCAGATGCAATTCTATCCATGGAAGATTATAACTGTTTTTCCAAAGGAATTCTTGGATGGTTGCTTTCAGCACAAAGCCGCTTATGATAGCATCTGCAGAAGGTGTGTTCTTCTGTCTGGCTTCTCTGATCCTGATGTGAAAACTTACCTGGAGGTAAAACACAGACCGATATACCTGATTAAAGAAAAAAATACTTGCACAATCCAGTGTGATGGCATATAATGAGACACAGAACAGCAAAAATCTTCGGGGCGGGGTGTAATTCCCCACCGGCGGTAAAGTCCGCGACCCGCATATGCGGCTGATATGGTGACTTCCTTAACTGCATCATTTGTTTTGGGAGAATTCCATAACCGACAGTTAAAGTCTGGATGTGAGAAGAAAAGCGATACGTTATGCAATTATTTGTCCCGGATGATGTTATCCGGGATTTTCTTTTTCTGCAGAAAAGCACCGCACAGTGGTATTTTGCAGCTTTGTGTAATGAAGGCGCACATCGACGGAGAATCTGTTCTTTTTGATTCAATGTTATCAGAAAAGGAGAGATGAAGGATGAGTTCAGGTACAAAAGCAGTAAAAACTGCGGAAAGAAGTAACTTGAGAACAATGGTACAGGTGGGCATGCTGGGAGCAGTCTCGGTTGTGTTGATGATGTTTGAGATTCCCCTTTGGTTTGCACCGCCCTTTTACAAAATCGATTTGAGTGAAATACCGGTTCTGATCGGCACCTTTGCTATGGGACCGACGGCAGGCATATTTATCGAGTTGATTAAGATTGTTCTTCACCTTCTGTTTAAGGGAACTTCAACAGCGGGTGTCGGTGATTTTGCCAATTTTCTGATCGGGTGTTCCATGATCGTACCGGCCGGGATCATCTATAAGGTGAAAAAAACGAGAGGCGGAGCAGTTGTTGGCATGATTACCGGAACGTTGTTTATGGCATTCGTGGGATGTTTTCTGAATGCATTTGTTTTACTTCCGGCGTATGGAAAAGCATTTGGCATGTCGGTGGATGCCCTGATTGCGATGGGAACGGCAGTTAATCCCTCAATTAACAGCCTGTTTACCTTTGTTGTACTGGCTGTAGCACCGTTTAATCTGCTGAAAGGACTGATTGTAGGAGTAATCACCTTCCTGCTCTATAAACATGTCAGTCCGATTCTGAAAGGAAATTCTATTTGATTTTGTAAGAGTATCATGTGACGGATGAAAGGTTGTGCTTTCTGAAGTTACGTGGTATTCTTTTTTTGTTATACGGCAGAAAAATACCGCAGTAAAGAAAGCAGGATTTGTATCACGGGAAAAGGTTACACACTTTTGGAGGAGATTATGTCAAGAATCAGAGAAATTAAAAAACAGACCAGCAACCATCATTTGAATTTGTATGAACTGAACGCGCAAAACAGACTTGGCGGTGATGTTCGGTATTTTGTGGCATCCAGAGCAGAAGAAAAGAAGAAGCTGAAAATCATCACCAGGAATGAAGAGCCGGATGGTGTGATCATATACAGTCTCTATGGAGAAAAAAGAGATAAAGTTGTTCTGATACGCCAATATCGCTATTCTCTGGATGATTATATTTATGAATTCCCGGCAGGGCTGGTGGATGAAGGCGAGAATTATCAGGAGGCAGGAATACGCGAAATGAAAGAGGAAACCGGTCTTGATTTTCATCCGCTTTCGGTGGATCCGATGTTTGAAAAACCGTTTTTTACTACGGTTGGTATGACAGATGAATGCTGCGGAACCGTTTATGGATATGCGGACGGTACGGTCAGCAGAGATGGGCTGGAAGATACAGAGGACATTGAGGTAGTGATTGCCGACAGAGAGGAAGTAAGGCGCATTCTCAAAGAAGAGCGTGTGGCAATTATGTGTGCATATATGCTGATGCATTTTCTGAAAGAGGAAGAACCTTTCCGGTTTTTGGAGTTGTAAGCAAAAAAACTGTGTGTTATAATCAAAAGCTATCGAAGGAAATTTCCGGAATCAGAGAAAAGCCGGAAAGATGCCGGATAATAAAGACTTTAACAGGAGGAAAAAAGATTGGAAGTAAAATTTGAAGTAAAGATGACACCGCAGATTATGTATAATTTTATGCTGAATCATACCTACAAAAGTCTGACCGGAGTTTTGGGCGTGCTCTTTGGCATTGCATCCTTTATTCTGTTTGGCATTACTCTTGGAAAGACAACATTGATCTTCAGCATATTGTACTTGTTGTTTGGAATCTGGTTTATCCTGTATCTTCCGGTGAGCCTTTATATGCGCTCGAAAAGGCAGGTGAAAAACAATGCTGTTTTTCAGAAACCGATTACTTATGTGTTAAATGAGAAAGGAATTCAGATTATTCAGGACAAACAGAAAGCGGACTGTAAATGGGAAAATATCCTGAAAGTCTGCCAGACAGGAAAAAGTGTGCTTGTATATTCCGGAAAACGGAATGCATTTGTATTGCCAAAGGAAGCAATCGGCGGTCAGTATGACGAGCTGGTAAAAATATTCCGTAAAAATATGCCGGAGAAGAAAGTGAAATTATGATTGTTGAGACGAGAAATGAAAAAGAAACCTTCAAACTAGGATATTCGATTGGGAAAAAAGCACAGGCGGGGCAGATCTATACACTGACCGGAGATCTTGGAGTGGGAAAAACCATTTTTACGCAGGGACTGGCAGCAGGCCTTGGAATTGAAGAACCGGTAAACAGCCCCACTTTTACAATTGTGCAGATTTATGAAGAAGGACGCCTGCCGTTTTATCATTTTGACGTATATCGCATTGGTGATGTGGAAGAGATGGAAGAAATAGGGTACGAGGATTATTTCTACGGTGAGGGAGTATGCCTGATCGAGTGGGCAAATTTAGTCGAAGAAATTCTTCCGCGTCCGGTTATCGCTGTTTTGATTGAAAAAAACCTGGAAAAAGGTTTTGACTATCGGAAAATCACGATTGACGGTATGGATGAATCTATTCAGACGGAAGTAAATTCCGAACAGGAGGAAGAAAATGAAAATATTGGGAATTGACAGTTCCGGACTGGTCGCATCAGTTGCGGTTGTGGAAGATGATGTGATGCTTGCAGAGTATACGGTTAACTATAAAAAAACGCATTCACAGACGCTTCTTCCGATGCTGAAAGAGATTGCAGATATGATCAGCCTGGATCTTGCATCTGTCGATGCAATTGCTGTGGCAGCAGGTCCTGGATCCTTTACCGGACTTCGTATTGGTTCCGCTACTGCGAAAGGACTGGGTCTGGCTCTGGACAAACCGATCATATCCGTTCCAACGGTAGATGGTCTGGCTTATAATCTGTATGGAACAGAGAAACGTATCTGCCCGTTGATGGATGCCAGAAGAAATCAGGTTTACACGGGAATCTATGAATTTCAGGGAGATCGTCTCCAGGTGATTGAACCACAGATGGCAGTGGCAGTTTCAGAGATTGTGAGTAAAATCAATGAGGACGGTCGTGAGGTCGTTTTTTTGGGAGATGGGGTTCCGGTTTATCGTACTTTTCTGGAAAAGGAGGTAAAGGTTCCGTTTTCTTTTGCGCCGGCTCATGCAAACAGGCAGCGTGCCGGAGCAATAGCGGCTCTGAGTGAGCGTTATTTTGCCGCCGGACAGATGGAGAGCGCAGCGGAACACAAACCAGAGTATCTTCGACTCTCTCAGGCAGAACGTGAACGGCAGGAAAAGGAAGCGCAGAACAATGCTTGAAATAAGGAAGATGCAGATGGAAGATCTGGATGAAGTAGCTGAAGTGGAAAAGAGTATTTTTTCTCAACCCTGGAGTAAAAAAGGATTCGCAGATGCCATTGGACAGGAGGCTGCACTTTATCTGACTGCGCGGGTAAACGGGAGACTGGCAGGCTATTGCGGTCTGCTTCAGTCATTGGATGAGGCGGATATCACAAACGTAGCGGTTGCGGAAGTGTTCCGGAATCAGGGGGTAGCGTCCGCCATGCTGAACGAATTGATCCGCTGTGGACAGGAACGCGGAATTCTGAATTTTACACTGGAAGTTCGCGCCAAAAATGCAGCGGCACTGCATCTTTATGAAAAACTTGGTTTTGTAAGTGTTGGCATACGTCCTGGATTTTACGAAAAACCGAGGGAGGACGCAGTGATTATGTGGAAATATAGCTGACTGCCTCCAATTCCCACTGTACGGGATGATATCTTTTCGTTATACTGTTGCTGTCACTGAAAGGATTAAATCTGCAGGGGTACTGCCCTGCGCGGGAGGATACAATGAGAAAAAACAATCAGATTTACTGTAATTGCTGTGGCAGAATGATATCTCAGAATATACAGAAAACAGGAGAAGATTTCCTGCAGATAGATAAAACGTGGGGATTTTTTTCCGGAAAAGACGGTGAACGTCATAGCTTTGCCTTGTGTGAAGGATGCTATGACCGTATGAGGAAGAATTTTGTTCTGGAAGTGGAAATACAGGAAGAGACGGAGCTTATTTAATGATCTGCCAAATAGATAGAATTCTAAAAGAAAAGGAAAAATGAAAATGCTTGATGTTTGTTTGCTTGGATGCGGCGGAATGATGCCGCTGCCCAGACGCTGGTTGACTGCACTGATGATGCGGTACAATGGAAGCAGCGTTCTGATCGACTGCGGAGAAGGTACGCAGATTGCAATAAAAGAAAAGGGATGGAGTTTTAAACCGATTGATATTATCTGTTTTACACATTACCATGGAGATCATATCAGTGGTCTTCCCGGTCTTCTTCTGACAATGGGAAATGCAGAGCGCCATGAACCGCTGACTCTGATTGGCCCAAAGGGTCTGGAAAGAGTCGTGAATGCATTGCGCGTTATCGCCCCGGAACTGCCTTTTGAGATAAAATATGTGGAAATTCAGGGAGCGGAGCAGGAGTTTGAACTGAATGGCTACCGAATCCGTGCATTTCGAGTAAATCATAATGTATTGTGCTATGGATATACGATCCAGATTGACCGGGCGGGCAGGTTTGATGTGGAGAAAGCCAAAGCAGCAGGTATTCCGCTTCGGTGCTGGAATCCACTTCAAAAAGGCAATGTGGTAGAACTGGATGGTGTACGCTATACACCGGATATGGTGCTTGGGCCGCCGAGAAAAGGGATCAAGCTGACTTATACAACAGATACCAGGCCAACCAGTTCTATTGTGGAAAATGCAAAGAAATCAGATCTTTTTATCTGCGAAGGCATGTATGGAGAAGAAGATAAAGCAGCAAAAGCAGTGGAATATAAGCATATGACATTTAAAGAGGCGGCGAGACTGGCAAAGGAGGCAGAAGTTGGAGAAATGTGGCTGACACATTACAGTCCTTCTCTGGTGCGTCCGGAAGATTTTATGGATGATGTGCGTAAAATTTATGAGAATGCATATCCGGGGAAAGATGGAAAAAGCACAGAACTTGTGTTTGAGGAGGATTTGTGCGATACGCTCAAATAATGTCGGCTCATTTATCGGACAGACAGAAAGGATAAAAAATGGAAGCACAGAAAGATATATTGATTTTGGGAATAGAGAGTTCCTGTGATGAGACGGCAGCTTCTGTTGTAAAAAACGGGAGGACGGTATTGTCAAATGTTATCTCATCTCAGATAGAGCTGCATAAGCTTTATGGCGGCGTGGTTCCGGAAATTGCGTCGCGAAAGCACATTGAGAAGATCAATCAGGTTATTTGTGAAGCCCTGGATGATGCCAGGGTTACACTGGATGATGTGGATGCAATTGCAGTTACGTATGGACCGGGACTGGTAGGGGCGCTGCTTGTAGGTGTTGCAGAGGCAAAAGCAATCAGTTTTGCAAGAAATCTCCCTTTGGTTGGTGTGCATCATATTGAAGGGCATATCTCTGCAAACTATATCGAACATCCGGATCTGGAGCCCCCGTTTGCGTGTCTTGTGGTATCGGGAGGGCATACACACCTGGTTGTGGTGAAGGACTATGGGAAATATGAAATTCTCGGACGAACAAGAGATGATGCGGCCGGTGAAGCCTTTGATAAAGTTGCGCGTGCAATTGGTCTGGGGTATCCTGGCGGACCTAAGATAGACCGACTTGCGAAAGAAGGCAATTCAGAAGCCATTTCTTTTCCAAAAGCACATGTTGCAGACTCACCTTATGATTTTAGCTTCAGCGGTTTGAAATCAGCTGTTCTGAACTATTTGAATGGGTGTAAAATGAAAAATCAGCCAATTGTGGAAGCAGACGTTGCAGCTTCTTTTCAGAAAGCAGTTGTTGATGTGCTGGTAGAGCATTCCATGTGGGCAATTGATGAGTATGGATTCGACAAATTTGCTATTGCAGGAGGTGTTGCGTCAAACTCTGCCTTGAGAGAAGCCATGGCGGCTGCCTGCCGGAAGAAAAAAATTGCTTTTTATCATCCGTCTCCTGTTTTCTGTACGGATAATGCAGCTATGATAGGCGTTGCAGGATATTATGAATATATTGCCGGAACAAGGAATGGACTGGACTTAAATGCTGTGCCGAACCTGAAGTTGGGAGAACGATTATGACAGAGAAAAATATTGCAGTTGTTCTTGCTGCGGGTCAGGGACGAAGGATGCAGAGTGCCGTGCAGAAACAATACATTCTCCTTAGTGGAAAACCAGTACTTTATTATTCTCTGGCAGCATTTGAAACGTGCAGTTTTATGGATGAGATTATTCTCGTAACGCAAAAAGACGAAATTGAATATTGCCGCAGGGAAATTATACGAAAGTATGGTTTCAGAAAGGTAACTAAAATTGTAGCTGGAGGAGCAGAACGGTATCTTTCCGTTTATGAGGGATTAAAGAATGTGGATGGAAGCGGTTACGTATATATACATGATGGGGCGCGTCCATTTGTAAATGAGGAAATTCTGCAGAGAGTACAGGCGGGAGTGGAGAAATATCAGGCATGTGTAGCTGCCATGCCTGTCAAGGACACGATCAAAATAGCTGGAGAAGATGGGTTTGCAAAAGATACACCAGACAGAAAGCATGTCTGGATGATACAGACGCCCCAGGCTTTTGAAATTTCTCTCATCAAAGATGCATATCAGAAACTGATGGAGCAGAGTATTGATTCGGTTACGGATGATGCCATGGTGCTTGAAAAGACAGAAGGAAAAAAGGTCAAGCTGATAGAAGGCTCATACCGCAATATAAAAATAACCACACCGGAAGATTTGGATATTGCGGAAATATTTATGAAAAAAATAAAAAAACCTATTGACAAATTCTGATACTGGTGGTAATATTCTATTTGCTGATTGCGTTGGAGAGGTATCGAAGCGGTCATAACGAGGCGGTCTTGAAAACCGTTTGTCCGAAAGGGCGCGTGGGTTCGAATCCCACCCTCTCCGCTCAAACAAAGACAGCAACATTGCTTATAAGACTTATTAATAAGTAGGGCAATTTGGAGAAATACCCAAGCTGGCCGAAGGGGCTCCCCTGGAAAGGGAGTAGGTCGTTAATAGCGGCGCGAGGGTTCAAATCCCTCTTTCTCCGTTTCAGCGGCGAAAAAAGTTGAAAAAAGCACTTGACAAATTGCGATAAGTGCGATACAATTTGAAAGCTGACTGAGAAAAAACGATTAACAACAAAAGAAGATTTAAAAAAGTTGAAAAAGTACTTGACAAGCACAAAACGATGTGCTAAAATAATTGAGCTGTTGCGAGAGCACAGCGGACGGAACCTTGATAATTGAACAGTGACAACCTTGAAAATTCGAGAGAATAAGTTCTGAAAAACGAACCTTAAACAGTAAAACAAGGATGGATTAGCCAAGAGTTAATCCTGACTGGATAACTTTTTTTTATGAGAGTTTGATCCTGGCTCAGGATGAACGCTGGCGGCGTGCTTAACACATGCAAGTCGAACGAAGCATTCTTCTGGAGTCCCTTCGGGGGCGAAGGAGGACTGACTGAGTGGCGGACGGGTGAGTAACGCGTG
>JALEJP010000049.1 GCA_022769625.1 Lachnospiraceae bacterium | reverse complement strand
TGAGAATATGCTCGAGCATTGAGCCGGGCAGGACAGGAGTAAAAAGAGGCGATACAAGCTTGCTTGTACAAGCCTCTTTTTTACGAGTGGACTATCCGGCGAAAGCCGGACAGCCGACGGACACGAAGTGCCTGGCGGCTGCAGCCCGGCGAAACAGAAAAACCACGCATTGCGTTTTATCGAATAATGTGATATGATTAAAAAACATTACATGGAGGTGTTCAGAAATAATGGAATCTGCAGATAAAATACGGAGACTTAGGGAACAAACAGGAATGACCAGGAAAGATTTTTCAATACATATTGGAATTCCTCTGAGAACAATAGAGGATTGGGAAGCAGGGCGCAGGAGACCGCCGGAATATATTCCACGGCTGATTGAGTTTCAGCTGAAGTATGAAAAATTAATCGGGAAAAAGTAAAAGGAGGATGCAGAAAAATAACGATATTGTAATTTTTGAAACAGAAGATAATCAGGTGAAATTACCTGTAACTGTAGAGGACGAGACGGTATGGCTAAATCGTAATCAGATGTCTGAGTTGTTTGACAGAGATGTAAAAACAATTGGTAAGCATATTAATAATGCACTTAAAGAGGAATTATCTGTTGATAATTCAACTGTCGCAAAATTTGCGACAGTTCAAATTGAAGGAGAACGAGAAGTAGAAAGAAATATTGAATATTACAGCCTTGATGTAATTATTTCCGTTGGCTATCGTGTGAAATCAAAACGTGGTGTGGAATTTCGTCGTTGGGCTAATTCCGTATTAAAACAGTACATATTGAAAGGTTATGCGGTGAATGATAATCGTATCAAACAACTGGGAGAAGTGATACGGATTATGAAAAGGACGGAGAATGAGCTGGACAGCAAACAGGTGCTTTCTGTAATAGAAAAATATAGTAATGCGCTTGAATTGCTGGATTCGTATGACCACCAGAATATGACCCGGCCGAAAGGAAATGAAACAACATATGTTCTTGAATATGAAGAATGTATGGAGGTGATTCAGAGTATGCGCTTTTGCGATGAATCAGATCTGTTTGGTAAAGAGAAGGATGACTCCTTTAAAGGAAGTATCGGTAATATTTATCAGTCCTTCGGTGGAGTGGATATTTGTGAATCGCTGGAAGAAAAAGCAGCCAACCTTTTATATTTTGTAACGAAGAATCATAGCTTTTTGATGTAAATTTTGAAAAAAGATGATTGCTGTTAATGGAACATTGGTATATATTAGAGAAAAGGAAAGAGAACCACCACAAACGCCCAAACGGCAGCAAAAAAAGCAGATAGCGGGAATCGAACCCGTCTCTCCAGCTTGGGAAGCTGGCGTTCTACCGATGAACTATATCTGCATGCGTTAAGTATAGCATTTTGTGAGGAAAAATCAAGAGGTTTTCTTTTGCAAAACAGGAAAAGTTTTTTCAAAAAAAGGTTTTTTCTTTCAAAAGGTAAAAAAGATAGACAAAATCCGCAGCAAAGGAGGCGATTGCAGTGAGTACAGATTGTGAATCGTGTGTGA
Source organism: Lachnospiraceae bacterium (assembly GCA_022769625.1). GTDB lineage: Bacteria > Bacillota > Clostridia > Lachnospirales > Lachnospiraceae > Hominisplanchenecus. The sequence goes on along the minus strand of JALEJP010000049.1, from coordinate 29,735 downwards.
ATTATGTTTATGATGAGGATTATGAGTGTGAATGCTGCACGGTTAATCTGGACGAAGATGAACTGGTGCGTTTTATGCAGGACAGCCATTACAGCTGTCCCTATTATCGTCTGGATGACGAGTATGCGGTGGTGCGAAAGCAGATGTAGGGCTGCCGGAGAAAACGGAAATCAGGAAGGATGACACAGGATGGGACTGACAACACTCTGTTACCTGGAGCAGGATGGAAAGTATCTGATGCTGCATCGGGTGAAGAAAAAAGTGGATGTAAATAAGGACAAATGGATTGGCGTAGGCGGACATTTTGAGGAGGGCGAAAGCCCGGAGGAGTGTCTGCTGCGGGAAGTGAAGGAGGAAACCGGACTGACACTTACCTCATGGAAGTTTCGTGGGCTTGTGACTTTTCTCTCCGACCAGTGGGAGCCGGAATATATGTGCCTCTACACGGCGGATGGCTTTGAGGGTGAGATGATTCCCTGCAATGAGGGGACGCTGGAATGGATTGACAAGGAAAAGGTGCTGGAGCTCAATCTCTGGGAGGGCGACCGGATCTTTTTTTATCTGATGAATACAGGACGGCCGTTTTTTTCCTTAAAACTGCAGTATTGTGGAAATACACTGACCTCTGCGGTGCTGGATGGAAAGGAGCTGGAGCTGTTTGATGTTCTGACGGAGGACGGTAAGCCGACGGGACTTGTGCGTGAGCGGACGTTGGTCCACAGATACGGAGATCCCCATGCCACAGCGCATGTCTGGGTGGTTCGAAGAAACGAAAAGGGGGAGGCGGAACTGCTTTTACAGAAAAGAAGTGCCGATAAGGACTCTTTTCCGGGCTGTTATGACATTTCTGCGGCGGGTCATGTTCAGGCAGGGGACAGCTGTCTGAATACGGCAGTGCGTGAGCTTCAGGAGGAGCTTGGGATAGCGGCAGATTCCGGAAAGCTTCGCTTTGTCGGGATTCACACCGGAAAAATCGAAACGGAGTTTTACGGGCAGCCCTTCCGAAATTTTGAAATCAGCAACGTCTATCTGTATGAGGAACCGGTTGCGGAGGAAGCGCTGACTCTGCAGGAAGCAGAGGTGGAATCCGTGCGGTTTATGAGTATCGCACAGATCAGAAAAGGTATGGCAGACGGAACGATTCAAAATTGTCTGTTTGAAGATGAGATTAATCTGCTTGAGAACTGTCTGGCAGAGCAGAAAGACAAAAATCCCGCAAAATCCAGTTGACTTTTCCAATGAGAAATGATATGGTTTATTTAATTATACGACTGACGGAAGTGGAATTGACCACAGGAAGTATAAGGATTGCAGCGCCGACCGTCTGGGCAGTTATTGCTTGGAGTGTACGGCGTTCTTTTTTTTGGCTTACAGGAAATCATTAACATCACTACAGAAAAGGAGAAAACGCATGGAAATGTTATCAATCGAAAAAGAGCTTCAGGGTAACGCATATCCTGGCAGAGGTATTATCATTGGACGTTCCCAGGATGGAACAAAGGCAGTTGCAGCTTACTTTATCATGGGAAGAAGCGAGAACAGCCGCAACCGTATCTTTGTGGAGGACGGAGAGGGCATTCGTACCCAGGCATTTGATCCTTCCAAGCTGGTTGACCCAAGCCTGATCATCTACGCACCGGTGCGTGTTCTTGGAAACAAGACGATTGTGACAAACGGTGACCAGACCGATACGATCTACGAAGGCATGGACAAGCAGCTGACTTTCGAACAGTCTTTAAGAAGCCGTGAGTTTGAGCCGGACGACCCGAATTATACACCGCGTATTTCCGGTATCATGCACATCGAAAACGGGAAATACAGCTATGCCATGTCTATTTTAAAGAGCAATAACGGCAACCCGGATTCCTGCAATCGTTATACCTTTGCATATGAGAACTGTCCGGCAGGAGAAGGACACTTTATCCATACTTATAAATGCGATGGAAATCCGCTGCCAAGCTTTGAGGGTGAGCCAAAGCTTGTCTCCATTCCGGATGATATGGATGCTTTTGCAGAGGCGCTGTGGACGAGTCTGAACGAAGACAATAAAGTATCGCTGTTCGTGCGCTACATTGACATTGCAACCGGTAAATACGAGACAAAGATTATCAACAAAAACAAATAACAGAACGATTTCTGTGTCGTTGAATATAAGACGCTGTACAATCAGGAGGAATGATCAAATGAAAGAATTAGAACTGAAATATGGCTGCAATCCAAATCAGAAACCTTCCAGAATTTACATGGCTGACGGCAGTGAGCTTCCAATCAAAGTACTGATGGGAAGACCGGGATATATCAATTTCCTGGATGCATTTAACGGCTGGCAGCTGGTAAAAGAATTAAAGGAGGCAACCGGCCTTCCTGCTGCTACCTCATTCAAACATGTGTCTCCGGCAGGCGCCGCAGTAGGACTGCCGATGAGTGATGTGCTGAAGAAAATCTACTGGGTAGATGATATGGGCGAGATGTCACCGCTGGCATGTGCTTATGCAAGAGCAAGAGGAGCGGACCGTATGTCATCCTTCGGTGATTTTATAGCCCTGTCTGATGTCTGCGATAAGGATACCGCTCTGTTGATCAAACGTGAGGTTTCCGATGGCGTGATCGCTCCGGGCTATACCCAGGAAGCACTGGAAATCCTGGCTCAGAAGAAAAAAGGAAACTACAATGTGATCCAGATTGATGAATCCTATGTGCCGGAAAAGCTGGAGCATAAGCAGGTTTATGGTATTACTTTTGAACAGGGACGTCAGGATCTGAAGATCGATGATGAGCTGCTTTCCAATATCGTGACGGAAAATAAGGACATTCCAAAGGAAGCTATGGATGACCTGAAGATTTCTCTGATCACATTGAAATATACGCAGTCCAATTCCGTATGTTACGTAAAAGGCGGTCAGGCAATCGGCATCGGTGCCGGTCAGCAGTCCCGTGTACACTGTACCCGTCTGGCAGGTCAGAAGGCAGACAACTGGTGGCTGCGTCAGTGCCCGAAGGTGCTGAATCTGCCGTTTATCGAAGGAATCCGCCGTGCCGACCGGGACAATGCGATTGATGTTTATATCGGTGAAGAGTACATGGATGTACTGGCAGACGGTGCATGGCAGAAGGTATTTACCGAGAAACCGGAAGTATTTACAAAGGAAGAGAAACGTGCATGGCTGGATCAGATGAGTGATGTTACCCTGGGATCTGACGCATTCTTCCCGTTCAGCGATAATATCGAGCGCGCACACAAGAGTGGTGTAAAATATATCGCAGAACCGGGTGGATCTGTTCGTGATGATCTGGTGATCGAGACCTGCAACAAATATGGAATGGCGATGGCATTTACCGGAATCCGTCTGTTCCATCATTAATCATGAATAACCTGTGATTGGAAAGACTGTCGGCGCCAGGAAGTGCACGGCAGTCTTTCTGCGATATTCTGTCTGGAATATCAGATGACAGTATACCTGGCAGAGGTGCAGATGTAAGGGTTGTTTTGAATGGTATGGGTTGTAAAAAATACTTGACGAATATATACGTGAGTTATAAAATAGCAACTAGGGCAGAAATGCGTACGGGACGTACAATTGTATTTCGCGTATGGACAGAAAAGATGAGGAGGAACATTATGACACCGTATAAGGATTTGAGCAGAGAAGAACTTTTACAGGAAAAGGAAAGTCTGGAAAAACAGTTCGCAGAAGTAAAGGCAAAGGGACTGAAGCTGGATATGTCCCGTGGTAAACCATCCGCAGCACAGCTGGATCTGGCCATGGGGATGATGGACGTACTTAACAGCAGTACGGATCTGAAATGCCGGGAAGGTGTGGACTGCAGAAATTATGGAGTTCTGGATGGCATCAGGGAAGCAAAAGAGCTTCTGGCTGATATGACGGAGGTATCTCCGGATAATATCATCATTTATGGTAATTCAAGCCTGAATATTATGTATGATACGGTGGCACGTTCCATGACACATGGTGTAATGGGCAGCACACCATGGTGCAAACTGGATAAAGTAAAATTCCTGTGTCCGGTTCCGGGCTATGATCGTCACTTTAAGATTACGGAGCATTTTGGCATCGAGATGGTGAACATTCCGATGCATGCGGATGGACCGGATATGGATATGGTAGAAGAATATGTAAACAACGATCCTGCAGTGAAGGGTATCTGGTGTGTACCGAAATATTCCAATCCTCAGGGAATCACATATTCAGATGAGACGGTGCGCCGTTTTGCAAGACTGAAACCGGCAGCAGAAGACTTCCGTATTTACTGGGATAATGCCTACGGTATTCATCACCTTTATGAGGACAAGCAGGATAATCTGGTGGAGATCCTGATGGAGTGTAAAAAAGAAGGCAGACCGGATATGGTATACAAATTCTGTTCCACTTCCAAGGTAAGCTTCCCGGGCTCGGGCGTGGCTGCCATTGGTGCTTCCAAGGCAAATCTGGAAGATATCAAGAAACAGATGAAGATTCAGACCATTGGTCATGATAAACTGAACCAGCTGCGCCATGTCCGTTTCTTTGGTGATATCCATGGAATGGTTCTTCATATGAGAAAGCATGCAGATATCCTGCGCCCGAAGTTTGAGACCGTTCTGGACGGACTTAAGACAGAGCTTGGCGGTCTGGAAATCGGAAGCTGGATCGAACCGCGCGGCGGTTACTTCATCTCCTTTGATGCCCTTCCGGGATGCGCAAAAGCGATCGTGGCAAAGGCGAAAGAGGCCGGACTGGTTATGACTGATGCAGGTGCGACCTTCCCATATGGAAAGGATCCTCTGGATTCCAACATTCGTATTGCACCTTCTTATCCGACACCGGAGGAGCTGAAGGTTGCAACGGAAATCTTCGTTCTCAGTGTAAAACTGGTCAGCATTGATAAGATTCTGCTGGAAAAATAAAAGAATATTGCCTCAAAGGATGCCCCAAATCCATACAAGGGATACAGCATTCAATGACGGTTGTCTGGAACATTTCGGACAGCCGTCGTTTCATGTCATCTATTCGGAGAAAACGGAAAATGGAAGGTTGTCCCGGATTTGCGTTTTGTTTACATTCTCGAAACGGGAAAGTATTTACTTTTTGACGATACGTGTTAAAATAGAGGGTGTATCTGGAAAAGGTGGCAGCTGCCGCCAGTATCGGATACATGGGGATGATAAACAATATTAAGAGGCAAAGGAAAAAAGCATGAAGGAAATTACACTGAAAGAAGAACTGGGAAAACAGAAAAAGGCAAGAAAAAGGGCAAAGCCTCAGAAACCCACGAAACCGGAAAGACACAGGAGAGTTCGCAGAACGGAAAAACCGGAAAGATCTGCAGAACCGGAACAGAAAGAGGTAACAGGGAAAAAACGAGGCAAAACAGTACTTATGATTTCCGGAATTCTGGTTTTGATTCTGGTTGCTGTTTATCTGGGGATTGGTCTGTATTACAGTGAACGTTTCTTCCCGGGCTCCACGGTCAATGGTCTGGATGCCTCCGGAAAGACGGTGGATCAGGTGGAGAATATGATTGCTAACCGTGTACAGGATTACACCCTGGTGATTCACGAAAAAGAGGATGCAGTGGAGCAGATTGACGGGGCGGATATCCGGTTTGAGTATGTATCGGATGGAACGGTTCAGGAATTAAAAAATACACAGAATTCTTTTCTCTGGGTTCAGGCATATTTTGACCCGCAGGAATATACCATGACCACGCCTACTACTTATGATAAGGAAAAGCTGAAGGAAGTCATGAAGGAGCTGGATGCTTTTGATGACGAGAAAGTGGTGAAGCCACAGGATGCCTATATTGATGAGACTTCGGACGGTTATGTGATGGTTCCGGAGGTTGAGGGAAATCAGCTGGATGAGGAAAAGGTTTATGATTTGCTGTGTACAGCAGTGGACGAAGGTAAGACAGAGATTGATCTGACGGAACAGGACTGCTATCTGAAACCGGAAAAGACAAGTGATAATAAGAAACTGAATAAGAAACTGGCAGCACTTCAGAAATACTGGAGTCTGACTGTCACCTACAACATCGGTGCTGCGCAGGAGGTGCTGGATTATCAGACATTCCGTGACTGGATGACGGTATCCGGAAAGGGAGAGGTATCCTTTGACTGGAACCATATTGCAGACTGGATTGCGCAGCTGGCAGATAAATATGATACCTTTGGAAAGGATCAGACCTTCCACACCTCTCTGGGTGAGACGGTAACGGTGCAAAGTGAAACCTATGGATGGAAACTGGATGAAGAAACTGAGGCAGCCTGGCTGGAGGAGACTCTGAAGGCCGGTAAATCGGAGGAAAGAGATCCGCAGTGGCTGGAAAGTGCCTTTGCAAGAGGAGAGGAGAACGACATCGGAGATACCTATGTGGAAATTGATATCACAAATCAGCGTATGTGGTTTTATAAGGATGGTACGCTGCTTGTTGATACTCCGGTGGTTACCGGAGATGCAACCAAATCGGGCTATGAGACTCCGGTGGGACTTTACTGCCTGTATAATAAAGAATATATGGCAATCCTGCGCGGAGCCGATAATCTGACAGGAAAAAGTTATAATACACCGGTTGATTACTGGATGCCGTTTAACGGTGGGATCGGTATCCACGATGCCAAATGGAGAGGTTCTTTTGGAGGAGCCATCTATCAGGGAAATGGTTCCCATGGCTGTGTGAATACGCCCTGGGATAAGGCACAGATTATTTACAATAATATAGACATCGGTACGCCGATCGTGGTTTATAAATCTTCGGTCAATCAGGGAACCGGAGCTGTAGGCGTTTCTCAGCCGGCGGAAACACGTGTGATCAATGAGAAAGGGGAAGAAGTGACGGGCACGCAGGAAACCGGAAGCGAACAGCAAAGTTCAGAGTCTGCGGCGACTTACGATGCGACAGCCATATACTGACAGTCAGGATTTGATACAGATGATGTTGGGGGCAAAAGTCTTTGCCCCCTGATACCTACGGATTTCTCCGCGTTTCACGCTCACGAAAGTCCCTTGGTTCATACAGATTAGAATATACCGCATCTGCGGTATCAGGAGGAAAATATGAAAATTGTTGTATTAGCAGGTGGTATCAGCACAGAACGAGAAATTTCCATTGTGTCCGGCACACAGGTGTGTAAGGCATTGAGAAGCAGAGGACATCAGGCAATCCTGCTGGATGTCTATTTTGGAAATGATACCGCTACTCTGGAAGAAGCCTTTACGGAAGAGTATGATGTAGATGCGGCAGCAGCTTATGCACGCAGTTTCGATCAGAAAATTGAGGAGAGTATTGCCGCAGGCAAAACCTTCTTTGGACCCAATGTACTTTCTTTGTGTCAGGCAGCCGATGTAGTGTTTCTGGCACTGCACGGTGAAAACGGTGAGAACGGAAAGGTGCAGGCAGCATTTGACCTTCTTGGCATCACATATACCGGAAGTGGATATCTGGGAAGTGCCCTTGCCATGGATAAGGGGCTTTCCAAACAGATTTTCTGGCAGAGTGGGATCCCCACACCGAAGGGATTTATCCTGCATCGGGGTGAGAAAGAGCAGTCACTGGAAGCGCATGGTATGCAGGTGCCGTGCGTGGTAAAACCATGCTGCGGCGGTTCCAGTGTAGGCGTGACGATCCCTAAGACAGAGGAGGAGTATCAGGCTGCGCTTGAGGAAGCTTTTTCCTATGAGGATGTCATTGTAGTGGAGGAATACGTAAAAGGAAGAGAGTTCTCAGTGGGGGTTGTGGATGGAGAAGCCTATCCGATTATTGAAATCGCACCGATTCAGGGCTTTTATGATTATCATAATAAATATCAGGCAGGAAGCACGGTTGAAACCTGTCCGGCACAGCTGTCGCAGGATCTGACAGAAAAGATGCAGCAGTATGCCGTTTGGGCCTTTGAGGCTCTTCATTTGGATAACTATGGAAGAATCGATTTTATGATGGATGAGAGTGGTGCCATGTACTGCCTGGAGGCCAATACTCTGCCAGGGATGACGCCGACGAGCCTGTTTCCTCAGGAGGCACAGGCAAAGGGACTGGATTTTGCGGATTTATGTGAAAAGCTGATTGCAGTTTCCAAAAAAGAGAAGTAATAAAAGTCAGGTAAAGAGGTATACAGTTATGAAGAATATGTCCCTTGGAAAGATAACAGAAGCATGTGGAGGTATCTTTCACGGAACCCTGGAAGAACAGGCTTATGTAGTGGAGAGCATCACCACGGACAGCCGTCAGGCAGAAAAAGGCTGTCTGTTTGTGGCAATTCCGGGTGAGCGTGTAGATGGACATGACTTTATTCCCTCCGTATTTGAAAAAGGTGCTCTGGCTGTGATCTCAGAGCGCGAACTTGAGAACCCGGCGGGACCCTATATTCAGGTGGAGTCCTCTCTGGAAGCAGTAAAAGGGATTGCTGCGTATTACAGAGAACAGCTGGACATCAAAGTTGTGGGAATTACGGGAAGTGTGGGAAAGACCAGCACAAAAGAGGTTATTGCCTCTGTGCTTGCACAGAAATATAATGTGCTGAAAACTCTGGGCAATTTTAATAATGAGCTGGGTCTTCCACTCACGGTATTTCGCCTGCGTGATGAGCATCAGGTGGCAGTGCTTGAGATGGGGATCAGTCATTTCGGTGAGATGCACAGGCTTGCCAAAATTGCCAGGCCGGATATCTGTGTGATCACAAACATCGGCCAGTGTCATCTGGAGTTTTTAAAGAACAGAGATGGTGTTCTGCGTGCCAAGACGGAAATCTTTGATTTTATGAAAGAGGATGGAAGCATCGTTTTGAACGGAGATGATGACAAGCTGGCACAGATCCAGGAGGCAAAGGGGATTCGCCCGATCTTTTTTGGAACGGAGAGCGGACGCAGTGTTTATGCCGACCACATTGAAAATCTTGGATTAAAAGGGGTACAGTGCCGGATTCATGTGGATGATAAGAGTGTATCGGTCAGGATTCCGATCCCGGGTCATCACATGGTGATGAATGCGCTGGCCGCCGCAGCGGTCGGCCATCAGCTGGGTCTTACGATGGAGGAGATCAAAGCCGGGATCGAACAGCTTGAGGCGGTAAGCGGAAGATTTCATATCATCGAAAACGGCAGACTGCAGATTATCGATGACTGCTATAATGCAAATCCGGTTTCCATGAAAGCGTCACTGGATGTGTTGTGTGACGCAAAAGGCCGCAGAGTTGCTATTCTCGGGGATATGGGAGAGCTTGGAGAGAACGAGGCACAGCTGCATGCGGAGGTAGGAGCACATGCTTCAGGCAATCACATTGACCTGTTGATCTGTACCGGAACCGTCAGCAGCCATATGGCAGAGGCGGCTGTTGCAGACGGCGGCTGCGGTGAGGTTCTGCAGGTGCCGACGCTTGATGCGCTTCTTACTTGTCTGCCTTCCCTGATCGAACCGGATGATACCGTTCTTGTGAAAGCATCCCATTTTATGCATTTTGAAAAAGTGGTGGAGAAATTGGAAAAGCTTTCCTGGGATGATGCGAAATAGAGCATCGGTGAAAAATACAGATAAAAACAACGTACAGGAAAAGCCGGAAGATACAGTGGAAAAGAGGATTCTGTCTGTTGTATACCAGGCTTATAAGAATATAGATACCTCCGTGTATACAAAGGAAAGCGCGGAGAACTTCCGAAAGGCAGTTGCAGAAGCAGAGAGGGTTCTGGATGCTCATACAGCAACAGACGAAGAGATGCAGGCAGCCGCAGAGTATCTTTTAAAAACGGCGGCAGCACTGGTGCCGGATACGGAAAGTCTGGAGTTGGCTGCGACAAAAGCAAAGGAAGAGGAAGAAAAGGCAAAAGCGGAGACAATCAGGAATCTGGAAAAAATCAGAGTTTTGGAGGAAAAAATAAACTTTACTGCGTGCAATACGAAAGTCAGGAGTGTGAAGAGCAAAAGAACAAAGGAACTCCAGATAGCATGGAAGAGAATTGCAAATGCGGAAGGATATCAGATCCGGTATTCCATGAACTCCACTTTCAAAAAGGCAAAAACAATTACGGTAAAAAGTGGAACGGTATGGAAAAAGACTATTGCCGGTCTTAAGAAAGGAAAAAAATACTATGTAAAAGTACGCGCATATCGCATTTTGGATGGCGAAAAGGTGTACACCAGATGGTCAGCAAAGAAAGCAGCAAAGGTAAAATAAGGGAATCATCTGATATGAAAAAAGGAGTCCTGTCTCTTGAGATAAGGCTCCTTTTTTGTTACCATACATTTGTAGGAAGCTGCCGGTGGCAGCTTCTGTTAAATTCAGATCAGTGCCTGATTTTTGCGAAGGGTGTTCTCGATGATTTCTCTGCAATGTGCCCCAAGGAACTTTTTCCGCTCTTTCGGAAGTTCTTTCGGGTAGATCGGTTCACCGTACTCCAGGATCACATGGCAGGGACGGACAAACGGCATGTGGCTCTCAAAAATCGATGCAGTATTGTTGATGGACATGGGGATGATGGGACATCCTGTCTTCTCGGCCATCTTTAAGCTTCCCTCTTTAAATGGCATCAGCTGCGTTTCATCTTCGCTGCGATTCCGTGTGCCTTCCGGGAAAATACACATCGAAATACCGCTTTTGATCTGCTCAATACCCTGAAGAATCGTTTTCAGTCCTTCTTTGATGTCGGTGCGGTTTAAGAACAGGCAGTAGAGCCGTTTCATCCAGGTGGAGAGAAGCGGAATCTTCAACATGCTGTCTTTTGCCACGTAGCCAGTCAGGCTGGGACATCTGGCATAGGTAAGAACGATGTCAAAATAGCTGCGGTGATTGCCTACATAGAGGACCGGAACATCCTTTGGGACATGTTCTTCTCCGATGACGGTGATTTTGGTGCCTGCCACAAACAGGATCACTTTAAACATAAACTGTACGATGCGCAGCGAGGAAATATCGCGCGCCTTTGGATTGAATTTTCCAATCAGCCATTCCGCGATCAGAATGGGGATGGACAGGATTAAAAATCCAACGACAAGTATCACAATGATGATGAAACGAATCATGCGTTGCTCCTTCCGCGTCCAAACAATTGAGAAGTGCTTTTCAGCCAGTCAGTTCGCTCCGAAGTCAGCTCACTGCTTTCAAAGCGATAGGTCCAGTTTTCCATCGCACTGCCCGGGGTATTCATACGGCACTCGCTGCCCTGGCAAAACAGATCCTGAATCGGGAAAATTGCATACTTTGCAACACTTGCCATGCACATACGAATGAAATCCAGGCTGATGATACCTCCGTCACAGTTGCAGTAGCGTCGGATTTTGTCCTTCTGCGGCTCGGGAAGCAGCTGATACCAGCCGGTGGTTGTATCGTTATCGTGGGTGCCGGTGTAACAGATACAGTTGGTGGTGGTCAGGTTGTGTGGATGATAAGCGCTTTCATCAAGTCCCTGGAATGCAAACTGCAGGATCTTCATGCCCGGAAAATGGAACATATCGCGCAGCCACTCAACCTCCGGTGTGATCACACCAAGATCCTCCGCCCAGATGGAAAGCTCCTCACCCAGTTCCTTCTGGATCGCAAGGAAGAGACTTTCACCGGGTCCTTTCTTCCAGGTGCCATTTACTGCAGTTTCCTCACCGGCAGGTACGGACCAGTATGCCTCGAAACCGCGGAAATGGTCGATACGCAGATAATCGGTGAGCTTCATCTGCATCCGGATGCGTGAGATCCACCAGGAATAACCATCCTCTTTGTGCTTTTTCCAGTCATAGAGCGGGTTGCCCCAGAGCTGACCGGTTGCGCTGAAATAATCTGGCGGAACTCCGGCAACGTGTGTAGGATGGCCTTTGGTATCCAGCTGAAACAGGTCTTTGTTTGCCCATACATCTGCGCTGTCCAGTGATACGAAGAAAGGAATGTCGCCGATGATCGCAACATCAGATTCGTTGGCATATTCTTTCAGGGCATTCCATTCGCGGAAGAACAGAAACTGTACAAATTTGTAGTATTTGATTTCATCTTTATGTTCTTTTTCGAAGGCAAGACGCTCGGCAGGTGTGGGATCAACCATCTCATCCTCCCAGTCCAGCCAGCATTTGCTTTCATGGGCATCCTTGCAGGCCATGAAAAGTGCGTAGTCATTTAACCAGAATTTATTTTCAGAACAGAAATCATCGAAGGCTTCCAGCAGAAACTTGTTTGGTGTGTGATGGAAGGTATGGAATGCTTTCCGAAACAACTCGTTTTTAAATGTCTGGACTGCGCCGTAGTCAACCTTTTTTGGATCCCATTCGGGCATATCCGCCAGGTCCTCTTCTTTGATGAGCTCAAGTTTCATCAGATCGTCCGGACTGATCAGCAGGGTCTGACCGGCAAAAGCAGAAAAGCTCTGGTACGGAGAATCGCCGAAACCTGTTGGGCCAAGCGGCAAAACCTGCCAGAGATTCTGGCCGGATGTTTTTAAAAAGTCAATAAATTCGTATGCTCCCTTCCCGAGATCCCCGATACCGTAGGGTGACGGAAAAGAAGTGGGGTGCACCAGTACACCGGAAAGTCTGGTATGTAATTCACTCATGTCTTTAACCTTTCCTTTATCTTTTTTCATGCAAAAGCAGCGGTAAATCCAGGATTATCTCCGTTGAGCCGCTGCTTACCATATTGTTAGTATACCGTATGGTATATGGAAGCGCAAGGGGATAATTTGACAAATTTCACAGAAATTCCGAAAAAAAGGCCCGGGTCATTGGCTGGAATGTGAAAAATAGTTTCTTTTTTGGAATAAATATGCTATAATCCAGCTACAATTCGCAAGTTACGGACCTGCCTGTTTTCAGGGAGGATAACGACTATGCAGAAAGCAGGTGAGGTCTATGTATCTGATGATTGATAATTATGATTCTTTTGTCTATAATCTCAAGGCTTATTTTGAAGAGGCGGGCCATGAGATTCTTGTGCGGCGCAACGACGGTATCACGGTGGAGGAGATCCGTGAGCTGCACCCGGAAGGCATCATTCTTTCCCCCGGTCCCAAAACGCCGAAAGAAGCAGGGATATCTGCGCAGGTGGTGCGCAGCTTTTCCGGAGTGATTCCTATTTTAGGAGTATGTCTGGGACACCAGACCATTGCCTATGCGGCAGATGCCAGTGTGTGCAAGGGCAGCAGACCTATGCACGGGAAAGTAACACCGGTGTTTCACAATGGGAAGGGTGTTTTTCAGGGATTGCCCCAGGGGTTTTCCGTGACGCGCTACCACTCCCTTGTGGTGGAGGAAAAGACACTCCCGTCAGATTACCGTGTGGATGCACGATCGGAGGATGGAGCCGTTATGGCCATTTCCAACCGGAATATGCCGGTGTATGGCGTGCAGTTCCATCCGGAGGCGGTGCTGACGGAGTACGGCCACGAGCTTTTGGAAAATTTTCATTTCATCTGTGAGGAGTGGAAGAAAACGGAGGCGCGCTATGCATAAGATTAGAGAGATGAAACAATATCCGCCGATTTATGAAATTTTTGCATATTATCAGGATGAAGAGGACATCGTGTTTCTGGACTCTTCTTTGCAGAATCAGCTTGGCCATTATTCTATTGTGGCACGTAAACCGTATTTAAAACTGGTGCAGGGAAAGCAGTTTACGGTAAACGGTGTGGTGCAGGACAGGACTTTTGAAGAATATATCCGTCAGTATCTGAGTACGCATCCAGATCCAAATGAAACAGAACTTCCCATCGTTTCCGGGGCAGTTGGTTATCTGACTTATGATTATGGCAGAAAAAAGGAAGGCGTAGTTTCCAGACATCCCAGGGAGGTGGACATGCCAGATGCGGTCTTTTGTTTTTATGACAGCTTTATCATTGAGGATCATCAGAAAAAGCAGCTGTTTATTATCGCCAACGGACAGACAGAGGAGGCGGAGCTTCTGCTTGAGAGAACAGCAGGAGAGATTCAGGCACTCTGTGACAAAACAGGAACCGGGCGAAAGACGGATGAGACAGAGGATGAGGTAAGGATATCGCCTAATTTTACCAGGTCAGATTATATGCAGGCGGTGGACGATATGATTTCTTACATTATTGAAGGAGATATCTATATTGCCAACATGACACAGCATCTGACGATTGAGAGTCGGAAACCGCCCTGTGCCGTATTCCGGGATCTGAGAAAACATAATCCGTCGCCTTTTGGAGGATTTCTGAATTACGGAGATCTGCAGATCGTCTGTGCTTCTCCGGAGCGGTTTCTGCAGATGCGGGATCGTCATGTGGAGACAAGGCCTATCAAGGGAACCAGAAAACGGGGAGCCACACCCCAGGAGGATTGTGCCATGCGCCAGGAGCTGGCTGATTCCGAAAAGGATAAAAGTGAGCTTCTGATGATTGTGGATCTGGAGCGGAACGATCTGAATCGTGTCTGTGTGCCGGGGTCTGTCAAGGTGACAGAAATGTATACAGTGGAAGAGTATGCCACGGTATTTCATCTGATTTCCAATGTGGAGGGCAGGCTGAGAGAGGACTGCAATGTGATGGATCTGCTGGAGTCGGCCTTTCCGGGCGGTTCCATAACCGGTGCCCCAAAACTGCGTGCCATGGAGATCATCGATGAACTGGAGCACGGCAGGAGAAATCTTTACACTGGTTCCATTGGATATTTTACGCTGGATGGTGACTGTGATTTTAATATTGTCATCCGGACGGCAGTGTACAAAGACGGCACCTATTATCTGGGTGTGGGCGGCGGCATTACATATGAGTCAGATCTTGCATTCGAATATGAAGAGACTTTGCAGAAGGCAAAAGCAGTGCTGGAAGCTCTGGGAGCAAAGAAAGTGCCTGTGGGAAAGGAATGATAATCGATATGAAGAAATATCTTTTGTTTGATCTTGATGGTACGATCACGGATTCTGCGGAGGGAATCGTCCATTCGGTAGCCTATGCGCTGGAGCGTATGGGTATTCAGGAAGAGGACAAAAGCAGACTTACCCGATTTGTGGGACCGCCGCTTCGGGATTCCTTTATGGAGTATTACGGTTTTACCGAAGAGCAGGCGGAACAGGCAGTATGGCTGTACCGTGAGTATTACGAGGAAAAAGGGATTTTTGAAAATAAAGTTTATGAGGGAATTGAGCATCTGCTGGATGCATGCTGCAGAGCTGGCAGACAGATTATTCTGGCGACGGCAAAACCCCAGAATTATGCGGAGCAGATACTGGATTATTTTAAGCTCAGGCAGTATTTTGCGGATGTGCAGGGAAGCTCCATGGACAAAAGCAAGGTGACCAAGACGGATGTGATCCGCTGTGCCCTTGCGGATAACAGAATCGAGCATCTGGATGAGGCTGTTATGATCGGAGACCGAAAGCATGATGTGGAGGGTGCCAGGGCATGCGGACTGAAATGTGCCGGTGTCCTCTTTGGGTACGGCGGCAGAGAAGAGCTGGAACAGTGCAAAGCAGAATGGATTCTGGATACTGTAGAAGATCTGGAAGCATTTCTGCTGGAATCCGATTCGAGGTGAGAAAATCTGCAGCAGCAGAGATGGGAGAAACGAACGATGCATATTACAGCAGATGACGGATTTTACTTTGGGCTGGGCGTGTTTGAGACGGTCGCTGTGGAACAGGGCAGACCCTTGCTGCTTACAAGACATCTGAAGCGGCTGGAGGAAGGGATGGCATTTTTGGACCTTCACAGAAAGGTGGATGGGGCAGAGATCCTTTCCTATCTGGAGCAATATCCAACTTCCGAAGAAAAACGGCACGGCGCACTGAAAATTACCGTAACAGAGGAGAATGTTCTGTTTGGACTGCGTGCCAGTCACTATACCGGAGAACAGTACAGAAAAGGTTTTGTCCTGCAGTTCTCTGATATCCGACGCAATGAAACTTCTCCGTTTACTTATCACAAGACTTTAAATTATGGAGACTGTATTCTGGAAAAAAGAAAGGCACGTTCTCTTGGAGCGGATGAGCTGATTTTTCTGAATACCAGGGGGGAAATCTGCGAAGGATGTACCACAAATATTTTCTTTGGACGTGAAGGCAAGCTTACGGCTCCGCCTCTTACATGCGGCATGCTGCCGGGCGTGATGCGGCAGCTTGTCTATGAAAAGGCAGCTGTAAGAAACATGGAGATTACCGAGCGCATTCTTTATCCACAGGATCTGAAAGATTTTGACGAGTGTTTTGTGACCAATTCTCTGCTTGGAATTATGCCAGTGCAGAAATTTGGCAGCCAGAACTTTCCGTCCCGGGATTGCGCCAGACGTCTGTGCCCGGGAAGTCTTCTCTAACTTTTACAATTCGTTGAAGATTTTCCGGCTTTTTTCACGTATAGTGTGTAGTAGAATTTGCAGTACTATCGTTTTCTTTATGAAGAGGCGGTCCGACCGTCGGGGAGATTTCTATGTTTCTATTGACGAGTGCGCTGGAGGAAGGACAGGAACGTCAGAATTTTCAGCATGTATACGAACAGAATTACCGCACGATGTACCATGTGGCACTGGGTATTCTGAAAAACAAAGAGGAAGCAGAGGACGCAGTTCACAGTGCTTTTGTAAAGCTGGCGGAAAAGTTTGGCAAATACCGTCATCTTTCGGAGCAGGAAATGACAAGCCTGTGTGTGGTTATCGTGAAAAACAAATCACTGGACATGCTTCGTGTATCCAAAAGTGGTATGCAGTCGGAGCTTGAAAAAGTGGATTTTGCACTTTTTTCCAACACAGAGCAGCCGCTTGATGCGATGATCGAACAGGAAAATGCCAACGAGCTTGCAAATGCCATGCGATGTCTTCCGGAAAAACTGCGCCTGGTTCTGGAACTTAAGTATTTTCACGAGTATAATAACAGTGAGATAGCGGATATTCTGGATCTGAGCAGGAAAAATGTCGAGATTCGTCTGTATCGGGCAAAGAAGAAAATGAAGGAGGTGCTGCAAAATGGAAAAACAGGACAAAGAGTTTGAAGAACTGTTGAAAAAAGCAGTTTGCAGTTACCACGAGGAAGAATGGAAGGCTCTGCCCACAAATGAGGAACTGGAAGAGACCTGTCAGTTGTCGGATGAATTTTATGAAAAGATGGATGCGCTGATACAGCACCAGAAGCATTCTGTGAGAAAGAAGATTTTGCGCTATGCGGCTGTGGCGGCCTGTTTTCTGATTCTGACTTCCGGTATGGTGGGAATGGCAGCTTATGTCATGATGGGTGCTGAGAATTTCAAGGAATTTTTTGGAAAGCATGCCAGGGAGTGCGAGCTGGCAGACCGGGCGATTATGGATCTGGAGCAGCTTACGGATATGGCAGTGACGACCACCGGGACGGTATATGAGGATGATGACATCTGCCTGGAGCTAAAGGGACTGATCAAAAGTGGAAATATGTTTTCCATGATCCTTCAGGGAACCTTAAAGCAGCTGGAGACCATCACCGTGCCGGATGGACCGGGCGAGCCGCATTGCTACAGCTTCCTTGAGAGTGATGTGGATTTTGATGACAGTATGAGTGCAAGCAGTATGTATTACTATCAGGAAGATGATGAGAATCTTGAATCAAATCAATTTCTGTATTTTGTGACATACTCGTCTGAGAATGGTTTCGATGAAAATAGCTATACCTTTACTTTTCAGGATTTTGGGTATTGTCGGGATGATATGTGGGATGAGCCAACGGAGCAGGAAGATCCCTATGTGGTGACCTGCAGCGGTACATGGAGTTTTTCAGTCAATATGGATCAGGCAAAGGATATTTCCTTTGGCAGAGATTATCATGTGGCGGTAAACGATGGGAAGTCCACTGTGACAGTGGATCGGATCGTACTTTCACCCATCGGATGTTCCGTCTATATGACAGGATCATACAGTGCCGAAGGCAGCCTGGATTATTTTGAAAATGTAAAGATTAAATTGAAAAACGGTGCCTATCTGGATGATACCTGTTATGAGATGGGGATGTCTGAGAGTGTGATCTCCTCCGATGAGGAGGGAAGCCATGAGGAAGTGAAAAAGGAGTTCAGCTTTGAGTTCCGTGTTCCTATTGACATTCGTCAGGTAGCGTCTGTTGAGGTGTTTGGTGAAGAATGCCGGATTGAACCGGGAGAAGATACGAATCCGTAACAGAAAAGGCAAATGCATAATCGATGCCGTCAGACCGTATAATGTTCTAAAAGAAGTACAGGAGCAGAAACAGTGGGGGAGCGGATAAAAAAGTGCATTTGCCTTATTTTTTGTGTGATCACCGGCATCACAGCAGCCGGATGTTCCATAATGGGACAGGATACCGGGCAGCGTGTTGCGGTGGAATTCACCGTTGTGTCGGCAGATGAGGTGCCGTCCGGACTTATGGAGATTATCGAGAGCCATAAAACAGAGGAGATACAGATGACCTGGGAAGGAGACGAAGGGATGTATCTGATCCGCGGATATGGGGAGCAGCCCACAGGTGGTTACAGCATCATCGTGGATGCTGTGGAGCTGGGAGAAGATGGACTGCATGTGACCACGACGCTGATCGGGCCTTCCAACGAGGAAAAACCGGCACAGGAACCCTCCTGTCCGTATATTGTTCTGCGGGTGGAGGATGCCCGCCAGGAGGTAATTTTTGAACCGTGATGCCTTTTACGGCAGGTCTATCCGTTGCCCCTTTCGCATACATTGAGTTGAGATGATGTGGGAGGGGTTTTTTTTATGGAAATCAAGAAAAAAAATATCCGGATGAGTCGCCAGAAGAGTCAGGCGATGAATCAGGTTACCCTGGAAGAGGACATGAATGTTCCGGACAGCAGGCCGGATGCATCCGGTATCATTCAGCATTCCGGGAAAATTAAGGTGGAAGACAGCAAAATTCTGGAAAATCAGATCATGGCATCCGGTTATCTGGAGGTTCAGATTCTGTACTTATCAGACGGGGAAGAGCATCAGGTCCACCGTCTTGTCACCAGGCTTCCTTTTAACGAAAAGCTGAATCTGGAGGGAGTCATTCCGGGTGACAATATCAGTCTCAAATGGGAGATTGAGGATATCCGGGTTCATTTGATCAATTCACGGAAAATCAGTATGCAGGCACTGGTTACGTTTGAAGCTGCGGTCGAGGAGCTTTATGACACCCAGGCTGCTGTGGAAATTCAGGGCATGAAGGAGCTGAGTGTGAAAAAAAAGGAACTGCATCCACTGTCCATGGAAGTCCAGAAACGTGATATTTTCCGGGTGAAGGAGGAAATCAGTGTTGCATCCAATAAACCCAATATCGGGGAAATTCTGTGGGACAGCGTACAGCTTCGCTCATCGGACGTAAAGCTAAGTGACGGGATGCTGGACATTCGCGGAGAACTGTTTGTGTTTGTCCTGTATGCGGCAGATGACGAGGGCAGGACAAAGCAGTGGCTGGAAGCTGCCATTCCCTTCCAGGGACAGCTGGAATGCAGTGGATGTAAGGCGGGCATGATATCAGATATTGAAGTAAGTCTGGCAGAAAGCAGCCTGGAGGTTCGGCCGGATTATGACGGGGAAGAGCGGATCGTCCTGCTGGATGCAGTGCTGGAGCTGGATATCCGGCTGTATGAGGAGGATACGGTCAGCATTCTGGAGGATGTGTATTCTCCGGTAAAGGAACTGGTGCCGGTGACAGGAGAGGAGATCTACGAGAGTCTGCTTATGCGCAATTATGCAAAATGCAGAGCGCTGGATCGTCTGAAAATACCGGAGGCAAAGCCGGGGCTTCTGCAGATCTGTCACAGTCAGGGAGAAGTGAGAGTGGATGAGATCACGAAGACGGATCAGGGAATCCAGATTGAGGGAGCAGTGGAGGTATCGGTTCTGTATATCACAGCGGACGACGGACGTCCCTTTGCGCGTATGGAAGGAATGGTACCTTTTTCTCACAAAATGGACGCCAGTGGAATCCTTGCACAGGAGTGCCGGTTCCGGCTTCACCCACAGCTGGAACAGCTTTCCGCATCGATGGTTGACAGTGAAGAGGTGGAGATCAAATGCGGTATCAGTCTGAATCTGTTTGCGGTTCTGGTTCATCATCAGAATTGCATCCTGGATGTGGAAGAGAAAGAGCTGGATTTGAAACGGCTGCAGGAAAAACCGGGTATCGTATGTTATATTGTTCAGCCGGGGGATAGTTTGTGGGATATTGCGAAAACTTATTATACGACCCCGGAACGGATCTGCAGCATGAATCATATTACGGAGGATATCAGGGCCGGGCAGAAGCTGATCCTGGTAAAGACCGGAGCGATGCAGGTCTCCGCTGTGTGACGGGCATGGTCTGAAAAAAGTTTTGTGAAAATCGCCTAATTGACGGTAATGTATTTTCAATGATACAATATAAGAAAATTGTATACAAAATGCAAAGAGGTGCAAATGAGAGAGATAAAACTAAAAGCCCTGGCCAAGATCAATCTGGGATTGGATGTACTCCGGAAAAGAGAGGACGGTTACCATGAGGTCCGCATGATTATGCAGACGATTCATATGTATGACCAGATTATGCTGACACAGACGTCAGAGCCAGGCATTAAGGTACAGACCAATGTGGATTTTCTTCCGGTTAACGAAGATAATCTGGTATATAAAGCGGCGAAACTTCTGATGGATGAGTTCCGGATTACGGACGGTGTCAACATCTGGCTGCGGAAATTTATTCCGACGGCAGCCGGTATGGCCGGAGGCAGCTCGGATGCGGCGGCTGTCCTGGTGGGTGTCAACCGGATGTTTCAGCTTGGCCTTTCAAAGGAAGATTTGATGAAACGTGCAGTAACGATCGGTGCGGATGTACCATACTGTGTTATGCGTGGGACAGCACTGGCGGAGGGAATTGGTGAGATCCTCACACCGCTTCCTGCAATCCCCCCCTGTTATATTCTGATCGTGAAGCCGCCAGTCAGTGTATCCACCAAATTTGTCTACACAAACCTGAAGGCGAATGAGCTGAAGGTGCATCCGGATATTGACGGACAGATTGCAGCCATCCGCGAAGGAAATCTGGAGCAGATGTGCCGATGTATGGGAAATGTGCTGGAAACGGTGACCATTCCGGCTTACCCGATTATTGGAAGAATACGGGATGAGATGATCGCCTGCGGAGCATTGAATGCGATGATGAGCGGAAGTGGGCCTACCGTATTTGGTATTTTTGATGACAGGGAAAAAGCAGAGGCAGCAGCCGGAAAACTGCGCGGGGAAGGGGGAACCGGACAGGTGTTTCTGACGACTGCTTTTCACACATCGTGAGCCTGGGATATTTTTGATTTTGACACTGCGATAGGGAGGAAATACAGATGACAGGTGATTTTCAACTGGAGATGAACGAATATCTCCCGCTGCGTGATGTGGTGTTTCAGACATTACGTCAGGCAATCCTCAAAGGAGAGCTGAAGCCGGGAGAGAGACTGATGGAGATACAGCTTGCCCAGAAGCTGGGGGTCAGCCGTACCCCGGTGCGTGAAGCGATCCGTAAGCTGGAGCTTGAGGGACTGGTACTGATGATTCCGCGAAAGGGTGCTGAGGTGGCGGAGATCACGATCAAGGATCTGGAGGATGTGCTGGAGGTGCGCGGTGCCCTGGAAGAGCTGGCAGTGCGTGATGCCTGTGATCACATTACCGAAGAGCAGATCCAGGCACTGAAGCGGGCAGCCAGTGATTTTAAAAAGGCATTGGAATCCGGCGACCTGGTGAAATGTGCCGAGACAGACATTGCTTTTCATGATATCATTTACAGTGCTACGAATAACAGACGTCTACTGCAGATCCTGAGTAATTTGCGGGAACAGATGTACCGCTACCGGATGGAATATCTGAAAGATCCAAGCACACATAAGGTTCTTCTGGAGGAGCATGATGCGATCCGCCGTGCATTGAAAAAGCATGACAAAGTAAAGGCCGGCAATGCGATCCGGGTTCATATTGAAAATCAGAGACGTTCCATCATCAGCAGCCTGAGAATGACAGGACGTGTAAAAGAATAAGTCATACCGCATAAAATTAAAAATCGTGCAGATAATAAGAAAGAGTGAGAGAGCTTATTTTCTTATTGTCTGCACGATTTTTTTGGGGGTATTTTATGGGTGACATTTCAAAAGATCTTTTGCAGAATCAAAAAGCGGTGGAAGAGAGGATCGAAAACTGCGCGGACATTCTGCTTCGTCCGCTGCAGGTCGGCAATACGAGGAAGATCAACTGTTTTTTGATTTATATTGAGGTGGCAGTCAGCAACCTGATGCTGGAGGATTCGGTCATAGGAAAGCTTTTGGATCGCCTGCTTTGCATGGAACCGGAGCAGATTTACGGCGCACTGGAAAAAAACAGCCTTGGGATCTCAGATACGAAGGAGCTTGCCACTTTGCAGGAGGCAATGGCAGCCATGTTTGCGGGCAATGCAGTGCTGTTTGTGGATGGATATGACAGAGCAATCAAAATAGGAAGCAAGGGGTATCCGGGAGCGGGTGTGCGAAAAGCGGAATCGGAAAAGGTCATGCGCGGCTCCCAGGAAGCATTTTGCGAAGCGGTGAAGGTGAATACGGCTCTGGTGCGTAAACGGATACGGAGCACGGATATGAAGGTGGAAGAACAGATGGTGGGAGACGATTCAAAGACCATGACGGCTTTGCTGTATCTGGAAGGGGTGGTCTATCCGCCGGTGTGCAGGGAACTGAAAAAAAGGCTGGATTCCTTTGAGATAGATGGAGTGGAAGACGGAGGCGTCATCGAACATCTGACAGAAAACGGAATGCGTACCATTCTTCCTCTTTACCAGACGACGGAACGACCGGATCGGGCAGCCCAGGCACTGCTTGAGGGAAGAGCGGTGCTGCTTACGGATAATTCTCCGGAAGCACTGATCTTTCCGGCAACCGGGAGCAGTCTGTTTCAGACCAGTGACGACTATTACCGCCATTTTCTGATCGTATCGTTTCTCCGGGTGGTCCGGTATGTGGCTGCATTTCTGGCGGTGACTCTACCGGGGCTTTATGTAGCGGCGGCTGCTTTTCACACGCAGATGCTTCCTGGCAATCTGATCCGTTCCATGGCTCAGGCAAGAAGTGGTGTTCCCTTTTCCGCTGCAGCTGAGGTGCTGCTTATGGAGCTGTCCTTTGAACTTTTACGTGAGGCCGGACTTCGGATGCCGGGGCCCATCGGGAATACCATCGGAATCGTAGGCGGACTGATCGTGGGACAGGCTGCGGTGAGTGCTAATCTGGTCAGTCCCATCACAGTCATTGTGGCGGCACTGACGGCACTTGGATCTTTTTCCATTCCAAACGAAGAGCTTTCGGAGGCGTTTCGGCTGGTAAAATATGGTGTTCTGCTTCTATGTGCCTGGTTTGGGATACTGGGCGCTCTGTTTGGATGGTTTTTTCTGCTGATTCATATGGCCCGTCAGAAGAGCTACGGCATACCATGGCTGTTTCCCTATGCGGGAGGAGATCTGAATGCGGGAGCGGACAGCCATGACGGCATTTTTGTGGAGCCTGCGGTGAAACGGACGCGCAGACCGATCTTTGCAAGGCGCGGCAACCGGATACGCCTTCGCTGGAAACGGTGAAAATGGAGGATGATTATGTTTGGAGGCAATCAGAAAATATCAGGCAGGCAGCTGGAACGTCTGCTGGTGCTGGATGGGGTTGGAAAAGCAGGACTTTTGCTGCCTCGCTTTGCAGGCAGGGTGAGTGGAAGAACGTTTCTGTTGTCTCTGCTGACTGCCGTGTTTCTGACTTTGGGTTATACCTGGTGTATTGCCAGACTGTCACGGAAAATCGAAAATGATTTTTACAGCTATGTCTGTTTTCGCCTTGGCAGGCCTACGGCCGTGTTTCTCTGTTTCCTTTACTGGATGTATACCTTTGTCAATGTTCTGTTTTTGCTGCGGTTGTTTGCCGCCATTGCAGTGACCTTTGTACTGCCGGAGACACCGGAATGGATCCTGATCGTCATTGCGTCATTGACCGGTATCTATGCAGCCAGTGGAGGCCTGGAAGTACGGGCGCGGTTTTCGGAGGTGATTTATCCGTTTGTGGTGTATCCGTTGATTCTGCTGTTGATCCTTGCAGCAGCGGCGCTGCATCCGGAGGCATTTCAGACAAAAGCGGAACCACTGTCCTGGGATGCTGCCTGCCGCGGTGCGCAGATGTTTACTGCCTTTGGAGGCATTGGACTGTTTCTGTATCTGATACCCTTCGCGGAAAATCAGAAGACAGGGGAAAGAGCGCTGTTTCGGGGAATCGGAAAGATACTGGCGGGAGAGTTTTTTTTGTTTCTGATCATCCTTGGAACATTCGGAGAACAAGGGATGAAGGCACTCCCCTGGCCTTTTATTTCGCTTATGAGCAGTGTGGAGATCCGGGGGGTATTTCTACAGCGATGGGATGTGATTTTTACTGTTTTGCTGCTTGGCAGTTTTTTTGCCGCATTGGCAACAGGGATGTATTATCTTGGATTTCTGACCGGAAAGATCTTTTTCGGAAACAGGAACAGAAAGCTTCGGCTGTTTTGGCCGGCTGCGGTGGTGACGGCTGCCGCATGCGTGTGCAGAGATTATCAGACGGCTGTGAAGATCTATACGCTGTTAAACGGATCTGTTTTTCTTCCGGCTGCGATTTTTTTTACGATACTTTTGCTGATTCTGGAGCATGTTAGAGAGGGCAGGCAATGAAATATCTTCTGAAACAATACAGGAAAACGAAAGAAAAAGGAAAAAGCAGTGGGCGTAAAATGGCATGGGACAGAATCACCTTTCTTTTGTTTATGATCTGTGCGGTGGTTTTTCTGGCCGGCTGCGGACGGGAGCTGGAAGAGAGGGAATTTCCTGAGGTTCTGGTGATCCGGGAAACACCACTTTTGGAAGCGCTTGAGAAGGAACAGAAAAAGAACAGCAAATATCTGGATTATGGGCAGGTTCAGTGTGCTGTTTTTTCTGAGAATCTGGTGACGGATCCCGAAGCACGCAGGGATGCACTTACCTGCCTGGAACAAATGCCCGTATTTGCACGGAATATTCTGGTTTTTGCCGGAAGCGAAGAGGTCCTTGAGAAGGTGGAGATCCAGGAGGAGGGCCTTGGAGCCAGGCTGGAAGGATTTTATAAAAATGTGCCAAAACAGGACAGAAAGGAAGCGGTTACACTTGGGGAGCTTTTCTACTGGCTGCATAATGGAGACAGCGAAGTGGTTATTCCGAGGCTGATTATGCAGGAGGAGGAAATGGTTCTGTCAGGCGGTGTAGAGCTTAAAGCGGAAGTTATGGCAGGAAATTTTGCGAGGTGGAGGGAATGAAGGGTATAAAAAACGGATATCGGAGAGGACTGCTGCTGCTTGCCCTGTGCGGGATTTTGTTGCAAAGTATTTTTTTCATGGGAAATCAGGGAGCAAAGGACAGAAGGGTGTTTGCCAGGACGTTGTCGCAAGAGTCGGTGCAGGAAGGAATTGCAGGAGAAATTCTGCGGTTTCATGTGCTGGCAAACAGCGACAGCGCGCAGGATCAGGCCCTGAAAGGGAAGGTTAAAGATCATGTTCTGGAATATCTGCAGACAATTCTGGAAGATGCGGACAGCGCGAAAGAGACAGAAAGGAGGATACGGGATCATATGGAGCAGATCCGCCGGGAGGCAGAAGAGGAGATCAAACGCTGCGGTTATGACTATGATGTGCAGGTAAGGCTGGAAACCTGCTATTTCCCGGTGAAATCCTACGGGGACTGTACATTCCCGGCTGGAAATTACAGAGCTCTTCGAATTCTGATTGGCCAGGCGCAGGGACACAACTGGTGGTGTGTGCTGTATCCAAATCTTTGTTTTGTGGATTCCATCCATGCAGTAGTGCCGGAGGAAGAAAAACAGGAGCTGAAAAATGTGCTGACAGAAGAGGAATATGACAGCCTGTTTGACTGGAAGGAGGATGATTACCAGATCCAATCCGGATTCCGGCAGCTGTGGGAAAAGATAAAGAGTAGGTTATAGGGAAAGGAAATCGAAGGGGGACGGTCGCTTTTGCGGCCGTCCCCCAAAATGAATCGGTCTATGCACGAAGCAGTGCAAGCAGATCTTCTTTTTTCTGTACACCGATGGTTTTGCCTGCCGGTTCCCCGTTTTTGAAAACAATGAAAAATGGAACGGAGAGGACCCGGTATTTCTGTGCCAGTTCAGGAGACTCGTCAACGTCTACTTTGCCAACAGTAAAATCAGGTTCCACATCCAGCTCATCCAGGACAGGATGCATAGCCTTGCAGGGGCCGCACCAGGTGGCAAAAAAATCAACCAGTACCGGTTTATCGGAATGAAGTACTTCTTTCTCAAAATTCTCACTTGTAAGCTTTAACATAAACATTCTCCTCTCTTGTGTGTTTTCTGTATTGTCTTTAGTTTTTGCAGTTTACAAAAAACATATACCTCTGGTACGATGCGAATAACGGAATCTGTTCTCAAAGAGTCTCAAGCAACAGAATATTTTGGAAGGTTTTCTGTTGTGTGTATAGTATAGAACGGTTAGGGGAACATAACTGTGATATTTGCCACAAAATAGAAGAAATTAAAATTCATGAACCCAAAACGGCAGCCGGGAATCCTCTCCGGCTGCCTGTAAATGTTTATTTTTTATTGAAGGATGCTCTCTTTCGAAGCTTTGGATCCAGAATCTTTTTGCGGATACGCAGGTGATGGGGAGTTACCTCCAAAAGCTCATCCGTATCGATGAAATCCAGAGCCTCCTCCAGGCTTAAGATTTTCGGCGGGGTAAGCTTCAGGGCCTCATCGGATCCGGAAGCACGTGTGTTGGTCAGGTGTTTGCTCTTGCAGACGTTCAGTTCAATATCCTCGGCTTTTCCATTCTGGCCAATGACCATACCGGAGTAAACCTTTTCTCCAGGTCCGATAAACAGGGTACCGCGTTCCTGTGCACTGAACAGACCATAGGTTACCGATTCACCGTCCTCAAAGGCAATCAGGGACCCCTGTTTGCGGTACTGAATGTCTCCCTTGTACGGGGCATAGCCATCAAAGATTGTGTTCATAATACCGTTTCCTTTGGTGTCGGTCATAAATTCTCCCCGGTATCCGATCAGTCCTCTGGAAGGAATGGAAAATTCCAGTCTGGTGTATCCACTGCTGGCAACGCTCATGCCCTGCAGCTCACCTTTTCTCAGAGACAGCTTCTGGATAACGGTGCCGGAGAATTCTTCCGGTACGTCTACGTAGGCGATCTCCATAGGCTCCAGTTTTTTGCCGCGTTCATCTGTTTTGTAGAGAACTTCTGCTTTGCTGACTGCAAATTCGTAGCCTTCACGGCGCATATTCTCGATCAGGACAGACAGGTGAAGCTCTCCGCGTCCGGAAACCTTAAAGGATTCTGTGGTATCCGTCTCCTCCACGCGCAGACTCACATCCGTGTTCAGCTCACGGAACAGACGGTCGCGCAGATGGCGGGAGGTGACGAATTTACCGTCTCTTCCGGCAAGTGGGCTGTCATTTACAATAAAATGCATGGCAATGGTCGGTTCGGAAATCTTCTGGAACGGAATCGCCTCCACATGCTCCGGAGAACAGAGTGTGTCACCGATGTGCAGGTCGGCAATACCGGAAATGGCCACGATGGAACCGATGGCTGCTTCGGATACTTCTACTTTATTTAATCCGTCAAACTCGTAGAGTTTGCTGATTTTTACTTTTTTCTGTTTGTCCGGATCGTGGTGGTTGACCAGAACACATTCCTGGTTTACCCTGATGGTGCCGTTGTCTACTTTTCCCACACCGATGCGTCCCACGTATTCGTTGTAGTCGATGGTACTGATCAGAACCTGTGTCCCGGCTGTCTCATCTCCCTGGGGAGCAGGAATATAATTTAAAATCGTTTCAAAAAGAGGAACCATATTTTGGGGTTCTTCGTCCAGGCTTAAGGTTGCGTAGCCGCCCTTTGCGGAAGCAAATACGAACGGGCAGTCCAGCTGTTCGTCGGAAGCATCCAGATCCATAAAAAGCTCCAGGATTTCATCAATGACCTCGTCTGGTCTTGCTTCCGGACGGTCAATTTTATTGATGCAGACGATGACCGGAAGATTCAGCTCCAGGGCTTTGCGAAGTACGAACTTGGTCTGGGGCATGGCACCTTCGAAAGCATCCACTACCAGAATGACACCGTTTACCATCTTCAGTACACGTTCCACTTCACCGCCGAAATCCGCATGTCCCGGTGTGTCAATGATATTGATTTTTGTGTTTTTGTAACATACTGCGGTATTTTTGGATAAAATAGTGATACCGCGCTCACGTTCAATGTCGTTGCTGTCCATGACACGCTCTGCCACTTCCTGATTCTCTCTGAAAACGCCGCTCTGTTTCAGCAGCTCATCTACCAATGTAGTCTTACCGTGGTCAACGTGTGCGATAATAGCAATATTACGTATGTCTTCTCTAATCATAAATATTCTCTTCCTTTTGTATGCGATACTCTCTGTTTCTCTGTGTTTGAACCACTACAGAGTTTATCACATTTTTTCCAGATTACAAGGGATTTGAAAAAAAATTGGAAAAAATAAAAATATCTGTCATAACCCAGTGGACGGGAGAATATATTGGTTATGTACAAAAATACGAATACGAAAAAGAAGCTTCATATGAAGGGAGAACATTTATTTATGGCGGATAAGATTATTGAAAACAATCAGGTGTCGATGACAGGAGAAATTGCATCACCATTCACATTCAGTCACGAGGTATTTGGAGAAGGATTTTATATGGTGGATATCCTCGTAAAAAGACTGAGTGATTCCTCGGACCGGATACCGGTCATGATCTCTGAGCGTCTTATTGATGTGACTCAGAATTATGAGGGTGAATTTGTACAGGTGACCGGGCAGTTCCGTTCCTATAACAGACATGAGGAGAAGCGCAACCGGCTGGTGCTCTCCGTATTTGCAAGAGAGGTAAGCTTTGTGGAGGAAGAAAATGACAAGGCAAAGACAAATCAGATCTTTCTGGACGGCTATATCTGTAAAACACCTGTATACCGGAAAACACCTCTGGGGCGGGAAATTGCCGATATGCTGATCGCGGTGAACCGCCCATACGGAAAATCCGATTACATCCCCTGCATCTGCTGGGGCAGAAATGCCAGATTTGCCTCTGGCTTTGAGGTGGGCGGACACGTTCAGATCTGGGGACGTATCCAGAGCCGCGAATACGTAAAGAAGCTGGAAGGTGAAGTGACTCAGAAACGCATCGCTTATGAAGTCTCCGTCAGCAAATTAGACTACCTTTAACAACAAGCAGTGTCTTGCTTTTTTAGGGAAAATGGTGTATAACTTATCAAAGATGCAGGAATCAACTTAAAATGAGGTGCATGATGGATAAAGGTTCTATACATATTTACTGCGGTGAAGGGAAGGGGAAAACTACCGCAGCAATCGGACAGGGGATACGGGAGGCAAGTCAGGGGAGAAGCGTTATCATCATACAGTTTATGAAAGAGAAAAATGCAGAAGAAATCGGTTTTGTTCAGAGACTGGAGCCGGAAATCAAACTGTTTCGTTTTCAGAAGTCAGAGGAATCTTTTGAACAGCTGAATGAGGCAGAGAAGACAGAGGAGATACAGAATCTGAAGAATGGATTGAATTTTGCCAGAAAAGTGCTGGTGACAGAAGAATGTGATGTACTTATTCTGGATGAAGTTCTCGGACTGATCGAGACTCATGTGATTGAGGCGGAGGATCTGTATGCCTTGTTTGATGCAAAGCATGAGGGAACCAGTCTGATCCTGACGGGAATCTATCCGGCAAAAGAGCTGTGGGACCGCGTGGATGAGGTGACGGA
>JALEJP010000028.1 GCA_022769625.1 Lachnospiraceae bacterium | reverse complement strand
AAGACAGTGGCAGCTGTAAAGGGAACCAAGAAGAAAGCAACTGCTGTTAAGATTGCAGACACCGTTACGATCAAGAAAGTGAAGTGTAAGGTAGTTCAGATCAATGCAAATGCATTTAAGAATTATACCAAGGTGAAAACACTCACCATCGGCAAGAGTGTAACATCTATCGGAAAGAACAGCTTCTACGGATGCAAGGCTCTTACAAAAGTGACCTTCAGGGGAACGGCTGTAAAGACAATAAAATCCGGTGCATTTAAGAAGACTTCTTCCAAGAAGATGACAGTATCGGTACCGAAGTCAATCAAGAAGAATACAAAGAAAGCAAATGCTTTTAAGAAGAAACTGACAAAAGCCGGTATGACAAAGAAACTGAAACTGAAATAAACCATAGAAATGCCGCAGCCAGGCGAAATGCTGAAGCTGCGGCATTTTTTTGTCGATTTTGAGAGTGCAGAGCACAGAAAAATTACTGGTCGGAATCGTCGTCCTTATGGTTCAGTTTGTAGAAGAGCATACATGCATACAGTACAACCGGTACGATAAAGGTACAGGCGAAGGATGCACCGAATAATCCTCTGGCAAGTTCTCCGTTCATGAGGGAGAAAAGGAAGGTCAGAAGATACAATAATAAAAGGATTACCACACCGGCCAGGGCCAGAATACGTTTCGTTTTTTTCATATCAGGTTCCTTTCTGAATGTGTTGTCTGCAGCAACAGAAGGTA
The DNA here is from genome assembly GCA_022769625.1 of Lachnospiraceae bacterium. Taxonomy (GTDB): domain Bacteria; phylum Bacillota; class Clostridia; order Lachnospirales; family Lachnospiraceae; genus Hominisplanchenecus. The sequence goes on along the minus strand of JALEJP010000028.1, from coordinate 35,192 downwards.
AGAGCTGGGAACTCCGAAAAAGCAAGGAGCTCAAAGAGCAGGGGTATTGCTGCGGTTTACGATATAAATGCCTGCACATACGAGAAGCAGTGCGATAAAACCTGCAGGACCGAAAGCCTGACTGCTTTCTCCAAGGAGCAGTGCGGACAACAGAACGCCGCATACGGGATTCATGAATCCGTACACAGATACCTTTGCCACAGGATTGTATTTCAACAGAGTGCCCCAAAGAGAATAAGCCACTGCAGATACCAGGGAAAGATACAATAAAAGGGAAGTGGAAGCCGGGGTGAAACCGGTTACCTCACCGCCCATGCCAAGGCCAGCAACGATCAGTACCAGACCGCCGAACAGGAATTGCCAGCCGCTGAGCGTGACCTGATTTTCTCTGGAGGAGTAGCTTTTTATCATAACGGAAGAAACAGCATAGGCTGCGGCAGAACCGAAAATGGCGCCTTCCCCGGAAAGACGCAGGCCACCCTCGAATCCGCTTCCGTTTAAATTGATAAGAACGACACCTGCAAAACCCAAAACACAGCCTGAGATTTTGGAGACGTTTAATTTTTCTGTCCTGGTGATCAGGCAGGCACATAAAATAGCCAAAAAAACATTGGAAGCCTCGATGATAGAGGATTTTACGCCGGTGGTGTTGGCAAGGCCGATATAAAACAGCAGATACTGCAGTACTGTCTGTACAAGACCAAGCCGAATGACCATACCCCAGGAGGTGCGCTTTGGAATCAGGAAACGGCGATTGAGAAAGCTGCCGATCAGCAGTGCCAGGATCCCTGCCAGTGTAAAGCGATAACCGGCGAATAAAATCTGTGAGCCGGTAGAATCTGCAGGGATGGAAAAAAGGCGGTATCCGATTTTAATACAGGGAAAAGCGCTTCCCCACAGCAGACAGCAGACCATGGCAAGAAGGCATACCACCCAGCTTTTTGTGAGTGTGTTCTTTTGCTGTATATCAGTCATCCGGACACTGCTCCTTTACCTGTCATTCGCTTCCGGAAGAGAAGAATAGATATTCTTTTCGGTGCGAAGGACATAGTGTGTCCGGGTCTGACGCACTCCTTCCTGATCTTTGATCCAGTGGTGGATCCGTTCCAGATGCTCGGAAGATTTGCATGCAATTTTGAGCAGGTAATCAAACTCTCCGGTCAGATAGTAGCAGGAAATAATGTTCGGATTTTTTTTGACATTTTCAATGAACATTTCATTATAACGCGGATGCTCCAGACTGATTTCCATCAGCGCAGTTACATCATTTCCGGTCTTATGTTCGTCTGTAATCACAGTGTATGATTTTATGATACCGGACGACTCCATCTTACGGATACGGTCAATGACCGTTGAAACGGAAAGATGAATCTCTTTGCTGATATCGGAAGCGGATTGTCTTGCGTTTTCCTTTAATTTTATCAAAATCTGCTGATCTAAGTAATCCACGGCAGATAAGCCTCCTTTCGTAAGAAAAAGTAATAGGTTCAACGAGTTCGCTAAGTTACATTATCATACTTTTTGCAGTATTTGTCAAAGAATTTTCGAAAAAGTATAAAAAAACGGGTCACAGTTTTGTGCAATGCAAGGCAGAGGAAAATGTTTTAGAATCCGGGACTTGAAAAAACACGGCAAAAGATGTCAGACGGTGGAGGTTTCAAAAAAAGTTTGTTATTTTTTTGTTGATTTTATTTTCCAAATATGTATAATGTACTTTAGAAAAGTAATAATTCTACTTTAGGAACCTGTAACTTCTGTATTTGCAGACATGCAGACAGTTCGTAGTTAACATCAAAGAAATGAGGTAAATGTAAGATGGCAGAAATCAATTTAAGCAAGTATGGTATTACCGGAACTACAGAAATTGTGCATAATCCTTCTTATGAACTTTTGTTTGAAGAAGAAACCAAACCGGAACTGGAAGGCTTTGAAAAAGGTCAGGTTAGTGAGCTTGGTGCTGTCAACGTAATGACAGGTATTTACACAGGCCGTTCCCCGAAAGATAAATTTATCGTAGTTGACGAGAATTCCAAAGATACGGTATGGTGGACTTCTGATGAGTACAAAAATGATAACCATCCGGCAAGCCAGGAAACATGGGATGCTGTAAAGAAAATCGCTCTGGACGAGCTTTCTGATAAGAAACTTTATGTAGTAGATGCTTTCTGCGGTGCAAACAAGGATACCCGTATGGCAATCCGTTTCATCATGGAAGTAGCATGGCAGGCTCATTTTGTAAAGAACATGTTCATCATTCCGACTGATGAAGAGCTGGAAAACTTTGAGCCGGACTTCATCGTATACAATGCTTCCAAGGCAAAAGTAGAAAACTACAAAGAGCTGGGTCTGAATTCTGAAACTGCAGTCGTATTCAATATCACAAGCCGTGAGCAGGTTATCATCAACACATGGTACGGCGGTGAGATGAAGAAAGGTATGTTCTCTATGATGAACTACTACCTGCCGCTGAAGGGCATCGCTTCCATGCACTGCTCTGCAAATACGGATATGAACGGCGAGAACACAGCAATCTTCTTTGGTCTGTCTGGTACAGGTAAGACAACACTTTCCACAGATCCGAAGCGTCTGCTGATCGGTGACGACGAGCATGGCTGGGATGACAACGGTGTGTTCAACTTCGAGGGCGGCTGCTATGCAAAGGTTATCAACCTGGACAAAGAGTCTGAGCCGGATATCTACAACGCAATCAGACGTGATGCGCTTCTGGAGAACGTAACTCTGGATGCAGAAGGCAAGATCGATTTTGCAGATAAGAGCGTGACAGAGAACACACGTGTATCTTATCCGATCAATCACATTGATAATATTGTTCGCCCGGTATCTTCTGCACCGGCAGCTAAGAATGTAATCTTCCTGTCTGCAGATGCATTTGGCGTACTTCCTCCGGTTTCCATCCTGACTCCGGAACAGACACAGTACTACTTCCTGTCCGGCTTTACCGCAAAACTTGCAGGTACCGAGCGTGGTATCACAGAGCCGACCCCGACTTTCTCAGCATGCTTCGGTCAGGCATTCCTGGAGCTGCATCCGACAAAGTATGCAGAGGAACTGGTTAAGAAGATGGAGAAGAGCGGAGCTAAGGCTTATCTGGTAAATACCGGCTGGAACGGAACCGGCAAACGTATTTCCATTAAAGATACCCGTGGTATCATCGATGCGATCCTGAACGGCGACATCAAGAATGCACCGACAAAGACGATCCCGCACTTCAACTTTGAAGTACCGACAGAGCTTCCGGGCGTTGATCCTGCAATCCTTGATCCGCGCGATACCTATGCAGATGCTTCTGAGTGGGAGACAAAAGCACAGGATCTGGCTGACAGATTCATCAAGAACTTTGCAAAATATGAAGGTAATGCAGCAGGTAAAGCACTTGTTTCTGCAGGTCCTCAGAAATAATCAGCTTTTAAAAGGATTTGTACAGAGCAAATTTATTGCCGATATGAATCATACAGGGGCGATGCCGTAAGGTGTCGCCCTTTTTGCGGCAAGCCTCCGGAGAAAGCTTTCAGCGGCAGGTTATGCAGGCATACCTGGAGAAAAGCGCATGAAAAAAGAAAACCCCTGCAGACGTGCGCCTTTGCAAATCTGCGGGGGTTTTAAGGGGAGGATAAGTATTATATTTCTCTTTTGTATGTTAGTAATATGGACGGTTTTTGGGATATTATACAGGAAATATAAAAAAAGTTTCTGTTGCTTTACAAACTTACGGAAGTGTTATATAATTCTAGGCAGTGGGTTTTTGTATGCCTGCAGGAAGAATGAGCGTGTATCGTACGCTGAGTCGAGAGCATGAGTGATCGATAATTTACTAAGATAAAGGATGGTAGAGATATGGGTTTATTACAGGATTGGAGAGACACTGCGTATTCGCAGAAGACAGATAAAAAAGTACTTCAGAAGTTCTGGACAGATTATTTTATGGTTGAGAAGGGAATCTACGAAAAGCTGCTTTCGGAGCCGGATGTAAAGGTAAAAGGCACGGTCAAAGAGCTGGCGGAGAAGTATGAGATTCCGGTTATGACAATGGTTGGTTTCCTGGATGGTATTGATGAGAGCCTGATTGTCCCGAATCCTCTGGAAGAGATGGATGAAAATACGGAAGTAAATCTTATTTTTGATAAGGAAAAGCTTTACAAGAACATGGTGGACGCAAAAGCTGACTGGCTGTACGGGCTGCCGATGTGGGATGCTATTTTTGATGAAGAGAAGAAAAAGACACTGTACCGCGAAGCGAAAAAGGCAAATACCGTCGTGAAAGGCAAAAAAGTGGGAAGAAATGACCCATGCCCATGCGGAAGTGGAAAAAAATACAAATTCTGCTGCGGAAAGAACGCATAGGATTGGGATAAGCTGCGCAATCGACAAGGATTGCCGCGGCTTTTTTCTTTCCGGAACGGAGGAGAATATGAATGTACTGATGGGGATACTGAGTGTAGTCTGCCTGGCCTATTTTGCCTTGCTGATCGCAGTTGGCATGGATTTTTCCTGGATCTGGCTGATTGCCGGACTTTTTCTTGGCGGCGCCATGCTGGCACGGAAATATATGGCAGCGCATTCTCTGATGATAGGAAAAGGACTGAAAGGGATCCTGATTTTGGTGATTGGGGTCGCATTTCTGGTGTTTTTCTTTGCAGAGTGCCGGATCATCAGCGGAATGGGAGAGAAGCCCCAGGGAAAACTGGATTATATGATCGTGCTGGGCGCACAGGTGCATGGTGATCAGCCGAGCCGGGCGCTGACGCTCAGGCTGGAAGAAGCGACAAAGGTATGGAAGGAATGTGGAGAGCCGACGATTCTGCTTTCGGGAGGCAAGGGTGACGGGGAAAACATTTCGGAGGCGGAATGTATGCATCGTGTGCTTCTGGAAAAGGGAATACCAGAGGAAAAGATGGTTTTGGAGGATCGCTCCACCAGTACCGTGGAAAATTTGAAGTTCTGCGCAGAGGTTTCAAACTGCCGGGAGAAAAGGACGGGAATTGTGAGCAACAATTTTCATGTTTATCGGGCAAAAGAGCTGGCAAAGAGACAGGGGTATCAGGATGTCTGCGGTATTGCCGCAAAATCAGACTGGCGGTTTCAGATACACTATATGGTGCGTGAAGCATTTGCGCTGGTGAAAGAAAAATTTACCGGTAATATTGCATAGAGGATTTTGAGTAGAATATACAGATAGGAGTGATTTTGATGTTGGAACAGATAAAAAAAGAGGCGGAAAATGCTACACGTCAGCTGCTTTTGGCTGCCGGACTGCATGCAGGAGATCTGGTGGTTGTGGGGTGCTCCACAAGTGAGATCGGAGCCCACAAAATCGGTACCTTTTCCAGTGAAGAGACAGGAAAGGCTGTTTTTGAGGGGATATACCGTGTTTTGCGGGAGAACCATATTTATCTGGCAGCACAGTGCTGTGAGCATTTGAACCGGGCATTGATCGTGGAGCGGGAAGCACTGGAAAAATACAGACTGGAAGAGGTCAATGTAATTCCGATGCCAAAGGCGGGTGGTTCCTTTGCAACGGCTGCCTGGGCAGGATTTGAACACCCGGCTGCTGTGGAAGCAGTAGCGGCAAAAGCAGGCATGGATATTGGAGATACGTTGATCGGCATGCATCTGAAACGCGTAGCAGTTCCGGTTCGCATTGAACAGAAGACTATCGGTGCAGCCCGTGTGGTCTGTGCCAGGACCAGATGCAAATTTGTGGGCGGTGCGCGTGCATATTATAATGAGGCGCTGTTATGATAAGAAGAGAGCGACTGACAGAACAATTCTGCCGGCTGGTGTCGATCGATGCGCCATCTTATGGCGAGAGACAGATGGGGGATTATCTGAGGAAAAAGCTGGAAAGCCTGGGTTTTACAGTGGAAGAGGATCGGGCAGGAGACTGTTATGGAGGAAATTGCGGAAATCTCTATGCACACCGGAAGGGAAAAGGGAATCCGCTGCTTTTGTCCATGCATATGGATACGGTGGAGCCTTCTGGCGGAAAAAGGGCGATAGTCCATCCGGATGGGCGGATTACCAGTGACGGAACTACGGTGCTGGGTGCGGACGATATGTCGGGTGCCGCTGCCGTCCTGGAAGCATTGCAGCATTTAAAGGAAGAGACGCTTCCCACAAGGGAACTGGAGATTTTATTTTCCATTGGGGAAGAAAAACATGTAAAGGGTGCGAAGGTGTTTGATTTTTCGAAGATTCGTGCCAAAGATTCCATTGTGCTGGACATGAGTGGAGAGATTGGTACGGCGGCCATTCAGGCGCCAAGTCAGATTGCCTTTACGGTGACGATTCACGGAAGGGCTTCCCATGCCGGGTTTGCACCCCAGGATGGTGTGCATGCAATTCTCATTGCATCCAATGCTGTTGCAAGAATGCCAATGGGAAGGGTGGGAGAGGATACCACGGTAAATATTGGTCGGATACAGGGAGGGCTTGCCAGCAATATTGTGCCGGAAACCTGTACCGTTTTGGGTGAGCTGCGCAGTTTTTCCCATGAAAAGGCACTTGCCCAGCTGTCAAAGATAAAAGAAATTTTTGAGAAGGAAGCTTCTGTCCTGGGCGGAAGCGTGGTGTTTGCAGAGGATATCTGTTATTGTGCTTACCGGACAGCAAAGGATGCCAGATCGGTCAGGGAGTTTCGCGAAGCCTGTCTGAAAACCGGGGTTGAACCGGTATTTCGTTCTACCTTTGGCGGAAGTGATCAGAATAAGCTTTCGGAACATGGGATTACCGGCATTGTGATGGCATCTGCGATGCACCAGGTACATTCCTGCCAGGAATATACGAGTGTGGATGAACTGGAGAAGACAGCAGAGATCGTGAGTGAGATTCTGCAGATGACAGAATAAAAGTATGGAATGAGCAATGATTCTGGAGTGAAAACTTAATATCCTTAAATTTGTCATAAGTCCCTTGCGCAGGCAGGGGACTTCTATTATACTTTAAGCGTATTAATCGTAGTAGTACAGTATAGTACAGACAGGGCGATAGAAAAGAAACGGTGGTGATTTGATGATAGTAATTGACAGCCAAAGCCGGCAGCCGATTTATGAACAGATCGTGGAGAAGGTGGAAAACCTGATTGCAGCAGGAGCACTTGCGCCCGGAAGTCAGCTTCCGTCCATACGCGCACTTGCTGTGGAGCTATCCATTAATCCGAATACAATTCAGAAAGCCTATGGGATTCTGGAACAGCGAGGAGACATTTATCCGGTAAAAGGAAAGGGGAATTTTGTCGCAAACCAGGAACAGGTGCTGGCACGCATGCGTGACAGTTGTTTTCGGCAGTTTGAGGAGAATGTACAGTATGGGAAGGAGCTGGGAATCAGCAAGGAAGCATTTGCGGAAAAGATAGAGAAATGTTATAAGGAGGACCGGTATGATAGAAATAACAGGGGTTAATAAATCGTTTGGAGATCAAAAGGCGTTGGATCATATTGTGGCAACGATACAGGAGGGAAGTATTTTTGGACTCATTGGTACAAACGGAGCGGGAAAGAGTACACTGCTGCGCGTGATGAGCGGGGTACTGAAAGCGGATGCGGGAATGGTTCTGGTGGATGGAGAGGATGTTTATGAGAATCCCTCCGCCAAATCAAAAATATTCTTTTTACCAGACACTGCATACTATTTTCAGAATGCTACAGCCAAAACAATGGCGGAGTATTACAAGGTAATTTATCCGGATTTTGATATGGCGCGTTTTCGCGAGATGACAGCAGGATTTGGACTGGAGTTTAACCGGAAACTTGCCACTTTTTCAAAAGGTATGAAACGTCAGGTCTCAATTCTGCTTGGCATCTGCAGTGGAACGAAATATCTGTTCTGTGATGAGAGCTTTGATGGACTGGATCCGGTTGTCCGTCAGGCGGTAAAGAGTATTTTTGCCTCGGAGATTATGAACCGTGAGTTTACACCGATCATTGCTTCCCATAATCTGCGGGAACTGGAAGATATCTGTGACCACGTTGGGCTTCTGCATAAAGGAGGAATTCTACTGTCACGTGATCTGGAGGATATGAAATATCATATTCATAAGGTACAGTGTGTATTTAAAAATGTGGAAGATGAAGAAGAGATCCTTGGAAAACTTGAAGTTTTGAGGCAGGAAAAAAGAGGGTCGGTTCTGAACATTATTGCGCGGGGGACGAAACAGGAAATTATGATGGAGATTCAGGAGAAAAAACCATTACTGGCGGAAATACTTCCGCTGACCTTGGAGGAAATATTTATCAGTGAGACGGAGGTGGCAGGATATGACATCAAGAATTTCATTTCTTAAATTGATGCAGGAGGATTTTAAGCGCAGAAGCTGGATAGCGGCTTTGCTGGCTGTGGTGTTTTTTCTGGCCTATCCGGTGGCGATGATGATCTCTCTTGACAATATGATGAATACAGGGACCGGTGTGGTCTACAGTGTGGAGGAACTGCAAAGATGGGTGACCGATTTTTTGGGCGCCGGAAGCTATGTGCATTTTGCGCTGATTATTTCAACGGCAGCGATCCTTGCTGCAGGTGAGTTTTCCTATCTGCATTCCAGAGAAAAACTGGATTTGTATCACAGCATTCCGGTGCGCAGAAAAAAACTGTTTTTTAGTGGTTATCTGACCGGAGCACTGATGTTTCTGGCAGTTTTTGCGGTGTGCCAGATTCTGTGTGCTTTGATCGTACTCGCAAAAGGGCTGCTTACTGCCACGGTTGTTTATGAGATGATAAAAGGAGTTTTCCTTCGAATTGTTGATTTTATCTTTTTATATCATATGTGCATATTTGCCATGCTCTTTACAGGGAACACGGTGCTTGCGGCATTCGGGATGATTGTGCTTGCTGTGTACGGGCCGATGCTTTCCGTCATCGTAAATTCTTATCTGAATATTGGATTTTATACCATGGTAGATCCGGTGAATCTGTATACCAGCTATACCACACCGGTGGGGATTCTGATGTGCCTGGAAAACGGCATCAGTCAGGGAACTCCATACCTGATACCGACATTGTTGACAGTGGCCGGAATTGCAGTGTTTTTTGCGGCAGATATCTGGATGTGTGAACATCGAAAGACGGAGCATGCAGGTCTTGCGCTGGCTTTTCCGAAGGTAGAGCAGATTCTCAAGTTTCTTCTTGTTCTTCCGGCATCTCTTCTGGCCGGGCTTGCGGCATATGGGTTGACAGGGACGGAAAAACGGTATTGGATGTTTGGAGGTTTCCTGTTTGGCGTTGTGGTGTTCAGCGCTTTTATGGAATTTGTGTATCATAAAGATATCAAAATGGTGCTCCGTCACAGACTGGGACTTGGCATTACAGCGGTTACCGGACTTCTTCTGATCGGATGCGTCAGTTATGACTGGGTTGGTTTTAATTCCTGGCTTCCCGATCAAGAACAGATCGAGGCGATGGCTGTCTGCAGTTCGGGAAATTTTGGGAGCAGCGTATATCAGGTTCGGATGAAAGAAGCATATGACAATGGTTCCTATGAAAATGAGTACCGGAACAATCTGAAAAGGATGCGTGATACAGAAACGGAAGATTTCGGCAGCATCTATGAGCTGGTCAGAGAAGGCATTCAGTCAGAAGATAAATATCAGGACAATTGTACTATGATTTATGTAAAATATGTCCTGACAAACGGGAAAGAAGTGTACAGATGTTACTGGGTGACGGTTGAGAGCTATGAGAAAGTGGAAGATATGCTTTATCAGGAAGACTGGTATCGGGAAATGTGTTATCCAATCCTGGCAGATACCGAAGAAAATGAAGCGGAGAACCTGCAGAGGATCGAAATTGGAAGCTGGAACAGTGATACAATCGTACTGGAAGGGGAACAGGCAAGGGAAGTATATGAATGTTACCGCACAGAGCTGGGAGAAATGAGTGTGAAAACACTGCGAGGGGAAGAAAACGTTTTACAGCAAGAAAGTGAGGCGGAGACAGAAGATAGTATATGGAATGATGTAACGGATTTTTATATGATTTTCTATAACAAAGATGGCATGTTTCGCAAGGAATCCGGTTACCCGTTTGGAAAAGAATTTGTAAAAACCGGAAAACTCCTGAAAAAATATGGATTGAAAAATTAAAAATGCATAAAACCAGGTGAAAGTGAGGACACTATCAGAGAAAACAGAAAGCGGCTTGTGGCGCTTTCTGTTTGAAAGTGATTTTTCTATCAACAGAAGGAGGTAGTGCCATGACAATGTTAGTATGTTCCGCGCAGAAATGTGTGTATAACGATGGTATGTACTGCAGCAAAGGTGATATCAAGGTTGGAGGAGAGGAGGCCAGAAGAGTACAGGATACCTGCTGTACGGACTTTGTGGAGCGAACCAGCCAGGGCGGCAAAAATGCTATGGGAACTGCATCACAGAAAATTGATGTAAAATGCGAAGCCTGTCATTGCGTACACAACGAAGATTACAAGTGTGCGGCAGAACAGATCGGAATCGTCGGCGCCGGTGCCTGTGAATGTGAACAGACAGAGTGCGGAACCTTTAAGTGCAGATAAATCAGCGGTCAAAATAATACGTCTGGAAGAAAAAAAGAGTTGACATCTGGCAGTGTTTGTGATAACCTAATCAAGGTTATAGAAAAACAAAGCAGAGTGTCCACTCTCACCATAGCACAGAGGTGACTATTGGTTTATATGGTTTATGAAACAGGCGAGAGTCTGTTATATGTGATGATACCAGGTGGACAGTTATGCTGTCCACCTTTTTCTGTTGAAAATGAGGGAGCAAAGGTGGGTACACGCATTGATGGAGGTGCAAAACTATTAGCGAGTTAATGATTAATGAGCAGATCAGAGACAGAGAAGTACGTCTGATCGGGGAAGATGGACAGCAGCTTGGAATCATGTCTTCCAGAGAGGCAATGAAAATTGCAAAAGAGGCAGAACTGGATTTGGTAAAGATTGCGCCACAGGCAAAGCCGCCGGTATGCAAGATTATTGATTACGGTAAATACCGTTATGAGCTGGCAAGAAAAGAGAAAGAAGCAAAGAAAAAGCAGAAGACGATTGAGGTGAAAGAAGTTCGCCTGTCACCGAATATTGATGTAAACGATTTGAATACAAAGGTTGCTTCTGCCAGAAAGTTCATCGAGAAGGGAAACAAGGTTAAGGTAACCCTTCGCTTCAGGGGAAGAGAAATGGCACACGTACAGTCCAGCAAACATATTTTGGAAGATTTTGCGAAGGCACTGGAAGATATTGCGATTGTAGATAAGCCGGCGAAGATGGAAGGAAGAATCATGGCTATGTTTTTAACTGAAAAGCGTTCCTGAGAACGTTTGGTTAAAATAGAGAGGCAGTATTGCCGGATGAGTAAGAATTTAAACAAGGAGGAAATCATAAAATGCCAAAAATTAAAACAAGCAGAGCAGCTGCAAAACGTTTCAAAAAAACAGGTACAGGGAAACTGAAAAGAAATAAAGCTTACAAGAGCCATATCTTAACCAAAAAATCTGCAAAGAGAAAGAGAAACTTGAGAAAAGCAACCATTACCGATGCTACAAACTTCAAGAACATGAAGAAGATTTTACCTTATTTATAAGAATAAGCGAAGGAGGAAATAAGACATGGCAAGAATTAAAGGCGGCATGAACGCTAAGAAGAAACATAATAGAGTATTGAAACTGGCAAAAGGTTACAGAGGCGCACGCTCCAAACAGTACCGCGTTGCAAAACAGTCTGTTATGAGAGCGCTGACCAGCTCCTATGCAGGAAGAAAACAGAAAAAGCGTCAGTTCAGACAGCTGTGGATTGCACGTATCAATGCAGCAGCAAGAATGAATGGTCTGTCCTACAGCAAATTTATGTATGGTCTGAAGCTTGCAGGTGTTGAGATGAATCGTAAGATCCTGGCAGACATGGCAGTAAATGATGCAGAAGGTTTTGCAACACTGGCAGAACTGGCTAAATCGAAACTGGCTTAATCATACAGAAAAAGGTTCGAGAAGGTGAATTCGTGAAGGATTTGCCTTCTTTTTTTGTTGCACAGGAAATTCCTTCGAATTTCCTGTGTAACAAAAGTATTTCGTGCAAACGATGCACAGCTTTGTGTGCGGAACAAAAAACCTCTGTGAAAGCAATCTGTTTCACAGAAATGCTTTCGCAGAGGAAAAAAAGAATGCGGAAGGCGGGACTTGAACCCGCACGGTATTGCTACCACAGGCACCTGAAGCCTGCGCGTCTGCCAATTCCGCCACTTCCGCATTTGTTATATGAAGTTGTCTGAAACGCACGCTTTACAGAGAAAAGAGTGCGGAAGGCGGGACTTGAACCCGCACGGTATTGCTACCACAGGCACCTGAAGCCTGCGCGTCTGCCAATTCCGCCACTTCCGCGTTTTGTTCTGTGAGGCTGTTTCTCAACTCACGAAAAATATAATACTATAGGAAGGGAAAAGTGTCAATAGTTTTTTGAAAAATATTTACAGAATTGTTTATATTTAGTACAATGCTTAGAGAGACAGGGAAAAGGAGGAGTGTTTGTGATCGCAATTGTATGCCTGGATGACCGGGGAGGGATGTTATTCAACAAAAGGAGACAGTCCAGGGATCGCGAAGTCATCCGGCGGGTTCTGGAGCTGGCAGAAGATTCGATCCTTTGGATCGATCCCTTTTCCGCAAATCTTTTTGAAGAAGGGATACCGGAAAATGTGAGGGTTGATGAGAGGGGGCTGGAAAAAGCCGGAGAGAAGGAATTGTGTTTTGTGGAGAATCAGGAACTGTCAGAGGTGAAGGATCGCCTGGAGGCTTTGATCATTTTCTGCTGGAACAGAAAATATCCGGCAGACCGGTATTTTAAGATGCCGCGAGATGGATGGCACAGGGTGTCCAGACGGGATTTTTCAGGCTATTCTCATGAAAAAATCACAGAGGTGGTATACCGCAAAGGAAAATCAGAATCTATGGAGGAAGGAAAATGGGTATGAGAAAAAAACGAACCGGATGGTGTACGGCTGCTGTGGTGTTTTTGCTTGCGGCAGCACTTTTTACCGGAGCCTGCGGACGGCAGGAAACGGGTCAGGTGGGAGGAAACCTGCAGAAGGCACAGCAGAGTACCGAACGGAATGGTGAGAAAGATACGGAAACGGCTGCCCGAACCCTTGCGGATATACCGGAATTTTCGGGAGAACCGTATGTTGTGCTGAATCAGAATGAACCGGAATTTACGGAGGAAGATTATTCCGATCACTCCTATGAAAGCTACGGGGAACTGGACAGTCTGGGCAGATGCACGACCGCAATTGCAAACATCGGTCCGGATTTGATGCCGACGGAAAAAAGGGGTGCCATTGGACAGGTCAAACCAACGGGATGGCATACCACAAAATATGATAACGTGGACGGAAAGTATCTTTTTAACCGCTGCCATCTGATTGGGTATCAGCTGACAGCGGAAAATGCCAATGAGCGAAATCTGATCACCGGAACCAGATATCTGAATGTGGAAGGGATGCTTCCCTTTGAAAATATGGTTGCAGATTACATCAAAGAAACGGGCAATCATGTACTGTATCGCGTGACACCCATTTTTTATGGGGATAACCTGGTGGCAAATGGTGTACAGATGGAAGCTCTGTCAGTGGAAGACGATGGGGAAGGAATCTGTTTTCACATTTATGCCTATAACAATCAACCGGGGATTGTGATTGATTATGCTACCGGAGACAGTAAACGTTCGGAAGAGGAGCCAGAGGCATCAGGAGACGGCACACAGTATGTTATCAATACGGGAACCGGAAAATTTCACAGACCAGATTGTTCCAGCGTGCCGGATATCAAAGAAGAAAATAAAGAAACTATCACCGGGACGCGGGAAAAAATGCTGGAACAGGGGTATGAACCCTGTAAACGGTGCAATCCTTAGCCGGATGAAAGAAGGATAGTTCTTGTTGTTCACGGGAACGTGAAATGTGAGAATTGTTAGAAGTGAAGAAAAAATTTAAAAAATTCCAAAAAAACTCTTGACGAAAGATGCTCCTGGTGATATACTTCTTTTCGTCAGGCAGTTGTGGCGGAATTGGCATACGCGCTAGACTAAGGATCTAGTCCGGGTTAACTGGGTACGGGTTCAAGTCCCGTCAACTGCATGGAAAGAAGTCTTGGTTTCAAGGCTTCTTTTTCTTTATTATGTAACTGCGATGCAGGAGGCAATATGAGAATGATTATTTCACCTGCCAAAAAGATGCGCCGGAATACGGATGTGCTGGATTATCATCAGCTTCCGGTGTTTTTACATCAGGCAGAAGAATTAAAAGAATATCTGCAGGGGCTTTCGTTTGAGGAGGCAAAGAAGCTGTGGAAATGCAGCGACAGGCTGGCAGAACAGAATTATCAGAGACTGAAGGATATGGATCTCCACAGAGGGCTGACACCTGCTATTCTTTCTTATGAGGGGATACAGTATCAGTACATGGCTCCCTTGGTACTGGAAGAGGGCGCGCTTCGATATGTGGAAGAGCATCTGCGGATTTTGTCCGGGTTTTATGGGTTGCTGCGTCCTTTTGACGGGGTAGTTCCCTATCGCCTGGAGATGCAGGCAGGGATTGATCTGGAAGGATGTCATTCTCTGTACGATTACTGGGGCAGCCAGATTGCAGATTGCCTTCTGAAGGAGACGGATTGCGTTCTGAATCTTGCCTCGAAAGAGTACAGCCGGAGTATTTCCACCTATCGGAAGGAAGGGATCCGCTTTATTACCTGTGTCTTTGGAGAATATCAGGATGGAAAGGTCAGAGAAAAAGGGACGCTCTGTAAAATGGCACGCGGTGAGATGGTACGGTTTATGGCAGAGAGACAGATCCGACATCCGGAGGAAGTAAAGGAATTTACTGGGCTTGGATATCGGTTCCAGGAAAAGCTGTCGGATGAAAGAACTTATGTTTTTGTGAAGCAGATCCCCGGTCAGCCAGAATAGATGCTATTGTAGAAAAAATAGCAAAAGAGTAAAAAAACAGAAAAATTTAAAAAACAGTTGACATACGAAGAGGATTGTGGTATAAAATTAAGTGTGATGCGGAAGTGGCGGAATTGGCAGACGCGCAGGCTTCAGGTGCCTGTGGTAGCAATACCGTGCGGGTTCAAGTCCCGCCTTCCGCATTTTTTATATGCGAAAACGAAGCAGTGATACGGCAGGCGATACATGGGAGAACAGCATGTGTCACCTGCTTTTTGGCGTTGTCATGTATCCGGAGAAAGCTTTCGGTGGCTGATTCTGCAGTCGGCGGCAGTCGGTGGCATTTTTGAGGAAGGATATTGCAAATATGACCTTTGGATGCTATACTAATAAAATGATGTGAGAAAGGCAGAAAGCATTTCTCAAAACCAACTGATCATTGGCGGCTTACAGTCGCATGTGCAGCACACAGGAGGAGTAAACCCATGAAAAAATTGGAAGAGTATGTAAGAAGTATACCGGATTTTCCGGAGCCAGGTATTATTTTCAGAGACATTACCAGTATTCTGCAGGATGCAGACGGGCTGCATCTGGCAATCATGTCCATGCAGGAGAAACTTGCGGACACGGATTTTGATGTGGTAGCAGGTACCGAGTCCAGAGGATTTATCTTTGGAGTTCCGATTGCGTATAACCTGCATAAGCCGTTTGTGCCGGTGCGAAAAAAAGGAAAGCTTCCCTGTGAGACTGTGAGTATGGAGTATGATCTGGAGTACGGAAGCGCTGTGATTGAAATGCATAAGGATTCCATCAGACCGGGACAGAAGGTGGTGCTTGTGGATGATCTGATTGCCACAGGAGGAACCATAGAAGCAGCCATCAAGCTGGTTGAACAGCTGGGAGGAGAGGTAGTAAAGGTCGTATTTCTGATGGAGCTTGCAGGGCTTAAGGGACGCGACAGGCTGAAAGGTTATGATGTGGAGTCTGTGCTCTGCTATGAGGGTAAATAATCGGGGCAGAACCATAAGATTTGTGAATTTCCGGAAAGAGGTTACTGACTATGGGCGACGAAAAGACGAAAATTGACAAAATAACAGAAAAAAAACAGGCAGAGATCAAAAAAGCGGATGCAAGCGTAAAGGCTATGGATGATTTTACCAGTCCGGAAGTGCTTTATCAGGAATTGATTTCCAGCGTGAGAAAATACCATCCGTCTGCGGACATCAGTATGATCGAGAAGGCATACCGGATCGCATATGAGGCGCATAAGGATCAGAAAAGGAAATCCGGTGAGCCTTATATTATTCATCCGCTGTGTGTGGCTATTATTCTTGCCGATCTGGAGTTGGATAAGGAGACCATTGTGGCCGGGCTGCTGCATGATGTGGTGGAGGATACGGTTATGACCACCGAGGAGATCACACAGGAGTTCGGCGCTGAAGTGGCACTTCTGGTGGAGGGTGTCACAAAACTGGGACAGTTGAATTATTCCAAGGATAAGGTGGAGCTGCAGGCGGAGAATCTGAGAAAAATGTTTCTCGCCATGGCAAAGGATATCCGTGTGATTCTGATCAAGCTTGCGGATCGTTTACATAACATGCGTACACTGAAATATATGAAACCGGAAAAGCAAAAAGAGAAAGCGCGGGAAACCATGGATATCTATGCGCCTCTTGCACAGCGTCTCGGTATTTCAAAAATTAAGGTTGAGCTGGATGATCTTTCTCTCAAATATCTGGAACCGGAAGTATATTATGATCTGGTGGAAAAGATAGCCCTTCGCAAGACGGAGCGTCAGAAGTTTGTAGACGGTATTGTGTCAGAGGTAAAAAAACATATCGAGAAGGCCGGCATCAAAGCGCAGATTGACGGGCGTGTGAAGCATTTCTTCAGCATTTACAAGAAAATGGTCAATCAGGATAAGACCATCGACCAGATTTATGATCTGTTTGCAGTTCGCATCATTGTTGATACGGTGAAAGACTGTTACGCTGCGCTGGGTGTTATTCATGAGATGTACAAGCCCATACCGGGGCGCTTTAAGGATTATATTGCCATGCCTAAGCCGAATATGTATCAGTCACTTCACACTACACTGATCGGTCCGGGCGGGCGTCCGTTTGAAATTCAGATACGTACATTTGAAATGCACCGCACCGCCGAATATGGTATTGCGGCGCACTGGAAATATAAAGAATCTGCCAATAACGGCGGAACGGTCAATGTGACGAAGCAGGAAGAAGAAAAACTGAGCTGGCTGCGTCAGATTCTGGAATGGCAGAAGGATATGTCAGATAACAAGGAGTTTATGAGCCTTCTGAAAAGTGACCTGGATTTGTTTGCGGAAAGTGTCTACTGTTTTACTCCGGCAGGCGATGTGAAAAATCTTCCAAATGGATCGACTCCGATTGATTTTGCCTACAGTATTCACAGTGCAGTGGGAAATAAGATGATTGGGGCCCGGGTAAACGGAAAACTGGTAAACATTGATTATGTCATTCAGAACGGCGACCGTATCGAGATACTGACTTCGCAGAATTCCAAGGGGCCAAGTCGTGACTGGCTGAAGATCGTAAAAAGTACTCAGGCGAAAAACAAGATTAATCAGTGGTTTAAAAACGAACTGAAGGAGGATAATATCAACAGAGGAAAAGAGTTGATTGCATCCTACTGTAAGGCTAAGACGATCCCGATGAGTGACCTGATGAAGCCGGCATATATGGAAAGTGTGATGCGTAAGTATGGATTCCGTGACTGGGATTCCACGCTGGCGGCCATTGGCCATGGCGGCCTGAAGGAGGGGCAGGTGGTCAACAAGCTGCTGGATGAGTATAACAAGCAGCATCAGAAGGAGATCACCGATGAGCATATCATGGAGGCGGCAGGCAGCAAGGAAAAGATGCGCATTGCCAAATCCAAGAGCGGTATTGTGGTAAAGGGGATCCATGATGTGGCAGTTCGCTTTTCCAAATGCTGTTCTCCGGTGCCCGGAGATGAAATTGTTGGTTTTGTCACACGTGGGCGGGGGATTTCCATTCATCGTACCGATTGTGTCAATGTGATCAATCTGACGGAGGAAGACCGCGCGCGTCTGATCGATGCGGAATGGCAGAAAGCAGATCCTGATGTAAAAGAGCGTTATACGGCGGAGATCAAGATTTTCGGTTATAACCGCACCGGACTGTTGGTGGACATTTCCAAGATTTTTACAGAGCGAAAGATTGATCTGAGTTCTTTGAACTGCCGGGTAAGCAAACAGGGCATTGCTACGATCGCACTTTCGTTTGATGTACAGGGGAAAGAGGAGTTAAACAGCCTGATCGAGAAGATCAGACAGGTGGAGAGCGTGATAGATATTGAGCGTACCACAGGCTGATGGAGGATATATGGGAAAGCTGAAAGCAGAAAAGATGGTGCTGGGTATGGTGCAGACCAATACCTGGTTTGCCGTCAACGAGCAGACCGGTGAGGTGCTTATTATAGATCCGGCGGACTGCGCAGATAAGATTGAAAGAAAGATTACAGAAGCCGGATGGAAACCAACTGCGATTCTTCTGACGCATGGTCATTTTGACCATATCGGCGCAGTGGAGTCTTTAAGGAGAACCTATGGCATTCTGTGTTATGCAGGAGAAGAGGAAAAAGAGGTTCTGGAGAACACCGAATGGAATCTTTCCGCCTCCTTTTGCAGAACAGGCTTTGCCCTGCGGGCAGACCGTTTCCTTGCAGATGGACAGGTTCTGGAGCTTGCGGGCTTTGAGATTCATGTGATTCATACGCCGGGTCATACAAAGGGTGGTGTATGCTATTATCTGCCGGAGGAAAAGGCGGTATTCTCAGGGGATACGCTGTTTCGAACCAGTGTGGGACGTTCCGATTTTCCCACGGGAAGTATGTCAGAGCTTGTGCGTTCCGTGCGGGCGATGTTTGAACAGCTCCCGGATGATACGGCAGTCTATACAGGGCATAACAGCACCACACAGATTGCCTATGAAAAGAGATTCAATCCATATATATAAAACGTGTCCGGGCTGACAGGAGAAGCCCGAATCAGACAAAAGCAGGTAGGATTAATGATTGCGATACAATTTCAAAAGAGAGATTTTGAGTATGATGTGTACAACCTGGTGAAATCCTTTTATCCGGAAGAAGAGGTTGCCATGTTTGACGAGGAGCAGCCGGCGGAAGAGTACGATGAAAGAATCTCTCTTTTTTATGGAAAAAATAAAATCACGATCCGGATGGAAAAAGCAGAGCGGAACAGACAGCGTTTTGAAAAAGGTGTCTGGGTGTGCTATGATGCAGACCGGAAGGAGACAAAAAACAAACTGAAAATATTGCTGTACGATATGCTGAAGGAACGTACCGGACAGGAGCTGCCATGGGGAACCCTCACCGGCGTGCGCCCAACCAAGATTCCGATGGCACTTCTGGATGATGGATTTTCCAATGTGGAGATTGCCGGTATCATGCGGGAGGAGTATCTGGTGAGCAGAGAGAAGACGGCGCTGGCCATCACTATTGCGAACCGGGAACGCCATATTCTGCAGGAGATCGATTACCAGAATGGATACAGTCTTTATATTGGGATTCCTTTTTGTCCCACAATCTGTTCCTACTGTTCTTTCAGTTCCAGTCCGCTGAGTGTCTGGAAGGACAGAGTGGAGGAATATCTGGATGCATTGTGCAGAGAAATTCGTGAGACAGCATTGTTGTTTCCCAATCGGAGGCCGGATACGGTCTACATTGGCGGGGGGACACCCACGACTCTGGAACCGGAACAGATGGAGCGGCTTCTTTTCCAGGTGGAAGAGCATTTTGACCTGAGCTGTGTGCGGGAATATACGGTCGAGGCCGGACGGCCGGACAGTATTACCGAAGCCAAACTGCAGGTGATCCGGAACCATCCGGTGACCAGGATTTCAATCAATCCGCAGACCATGAATCAGGGAACACTGGATATCATCGGAAGAAAGCATACGGTGGAGGATATCAGACAGGCTTTTCTCCTTGCCAGAAAGCTCGGGTTTGACAATATCAATATGGATCTGATCGTGGGACTTCCGGGAGAGGAAAAGACGGAAGTGGAGAATACCATGCGTGAGGTGACAGCACTGGCACCGGACAGCATAACCGTGCATTCTCTGGCGATCAAACGGGCAGCCAGACTGAATCTGTTCCGGGAGAAATATCAGGAAATGACCTTTACAAATAATCAGGAGATCATGGCCATGACGGCATCCTATGCGGAACAGGCAGGGATGGCACCTTATTATCTCTATCGACAGAAGAATATGAAGGGGAATTTCGAAAACGTAGGATATGCCAGACCTGGAAAAGAAGGCATCTACAACATTCTTATTATGGAAGAAAAGCAGTCGATTCTGGCACTGGGAGCCGGGGCATCGACAAAATATGTAACAGGTGACCGCATCGAGCGGGCGGAGAATGTGAAGGATATTAATCATTATATTTCACGTATTGATGAGATGATAGAACGCAAGAAACTGCTGTTTGCCCGGTAAGAGCACATTCTGACAGCGGCGGTAAGAACAGGACGATGGAAGCTATGGAAAAAAAGAAGTATCGTATCATTCAGTTCAGTCTGGATAAAGAACTGCAGCACGGGATGATTGTAAGTATTCTGGCGCGTGAGATTGCAAAAAAGCTGGAACTTTCGGAAAAACAGTGTTATGATTTGGCTGTTGCCGGTTTTATGCATGATGTGGGTAAGCTTGAGCTTGCAAAATATGTGTATCGCAAGGGTGAGACGCTGACCATAGAGGAAATTAAATATGTGCGCACGCATCCGACCCTTGGTTATGCATTGCTGTCAGGGCAGGGTTATTCAGGTTTTGTTGTGGAGAGCATTTTATATCATCATGAAAATTACGACGGGAGCGGCTACCCTTCCAATCTCAGCGGTGAGGAGATTCCAATCGGTGCCAGGATCCTGCGCATTTGTGATGTCTATGCTGCTCTGACATCAGACCGCCCCTATCGCAGGGCTTTTTATGAAGAAACGGCCATCCAGACGATGATTGAGGAAATAAAGGATTTTGATCTGAAGATTTTTCTGTGCTTTCTGCAGGTCATACATGACGGGAGGGTACAGGAAAGGATTCAGAAATGCAGAGATACCGATTTGAGAATTGAGGAGGACATGTTATGGCAATGAAAAAAAAGCCGGTTACCGGTATGAAGGATATTACACCGCGTGAGATGGAGATCCGGGATTATGTGATTCGACTGATCAAGGAAACCTATGGTACTTTTGGGTTTTCTTCCATCGAAACGCCATGTGTGGAACATATTGAGAACCTGTCCAGCAAGCAGGGAGGGGAAAATGAAAAGCTGATTTTTAAGATTTTAAAAAGAGGCGAAAAGCTGAAAATCGATACGGCACAAACGGAAATGGATCTGGTGGACGGAGGTCTTCGCTATGACCTGACGGTTCCGCTTTCCAGATATTACGCAAACAATGCCAATGCGCTGCCGCAGCCATTTAAGGCACTGCAGATGGGAAATGTCTGGAGAGCCGACAGACCGCAGAGAGGCCGTTATCGTCAGTTTATGCAGTGTGACATTGATATTCTGGGGGAGCCTACGATCCTTGCGGAAATCGAACTGATTCTGGCAACCTCCACATTGGTTGGAAAACTGGATTTTGAGAATTTTACCATACGCATCAATGACCGCCGAATTTTAAAAGCCATGGCAGCCTGCAGCGGATTTCCGGAAGAAAGCTATGATACGGTATTTATCATTCTGGATAAGATGGATAAAATCGGTCGGGAAGGTGTCGCACAGGAGCTGGAAAAGGAAGGTTTTGCGAAAGAAAACGTGGAAAAATACCTTTCTCTTTTTGAAGAGATCAACGGCGGCCTGGATGGCGTACTCCGTTTAAAAGAGCTTCTTACAGGTTTTCTGGATGAAAAGGTTGCAGCAGATCTGGCTGCCATCATGGAAAGTGTGGATGCGGTTAAAACAGCCAAATTTCAGATCGTATTTGACCCGACGCTGGTGCGTGGTATGTCCTATTATACCGGTCCTATTTTTGAAATCAGCATCGACGGTTTTGGCGGATCCGTGGGCGGAGGCGGACGGTACGATGAAATGATCGGTAAATTTACCGGTCAGCAGACTTCGGCCTGTGGATTTTCCATCGGATTTGAGCGTATTGTTATGCTTCTGCTGGAAAAGGATTACCAGGTACCGCAGAAGGCAGGGAAAAAAGCATTTTTGATTGAAAAGAACATGCCTGGTGAGAGACTTGCGGAAATTTTCCGCGAGGCAGAAAAAGAGCGGGAAAATGGATGGATTGTCAGCGTTAATATGATGAAGAAAAATAAAAAATTTCAGAAAGAACAGATGATGGCGGAAGGCTATACAGAATTTAAAGAGTTTTACCGCGACAGTCTGAAATAACCAGAAAGAAAAGAGGAAAAAAGAATGGCTGAATCAATGAAGGGACTGCACAGGAGCCACAGATGTGCAGAAGTTGTAAACGCACCGGTGGGCAGTGATGTGACCGTCATGGGCTGGGTGCAGAAGAGAAGAAACCTGGGAGGCATGATATTTATCGATTTGCGTGACCGCAGCGGGATTCTGCAGATTGTTTTTGATGAGAATGATATTGGCACAGAGGGTTATGAGAAAGCAGGAAAACTGCGCAGCGAGTTTGTGATTGCCGTGACAGGTGCACTGGAGAAAAGAGGCGGGGCAGTCAATGAAAATCTGATTACCGGAGAACTGGAAGTGCGGGCAAAGAGTCTGCGCATTTTATCGGAATCTGAGACACCGCCATTTCCGATTGAGGAACATATTCAGACAAGAGATGAGCTGAGGCTGAAATATCGCTATCTTGATCTGCGTCGTCCGAATCTGCAGAGAAACCTGATGCTTCGAAGCAAGGTTGCGGCAGCGGTTCGAAGATTTATGGATGCGGAAGGATTTCTGGAGATTGAAACACCGATCCTGATCAAGAGTACACCGGAAGGAGCACGTGACTACCTGGTACCGAGCCGTGTTCATCAGGGAAGCTTTTATGCTCTTCCTCAGTCTCCGCAGCTTCTGAAACAGCTGCTTATGTGCTCCGGTTATGACCGCTATTTCCAGATTGCAAAATGCTTCCGCGATGAGGATCTGCGTGCGGACCGTCAGCCGGAGTTTACTCAGATCGATATGGAGCTTTCTTTTGTTGACATCGACGATGTGATCGACGTAAATGAACGTCTGCTTCAGTGTATTTTTAAAGAAATCGGTGTGGATGTGCCGCTTCCGATTCCGCGTATGACCTGGCAGGAAGCAATGGATCGTTTCGGTTCTGACAAGCCGGATATCCGCTTTGGCATGGAGCTGCATGATGTATCGGAAGTAGTGAAGGGCTGTGGCTTTGGTGTGTTTACAGGTGCTCTGGAAAATGGCGGAACAGTCCGCGGTATCAATGCAGAAGGACAGGGCCATATGCCAAGAAAGAAGATTGATGCACTGGTTGAGGTTGCCAAGACATACGGAGCCAAAGGACTGGCTTATCTGGCAATCAATGAGGATGGAACGTATAAATCCTCTTTTGCAAAATTCTTTGAGCCAGAGCAGCTGGAAGCTCTTGTCCGTGCAATGGACGGCAAACCGGGAGATCTGCTGTTGTTTGCGGCAGACAAAAAGAAGGTTGTCTGGGATGTGCTGGGCGCACTGCGTCTGGAACTGGCTAAAAATCTTGGTTTGCTGAAAAAAGATGATTATCGTTTCCTGTGGGTGACCGAATTCCCGCTGCTTGAGTGGTCGGAGGATCAGAACCGTTTTGTGGCAATGCATCATCCGTTTACGATGCCGATGGAAGAGGATCTGGATAAGATTGATACCGATCCGGGAGCTGTGCGTGCACAGGCTTATGATATTGTGTTGAATGGAAATGAGATAGGAGGAGGAAGTATCCGAATCCATCAGGATGACATTCAGTCCAAAATGTTCGAAGTTCTGGGCTTTACTCCGGAGCAGGCACAGAAACAGTTTGGATTTCTTCTGGATGCTTTCAAATACGGTGTGCCGCCTCACGCAGGACTGGCATACGGGCTGGATCGTCTGATCATGCTGATGGCCGGTGAGGACAGCATCCGCGAAGTAATGGCATTCCCGAAGGTGAAAGATGCTTCTTGTCTGATGATGCAGGCACCGGATGAGGTGGATCCGAAGCAGCTGGAAGAGCTGGGACTGAAGATCAGCAAAAAGGAAGATAAGAAATAAGAAATGTAATCAAAAAAACTGCTGTACAGAACTACAGCAGTTTTTTGTTGCCATGTATCCGGAAGAAGCTGCCAGAGGCAGGTTCCATAGGATAGATCATACTATGTGTGACAGTTCAGTTGCCAGGATCGCTCTCATTCTGGAATGTTTCGATCGCTGCGCTGGCATTTCCCAGGAGTGCATTGGTAAAGTCCTCATTCAGCTGCATTTCCCAGGTGGAACCATTGTTGGTAAAATCGATTTTCACTTCCGTGTCGATGGTATCCGTATTTTCGTCCAGAGCCTGTGCCAGAAGTACGGCCGTCTCATCTGCCAATTCAGTGGAGGAAGCACGGACGGATTCGGTGGTGGAAGCATAGTCCATCAGAAGATTCTGATAGCGTTTCAGTACACTTTCCAGATCAAGGCTTGTGATCCGAATCGTGGCAGAAGCTGACCTGGAATCCTTATCCTCTGTGACAGAAAGAATCCGGTAGGATACGTATTTGCTCAGCTGCTCGGCCAAAGCGTTGTCAGTCTGTTCATAGTTGGAGCTGTAGGTGGAAAAAATATCGTTCATATTCAGATAAGCTTTCCATTCTTCCGGAGTTTTTTCCATAAGCCCCTCCAGTACAACCGTAATCATTTCCTCGGGACTCACCAGATAGGGATCCTTTAAGTAGGTGATAAATCCGCTGACCAGGTCATCCTCCAGCTGATCTGTATTCTGGATGAACCAGCCGTCATCGGTGTGGAGCAGTTCGATTTTTGCTTCGTCTGTGATCAGATCATAGGTGTTTGCGGACAGTACATCACGCAGAAGCCGGAAATAAGAGTTTAAAGTCATTTCCTGGTCTGAATCGGCACCGGCAGTCTGCGAGACCAGTGCAAGACAGACATCTCTGGCCAGTGCATGTGTATCAACATTTGTAATATCCACACGCACTACAGCAGAATTGTCGTTGATGGTGGTTCCCTTGATTTTATAATCAAAGTTTTTGAAAAAAAGTTTGACGGCTTCTGTGGTTTCTGTGCCGATATCAGAGCTTTTGGAACTGGAATTCATCATATCTTCATAGGAAATGAATGCTTTGATGGTAGCCTCGTCCAGTTCTTTTATCAGCTCCAGTTCTTTTTTTACAACCCGCTGCGGTGTGTTGGAAGAACAGCAGGTGAGGCCAAATACAGACAGCATGGCAACAGTCAGAATCAGGAGAGGACGAAATAAGTGTTTTTTCATACGTACCTCCTCAGAAGCTGAAAAATCATGACCTGGAGAACAAGAATCAGGGGCAGGCCGATGGTGAAAGTCAGGTGGCGTGTTTTGTGACGGAATGCATGCATTCCTGCCAGAGAACCAATGCTTCCACCGAGAAGAGCGATTCCGAACAGGACGCGTTCCGGAATGCGCCATTCGTGCCGGGCTGCCTTTTTTTTGTCAATTCCCATCGCCAGAAAACCGGCGATATTGATGGCAGCCAGGTAAAAGATCAGTAGTTCATACATGGTGTCCTTCTTTCTGAATGAATTCATTCACAGTTATACCACCTAGTGTATATGAAAATAAGGATATTGTCAAACGGCTTGACATTTATGGTTTATTTTTATATAGTATAACTTAACGTTTGAAACGAATAATTAATGAAGAAAGAGGTTCGATTATGTACTCATTGGAAGAAGTTAAGACCGTTGATGCAGAGATTGCAGACTGTATCGTGAAAGAACAGGAGCGCCAGAACAGTCATATTGAGCTGATTGCCTCCGAAAACTGGGTGAGCAAAGCGGTCATGGCAGCGATGGGCAGTCCACTGACGAATAAATATGCAGAAGGGTATCCGGGAAAACGTTATTATGGCGGATGCCAGTGTGTGGATGTGGTAGAACAGCTTGCCATAGACCGTGCAAAAGAATTGTTTGGATGTACTTATGCCAATGTGCAGCCACATTCCGGAGCACAGGCAAACATGGCAGTCTTTTTTGCAATGCTGAAACCGGGTGACACAGTTATGGGCATGAATCTTGCGCATGGAGGACATCTGACACATGGAAGCCCGGCAAATTTCTCCGGTGCATATTTTAATATTGTTCCTTATGGTGTGAATGATGACGGTGTCATCGATTATGAGGAAGTTCTCAGGATTGCAAAGGAGTGCCAGCCGAAATTGATTGTAGCAGGCGCAAGCGCTTATGCAAGGATCATTGATTTCAAAAAATTCCGCGAGATTGCAGATGAGGTTGGTGCTTATCTGATGGTAGATATGGCACACATAGCAGGACTTGTGGCAGCAGGACTTCATCCAAGCCCGATTCCGTATGCAGATGTGACGACGACCACCACACATAAGACGTTGAGAGGACCTAGAGGCGGTCTGATTCTTTCCAGTGCGGAAACAGCCAAGAAATTTAATTTTAACAAAGCAATTTTCCCAGGTACACAAGGCGGCCCTCTGATGCATATAATCGCAGCAAAGGCTGTCTGCTTTAAAGAAGCACTTTCGGATGATTTCAAAGTATATGCACAGGGTATTCTGGATAATGCGCAGGCACTTTGCGCAGGCCTTACAAAGCGCGGTATCCGCATTGTATCCGGCAAGACAGAGAATCATCTGATGCTGGTGGATCTGACGAATCTTGGCAAAACGGGAAAAGAGGCAGAGAATCTGCTTGACAGTGTGAATATTACATGCAATAAAAACACGATTCCAAACGATCCTCAGTCTGCATTTGTAACAAGCGGTGTACGGCTGGGAACTGCAGCAGTTACGTCCAGAGGTATGAAAACAGAAGATATGGATGTGATTGCAGAGGCAATCGCTATGGTTCTGAAGGACGAAGAAAATGCGCAGGAGAGAGCAAGAGCACTCGTTCAGGGATTGACAGACAAATATCCACTGCTGTAAATACTTCGGATAAAACAGATATTGTATGGGGCTTCCGCATATGCGGAAGCCCTTTTTGCCTGAAAAAGAGGCGCAGCAGCCGGTGAAAACAGTGTATCCGGATCCCTTGACCGGCAGGAACCGGTGCAGAGAGGGATGCTCTTTGAGAGAGAGTTTGTGAACAAAGTTTCACAGCTTAAGCGAAAATTAAGTATGAAATGATGAGTGAATGTGCTATACTGTACGAAGCAGACTGTTGCTTTTACCATTGGCTGCAGCAGTCGAAAGGTGGATCTGAAATTATTGTGCAGGAGGCAAGGATGAATAAAAAGAAATTAATCATAGGCGGTGCGGCAGCAGGTGTTGTTCTGGCGGCAGCGATTGTGGGATTTGTGTTTTTAAGAGGAAGTGCCGGAAGTTCACAGGGAAACAGTGAGAATCTGGTTTATGTGGATTCGGTAGCATCGATTACTGGTCTTGGCAGTGGAAACGGTATGATCAATCGTTTTGCAGGTGTGGTGGAACCGAGAGAAACCATTGATATTAAGGTGTCTTCCGACAAGACGGTAAAAGAATGTTATGTCAAAGAGGGCGATGAAGTAAAAAAGGGCCAGAAACTATTTATGTACGATACTTCGGAGGCAGAGGAGAATCTCTCTTCAAAAGAAATAGAAGTTGACCGTATCAAGATGGATATTGAGACTTATAAGGCAAATGTGGAGTCTCTGAAAAAAGAGAAGGCAAATGCTTCCAGCGACGAACAGCTGGATTATACTGTTCGGATTCAGTCCGCAGAGAACAATGCAAAACGGAGCGAGTACGAATTGAAAAGTACACAGCAGGAAATTGAGCAGCTGAAAAAATCAATCAATGAAGCTGTTGTAACCAGTGAGATCGACGGAGTGGTAAAGTCCATCAATGATTCCAACGATGATACTGCGGTATATTACGGAGGCAGTGACAGTGGCGACAGTTATATGACACTTTTGTCCACCGGGCAGTATCGTATTAAAGGTACGATCAATGAACAGAATATGGGGGCTCTCTCAGAAGGAGATTCCATTATCATACATTCCAGGGTGGATGAAAACAAGACATGGACAGGCACATTAAGTGAGATTGATATGGAACATCCGGAAAACAGCAATAATGACGGCTATTATATGTCAGGAAGTTCTTCTTCCGATACGACATCGTCAAACAGCTATCCGTTTTACGTGGATCTGGATTCCGATGAGGATCTGATGCTTGGGCAGCATGTATACATGGAACGGGATGAGGGACAGCTGGAAGAGAAAGAAGGACTGTGGCTGGCCAGCTATTATATCATTCAGGAGGATGATAAAGCATATGTCTGGGCAGCAGGCAAGCGTGAAAAAATTGAAAAAAGAGAGATCACGCTGGGTGAATATGATGAAGAACTGGATGAATATCAGATTACAGATGGGCTGACGGAAGAGGATTACATAGCATATCCGGATGAGTCTGTTAAAGAAGGTGCACCGGTGACCAAAAATATCGAGGATCTTTATGGAAGTGAAGATGACAGTATGGGAGATTCCTATGATGACAGTATGCTGTATGATTCACCTGGTGACAGTATGATGATGGAAGGTGACATGGATGACGGATACGTTGGACTGGATGATTCGGATGATGATATGGAGTTCGAAGACGAAGACACGGAATTTGAGGATGAAAGTCAGGACATGGATATGCCTTCCGATATGCCGGATGAGGTTATGGATGTAGGGGACACCCCGGCAGGAGAAGAGTAAAGGTTAACATGTGACTGAAATCCAAAACAAAGGCAGAGATATCCGCATATCGTGCGGTATTGGAGGTAAAAGTTTTGATATTGGAATTGAAACATATATATAAAGACTATATTCAGGGCAGTATGATCGTTCCGGTTCTGAAGGACATCAACCTTCGAGTGGAAAAAGGCGAGTATCTGGCTATTATGGGTCCGTCCGGTTCCGGAAAATCTACGTTGATGAATATTGTTGGCTGTCTGGACCGTGCCACGAAAGGAGAGTTTATTCTTGACGGACATGTGGTTCAGGGAATGAAAGACAATGATCTGGCAGATTTGCGTCTGCACAGTATAGGATTTGTTTTTCAGACTTTTCAGCTGCTGCCAAGACAGACTGCTCTGGAAAATGTGGCACTTCCGCTGATTTATGCGGGCGTGCCCAAAACAGAGAGGATAAAAAGAGCAGCTGCGGCACTGGATAAGGTTGGGCTGTCAGATCGTATGGATTTTATTCCAAACCAGCTTTCCGGTGGACAGAAGCAGCGTGTTGCGATTGCCCGGGCAATGATAAATAATCCAAAGATTCTGCTTGCGGATGAGCCGACGGGAGCCCTGGATTCCAAGTCCAGCAAACAGGTGATGGAGCTTTTTCAGAAGCTGAATGATGAAGGTGTGACAGTAGTCATGATCACGCATGACAGCAATGTGGCGAAATGTGCAAAACGAATCGTTGATATTTTTGACGGCGAGATATCTGAGCGGGAAGGAAAGGAGGCGGTTCTTTGAAACGAAGGAATGTGCTGATTATCGTGGCTGCGTCACTGGTGTGTGTAGCCGGTATTGCCGGGATCGTTACGGCAGTTCGAGGAAAAAGCGGTGCTGTGGATGTCACCCAGGTATCATATTTGAATAATGGATGGTGGGACAGTACTACGACAAGCGGGGGATATGTCACCGCAAATGCTTCCCAGGAAGTTTATCTGAACAGTGACAGTGTGGTGGAAAAGGTATATGTAAAGGAAGGGGACAAGGTTAAAATCGGTGACACTCTTCTGGAATACGACAAAACTCTGCTGGAGCTGGATCTGGAAGAGGAAAAACTAAACGGTCAGATACTGGAGCTGGAACTGAAGGGTGCGGAGAATGATCTGGAAAAGCTGAAAAAAACGACACCGGTATCAGACAGTGAAGGAGGCTATCACTCATCAGGACTGCTGGATGATGAGCCGGAGGATGACTGGTCGGATGACGATGACAGTGAGTATGAGGATGATTTTGGCAGTGCAGCTGTGATTCAGAATTCCATCGTGATGGTGACGACCTCTTCCGAAGGTGAGGTTTCTGTTGTGAGCGGCGGCTCAGAGAATGATAGTACGGATTCTCCGGCTGAGAGTGAGTCCCAGACGGAGGTGACACCACAGGAACCATCCACGGAGGAGACTCCTTCTTCCGGGACGGGAGCGTCTGAGGAACCGGAAAAAAGTGAGACAGAGGAAGTCATTGATTCACCGCTTGCCAAAACCAAAGCGTATAAAAAACTGGATTATAAATCCAAATATTACAAAGGAAGCGGAACCAAAGAGGACCCCTATATTTATCTCTGCAAAGACGGTGCAGAAGTGACTGCTTCTTTTATGAATATGATTCTTGGATTCAACACAGATGGAACGTCGAGAAAAAATGGAGGAGTCAATAAAGACGGTAAAAGCTGTTATGCCGTTTTGCAGATCCGGGAAGGCGATTCTCTGGCAGGTGGTTTTCTGAAATCTGTTATGATCAATGGAACTGTTGAAGTAAGCAAAGCTTACGCACCAGATGTGACATGGACGTTTACCAGTCAGGGTATTACCAAAAATGTACCGGATATTCCGGAAGAATTCCAGGATGATGACGGTGGAGATGACTGGTATGACGGAGATGACATGTTTGATTTCGGGGATGATGTCTATACGGAGTCTGAGTTGAAGGAAGCAATTTCTGAAAAGGAAAAAGAAATCAAAGAATTGAAACTGGATATTCGCGATGCGGAGATCAGCATCAGCCAGGCGCAGAGAAAGCTGGATGCTGCCATAATCAAGGCTACCATCAATGGTGTAGTAAAAGAGGTGGGAGATCCTAAGGTGGGCCAGGTGGACGGAGAGGCGTTTGT
The DNA here is from genome assembly GCA_022769625.1 of Lachnospiraceae bacterium. GTDB lineage: Bacteria > Bacillota > Clostridia > Lachnospirales > Lachnospiraceae > Hominisplanchenecus. The sequence goes on along the minus strand of JALEJP010000028.1, from coordinate 4,269 downwards.
GACAATTACCAGCAACACCGGCATGTATGTGAAAGGAACCATCAGTGAGATGGATCTTGGAACGATAAAAGTGGGATCGGTTGTATCCGGAATGGCACAGGAAAGCGGTGTGTACATAACGGCGGAGATTACGGAGATTTCCGAATATCCGGCAGGCTCCGGTGATTTCTACTACTATGGAGGAGACAGCAATCCCAACGCGTCCAGTTATCCGTTCATTGCTTACATTGAGGATTCAGAAGGGCTGATTAATAATGAATATGTGGATCTTCAGATTTCAGGCAGCGATGTGGGCGGAACGTCCATATATCTCTCCAAAGCATTGATCCGGACAGAAAACGGACAAAGCTATGTTTACATTGCGGATGAGAATAAAAAACTGAAGAAGCAGTATGTACGTACCGGACAGACACTATATTCCAGTTATATTGAGGTAAAAGAAGGTTTGACAGAAGAAGACTGGATCGCATTTCCTTATGGTAAAAATGTAAAAGAAGGTGCACCGGTCAAGGAGCTGGAGGGCAGTGGATTTGCGAATGAGATGTATTATTAGGAGGTAAAAGTGTGTTAGAGAATATAAGACTGGCATTTCAGGGAGTATGGTCTCATAAGCTGCGTTCCATGCTTACCATGCTGGGAATCATTATCGGTATTGCTTCCATCATTTCCATCGTTTCCACAATCCAGGGAACCAATGAGCAGATCAAACAGAATCTGATTGGAGGCGGTAACAATACGGTAGATGTGGAGCTTTATCGGGCAGATTACAAGATTGAGGTTTCCGAGTGGGAACAGGCACCGGAGGGTGTCCCGATTATTACAGATGATATACTGGATGAAATACGGGAACTGGAGGGTGTGGAGAGTGCAGCAGCTTATTACAGCAGAAGCTATGCGGAAAGCATCTATTACAATAATAATTCCCTGCAGGGTGCCAAGGTATTGGGAGTAGATAATAATTATTTCAGTACCTGCGGTTATGTAGTACGTACCGGACGTACATTTCGGGAAGAGGATTACAAAGAATTTCACAAGGTTGTGATACTGGATCAGGCGGCAGCGACCAGTCTGTTTCAGGAAGAAAATCCCCTGGGAAAAACGATAGAAATTAATAAGGAACCATTCACTGTTATCGGTATTGCACAGAAGCTGGAGGAGTTTGAACCGGTTATCAACTCTTTTGAAGATTACAATAATTATAAAGGCAGTGAGAGTCTTGGTGTCATATATATGCCGTCCGGATGCTGGCCGATCACCTATCAGTATGACGAACCGCAGAATGTAGTTGTTCGGGCTCAGTCAACGGAAGCGATGACAAAGGTAGGTCAGAAAAGTGCCGATATTTTAAATCAGTATCTGAATGTGAAAGAAGAAGATGTAAAATACAAAGCTACCGATGTGACAGAGCTGGCAGCTCAGATCCAGAGCTCCAGCGCAACCATGAATACGCAGCTGATCTGGATTGCCAGCATCTCACTGCTGGTAGGCGGTATCGGTGTTATGAATATCATGCTGGTATCGGTGACAGAGCGTACCAGTGAGATTGGGCTGAAGAAAGCGATTGGCGCGAAAAAGCGCAGCATTCTGACGCAGTTTCTGACAGAGGCAGTGGTACTTACCAGTATCGGAGGAATCGTCGGTGTAATTGCCGGAAATATTCTGGCTCAGGTCATTCACAAAGTTTCCGGGACACCGGTGGCTATCAGCATACCGGCAATTATTATATCTGTGCTGTTCTCCATGGTGATCGGAATTGTGTTTGGTCTGCTGCCGTCCATACAGGCTGCCAATCTGGATCCCATCGATGCGCTGCGTCATGAATAAGATTGATCTGAATTCCTATATCTCCCGGTTGCATTACCGGGTAAGAAAAACCCGAAAAAGTGCTTGCTTTCGGGTTTTTCTTATGGTATACTACCAGAGGCAAAAATCAATCACGTGTGTGGATTCTGAAAACGGTGCTGCGAAAGTAGTCTTGGAGGAAGCGAAAGCACACGGAAGAAAAACCAAAAAGGAGAAAAATCATGAGTGTAATTTCAATGAAACAGTTACTTGAAGCAGGTGTTCATTTTGGACATCAGACCAGAAGATGGAACCCGAAAATGGCTCCGTACATCTACACAGAGAGAAACGGTATCTACATCATCGATCTGCAGAAGACCGTTGGTATGGTAGACACTGCATACAAGGCAGTTGAAGATATCGTAGCTGACGGCGGCAGCGTTCTGTTCGTAGGTACAAAGAAGCAGGCTCAGGATGCAGTTAAGACAGAAGCTGAGAGATGCGGTATGTACTATGTAAATGAGAGATGGCTTGGTGGTATGCTGACCAACTTCAAAACCATCCAGAGCAGAATCAAACGTCTGAAAGAGATCGAGGCTATGCAGGAAGACGGTACATTTGATGTACTGCCGAAGAAAGAAGTTATCGCTCTGAAAAAAGAGATGGAAAAACTGCAGAAAAACCTGGGTGGTATCAAGGATATGAAGAAGATTCCGGATGCAATCTTCGTAGTAGATCCGAAGAAAGAAAGAATCTGTGTTCAGGAAGCTCATACTCTGGGTATTACTCTGATCGGTATTGCTGATACAAACTGCGATCCGGAAGAGCTGGATTATGTAATCCCGGGCAACGATGATGCAATCCGTGCCGTAAAACTGATCGTTTCCAAGATGGCAGATGCTGTAATTGAGGCAAATCAGGGCGCTGAGGAAGCAGTTGCAGAGGAAGCCCCGGCTGAGGAAGAAGAAGTAACTGAATAAGATACCACTTTTATTGGAGGAAAATAAAATGGCTGTTACAGCAAAAATGGTAAAAGAGTTAAGAGAGATGACTGGTGCAGGTATGATGGACTGCAAGAAAGCCCTGACTGCAACAGATGGTGATATGGACAAAGCGGTTGAATTTCTGAGAGAAAAAGGTCTTGCAACTGCACAGAAAAAAGCGGGCAGAATCGCAGCAGAAGGTATTGTAATGCTGAAAGTTGCCCAGGATGGCAAAAAAGCAGTTGCAGTAGAAGTAAATGCAGAGACAGACTTTGTTGCAAAGAACGAGAAATTCCAGACCTACGTTTCACAGGTTGCAGAGCAGGCTCTGAACACAGAGGCAGCAGATGTGGATGCATTCCTGGAGGAAGCATGGACATTTGGCGAGTCTGCAACAGTAAAAGAAGAGCTGGCACACCAGATCGCAACCATCGGTGAGAACATGAATATCCGTCGTTTCGCTCAGGTGAAAGAAGACAATGGTTTCGTTGCTTCCTATACACATATGGGCGGCAAGATCGGTGTTCTGGTTGACGTAGAGACCGATGTTGTAAACGATGCAGTGAAAGAAATGGCGAAAAACGTAGCTATGCAGATTGCAGCTCTAAAGCCGCAGTACACCAACCGCAGTGAAGTAAGCGAAGATTACATCGCTCATGAGAAAGAAATCCTCATGGCTCAGATCATGAATGACCCGAAAGAGTCCCAGAAACCGGAAAAGGTAATCCAGGGAATGATCAACGGCCGTATCAACAAAGAGCTGAAGGAAATCTGCCTGCTGGATCAGGTATACGTGAAAGCAGAAGACGGCAAACAGACTGTTGAAAAATATGTTGCAGAAGTTGCAAAAGCAAACAGCGCAAAGATTACAGTCAAAGGCTTTGTAAGATATGAGACTGGCGAAGGTCTTGAGAAAAAAGAGGAGAACTTTGCTGAGGAAGTTGCTAAGCAGATGGGCATGTAATCCCGATTTTGCAAATCTTAAATAAGAACCTTAAAACCCTTGAAAATCCAGTATTTTCAAGGGTTTTTCCTTTCCAGGGCACTTCATATATTGCATTATAAATTCATGTAACTTTTTAGGTGATTTTTCGTAATTTGTTCGTCAGTGTTTTCGTAATGATCCTGTACGAACTTCTTAACGCAAACTTCGCATGATTTTTAAGAAAAATGTGGCGATTTCGGTAGCTATCTATAATGCGATTTATAATGCAACTTTTCATTTTCGTAATCTTCGTAAAAAATCCACTATTATTTCTTACTATTTTTCCTTCCTGATACCGGAAAGGAATGAATATGGCAAAAATTATATCAGTAGTAAACCAGAAAGGCGGAACTGGAAAATCCGCATGTGCAGCAAATCTTGGTGTAGGGTTGGCTCTTATGAATAAGAAGGTGTTAGTCGTGGATGCTGATCCTCAGTCAGATGTGTCTGCTGGATTTGGATTCCGTGACTGCGATAATAGTAATGAAACATTAACAACGCTGATGGAAATGGTGTTGA
>JALEJP010000015.1 GCA_022769625.1 Lachnospiraceae bacterium | reverse complement strand
CTGACCGGACGTATTCTGATGCTGTGTCAGGTCGTAATCGGTACGGTCTGCGATACCCCACAGCTCACCCCAACCGAATGGGAACAGGAACTCGATATCTGTGGTTCCTTTGCTGTAGAAGCACAGCTCTTCCGGAGAATGATCGCGCGCTCTCATCTCCTCATCCTTCATGCCCAGGTTTTTCAGCCAGTCAATGCAGAACTGTCTCCAGTACTGGAACCACTCCAGATCTGTGCCCGGCTCGCAGAAGAACTCCAGCTCCATCTGCTCGAACTCTCTGGTACGGAAGGTGAAGTTACCCGGTGTGATCTCATTACGGAAGGATTTACCGATCTGTCCGATACCAAACGGGATTTTCTTTCTGGAGGTTCTCTGTACATTTTTAAAGTTTACAAAGATACCCTGTGCGGTCTCCGGTCTTAAATAGACAGTATTTTTTGCATCCTCGGTAACACCCTGGAAGGTTTTGAACATCAGGTTGAACTGACGGATATCTGTAAAATTGTGTTTGCCGCAGGTAGGACATGGAATCTGATGCTCATCAATAAAAGCACGCATCTGCTCCTGTGTCCATCCATCCACGGTGCCCTCAAGTTCTATGCCCTTTTCCTCGCAGAAATCCTCGATCAGCTTGTCTGCACGGAAACGCTCATGGCACTCCTTGCAGTCCATCAGCGGATCGGAAAAGCCGCCCAGATGTCCGGATGCCACCCAGGTCTGCGGGTTCATCAGAATCGCACAGTCTACACCTACGTTGTAAGGATTCTCTGTGATAAATTTCTTCCACCATGCCTGTTTTACGTTGTTCTTCAGTTCAACGCCAAGATTTCCGTAATCCCATGTATTTGCAAGACCACCATAAATCTCAGATCCAGGGTACACAAAACCTCTGGATTTTGCCAGTGCCACAATCTTGTCCATTGTCTTTTCCATGTTTTTCCTCCTGCCGGCCGCATCCTGTGCAGCTCTGATTCTTCTTTTTATTCATATATAATATAGGTAAGCATATGCTCGCCTGCTTCCCCGTCGGTATCTTTGGAAGTCTCTGTCTGGGATTCTGTCTCCAGCACGCCCTCCTCTACCTCAATCTTCCCTTCTTCTGTGATCTCACTCTCTTTCCCTTCAGCCGTTTCTGTCCCGGCCTCTGCCTGCTGTTCGATCACCTCATCAATATTGGTAGCTGTCTTTTTTCCGGTCACTGACACATCCGGGCTGACGTAAACGATCTTTCCCGGAACCTCCACATCCATCTCTTCGGAATAAATCAGAACGTAATAATTCAGGCCACTGAGAATGTCAGATTTTGTAACGGTTCCTGTTACCTTACCCTTTTCCACCTGCTGGAACGTATCCGGGAACTCATAATTGTTGTCGTAAGCTCCCTGCAGGTCTCCTGCATAAAATGTGACATTATTAAATTTCTGATAATCCTCTGCCGATGCGTAATTCATATACAGCTGCACATTTTCCTCGGAAGTCTCGAATTTCTTAACTACGATGGCAGTCTCCTCACTTCCTTCGTTGTAATCCGCCACCGCCTCATCGATGGTTGCCTTCAGCTCCTCATCGCTGTAGTAGCTTTTGTCCAGGGTATCCAGCACCGCTGCCATCACGCTGCCATCCTTTTTCAATGCAGCTGCATTGTGCTCTGCCTTAAACTGACTGCATCCCGTGAGACACACGGCTGCCAGAACTACTGCCAGAACGGTCTTCCATTTTTTCATAATACTCCACCTCAGCTCAACTAAGCTTGTTCCTAATCTACACGAGAATCTCGATCGTCTTCTCATAACGTTTCCATGATACCATCAATATCCAACATTGTAAAGAGCGATTCTCCCTGCATTCTTCCATCCGTTTCCCATTCCGGCAGTCATCGGCTCACCTGAAGCACATCCAGGATCTCCAGAGATTTGAATTCCCTGTCTATGTACTTTCCTCGAAACTGATCCATCAGAAACGCAAACTCCTTCAGCACATCCTGGGACACGCCAAAGGCAAACAGCTTTTCCAGGGGTGCCGAAATCACATACTGCATGGTATACACCGTGGATTCCAGCAGAGTATTCCCACCGGAAAGCTTTTTCAGGCAGGTTTTGCACAGTACCCCGTTTTTTTGAGGGAGATATCCACACAGTTCCTTTTCTTTTCCGCACATAATACAGGAAAACACCTGCGGATATTCCCCATTGACTGCCATCGCGCGCAGTTCGAACGCATAACGAACCAGCCGGTTATCCAGTTTGGGGTTCAGAAGCGCACGCAGGGCCGCATAGAGCAGCTTCAAAAGCATCTGTGCGTCGTCATTTTCTCTGGCATAGTAATCCGCAAATTCCAGAAAATAGCTGCCATAGCATGTGGTTTCCATGTCCATGGAAATCTCCCGAAAGTAATTCTGAATATCCACCTGCACAAGGCGATAAGACCCGCGCCCCTCCAGCACGAAGAATTTTCCAAACACAAAGGGATTGGAAGCCGCCAGCAGCATACTGTTTGGTCTTCTCGCTCCCCTGGCAAATGCCGTGATCTTGCCTCTTTCTCTTGTGAGAATCACAAGCCGCTTGTCATATTCTCCGATGGGCGCCGCGATCAGCACCATTCCTGTCAATGCAATTTTATCACTCATGACGTTTTTTATATCTCTTTCTTGTCATAGCCAAAGTTTTTGATCATAAAATCGCTGTCCCGCCAGTCTTTTTTCACCTTGACCCAAAGCTGAAGATTCACCTTCATCTCCAGCATATCCTCAATGTCACGGCGTGCCTGGGAACCAATTTTCCGCAGCATCTGTCCGCCCTTTCCGATGATGATCCCTTTGTGGGAATCCCGCTCGCATATAATGGTCGCTTCGATATCACAGATCCTGCCATCTTTGCGCTCCGTCATCTTTTCAATGGAAACCGCCACCCCATGGGGGATCTCCTCATCCAGACAGCGCAGTGCCTTCTCCCGGATCATCTCCGCCACGATCTGACGCTGTGGCTGGTCCGTCACGGTATCCTCATCATAAAACTGAGGTCCGTAGGGAAGATATTTAAAAATACTGTCGATCACCGTGTCGATGTTGACGCTGCGCAGCGCAGAGACGGGGATGATCTCCACAAAATCATATATTTTCCGGTAAGCATCCATATATTTCAATATCTCGGTCTTTTCTACCCGGTCAATCTTGTTGATAACCAGAATCACCGGCGTTTTTGTCTTTTTCAGCTGATCCACGATATGGCGCTCTCCTGCACCGATAAAGGTACTTGGCTCCACCAGCCACAGGATCACATCCACCTCGTTCAAGGTACGCTCTGCCACATTTACCATGTATTCTCCAAGCTTGTTTTTTGCCTTATGGATACCCGGCGTATCCAGAAAGACGATCTGCCCCCGTTCGCTGGTGTAGACTGTCTGAATACGATTTCTTGTGGTCTGCGGTTTATTGGATGTGATCGCGATTTTCTGACCGATCAGATGATTCATCAGGGTAGATTTTCCCACATTAGGACGTCCGATCAAGGTCACAAATCCGGATTTATAGCTTTTATCTGTCATGTTTTATCCTTTCCTCTTATAATGGCTTCAGTTCCAGGAACATATCTTTTTCTTTTGCCAACGCATCCTCATTTCCAAGCACACAGATATTCTGTTCTGCCAGAATGGCGCGCATAAGCGGAGCCAGCGCGCGAATGTCCTCCTGTCCGGCATTTAAAATCTCCTCGCGTTCCCGCTGTATATCCTCTTCCGTTATATTTCCAAAATAAGCGCTTAACGCACGCAATCCCTGGGCTCTTGCCGTAAGCGGTGCATCCAGTTCGCTGATGGTTCCAATGATATATTTCGTCATATCACGTTCGTCCACGGTAAAATGCTCCACATACTCCGGCACCCCCTCATAAACCTCATTGGTCGCCCGCAGATTGGGATCACGGTAGGAGGTAAAATAAGAATCCCCGTTTCTGCCAAAGCCACTCATACATCCATAGGCACCGCCCTTCACACGGACATTGACCCAGAGGTACTCATAGCTCATGATCACCTTCAGGATACGCAATGCTCCTGTATACGCAAAACCGGCTTTTCTGTAATTCCCCGTGCGGGTCACAAACTGAATCTTCGCCGATGTCTGGAATCCCTCATTTTTCTTTCCATATGCCAGCGTGTATGTCGGTACTGCTCTGTCATCCTCTTCCAGATTCTTTCCAAACCTGAGTACCTGCTCTTCCATACCGGAAAGACCCTTTTCTTCCGATGTGATGCTCACCGTCATGGTATCCTTTCGGAAAATAACCTTCATCAATTCCGTAAGCTTTCCAATGAGACATTCCTTTTTCTCATCGAAATGCTCCTCCAGATCCTCCAGAAGCTTATAATAGGCAATCCCGCCTGTCAGATCTCCAAAGGCTGACACCTCTGAGAAATATGCCATGGCACGCATGACTGTCGCAGAATGTCCGGCCGAAGTGATGCGCATCTGAGTTCTGGATTTCTGCTCCGCAAGAATCTCGCGCAGACGCTTTTCGTCCTGAATCTTTGAGGTGTGCACAATTTCATCGATCATCTCAAACACAAAATCCTTTTCCGCATACAGGGCTTTTGCGCTGATCACAAACATACGTCTCGTCCTGTCCGGATTTTTGCCATCCGGAAATACCTGAAGCCCCATACCGATGCCGCCTGTCCTGCGGTTGACCTCACTGTAAAGATCTCCATAAGTATAATGCGCCGTATCCACCATACCCAACACATTTTTCAAAATGCCCACGTAAGGCAGATCTTCTTTTTTAACATAGTCCAGATCAAACAGAAGATCCAGATAGGCAATGCCGTTTGTGCACACATCATGCCAGAGTACCGGTGTCTCACCCCACTGAAGGGGGACATTGGAAAAACCTCTGCACTGTTTCCCGATATCTGACCGATCCAGCATCGGAATTTTCTGCAGCTCCTCCTGGGTGGATGGTGTTTCCTGAAACAGCCTGAGTTTTTCTGTCTTTTCCACCAGCTCCTGAATTTCTTCCTCACTCAGACTCTCTTTCCATGCTGCAAGCTTTCTTGCCGCAGCGGCCTCCATTTTCGCCGTCAGTCCCTTTTCCGGCTCTACAATAACAACAGCCACGTGGGTATTCTGCAGCAGATAACGACGAATCAGATCCTCATAGTAACCGGTTCCCACCTTTTCCTTTAAGGACGCATAGACAGGAAGCTGCTTTACATAGGCAAAGGGATCCTCATCTCCGTACAGCCAGCTGTCCATGATATCAATTCCATACATCAGGCCCTTCGGATAGGAACCATAATCCGCTTCCCGGAAGCGGAATTCCGCAGAATGGATCCCTGCGAGCAGCGCTTTTTCGTCCATGCCCTTTTCGGTAATATCTGTCAGAACATCGCGGATGACCGAGAGAAATTTCTCTTTATCTGAACGGTTTGCATTTTTTGCGATGACAGAAAAGTATGGCTGTTGAATCCCACTGTCGTAAGCTCCCATGATATCCTTGCCCACACCGGCATCCAGAAGTGCCTGCTTCAGCGGAGCGCCCGGCGCGGAGAGCAGTGCATATTCAATCACGGCAAACGCAGTCACAAGCTCCACATCCTGACTCGTTCCAATGGAAACATTCCAGGAAAGATAGGTGTTGTCCTGTTCCGACTCTGCCGTGGAGATCGAATAGTTCCGGTAAACCTCCTTGGGAGCCTCAAAAGGCTTCTGCATGCAGATCCGGGAATCCACCGTTTTCGCATCATAGCGGGAGAGATACTCCTGATCCATCCACTGCAGGCGTTCACAGACATCCATGTTCCCGTAAAGATAGAGAAACGCATTGGATGGATGATAATATTTCCTGTGAAAATCCAGGAACTCTTCATAAGTCAGATCCGGGATATACTCCGGATCCCCACCGGACTCAAAGCCATAGGGCGTGTCCGGATAAAGCGCATTGATGATCTCCCGGTCCAGAACATCCTCCGGAGAGGAAAAGGCCCCTTTCATCTCATTGTACACCACACCGTTGTAGGTGATCTCATCCTCCGGGGACTCCAGCTGATAGCTCCAGCCCTCCTGGCGGAAAATCTCTTCTTTTTGATAAATATTGGTACAGAAGACCGCATCCAGGTAAACATGCATCAGATTTGCAAAATCTGTATCGTTGCAGCTGGCAACCGGATACATGGTCTTGTCCGGATAGGTCATTGCATTCAAAAAGGTATTCAGCGATCCTTTGACCAGCTCAACAAAAGGATCCTTGGATGGAAATTTCTCACTGCCGCACAGGGAACAGTGTTCCAGAATATGGGCAACTCCGGTATCGTTTGCCGGTGGGGTACGGAACGTAATATGAAATACTTTATTCTCATCGTCATTTGCGACCACCATAACGCGTGCCCCGCTCTTTTTGTGGCGCAGCAGATAGCCCCGGGAATAAATATCCGGCAATGCTTCTTCCCGCACCAGTTCATATGCCTGCAAGTCTTTTATCTTCATGGAAAACCTCTTTTCATTTCTTATTCTCTGTCAGGGGACACTTGTCGTCCCGCATGATTCGTTTCATTATAGCATTCTTTTCCTTTTGTTAAAAGGGGCAACACAAAAAATGCGGGAATCCCGATTTTGCTTGCGCAGTTTCGAAATTCCCGTCTTTCTATATACTATGTTCTCACTCTTCCGACCTTCGCGTTAAACATTCCTCTGGCGCCATAATTCACTCTCTTGATGCAGATGCCGCCGTTTGGATAATGCTGCCCATAATGTCCGGAGGCGCTGATCATAAAGTTTTTCCCTATGTAGATTGCCACATGTCCAAGGGTACTGCCGTCATAATAAAAAATGATATCCCCCGGCCGCATATTACTCTGGCTGATCATCTTGCAGGAATCCAGAATGGCAGTCATAAAAGAAGGAGGCATACTCTTGCCCGCCGCGCGGTAGCAGCGGTTTACAAAATAAGAACACGCCACGCCACCTTTGATGTTTGTTCCCTTCTGCACCCCATCCACGATACCGCCATTCTCATGGTAGGAACCCAGGTACTTTAACCCGTAACGAATGGCAGCAGCACTGTACTTATTGTACGGGTTGGTCATCTTGGTCTTATCCAGGATCGAAAGCTTGATATCCGTCACCTTAATATAAGCTGTCTTCCAGCGTCCGTATTTCTGATTTCCGGTATTCTTCTTGTGATGAAGATAGACCGGAACCCAGGCTGTCTTTTTCCCCTTGGTAATGCGGTTCGGATTCACCACCAGGGCATCTCCGTACTGGATGCTGTAAAGCTGCTTTGCCTTGGATGAAGCTGCACTTCGCACGGCAATCCTGCGGCTCTTTGTGGCTACATAGGCCAGAACAAGGTAGCGTGACTCGCTTTTTTTGTATTGATCCAGCTTCACCTTGGTGCTTGTGGTCTTTTTGGTACTGGTCGTCTTTTTGCTGCTCGAAGTCTTGGTCGCAGCTATGGATACTGTGGCTGGTATGCAAAGTGTCAGAAACAAAGCCAGCAGCGCAAATCGCACCCTTTTCCATTTTTTTACCTTCTTCATGTTCTCCCCCCTGAGTGTACTTTTTATTTTGTAACATACATTGTAACATAGAAACGTGACAAAAAAAAGAGGAAAGATTTTTCCGCCACAGCAGCTTTTGTTCCGCGCGCGAAGCTGCGCATCGTTTGCACGAAAAAGAGCATCCCGGTTACGCGGGATGCCCTTTTGTATGTTGGAAATCGTATGATTATTCTTCTGTCTTATCAGCACCATACAGAGTAATCAGCTTGTTCAGGTACTCATAACGTTCTCTGGCCTCAGCCTCATTCTTAGCGAAGAGTTTCTTAGCCTTCTCCGGATTGGATCTCATCAGAGAGTTGTAACGAACTTCGCCGTTCAGGAATTCCTGATACTCTCCGGTCGGAGCCTTGCTGTCCAGAGTAAATGCATCTTTACCCTCAGCCTTAGCTGCCGGATTGTAACGGAAGCAATGCCAGTAACCAGCCTTAACTGCCAGTTCTTCCTCTGTCTGAGCCTTTGCCATACCCTTCTTGATACCATGGTTGATACATGGAGCGTATGCAATGATCAGTGACGGTCCCGGATATGCCTCAGCCTCTGCGATTGCTTTTACAGTCTGGTTGAAGTCAGCACCCATGGAGATCTGTGCTACGTATACATAGCCATAGCTCATAGCGATGCTTGCCATATCTTTCTTCTTAACTTCCTTACCGCCTGCTGCGAACTGTGCTACTGCACCGGTCGGTGTGGACTTGGAAGCCTGTCCGCCTGTGTTGGAGTAAACCTCGGTATCGAATACCATGATGTTGATATCCTTGCCGCTTGCCAGTACATGGTCAACGCCGCCGAAACCGATATCGTAAGCCCATCCGTCACCACCGAAGATCCACTGGGATTTCTTAGCCAGGAAGTCTTTGCTCTTCAGGATTTCCTGAGCTTTCTCGCATCCGCAGGCTTCCAGAGCAGCAACCAGCTTATCTGTAGCAGCACCGTTGGTAGCACCTACGCTGAAGGTATCCAGCCATTCCTGACCGGCAGCCTTAACGTCTTCTTTATCTGTAGCAGCAACCAGAGCCTCTACCTTAGTCTTCAGACCGTCACGAAGAGCCTTCTGAGCCAGGAACATACCGTAACCGAACTCAGCGTTATCCTCGAACAGAGAGTTGGACCATGCCGGACCCTGTCCTTTAGCGTTTACTGTGTACGGTGTGGACGGTGAAGAGTTACCCCAGATAGAAGAACATCCTGTTGCGTTGGCAACATACATTCTGTCACCGAACAGCTGAGTAACCAGCTTAGCGTACGGTGTCTCACCACAACCTGCACAAGCTCCGGAGAACTCAAGCAGCGGCTGTTTGAACTGAGAACCTTTAACGGTGCTCTCTTTGAATTTAGCGATAACATCCTGTTTCTCCGGCAGAGATACAGCGTAGTCAAAGTTAGCCTGCAGACCAACGTTAGCTTCCATGTTCTGCATGGTCAGAGCCTTGGCACCCTTCTTGCCCGGACATACGTTAGCACAGGAACCACATCCTGTACAGTCAAGAGCGGATACAACAACAGCAAACTTGTATTCCTTCATACCTGTCATATCCAGCATCTTCATGCCTTCCGGAACATTTGAAGCTTCATCAGCTGTCATGGCAACCGGACGGATACAAGCGTGCGGGCAGACATAAGCACAGCGGTTACACTGGATACAGTTTTCCGGATTCCATACCGGGATATCTACTGCGATACCACGTTTCTCATATGCAGCAGATCCGGACGGAGTAGAACCATCTACATAATCCTTGAATGCAGATACCGGCAGGTTGTTACCTTCCTGAGCGTTAACTGCATGCTGGATAGTATTAACGAAATCAACAACGTCTTTTCTGTCACCGGTAACAGCTTTAGCGATGATATCCTCATCCTGAGCATCTTTCCAGCTCTCCGGAACCTGGATCTCAACTACCTGTTTAGCACCGGCATCGATAGCGTCGTAGTTCATCTGAACGATAGCATCACCCTTACGTCCGTAAGTAGCCTTTGCAGCTGCTTTCATCAGATCGATAGCTTCTGCTTCCGGAATGATGTTAGCCAGTTTGAAGAATGCAGACTGCAGAACTGTGTTGATACGTCCGCCCAGACCGATCTCTTTACCGATCTTGATACCGTCGATCACATAGAATTTGATGTTGTGCTCAGCGATGAATCTCTTTACCTGACCCGGCAGATGTTTCTCCAGACCTTCCATATCCCACGGGCAGTTCAGCAGGAATGTACCACCGTCAACCAGCTCCTGAACCATATTGTACTTACGTACGTAGGACGGATTGTGGCATGCTACGAAGTTAGCCTGTTTGATCAGATATGTAGATTTGATCGGAGTCTTACCGAAACGAAGGTGAGACATGGTCACACCACCGGATTTCTTGGAATCATAATCAAAGTAAGCCTGAGCATACATATCAGTGTTGTCACCGATGATCTTGATGGAGTTCTTGTTAGCACCTACAGTACCGTCGGCACCCAGACCCCAGAACTTGCAGTTGATGGTTCCTGCCGGAGTAGTAACCAGCGGAGCGCCAACCTCAAGAGACAGATTGGTAACATCATC
>JALEJP010000067.1 GCA_022769625.1 Lachnospiraceae bacterium | reverse complement strand
ATGGCGGCAAAAGCACATCTGCGCAATGAAAAGCCGCTGGTGGTTTCTCTGTCCACCAATGACGGACTTGGTATGAATATGAAAAATATTGGTCTGCTTCTCAATGCGAAGCACGTGTATTTTGTGCCTTTCGGGCAGGATAATCCGGCAAACAAGCCGAATTCTCTGGTGGCACATACGGATATGCTGATTCCGACACTGGAGCTGGCCCTTGAGGGGCGGCAGATCCAGCCGGTTCTTTATGCCCATCCACGGAAAAAATAGCGTACAGGAAGGAGTGCAGGCAATGTGTGGAATAGCAGGCTTTGTAAATCTGAGGGGAGCCTACGGGGCAGATCCCGGAATGTGGGAGAAGGTTCTGAAAGAAATGAACCGGGTGCAGAAGCACCGTGGCCCGGATGAGGACGGTATACTACTCGGGCCATACTGCGGATTTGCACAGGTAAGACTCTCCATCCTGGATCCGGAGTGCGGCCATCAGCCTATGATGCGCAGGGAAGGAGGCAGGAGATGCTGCATTGTCTATAACGGTGAAATCTACAACATGAAAAAGCTGCGCACACAGCTGAAGGGTGAGGGTGTGTTTTTTGAGACGGAGAGTGACACAGAAGTGATCCTGATGGGCTATATGCACCATGGAACCAGGTTTTTTGAAAAAATGAACGGTATTTTTGCTTTTGCCATCTGGGATGAGCTGGACAGAAAGCTGATCCTTGTCAGAGACCGGGCGGGCGTGAAGCCACTGTTTTACACCGTACAGGGAGAGCATCTGGTGTTTGCATCCGAAATAAAGGGATTGTTTGCTTTTCCCGGTGTAACACCACGGCTTGACCGGGAGAGCCTGTGTGAGGTGTTCGGACTTGGACCCGCAAAAACCAGTGGTAAAGGTGTGTTTGCAGATATTTCCGAGGTGCTGCCCGGTTATTATTATGAATATGGAAGACAGGATACCACCCTGAAAAGGCATGCATACTGGCAGCTGGTAAGCCATCCCCATCAGGAGAGCTTTGAGGAGACCGTGGAGCATACCAGATGGCTTGTCACCGATGCAGTGAAGCTGCAGCTGCTATCGGATGTGCCGGTGGGAACCTTCCTTTCCGGTGGTGTGGACAGCAGCCTGGTCACAGCGATCGCCGCAAACGAGCTGCAGAGACAGGGGCTGGAGCTGAACACGTTTTCTTTTGATTTCAAGGATAACGATGTGAACTTCCGCTCCAATGCCTTCCAGCCCTCTCAGGATCGTCCGTGGGTGGAGAAAATGACGGCATACTGCAAAACACGCCACCATTATCTGGAATGCCGGAATCAGGAGCTGTATGAA
The DNA here is from genome assembly GCA_022769625.1 of Lachnospiraceae bacterium. GTDB lineage: Bacteria > Bacillota > Clostridia > Lachnospirales > Lachnospiraceae > Hominisplanchenecus. Next base: position 18,737 of record JALEJP010000067.1, on the reverse strand, counting down.
TACCTGTTTTACGCGGTGGATGCACGTGACCTGCCCGGTATGGCAGATGTAGAATCCTCCATGCTGTATTTCTGCGGAGAGGTGGCACCGTACAATAAAGTCGTGCTGACCGGGGAATGCGCCGATGAGATTTTCGGCGGTTACCCCTGGTTTCACAAAAAAGAATGCCTGGAGGCAGACGGTTTTCCATGGTCCATGGATTTTGGCGCAAGAACCATGCTGTTAAAGGAGGAAGTGCTAAGAGAGCTTCCGCTGGAAGCATATGCAAAAGAAGCCTGCCGGAGAACAAAAGCAGAGACACCGGTGCTGGAAGGGGAGGATGCGAAAGAACGCAGAAGAAGAGAGATTTCTTATCTGAATCTGAAATGGTTTATGGCAACGCTGCTGGACCGGATGGACCGGACGGCTATGTACGCGGGACTGGAGGCGCGTGTTCCCTTTGCAGATCACAGGATCATGGAATATCTCTGGAATGTGCCATGGGAAATGAAATGCAGAGACGGTGTGACAAAGGGGCTGCTGCGTGCCGCAGGGAAAGGTCTCCTGCCTCGTGAGATCCTGTGGCGTCCCAAAAGCCCCTATCCCAAAACCTATGACCCGGAGTATGAGTTTCTGATCCGCTTTGGACTGCAGCGTGTGCTGGAAAAGGAAGAGGAGCCTCTGAACCGTTTGGTGGATAAAGAGAAGGTGACACAATATATGTCCACGCCAAAGGATTACGGCAGGCCATTCTACGGGCAGCTGATGGCAGGACCGCAGCTGCTGGCATGGCTTTTGCAGGTAAATTACTGGCTGAAAAAGTATCGTCTGATGTGAAAAACAAGAATCAATTCTTCTGCGGATCCACAAGTGTGATGGTTTTTCGGTTGGAAATCAGGATTCCTTCTTCTTTGAGTTTTTTGATCTCCCGCATCATGGCGCTGCGGTCCACGGAGAGATAATCGGCCAGGGTGCTCAGCGAGAAGGGAAGACGGAAGGTGTCAGAGTGCTGTGCCGTGGCCTGCTGATGAAAATAGCACAGAAGCTTGTCTCTGGTGGTGCGCTGGGACAGTACCTCCAGATGCTCACTTAAAGAGATCGCCTTTTTGGAAATCAGTTCCAGGGCATTGCTGACCAGACGGCTGTGGAAGGCGCAGGCGTTGGAACAGCGTTTGGTCAGGTGCTCGTAATTGATGAACTGGATGGTGCATTTTTTGGTGCAGACCACCTGAAGCGCGCCGGAGGCCTGTGAGACCGCGGACAGCGCGGAGCCGAACACGTCACCGGCCTTTAAATATTCCAGAATGGTCTGTCTGCCATCATAATGGGTACGGATGATGGCAGCCTCACCATCGATCAGATAGCCGATGCGGTCGGGATGATCGGAGTAAAAACAAATGGTTTCCTCCGGCTCATACGTCCGGGTAACGGCCTGGAAGCAGACCATCATGCGGTCATATTCCTCTTTTGAGATGCCATCGAACAAAGAAATTGCAGTATTCATAAATCCTCCTTCAAAAATGTTGCATATGCAACGGAAAAAACGAAAAGATACAAGTATACTACAAGCAGAACGAAAAAAAGGTCTGCTGTGTTTTATTTACAAAAATTCTATAAGGAAACGGTATACTTATTCCTGCAATGGGTGTAAAATAAAAGCAGTTGGCGCATATCGCTAAACTCATTTTATATGAAAAAGACAAGAAAGGCAAAGGTGATTTGAGATGAAAAAGTATGTTTGTGAACCATGTGGCTATGTTTATGATCCTGAGGTTGGAGATCCGGATAATGGAATCGCACCAGGCACAGCATTTGAAGATCTTCCGGAAGACTGGGTATGCCCGATCTGCGGCGTAGGCAAAGAGGATTTTGCACCGGAAGAGTAAAACGAAAACGCGGGAGGCAGATAACGATGATTACATTTGATAAAACTCTGGAAACAGGAAATGAACTGATCGACGGCCAGCACAAGGAGCTGATCGCGCGCGTGAACAAACTGACGGACAGTCTGGAGACAGGCCGTGAGAAAAATGTGGCGATCCAGACACTGGATTTCCTGATGGATTATACGGAATTTCATTTCCAGGCAGAGGAGAAGCTGCAAGAAGAAAAAGGATATCCGGAGATCGAAGCACACAAAGCACAGCACGCTGCATTTGTAAAAGCAGTCGGCGAGTTAAAAGAGATGCTGGAAGAGGAAGAAGGCCCAAGCGATGCATTTGTTGAGGCAGTCAACAAAAATGTAGTGGAGTGGCTGAAAAATCACATCCAGATCTGTGATAAAAAGGTTGCAGATTTTGTAAAAGCCTGATCGGAAGAAGACAGGACATGTCTGTATTCGGAATTGCAGGCTTGGCGGTAAAAAGACAGACAGGGGGAATCTATGAAGACATTAAAGTTAAGGGATGATTTTTACTGGGCAGGTATCATCGATGACAAACTGCGCGTGTTTGATATCATCATGTACACAGAGTTTGGCACAACCTATAATTCTTATGTGCTGAAGGCAAAAGACAAGATTGTTTTATTTGAAACGGTAAAAGAGAAATTTTTTGATGAGTGGATGGACAAGCTTGAGGACATCATCGATGTGACGAAAATCGATTATCTGGTGGTAAATCATACCGAACCGGATCATGCGGGGAGCGTGGAACGTCTTCTGGAGCTCAGTCCCCATTTGAAAATTATTTCCACCGGCTGTGCAGCGGGATTTTTAAAGGAAATCGTAAACAGGGAATTCTGCAGCATTACCGTTTCGGATGATGAGAGAATGCAGATCGGAGACAAGACCCTGCATTTTATGATCGTACCAAACCTGCACTGGCCGGATACCATGTATACCTTCATCGAGGAGGAGCAGATCCTGGTGACCTGTGATTCCTTCGGTTCACACTATGGATTTGAGGATGTGCTGGTAAGCAAGGTGACCGATCAGGAAGGCTACATGCGTGCTACCAAATACTATTTTGACTGTATCATTGGCCCGTTCAAGCCTTATATGCTCAAAGCACTGGAGCGTGTGCGCGCTCTGGATGTTTCCATGATCTGTCCGGGTCATGGGCCGGTGCTGGATGACAACATTGGATTTATCGAGGATACCTATGAAGACTGGTGTACCGTGATCAATCCAAATAAAAAGAAAACCGTGATCATGCCGTATGTAAGCGCTTATGGCTACACGAAGCAGATTGCGGAAAAGATCGAGGAAGGTATCCGGGAGAGCGGCGACATTGACGTGCGCAGCTACGATATGGTGACGGCAGATCAGGCAAAGGTTCTGGAAGAACTTGGATTTGCGGATGGTATTCTGTTTGGTACGCCAACCATTGTGGGAGAAGCGCTCAAGCCCATCTGGGATCTGACTACATCGATTTTTGCCGGCACACATGGAGGCAAGCTGGCCAGCGCATTTGGCAGCTATGGCTGGAGCGGCGAGGGTGTACCGCATATTATGGAGCGCTTAAAACAGCTTCACATGCGCACGGTGGATGGTCTTCGCATCCGCTTCAAACCGGGCGAGACCGATCTGGTGGAGGCATTTGAATTTGGTTACAATTTCGGATGTCTGCTTCAGAACAAGGAAGTAACAAAACCGAAGAAGGGTGCCCGCACGCTGGTGAAATGTCTGGTATGCGGTGAGATCTTTGATTCCTCACTGGAAGTGTGCCCGGTATGCGGCGTTGGAAAAGAAAACTTTGTTCCTGTGGATGTGGAGGAGACCACATACCGCAGTGACAGCAATGAATTTTATGTAATTCTCGGAAACGGTGCGGCAGGGTTAAATGCCGCAAAGGCCATCCGGGAGAGAGATAAGACAGGTTCTATCACCATGATTTCCGGTGAGGAGTACCGCACCTACAACCGTCCGATGCTGACAAAATCTCTGATGGCTGACCTGGAGATCGATCAGATCCAGGTTGAGGCAGAAAAGTGGTATGAGGACAACCGTATTTTCCAGGTTCTCGGAAGAAAAGTGGTTTCCGTGGACACAAAGGAAAAAGAGGTGCTGCTTTCTGACGGCATTAAGCTGAAATACACGAAACTGATCTATGCACTGGGCTCCGAATGCTTTATTCCGCCGATTCCGGGCCATGAGAAAGCGCAGGTAGCCGCCATCCGTACCCTGGAGGATACCAGGAGGATTTCCGCAATGCTTCCGGATACAAAGCAGGCGGTAGTCATCGGAGGCGGTGTGCTTGGACTTGAGGCAGCCTGGGAACTGAAAAAAGCAGGCTGTGCTGTGACCGTTCTGGAACTGGCTCCGATGCTGATGGGACGCCAGCTGGATGCAAACGCAGGCGATATGCTGAAATATATCGCGGAATGTGCGGGAATCCAGATCCATACCGGCGTACAGATCGCAGAGATCACGGGTGAAGACCGCGTGACCGGCGTGAAGCTTGGCACCGGTGAGGTGATCCCGGCACAGCTTGTCATCGTATCCTGCGGTGTCCGCGCCAACACGGCAGTGGCAAAGGAGATGGGCATCGAAGTGGACCGTGCCATTGTGGTCGACAGCAGGATGCAGACCAGCCTTCCGGATGTCTACGCATGCGGTGACTGTGCGCAGTTTGAGGGTGTGAACTATGCCATCTGGCCACAGGCAGTGGAGCAGGGCAAGGTAGCAGGGGCAAACGCAGCCGGCGATGCGGCAGAATACACACAGGTTCCGGCCGCTCTTTCCTTCCACGGTATGAACACAGCTCTGTTTGCAGCCGGAGACAACGGAAAGAACCCGAATCTCCTCTACAAGACTGTTGAGGTGCAGGATAAGAGCAAGAAACAGTACGAAAAGCTTACCTTCTTAAATGGCAAGCTCTGCGGTGTCATCCTTATCGGAGATGTATCAAAGATGGGAAAAATGACAGAACTGTTGGAGAAAAAAGCAACCTTCGCGGAAGTTATGCAGGAAGGCTGAGAGTCAGTTATCTCATAAAAAACAAAGCCGTCATTACCGGATTCCGGTCGTGACGGCTTTGTTATGATAGGGGATTCCATTTTTATCCAGGAGTGAAGCGGAATAAAGTCTGCTGTTCTGCATATCTGCAGTTGAGAGATACAGATTGTACAGCCAGGTTTCAAAAATACGATTGGCAACAGCCAGTATGCCATTGTCATACTTAACTTTTTTTCCGATAAAATCATACGGACAGCACAGTTGACTCCGTTTCGCGTCCAGGCATCCCTTCTGGACGGGTACTCGTCTTTTGCACTGACATCTTCATCAATCATAAGCACCACAGGTTTGGAAGAAGCGGCACAAATGTCACTGAGCTCTTCAAACAATCGTTTCAGCGTGAAAGACGGATCTTTTCCAACCGTCTGTCAATATTAACCATATAATGCTCCTCCGGAACACATACCGCCGTTGTGTTAAAAACCCTCGCCATCCTCATACACCCCTTCCTGTCACATACTTTTCTACATTCTAACATTATAGAAACAAAATAACAAGTTCGTTTCCCTCGCTGAAAGTTTTGATTGTAGTCACGCACAAAATATTATATAATAAACACATGATGTTAGGGTCAAAAGTCTTTGCCCCCTGATACCTGCGGATTGCGGCACCAGACCGCAGATATCCTATTTATACTTTGAATTTACAAGAAGAGGAGTGATAGCAAATGTTGCGAATTGGTATGTTGACCAGCGGCGGTGACTGTCAGGCACTGAATGCCACCATGCGCGGAGTTGTAAAGGGCTTGAGTGCGAATGTGAAAGAGCTGGAGGTTTACGGATTTTTTGATGGCTACAAGGGTCTGATCTACGGAGATTACCGTATGCTCTCATCCAAGGATTTCTCCGGTATCCTGACAAAGGGCGGAACGATTCTCGGTACATCCAGACAGCCGTTCAAGCTGATGCGCACACCGGATGAGCACGGACTGGACAAGGTGGAGGCCATGAAGCAAAACTACTACAAGCTGCGTCTGGACTGCCTGGTTATCCTGGGCGGCAACGGCACACAGAAAACAGCAAATCTGCTGCGTGAGGAAGGTCTGAATATCATCCATCTGCCCAAGACCATTGATAACGATATTTTTGGAACGGATATGACCTTTGGTTTCCAGAGTGCGGTGGATATCGCTACCGATGCCATCGACCGGATTCATACAACAGCAGCTTCCCACAACCGTGTATTCCTGGTGGAGGTTATGGGACATAAGGTTGGATGGCTGACCCTGCATGCAGGTATCGCAGGCGGCGCAGACATCATTCTGCTTCCGGAGATTCCGTACGACATCGACAAGATCGTTGAGGCGATCCACAAAAGAGCGGCAGCCGGTCATGGATTTACGATCTTGGCAGTGGCAGAGGGCGCGATTTCCAAGGAAGATGCAGCTCTGTCCAAAAAGGATTTAAAGGAAAAACTGAAAAAGAGAACACATCCGTCCGTATCCTACGAGCTGGCAGATCAGATCTTCAAGAAGACCGGCGTGGAGGTGCGTATTACCGTTCCGGGTCACACACAGCGAGGCGGCAGCCCCTGTCCGTATGACCGTGTACTGTCCACCAGACTGGGCGCAGCTGCAGCCGGCCTGATCATGAAACAGGAATACGGCTACATGGTAGGTATCGTAAACGGCAAGACTAAAAAGGTACCTCTTGGCGAGGTAGCCGGCAAGCTGAAGATGGTATCACCGGATGATCAGCTGATCAAAGAAGCAAAACGTATCGGCATCAGCTTTGGTGTCTGATTGAAACAGAGGGAAAGCATGAGCTATACTGCTTTATACCGCAAATTCCGTCCTGATTCCTTTGCAGACGTAAAGGGTCAGGACGCTATTGTGCGGACATTGAAAAATCAAATAAAAGCCGGACGCATCGGACATGCCTATCTTTTCTGCGGCACCAGAGGAACCGGTAAGACCACCGTTGCCAAGATTCTGGCCAGGGCGGTAAACTGCGAGCATCCCATTGATGGAAATCCCTGCAATGAATGTGAAACCTGCCGGGCGATCGCAGCAGGAACTTCCATGAATGTGATAGAAATCGATGCAGCTTCCAACAACGGCGTGGACAATATCCGTGAGATCCGTGAGGAGGTGGCGTATTCTCCCACCAGCGGCAAATACAAGGTCTATATCATCGACGAGGTGCATATGCTGTCCATGGGTGCATTCAATGCGCTTTTAAAAACCCTGGAGGAGCCGCCTTCCTATGTTATTTTTATTCTGGCAACCACCGAGGCGCACAAGATTCCCATTACGATCCTCTCCAGGTGCCAGCGCTATGATTTCAAACGCATTGAGCGGACCACCATCGTGGAGCGTCTGCAGGAGCTGATGGATCAGGAGCATGTGGAAGTGGAGGAAAAGGCATTGCGCTACATTGCAAAGAAAGGCGACGGCTCCATGCGTGATGCCCTGAGTCTTCTGGATCAGTGTATTGCTTTTTATCTGGGAGAGAAGCTGACCTATGAGCATGTGCTGGATGTGCTTGGCGCTGTGGATACCGACGAGTTCAGCTGTCTTCTGCGGGAGATACTGGACAATGATGTGACAAAGGTCATCCTTCATCTGGAAAAGCTGGTGATGCAGGGACGGGAGCTTACGCAGTTTGTGACAGATTTTACCTGGTATCTGCGCAATCTTCTTCTGCTTAAAAGCTCTGACAATATGGAAGATGTACTGGATGTTTCCGCGGAAAATCTGCAGCAGCTGAAAGAAGAGGCAGCGATGGTGCGGGATGACACGCTGATGCGTTATATCCGTGTCTTTTCGGAGCTGCAGAACCAGATGAAATATGCAAGTGCTAAACGCGTACTTCTGGAGGTGGCGCTGATCAAGCTGTGCCGTCCGCAGATGGAAAATGATCCGTTATCCCTTCTGGAGCGTGTCAGGAGCCTGGAGAAAAAGATGTCGGAGGGCGTTCTGGTACGTGCGGAGGATCCGGGTGCCGGCATGACGTATTTTGGCGGTGCCGGAGCAGGCAGCAGGTCGGGGGGCACAACAGCCGGAGAAACAGGGGAACCTTTGGCAGCTCCTTTGAAGCTGCCAAAGGCAGCACCAGCGGATCTGCAGAAGGTAGTGGGGATGTGGAAAAGTATCCTCTCTCAGACCACCGGACGGTTCCGTGTCGTTCTGGCAAGCGCGGTGCCAAAATTTAACACCGAAAAGGATGACGGTACCCTGTATGTGGTTTTCTCGGATTTCCTCGGGGAAACTTATATCAATAACAGAAAAAAGGAAGAGGAGCTGGAGCAGATCATCGCCGGGCGCACCGGAAAACAGGTAAAGGTAAAGATGATCCTGCAGGCAGATGAGCATGTGGAGAAAGCGCAGCTGGCCCAGATTCAGGTGGAGGATGCGCTGGAAAATCTGATCCATGCGGATATTGAGATTGAAGATTAAACAAAGGTAAGGATGTTGACGGTAACTGTGAAAAAGCACAGCTGCTGATTTTGATAAAAAGATTGAGGAGGACAGGATCATGGCAAAACGAGGAGGATTTCCAGGCGGCGGTATTCCGGGAAATATGAATAACCTGATGAAACAGGCACAGAAAATGCAGCGTCAGATGGAGGAAAGCCAGAAAGCACTGGAGGAAAAGGAATTCACCGCGTCAGCAGGAGGCGGTGTGGTTGAGGTCACCATTTCCGGCAAAAAAGAGGTCACAAAGGTGACATTAAAAGAAGAAGTAGTGGATCCGGATGACATCGAAATGCTGGAGGATCTGATCATGGCAGCGACCAATGAAGCCCTGCGCAAGGTTGAGGAGGAGACGACAGCAGTGATGTCCAGACTCACAGGCGGGCTTGGCGGCATGGGCGGAGGTTTTCCGTTCTGATGGATTACTACAGCAGTCAAATCACGAAATTAATCGAAGAGCTTTCGAAGCTGCCGGGTGTGGGGGCCAAATCTGCCCAGCGCCTGGCGTTTCATATTATCAGCCGTCCGGTAGAGGAGGTACAGCGTCTTTCCGATGCGATCATCGACGCCCGTAAAAATGTGCGTTATTGCAAAGAGTGTTTTACGCTGACGGATGAGGAGCTGTGTCCCATCTGCCGGAATCCTGCCAGAGATCACAGCACGATCATGGTAGTGGAGAACACAAGAGATCTGGCAGCCTATGAAAAAACAGGGAAATTTGACGGTGTGTACCATGTCCTGCACGGAGCGATTTCCCCCATGCTTGGCATAGGGCCAAACGATATCCGGCTGAAAGAGCTGATGAAACGCCTCCAGGGGGATGTAAAAGAGGTTATCATTGCCACCAACTCCAGCCTGGAGGGAGAGACCACCGCCATGTATATCAGCAAACTGATCAAACCCAGCGGAATCAAAGTCAGCCGGATCGCCAGCGGTGTGCCGGTGGGCGGAGACCTGGAATATATTGATGAGGTGACCCTTTTGCGGGCGCTCGAGGGGCGTGTGGAGCTATAGGCACTGCCAGGTATCGATCACGTGGGAAATGCCCTGTGTGATCCTTGCGGCCAATGGCATGACAGCGGAAAGACGTGTGGTCTGCAGCACCAGGTGTGAAAAAGGCGTAAAGGAGGCCACGATGCCTGTGACAAAAAAGTCACCCACGGCATTCAGATTTTTATCCACCCCGGCACCGGGACAGAGACTTCCCTTTCCGGCGGTGATGTAACCAAGATGCTCCCTGGTTCCAAAAGAAGCATCGATGGCGATTAACGGATGACCATCCCAGAGGTTCTGGATCTCACAGATGGTTTCTTCCAGATTCAGGGCATGTATCGGCATCTCCAGTGTACCATACACGGGGATGCTTTTTTGATACCTTTTTTTCAGGGAGCTGCCCACCATTGGCCCCAGGCTGTCACCGGTCACCCGGTCACTTCCGATGCACAGAAAAACGGGTGACCGATCCCGGAACCTATACTCTTTTAAGCACTCCAGAAGATAATTTCCAAGAAGCAGGGAGGTATCCGGACATTTTGTGTCAAAGTAGCAGAGATTTTCAGTGGAGATCATAATGGGCAAGTCCTTTCTTTTCCGAGTATTCAGCCCTCATGGACTTTTTAAAGTGTATCCCGGAAGGGAAAGGTTTATTCATGGAAAAACATGTCGAAAATCTTTTGGAATACGAAACAGGAATTGCTAAATTCCGCAGACATCCTGTGATACCATGGGGACATGATACCGGATGATCCTGCAAAAGCACCGAAAGCAGGGCGATTTGCGCATGTCCGGTCATGGAAAATAAAGGAGGATTGGGAGTATGATCGAAATGGTTTACAGGGGAACCTCGAAAAACGGGAAGGCAAAGGAACGGTGCGGACTGCCAAAGAATATCAGGCAGATCGGGGAGGCTGGAAACGATAAAAGGGTTTATATAGAAGATTATGCCGCTACTTTTCTGGAGGGCACGGCCTATGCGCTGCTTCTTGGAGAAATCTGGTCGGACGGCGGCATGAAATGTCTTTTCGTGGATGGTGCCATCCGGGTCAGGGCAGAAGAATTTGGCGATGCCATGTGGGAAAAGGTCTACCGGGAGATGAAACAGTATTTTCCGGACCGGGAAGTCCTGGGCTGGGCAAAGAAGACGGAAGATCCGGAGGAAGCACTCTCGGAGCAGGATATGGATCTGCACCGGGATCAGTTTCCCGGTGAGGACAGGCTTTTGTTCCTGCACGACGGAGAGGGCAATGGAACGGTTTATCTCTCGGGAAATACCGGGATCAAAAAACAGGCAGGTTACTGCATCTACTATGAAAAAAACGAGCAGATGCAGAATTATATGGTGAAGGAAAATGAAGGAAAGTCGGTGGAAGCGGAATCGGGTGTATCGGACAATGCCATTAAAAATTTCCGCAGGCGGCTGGAAGAAAAAAGAGAAAACGCACAGAAAGAGGAGAAAGAGCATGACAACGGCAGAACTCCGCTGATGGTGCGTTTTTTGTATGGCGCCAGCATGTTTCTGGTGCTGACCATCCTGGTGATCGGGGTGACCATGGTGAACAACTATAACCGGATGAAGGATATGGAGATGACACTCTCGGAGATGGCACTTGGCGGGGACCAGTCGGTGTTGGAGGATAGCGGCATACAGGCACAGGGCAGGATGACAGAAGACGGTATGGATGCAGGGAAAACAGAGGGTGAGAAGGCCAGGGAGGTAAACGCAGGTGTCAGTACAGCAGATGGCACGTCTTCCCGGGAAGTGCAGAGTGTGGATGACAGTTTAAAGGAAGCAGCGCAGCCGGAAACCAGTATCGGGAATCCGGAAAGCCAGAGTACGGAAAGCCAGAGTGCAGAAAGCCAGAGTGAGGAAAGTCAGAATACGGAAAGCCAGAATACGGAAAGCGAAGTGCCGCAGAACCGGGAAGCGTCCTCAGATGATGTGACAAGCCGTCAGGCGGAGTACACGGTGCGGGAGGGGGATACTCTCGCTACGGTCTGCCGGATGTATTACGGAAATCTGGATATGCTTCAGGAGATCTGTGATGTGAACGGCATCGTGGATCCCAATACGATTCTTCCGGGACAAAAACTGGTGCTTCCATAGACACAAAATTTACTCTGTGTTATAATCTTGATACTAGGGTTTGCGGGACCCATAGACATAAAAATACATGCAAGCATGTTTATGTCCATTTGTCCCTTGGCTCATAATCTTTTAAACATGCAGCTTCCGGTGCGTACGCTGCCGGGAAAATATGGCTGCAAATATGGATAAATACAGAGAGAAGCCAGTATGAAGATAAAAGGAAAGTTTTTATTTAAGAGAAAGATACAGAAGGAATCAGCCGCCCTTCCGGATGAAAGCCGGAAGGAGCAGGACATGAGGATTGAAACCTATGACATGACGCAGCCGGAGCAGAAGGAAATGCCGGATGACCTCTGGAGCAGGATCAAAAAGCACAGACATCTGATCCGGAACCGCAATGCAACGGCGATGGCGATTTTGTTTGTGCTGCTGTTTGGAACGGGAGCATTTCTTTTCTTTCACACAGGCAGCACCTACATCACAGTGGAGCGTGTGGAGCGAAACGATGCGGACGGGACGCAGTATCTGGAATTTGGCAGCTATTTTCTGAAATACAGCCCCGATGGCGTTTCCTGTGTGGACAGCAGATCCAAGGTGATCTGGAGCAGCACCTTTACCATGGAGACTCCTGTCGTGGATGTGTGTGAGTCGACAGCCGCAGTGGCGGATCAGGGAGGCACACAGGTCTATATTTTTACACAGGATGGTCTGAAAGGGCAGTTCCAGACGCTGCTTCCTGTTGAAAAGGTGCGCGTCGCGAAGCAGGGTGTGGTGGCTGTTATCCTGGAGGATGAGGATGTGACCTGGGTCAATTTCTATGATTATACCGGAACGCTGATCGCGGAAAACAGAACCACGCTGGAGGACTTCGGGTACCCGGTGGATCTGGATCTTTCGGCAGACGGTATGAAGCTGGCTGTGTCCTATCTGCGTGTTGCGGAGAATAAGATCAGCACCCACATCGCGTTCTACAACTTTGATTCAGCAGGACAGGTGGAGCTGAACAATCAGGTGAGTGAGCTGAACTGTGACAATGTGATTGCACCACAGATTGTTTTTATGGACAATAACACGGCGGTGGCATTTCGCTCAGACGGGTTTACGGTCTTCTCCGGCCGTCAGGCACCCAAAGAAAAAAAGACCGTGCAGTTCGACCAGGAGATTTTAAGCACATTTTATGACGGCAGCCGGATCGGATTTGTTTTCGAAGCAGATGATTCGGATCACAAATATCAGATGCAGGTCTACAATACCGGAGGCAAAAAGATCATGCAGCGGTATTTTGACCTGGAATATGACAGCATTTCCATTCAGAAAGAGCAGATCGTGATGTTCAATGAACAGGAATTTGCCGTCTACAAGCTGAACGGACAGAAAAAGTTCCAGGGCAAATACAGAAAGCCGATCGAAAATATTCTGGATGTGAGGGGATTCCGGAAATACATGGTACTCACCCAGGACAGCGCAGACCTGATACGGATCGGTTAGAGAAAGGAATCGAATGAATACACTTACAGTCATAGTTTTACTGATACTGGCGGTTTTTGCATTGAACGGCTATAGCAGAGGATTTGTAAAGACGGTGACAGGGATGTTCTTTTTTGTGCTGACTGCGGTGCTGGTGTATTATACCACACCTTATGTCAGTGACTTTCTGAAGAACCAGACACCTGTTTACCGTATCGTGGAGCGTTCCTGCCAGGGACTTTTGGAGGATATGATGTCCGCCGGCCCGGATGACGGGAAGGAGGAAGCGGAAAGCGCAGAGTACGGGGTGGATATCTGGCAGGAGGTACCAAGGGCAGAACAGTCCGGGATCATAGATTCCCTGCCGCTCCCGGAAAGCCTGAAAACACAGCTGAAGGACAACAACAACAGCTTTACCTATGAGAATCTTGCTGCAGAGACCTTCGGACAGTATCTTGCGGGATATCTGGCATCTCTGGTGTTTCACATCATCATCTATGTGGTCACCTTTCTGCTGGTTAGCCTGGTGCTCCGCCTGACGGTGATGACACTGGATGTGATTGTAAGCCTGCCGGTACTTCATGGGGTTAATCAGATCTTCGGCCTTGTTCTGGGCCTGGTGCAGGGGATTGCGGTAATCTGGCTTGCGTTTCTTGTTCTGACCGTGTTTTTGCACACCGATTTCGGGGCAAAGATTATGGAGATGGTAAATGAGAGTGCAGTGCTCCGGGCATTGTACAACAGCAATCTCTTTTTGAAAAGTCTGTTTCGTATGGGATGAAAAATGTCATAAATAAAAAACAGTTGACAAATACCCTTAATTGTTATATGATACAAACGTAACAAAAATTAATAAATTTGTAACAATTACAAAAAACCGTTGGCAAACGGGGATTGTAAGAGTTCAGGAGGTTATTAATGAAGGGTAAAATGAAAACTGTGATCTGCTGTTCGGCATCCGCTTTTGCGCTTACTGTGTTATCTTCTACCGTGGTACTGGCAGCACCATCTACAGGTACAGACATAGAAAACAGTGTGTGGTCCTATCGGGCGGTGGCAGATGTATCCACTCAGGTGAACATCCGCGCATATGCATCGACGGACAGTGAGATCATAGGATATCTGCCGAAGGGTGCTTCCGCAGATCTGATTGAAAAAGGGGAAGAATGGTCCCATGTCATCTCAAATGGTGTGGAGGGATACATCAAGAACGAGTATCTGGCTTATGGCTCGGATGCAGAGTATCTTGCGAGTGTATACGGCACACAGGGCGTAAAGACAAGCTGGGACGGTGTAAATTTATTTTCCGCACCGGATGCGGCAGCGTCCGTGCTGAATACAGTAGAAGGGGGCAGTGAGTTTACCATCCTTGAGGATCAGGGCGACTGGTGCCTGGTACAGATGGATGATGTGACGACTGCATATGTTCCAAGTGAGGACGTAGAAAAAACAATCATCACCGAACGTGCAATTTCGCTTCAGACGGTTTCCAATGCAGCAGGAACGGACGAAACTTACACAGACCGCAGTGATACGTATGGTGCGTATACAGACAGCAGCGATACCCAAGCTGCCGATACGGACAGTACCTATACAGACAATACATACACAGACAGCTATACCGGTGATACGTATGCAGAGGACAGCTATACAGAGGATTCCTATACCGAAGATACCTATACCGAAGATACCTGGTCTGACGATACGGATTACACGGAAAACTATGATAACAGCTACAGTGAGCCGACAGCACCGGCAGACGGAGCAGTTTCCGATGCACCGGCATCTGCGGAGAGCGAGGAGACGGTTACCACTGCAAGTTCAGATGATTTAAGCCTTTTGGCTGCCATCATCTACTGTGAGGCAGGCAATCAGAGCAGAGAAGGAAAGGTTGCGGTAGGAGCAGTTGTTCTGAACCGTGTAGCCAGCAGTTCCTTCCCGAACAGCATTCACGATGTCATTTACCAGAGCGGCCAGTTTACACCGGCATACAGCGGTTCTCTGGCAAGCGCACTGGCAGGCGGCGTGCCTTCTGACTGCGTAGAGGCAGCACAGGCAGCATTAAATGGTGAAAATCCGGTAGGCGGAGCACTTTACTTTAACACTGGTTCCGGAAAAGGGATCAAGATCGGAGCGCATCAGTTCTACTAAAAGAAAAATTACAGATGGATCACAGAACAGACGGGATGTCTGTTTGTAAAAAATAAGCGATACCTGGTTTTGCATATCGGGTATCGCTTATTTTTTGGGAAAATCCAGAGTCTTAACAGTCATATCAGGAAGGATCCGTAAGTGAAATTTCATTCCAGAGGGTAAATCCCAGGATCAAAAGACCGCCTGCCGCCTGCCATACGGTCATAGTTTCTCCCAGAAGTGTAACGGAGATCAGTACGGCTACCAGAGGGTCAATATAACTGAGGATCGCTGCCTTTTGCCCCGGCAATTCTTTCAGGGAGGAAAAATACAGACAGTACGTCACACCGGTATGGAGCAGTCCCACAATCAGCAAATTTACCCATCCGATTCCATTTAAGCTTCCCAGTGTCACGCCGCTTGTTGTCAGTACGTAGGGGATCAGGATCAAAACGGCAGAAAGGAATTGCAGAAAGGTCCGGTGAATGCCGTCTACCGTTTTCAGGAATTTATTTGCCAGGATAACGGCAGCATAAAAAACGGCTGCACCCAGTCCGAACAGGATTCCGATCAGATCCGTTTTGCTGCCAACGTTTCCGATACCGGTGATCAGCACAAGTCCCAGTGTGGACATGACGAAGCATATAATCTGCTTTCCTGTCAGCTTTTCATGAAAAAGGATGGGACATAGAACGGTGACGATCACGGGGGCAAAATAATAGCTTAAGGTTGCAAGCGAAACGGTGGTATACTTATATGCTTCAAACAAAAGAATCCAGTTTATTCCCATTGCGGCTCCGGACAGGAGCAGCAGTGGGATTTCTTTTTTTATATCTGCAAATGGTATCCACTGTCTGGTTGCGATCAGGAAAACAGCAATTAAGAGAGCTGCCAGAATGGCGCGATACAGAGCCAGCTCTCCGGAAGAGACCGGGATGTTCCGGACAAAGAGTCCCAGTGTACCGAATATGGTCATGGACAGGATCATACTGAAACGTGGATCCATTACTTTCTTCATATAAGTTCCTCACAATCTGTCAATTATATATCGTTTTGATGACTCAGTCTATTTTATTGTCATTTGCGGATCCAGTCAACGGTTCATGCAAATTTTAATACAGAATACTCTGTCGGTATTCGCTGGGTGTTACCTTTTCCCACTTTTTGAAGGTGCTGCAGTTTTAAATACAAGAAAGAAACAATTTTTTGAAACAGATACGCAAGAATAAGTAATGAATCTTTTTGAAAATTCATGTAAATTGTGCATATAAGGCTTACGGAAGACGGCTTATGAAAGACACAAACAGAAAGGGCAGAAAGGCAGGATTTTGCCGGAAGAAAGAAGGAGAAGAACAATGGAGAAAGTAAAAATCTGGGAAGAGGATGTGGTGATTCCCACTTATGAAGTGGGAGCACCGGATAAGAATCCGATGTTTCTGGAAAAACGCGTCTATCAGGGGAGCAGCGGTAAGGTGTATCCCTATCCCACAACTGAGACGATCTGTCATGAGAAAAAGGATAAAATATGGCATGCAGTATATCTGGAAAATGAATATCTGAAAATTATGGTTCTGCCGGAGCTTGGTGGAAGGATTCAGAGAGCATATGATAAAACAAATGATTATGACTTTGTATATTACAATCATGTGATCAAGCCGGCTCTGGTAGAGCTTGCGGGACCGTGGATTTCAGGAGGGATTGAGTTTAACTGGCCGCAGCATCACAGACCAACCACCTATATGCCGGTGGACTATCAGCTTCAGAAGCAGGAGGACGGGAGCAAAACACTGCTGATAAACGATGTGAATCAGATGTATGGGACGAAAGCGATTACAGCTTTTACCTTATATCCGGGAAAGGCATACATTGAAATCAGGGGACAGCTTTATAACCGGACTTCCATGCCGCAGACGTTTTTGTGGTGGGCGAATCCGGCCGTTGCGGTGAATGAACATACACAGTCGATTTTCCCGCCGGATGTTCACAGCGTATATGACCATGGAAAACGTGACGTGTCCCGTTTTCCCATCGCCCAGGGGGTGTATTACAAACACGATTACAGTGAAGGGGTGGATATTTCCAGGTATAAAAATATTCCGGTGCCCACCTCCTATATGGCGGAATCCTCCCGTTATGATTTCGTAGGAGGATACGATTATCAGAAGGAAGCCGGGCTGCTTCATGTGGCGGATCATCATTTTTCACCGGGAAAGAAGCAGTGGACCTGGGGCTGCGGGGAATTTGGAAAAGCATGGGACCGCAACCTGACGGACGAGGACGGACCGTATATTGAACTGATGACAGGCGTGTACACAGAGAATCAGCCGGACTTTACCTGGCTGAAGCCGTTTGAGGAGAAAACATTCCGACAGTATTTTATGCCCTACAAGAAGGTAGGAGCTGTCAAAAATGCAACGATACATGCAGTTCTGGGAGCAGAGATCACAGACAGGCAGATTGCTCTCACTGTTTACGGAACCAGGAGATATGACCGTGCCGTGATTACGGTCACAAATGGGGAAAAGGAAATCTGCCATGAAACGGTGGTATTATCACCGGTGGATATTTTTGAAAAAACACTGGAAACGGATGTGTCAAAGAAGCAGGATATTTGTATCTCTGTGTACGCAGACGGAAAACTTCTTGTAAAATATCAGCCGGAGGAAGAGACGATTCCACGTCTTGCAAAACCTGCCCAGGCGGCGAAAGAGCCATCTGAAATCATGACAAACGAAGAACTGCTGCTGACGGCACAGCACATCGAACAGAACCGTCATGCTTCTTATCTGCCGGATCCCTATTATCTGGAAGATTTGAAGCGTGATTCGGATGACAGCAGAATCAACAATGCATACGGCATGCTGATGATTCGAAGAGGAAAATTTGCAGAGGCGGAAACTTGTTTCCGGAAAGCGGTCAAAAGGCTGACCTGGAGATGTCCTATTACTATCTGGCTGCCATTGAGACCGGAAGGGGAAATCTGGAGTCGGCATTGGAGCTGGTGGAAAAGGGACTTGTGAAGAACATGCACAATGTCAAAGCGCGCGGCTTAAAGGCCATCATTCTGAGAAAACTTGGAAGAGCAGTGGAGGCAGAAAAATGGATTGCGGAAAACAGGAAGGTGGATGCTTTTGATTATTTGTCCATGTTTGAAATGGCATGGATCCGAAAGAACAGGGGAGAAGATATCTGCCCGGTATTGGAACAGATAAAGGACCGAATGAGCAATCCACAGGAAAGCTGTCTGCAGACGGCGCGGGATTATGCGGAGGCAAAATGTTATGAAGAGGCGGAGACCGTCTTAGAGCTGTGCGGCGAAAAGAAACCGATGCCTGTCTATTACAGGGCCTGGTACCTGCAAAAGCAGGGGAAAGCAAAGGAGAGTGCCAGAATGTACCAATGTGCCGATGCCTGTGATCCGGCGTACTGTTTTCCAAATAAGCTGGAGGATATTGCTGTGCTGGAGGGTGCTGCAGCAGCGTATCCCCAGGGCGCGAAGGCTTACTATTATCTCGGAAATCTGTACTATGACAAGCTGCAGTTTGAGAGAGCGATCTCATTAAACAAACTTTGTTTGTGGGAAATTGAGTTATATATTTTAAACTAGGATATAATCCCTGTTATCTTTGAGTTTTTTAAATAAATCCATAAAATCTCATACTTAAGACTGATTGAATCCAGACTCAATGTCATTTATAATG
>JALEJP010000084.1 GCA_022769625.1 Lachnospiraceae bacterium | reverse complement strand
GACAGACCGCAATCAACAGGGTTAGAAAGTATATGCCATTTCCTTTTCGATTCAAATTGCTTCGCTCCCTTCCTTTCATTGATATGGCGATGCTCAACTGAGCACCGCCCCTTTTAATACAATAATATTCTATGATGTTGGAGTCAAAAGCCTTTGACTCCCTGATACCTACGGATTTCTTCGCGTTTCACGCTCACGAAATCCTAAAAACATTCGAAATCCGCTCATTTTTCTACGAAAAATGGCTACTTTCTCATGTTTTGCGGATCCCAAAGTCATGCTTTTTCATGCAAGCATGAACAGCATGACCTTTTGACCTTGGTATCACAAAATAGAATGATTATAATTTAACAAAAACTGTAAAGATCACGATAGATGTGAATATAGATTCTCATATAGTTTGTATAGCATTCTTATTATATATGATTGTCATAGAAATGTCCAGTATTTTTCGTCGAAAAACACAGCCATACCGGTTTCACGTTCCTATATGGCTGTGTTTCTCAACTTCTCTCACGATATATTTTTCATGAGCAGCTGCCGCTGCCGAAATCACTTCTTCGCTTTCGCCACGGCTCTCACCACTCCGTACAGTGCTGCAAAGAGCACGCCGGCCACCGGCCATACGATCCAGGAAACCTCCCAGTTATTCCTGGTAAAGCTGATATACAGGTAAAGAGCGGTAGCCAGACACCAGTAAATGCCCGGGAAGAAGGATACCCGTTTGTTCAGTTCCTTATTCTCATCGGTGTAATCCCCCTCCTGCAGAAGCTTTTCGAAGCTCCCATGGATATTTCCGGACCAGACAAACAGAAACACACCGCTGGCTACCAACACCAGGAGAATGCATACACAGCAGATGTACACAAAATCTCCGGCACCCATCCCGTAAGCAACCATCAGCGGTACGACACTTAAGATGCACAGCACCGTCCCTGCCGTTATACAAAGGCGAAACACCGGTGTAAATGCTTCCTTTTTCTCTTTCACGATACTCTGCACACCGTAGGAAAGCTCAATCTTTTCTTTTTCCAGATATTCATAGGGTGCCGTCTGCATTCCTGCAAAAATCAACACAGCTACTGCCGCTGCAATCAGCACAAGAAGCACCGCCACGCCGATCCCGCCTGCCATGTTTTCCGTAAGCTGTGTATTTTTGTACTCCGCTATTCCGCCAGACAAAATAAGGCAGACCGGGGAAAGAATCAATACGAACACGGCTGCCGCAAACCGTTTGGAAAGCTTCCTGGAAAGCTCCAGATACGTGCACGCTTCCTCCTGAGAGACACTGCGCACCGCTTCTTTTTTCTCCGATGCCGATTCCGGCGCAAAGGCCGGTTCTGCTTCAAAAGACTCCTCCTTTAAAAGATAATCGGTACTGACTCCAAACAAGCGGCTCATTCCTACAATTTTGTCGATATCAGGAATCGAGCTTCCCCCTTCCCATTTGGAAACTGCCTGTCTGGAAATACCAAGCTTCTCTGCAAGCTCCTCCTGTGACCAGCCCTTTTGTTTTCTCAATATTGCTACTTTTTCTGCTAATGTCATGTTTTCTCCTCCCTTTTTTGCGTTCCTGAAATTACCGAAACGCATTTCTCTTTGATCTTTCTGTGACTATTTTAACACAAAAATCAGTTGACAACTACCAAGTGCGGCTGGAATCCTGTCAACCGGCAGTTGCATCGTGCAAAATGTATCCATACAGAGCAAAAAATCCCGGATGAAAGCAGGTTTTGAAGTTCTGAACTGCTTCCACCGGGATTCTTTTTTCCCTGTGATTTATCCTAACGGAAATCCTTTTCGTACAGGATCACTCGGTCTTCTTCATCGTAACGTTTGTGGGAAAGTACCATTCCAAGCTTACGGAATCCGATTTTTTCTGATTTCTTGATGGCCGCGTCAATGATCTCTTTGACATCGATCACAGTAACCGGCTGTCCGGATGCCTGGATCTCACCGATTCTCTCATAGAGCGCAGCGGTGGCTCCCTCATCGATCTTATAATCGGCATCGTATGCATAGGTACGTCCAAATGCAACCAGCTCATCATTGGTAAAGACCGGAATGATGATCTGTGCCGTAAATTTCTCTGCAAAATCCGGATGACGGTCGAAAAGTTCTTTGAGATACTTCTTTTCATCCTCCAGGATAACAAGAAGTGCATCGGTGCGGAACTCCATAGCCTTGGAAAGCTGCTCAACTACTGCATCCTCCAGATCTCCGGCTTCCTCGATGATCAGCGTGCCGCCCGCAATCCTGGCCACTGTGGAAGGAATATCTTTTTTATTGAAA
Source organism: Lachnospiraceae bacterium (assembly GCA_022769625.1). Lineage (GTDB taxonomy): Bacteria > Bacillota > Clostridia > Lachnospirales > Lachnospiraceae > Hominisplanchenecus. The sequence goes on along the minus strand of JALEJP010000084.1, from coordinate 13,574 downwards.
TCCTCCGCATAAATCTTCGCGACTTTTGCAGAAGTTTCGCCCTTCTCACGGCTAATGCTCTGTGCAAAGCGGATACCCAGCGTGGATTTGCCGCTTCCCTCCGCACCCAGAATGATCATATTGCCCGTGCGGGAAGTCTGATCCATGGTGTTCATCTTTTTCATCACCGTATACAAGGCGCCGGCAATCTGTTCCTTCAGCCCGCCTATCGTTGAAAAATAGGAAAAGGTATATCTCTGCTCATCGGTAAGATCTGTCGGTATCTTTTCCGGCTCCGGTGCAGGCTCTGACGCGATCGCCTCGGCAATATTTTTCGTTTTGGCAAGTTCGGCTGCTTCCGTTTCCGAGATTTTCACTGCCTGCGCTTCTTCTGCTGCCACCTGCACTGCGTTTTCTTGATCCTGCGCTTCCTTTGCGGATTCCTCTGCTGTTTCTTCTGCTTCCTGTACGGAGGCTTCTTTCTCCGGTAGTTCTGCTTCCTGCGCGGAAACTGCCTCCTCCTGCTTCGCACTGCTCATGGACATCAGAATATCATCGATCGGATTCTGTTCCAGAATCTCCTCTGCCGCTCCGTCCTCCGCACCGGCATCCGACACCGGTTCTGCAATGTTGTTGACCGGCTCTATGATATCGCTGTCATCCGGTTTTCTCTGAATCCCGGCAACGATGTCACGCATGCTTTTTGCCAGCTCCACCTGCAGATCGGCCGTATTGAATCCGTAATCCTTTCTGGGCTTTGCCTGCGTCTGCGCCGGTGTCTCCTGATCCCCGTAAACCGGTTCTGCGTCTGCTTCTTCCTCTCTTGTACCGGCTGCTGTATGTTCTGCCACACTCTGTGCGATTTCCTTTTCCGTGACAGAGATCACATCATCAGTTATAACTTCCTTCGTGGTATCCGGCACATTCTCCATGAGCACCTTTTCCAGATCCGGAGCTACCGCCTCCACCATCTCAGCCTTCGGCATCGTAGCCTCGTTCCGGTTGTCATAGATTGCCTGCTGTACCGGGGTCAGCTCTGTAATTTTCTGTTTCAGCTCCAGCGCACGGATTACGTATTTTCCCTGACGGAACCATAAAACAAGATCATCGCAGGCATCCACACATTTCTCCATATTGCCTGCACGGTAATACAGCTTTGCGATCTCGTACGCATATTTCTCTGTGTATTCCTTCTGGTTGTATTCTTCCAGAATCTCGATCTGATCTTCAAGAGAAGCTCCCCTTCCCTTGTAAATCATATATTTCAAAAGATAGCGGGAATTGTCATGGGGTGCCGCACTTACAAACTCACTGTAGTAATCAGCCGCATCATCAAACTCCCGCAGCTTGATTGATATCTCCGTCAAACGGAACAGAATACTTCTGACCGCCTGTGATTTGCGATATGCACGCAGCAAAATATCACGGCTGTCCTCCAGACGTCCGTTTGCTTCGTAAATTTCGCTAACCATACAGAGTGTACGCACATTGCGTACTCTGCGCCAGTCAATGGTATCTGCGATATCAACCGCATCTTCATAATTTTCCTGCTCTACCAGCCTTGTAATCTCTTCCAGCTTAAGGTTGTATTCGTATTTATCCACTTCTCCACCTCATGAAAGCAGCAAACTGCTGCTGTTAGTTTTATCAAGTATACTACACCGAAAATACATTGTCAAACCGTGGAACATGCGGATTATGCTCCTGTATGAACCACAGAATACACGAAATATACACCTGTTCCATTTTAATCTTTCTTTGCCCTGTACTCACGGAATGACACACCCGTCTGATTTTTAAATACCCTGCCAAAATATCTGGAATCCTTATATCCGCACAGCTCACTAATCTCATCCTGACTCATATCCGGATTTTCATCCACCAGCTCCATTGCAAGCTTTATCTTTTTCTCCGTAATGTACTGATTCACAGGCATGCCAAGCGTTTTCTTTAAAAGCCGGGAAAGATACGCGTAATTATAGCCAAAGGCATCTGCCACCTGTCCCAGGCTTTCCAGTGTCAGGAAATGCTTATCAATGTACTCATGAACCCTGGTTTCTTCACTTTTTTCATGGAGTGTTTTCATAAACTCACTGATTTCCGTAAATTCCTCCATCATACGGCTCATCAGCTCATCCTCTGTCTGTGAAAGTCCAATGCATCTCTGAAGCGCAACCCGCTTTTTCTCAACAAATATTTCGTCGTAATCCTCCTGACAAAACTCCAGAGATTTCAGGACATACAGGCTCACCTTCTCGATCGCCGCCTGGGTAGCCTTATTCAGGATCATATATTTCAGGGTTGTACGGATTTCTTCTGCAAAATTTTTCAGATCCGTAGACAGAAAATAATTACGGATATAATTGTTAATCTTCATTTTGACGATCTCAATCATGTCCTGTCCTTTGTTCCGAACCTCTCCATCTGTCAGGATCTGAGATTTTCCAACAATCAGTTCCCGCGAAAGCTGATACCTGAGATATCTTGCCGCATTCCACAGCTCCTCATACGGAATCAACTCCCGGTAACAGGCAACATGAACGGCCATATCCGTATGCTCGCTGACGGCATCTTTCACTTGTCTCGCCACTGCAGGCAGGGAAACCTCTTCCTGTCCGAGTATCTGTATGCCCAGAATTTTCTGATTGACTGCCTGCTCATCCACCAGATACCAGGAACCATAGTCTTTGCAGATATTCTCCATCAATGTATTCCATGGTATCTGATTCACCGGTTCACGATAATACTCCAGAAGCTGCAGATCCTGCACGTCATACAGAATATTACCCACACAGATGGAAAACAGTGCATACCGCACCTCATCAGACTGCTGAAACAGATAACCATCCGAGTGAATCACCTGTCTTTGCTGCTTTACCTTGGCATAAAACAGAGTCTTATGAATATCAAACAGTAACTCCTGAAGCTTCTCATCCTCCAGAGGCTTCAGAAGATAATCAAACACACCATACCGAAGCGCCTGCTGCGCATAGGAAAAATCGGAATATCCGGAGATAATCACCACAAGAATACCGGGATATGTACTTTTGACGATCTTGGCAAGCTCCAGTCCATCCATTACAGGCATGGAAATATCCGTAAAAACAACCTGAGGCTGCTTTTCCTTTATGATCTGCAGGGCCTCCTTACCGTTTTCCGCCACCGCTTCGACCCGAATGGTTACATCCAGAGCTTCTATTTTGTCTTTTATGTACATCCCGATTTTCGGCTCATCCTCAACAATCACCGCATGGATTGTATCCCCGTCAAAACCTTTCATTTTCCATTCTCCTCTTTGTCTGTATCCTTTGTTTCCCCTTCCAGCATTTTTCCCCGATAGCTGTCACAATACTCTACCATCTGATCCACCGTATACTCTCCATCTGCAAGTCCCTGTATATACAAATAAATATCCGGCGGAAAATATTTTATATCATTGAGAAACATAACCGGCGGCTGTCCTTTGCTCCTTTCCAGGATTTCTTCGGTTGCCTCCACCGGATGAACCTGTTCGACTCCTTGAAAGGTTGCCGTTACCAGATCCGCTCTTGCCGCATAATAGGTCTCCAGATTTTCCTTTCTGGACAGAAAACGGAAAAACGCCTTGCATTCCTCCTGATGGCTGCTGTGCCTGTTAATATATTTGGAGACTCCTCCCCCATTTGACACTGCCATCTGATTGTCCAGAAGCGGAACCGGAAACATGCCCCATTCATCCTCACTTCCTCTTTCCTTCAGTTCTTTTGCATATGCCGAATAGGTAAACATCATGGCAGCCTGACGATGAATCAGAGCATCATAACTGCCTGAAAAATCATCCTCCAGTCCATCTGTCATATAATAGCGGGGCACGGATCCATCCCTGGTGCCAAAAAGCTCCTGAAGCTGTTTCAGCCCTTTGCGGAAGGCCTTCATATCACCAAGCTGATACCCTTTCCCCTCATTGAGTTTTTTCAGAAAATCCGGATCTTCCTGATACAGAGCCGGTGTCAGACCATAAATCCAGGATTTGCTGTGCCAGACTGTATTGATGCTCTCATACAGAGGCGTTACACCCAGATGATGCAGCTGTTCGCAAAGCTTGATAAAGTCATCCCAGGTCTGCGGCACTTCCAGTCCGTATTCCTCAAACAACGTACGGTTATAAAGAATCCCCTCATAATCAATACTCCACGTACTGAAACCGATCACTTTGCCATCAACACTGTTCGCTTTCCGAACCCAGTCCTCCAGATTCGAAACCCAGGGTTCATCCGACAGATCCAGTGCCACATCCGGCAGCTCCGCCGAGACTGCCCAGCTGCCAGCAACCGCCATAAAAATGTCAATACTCTCATTACCGCCGGAAAGACAGGTCCCAAGCAGGGTCTCGTATCCATTGTCCGGTGCCAGAAGCACCTTTACCTCGATCCCGGTCTCCTCCTGAAACTCCCGAAAAAGCTGCCGATCCATATCCTGTCCGTCACATCCTCCGTAAAACCCTCATCAACAATCTTCCTGCCGTTTTCCTCCAATCTGAACTCCAAACTCGTCCACCTGGAAAACAGCGTCCTCTTTATAAAAAAGCTTCAGCCGCACATATACATTTGCCAGTCCCATACCATCAATCTTTCCCGAAAGGCTTTTCGTCCTGTCCAGACTCTCCTCGCACTTTTTCATAATCTCAGCAGCTTTCTCCCTGGTAAAACCAGCCCCATTGTCCAGAACTTTTAATGTCCATCTGCCCTCTTTATCAATCTCTCCGGTAACCCGAATCCGCGGCATACTCCGATTACAATACTTGAATGAATTCTCAACCAGCGGCTGAATCGTCAGCTTTGGAATCCGTACCTCCATCATCTCCAGAGGAATATCAAACTGTACGACCGAATTCGGAAAACGTTCCTTCATAAGCTCCGCATAGCGTTCCACATGCCGCATTTCCTCAAAAACTCGTACTCCGCCGGTTTCCTCCGAAGAAATATAACGGAACATCTGATTCAGGTTGGTACACATGCGCTCCACATCCCGATTCCCGGCCTCATGTGCCATAGAGCCCATAGTTGTCAGAATATTCACCAGAAAATGAGGCTGCATCTGTGTCTGAAGTGCCATCAGCTTCGCCTCCAGTTCAAAATCCTTCAGCTGTATGATATGCTTCATGGATTCCTGCAGTTTCTGTGTCAGCGCTGCAATCTCCTCGGACAGATAATCCACCTCACTGACGCCTGTCTCCACCGCCATGTAACATGTTCCCTTTTCCAGATCCACTTTTTCAAGATCCACACACATTTCATGGATCGGACTGGAAATACGTCTGGAAACACGGTAGGTAACGAAATATATAATAACAAGTATCAGGATAAACAGTACGAACGCTGCTCCTACAAACAAAAACAGTTGTTTATAATAGGCAAAAATCGAAATGGTATACACTGCATAAATCCCGGAGTGAAACAGTGGATACACATAGACATAATCGTTTCCCCTTCGAAAACTTCCTTTCTCCCAGTTACAGGTATCCAGAAAGATTTTTCCGTCCCAGTCCGGTTCATCCAGCAGATCCTCTCCATCCTGATTCATCAGATGCAGATCCAGTCCATCGCCGGACTCTTCGCTGAGAAGACGTTTCATGTCTTTTTTAAACTCCTCGGCATCGACCTGAACCTCCAGAATGCAGCTTCCATTATAAAGAAAGCTGTTGTTTCCGAAGCTCCGGGAAAGTGTGATCATCGGTTTGTCCTCGTCTGATACCCGACGGCTTCCCCGGCTGACCTGGAGATATTCGTTTCGCTCCAGATACTGTATCCGGGCACTTCCGTCCCACGCATAATCCTCATAGGCATCCGGATCTTCCTGTATGCGGTCAATATAGTACTCGTTGCCAAGCCAGATATAATACCCGGAATCCAGCACCACACCGACACGGTAATTTTTCTGGATCATCTGGTGTGCATCCAGATACAGATTTCCAAACAATTCCGCCGTATTCCTGTTTTCCTTATAAGTCTCAGGCAGCTCACGCGTCACGATCCGACGAAAATCCTCTGACTGTATCAGGCTCATGGAAAATTCATCCATCTCCTGAAAATAGTTCTCTATATTTTGATTGACACTCAAAGTCAGCTGTTTCTGTGTCCTGGTAATACTGTCACGGATGGAATGCACTGCATACAAAACAGAACTGCATAAAATCAATGACACAAACAACAGAATCCACAAAAAATAGGTACGGAATAACTTCTTTGCAATCGGTTCTTTTTTCATAGGCGTACTCCTATCTCATTTTCATATTGTACCATGCAAATTTCTCTGCCACAAGTAGAAAAAAGCAAAGAACCACCCGGTTTTTGTACGCCGGATGGTTCCTTTTGAGGTAATCTTGGTTATTTAACTTTAATGCTCTTTGTCTTGCTGTATTTTCCGAAGGAAACGGAAGATCCGTTTTTATAATAAGCCCGAATGCGTACATAATATTTCTTTCCACTCTTTAAGCCAGTCAGTTTTACGCTTGCTTTGCTCTGAGAAATCTTCTTTGTTTTACCGTTTTTAAATTTCGCATTTGTGCTGTACTGAATCTGATATCCGTCCGCACCTTCCGCCTTTTTCCAGGTAACCTGAAGCTTTTTCTTTCCGGTGCTCTTTACCTTCTTCAATGTCACGCTTGCTTTACAGCGCTGTGCCAGAAGATCCTCCACTGCTTTCTGCGCTTCTGCCGCCGCTTTTTCTGCAGCCTCTCTCTGCGCTTTGATTTCTTCTAACAGCTTTTCATTCAGCTTCTTTTCTTCTTCTGCTTCCTGAATCTTTTTGTTTGCTTCCTCCAGGGCTGCGTCTGCGGCAGCTTTCGCCTGTTTTGCTGCCTCCAGTTCAGCCTCCGCTGCCTCTTTCGCCGCTTCTGCTGCTGCAGAATCCTCTTCCGCCTGTGCTTTGGCTGCATCCGCTTCCTGTTTTGCCTGATCCGCCAGAGCCTGTTTTGCATCAGCTTCTTCTTTGGCCGATTTTGCTTCCTCTGCTTTTTTCTCCGCAAGCTCCATGGCTTCTTTCGCGGCCTGGCTTTCTTCACCTGCCTGCTTTTTGATTGCCTCGGCTTCTTCCAGAGCCTGTCTGGCCTCTTCTTCTGCTTTTTCTGCCTTATCCTGCCATGCCAGTGCTTCTTCCTGTGCTGCGTCTGCTGCTTCCTTGAGCTCCTGTGCTCTCTCAAGTGCTTCATCTGCCGCTTTCTTTGCATCCTCAGCTTCTTTCTTCGCTGATTCTGCTTCCGCAAGAGCCTGTCTGAGTTCTTCAATCAGTTCTTCCTGTGTCATTTCAGAAAGCAGTTTCAGTCCATCGACTGCATCCTTCAGACTCTGCACAAATTCCTGTATCTGTGCATCATCATAATCTTCATCGGTAAGCACTTCTGCTGTCTGTGTCAGCTGCTCCAGATATGCTGCATAAGATGCTTTGGAATAATCTCCTGCATTTCTCCTTGCTGCAACTTCCTGGTCATAGAGATGGCGAAGCTCTACACGGTCTGTGCTGACGCAGTAGAATTTTGCTCCTGCCCAGTCAACATGTGTATTATAGCGTGCTTCCGAATTATCCGGATTTCCGCTCCAGTCTGCCACCAGACGGACTTTTTTCGCTCCTTCAATATTAACGCTTACAAAGTCACAGTTGTCATTGCGCATCTTCACCTGGCTGGTGTAGATCAGCTCATCATCTTTATAAATCTTAAAGATGGCTTCTCCGCCCTGTTTGCCTGCATTTGCATTGATTCCGATATAGGAATCAAAGAATGTATATCCTTTTCCTTCTACATTATAGACGATCTCGGAATAAGTATCGGCACTGAGACCTTTCTCAAATGTGATTTTGCCATTCTCGGAATTCAGTACGATGGATCCGCCGTATACTCCCGCATCCTTCGTCACACTTCCATAATCAGAATACGCGGATTCCCATTTCAGGTCACTGGCATACTCAAACTCCTTAATCGGTCTCTTCACTGCATCTTTTCCGTACAGGATCCACTCTGCCATACCGATATTATAGTCACCGCCTGCCACGATGTTCTTGATCGTGACACGGACGAAGCGTACACCGGTCTGCATCTCCTCAAAGGTTTCTGCCTTATAATGCTGTCCGCCCACGGTAAGGGAATCAATCACTTTACTCCATTTCTCGCCGTCCTTTGAAACTTCCAGATCGTAGGTATACCAGCTGCTGTCCTTCTCCCAGTAGATCCTGCTTCCCAGCAGATCCTGCGGCTCGGCAAATTCCAGCGTAACACTCTGCGGGAATTCTTTGGATGCCGAGAGCCATCCGGTTCCGATACCATTCACGCCGTCACGGAGTTTATCGGTTCCACGATCCTCTACTTCACCGCCGGTGGCAGTGATTTCCTTTACTTTCTCATCCGGAATCACTTCACCTGGATCCATCTCTCCCCGCTCCGTATCCTCGAATACCCGGAACTCATAGAGAGAAGCCCATCCGTCACTGATTCCTGTAATTGTAATTTTCACATAACGGCCTTCCACAGCTGCCACCTGTGTATCCGCTCCATTCACCTTATTATTTCCGGACATATCAACCGCAGTCGTCCAGGCTTCCCCGTCATCGGATACCTCGATCACGTACTGATATTTCGCGCCACTGTTCTCCCAGAGAATCTGGAATCCGGACAGTGCATATTTCTTTTCCAGATCGATCATATACCATTGAGGCAGGGACCCGCCGCTTGCGCACCATCTGGTGCTCTCGTCGTCATCCACACCCTTTACACCTTCGTTTCCATTCTGCTGGGAGGAGAAGGTGACCGGTTTTCCTGCTGCGATGTTTTCTTTGATCTCTTCTTCCAGTTTTTCCACGCCGCCTTCCCACGGTGTGTGCTCTCCTTCCGGAACAAAGGTACCGGTGTATTCTGTCGTTTCTACTGTGCCGGTACCATCTGCAAGTCCTTCTGAGGATGCTGTGATCGTAACCGTGCCTGCCATCTCACTGGTTCTTACAAATGCTGAGCCGATACCGTTTTCCAGTACCTGGTCTTCCACCTTGATTCTCGGGATATCTTTTCCTACCAGCTCTCCTTCACCGGAAACGCTGACATGTACTTTCCCGTCAAAATCAGGAACCACTGTTCCATTTTCATCTACCGCCTTGATATAAACCGGAACCAGATCGGAACCGTCTGCCACCGGTGTGACACCCCTGTCTCCAATCTCAACCTCCAGACGGATTGCCCCCTGCGGTGCCTGTATTTCATGGACTGCAGCCACTTCTCCGTCCAGGATACCTTCTGCCTTCAGACTGCCTTCTCCCACCTGGTCCAGATGGAAGGTAAAGATCGGGCTGCCGCCTTTTGCTGCAATGTTTGGAACACTCTTCAGAGCATCCTCTCTCTGAATCTCGTTCACCAGTTCACCATTCTGATACAGCTTTACGCTGTCACAGTTGGAAAATACCATGACATCTTTTGAGGAATCCTCTGTATAATCGCTGGAAATGTAAATCATCGGTCCATAAACCGGATTTCTGGCAGACTGCATGGATTTCAGCCAGTAGAAGCAGTTTTTCTCGTAACGGTCGATATCCACCACACCACTTCCCAGTGTTTTCGAATTGGAACCTCTGGAATAATCGTTAAAGCTCCACAGGAAATGTCCGCCGATTCGTTCCGATGCATCCAGGCCGCCCCAGTCGGAGTATCCGTTTCCGTTCAGATACCTCTGTCTGGTCAGGATCTGTGTGTTTTGTGTTGCGGTACCTTCTTTTCTCAGTGCCTTACTGGAACCCTCGTAATCTCCCCACTCTCTTGTAAAGAACGGCTTGTCCGGGTTAAAATCTTTCCATTTGGAAGGATCGGACGACCACTGCGTGTCCTGTACTTTATAGCACACATCGTATTTTTCTCCGTAAAAGCCGTAATCGCTGGCTGCAAAGAACTGATCGCCTGGATACTCACTGTGAGCTGCCTCAAGAGCATCGTCAACCCATTTCTCGCTTACCCATGTTTCATTCAGCGAAGACTCCCACAGGACAACCGACGGATGATTACGATCCCTGCGGATCATTTCTCTTGTATCGCGGATCGTGCGGTCATAGAAAGTCTGGGTATTCGTAAAGTTCTGCCAGCCCGGCTGACATTCGATTACCAGAATGCCCACCTCGTCACAGGCTGCAAGGAACGCCGGATCCTGCGGATAATGAGCAGCTCGTACGGAATTGAAACCGCTCTCCTTAAGCAGAAGGGCATCCCTATACTGCATGGAATTGGATCCTGCATCACCCACATTCAGATAAGCCTGATGACGATTTGCGCCTCTCAGATACAGCCTTTCGCCATTAATATAGAAACCATCACTCTTATAATCAATCGTACGGATACCAATTCTCGTAGTCACCGAATCCACGGCTTCTCCATCCTGATAAACCGTTGTCTCCAGATCATAAAGATCCGGATGTTCCGGATGCCACAGCTTCGGCTGTTCCACAGTCATCTCCACTTCGATCTGGCTGGCTGCCCCTGCTTCCAAAGAGACTGTCTGGCTCTGTACACTGGCTGCCACCTGGCCATCCTCGTCTTTCAGCTTCTGCTCTACCACTACCCCGGTGTCCGCATCCTGCTCATTGACCACCTGGGTATTCACACGAACGGTTGCCCTTTCCTCCGATACCTCCGGATAGGTGACAAAAACACCGCCGCCTGCCACGGTATCTGCCTGCAGTGCATCCGAGATATAAACCTGATCCGTCACTCTCAGAGTCACGTCCCTGTAAATTCCGCCATAATAATGGAAATCCAGGTTTGCCTCCGGTCTTCCCGGCGGTGTGTCCGGGTTATCCTGCGAGGATACTCTTACCGCCAGCACGTTTGTCTCGCCAAGCTTCACTTCATCGGTGATATCCACGCTGAAGCCCATGTATCCACCATTTCTGGTATAAATCTTCTCACCGTTCAGATAAATATCCGAATCAATCATCACACCTTCAAAATCGATATTGATCTTTTTCCCCGCATACTCTTCACCCAGGGTAAAATATCTGCGGTACCATCCGATGCCCTTATAGGTCCCAGCTCCACCGTTGCAGTGTTTTTTCTCCAGCCGCATGGTGTGCGGAATCGTTACATTTGCAAAAGCAGAATCATCAAAATCCTCTGCCTCTGCTCCCTCCAGGTCACCACGGTAAAATCCCCAGTCTGAATTAAAATTCAGAATCTGTCTCCCGGTTACGGCTGACTCCTGTGCCGTTTCCTGCACGGTCTGCGGTTCTGCCGCCTGTACCGGCATCATAGCCGGCATCACAAGTGTACAGGCAAGTGCCAGTACCTGAGTCAGCGCGATCAGTCTGTTTCTGCGCTTTTTCATAATAGCCTCATCCTTTCCTTTAAAATCTTCGGGACAAATTGTCCGACTTTTTAACCACACGTAGATTGCTGTGCAATCTCATATTAAAATCGTAATCATTATACCAGAAAGATAGTGGATTTTTTTTACCTCTTTAGGTGGATTTTTTTTACCTCTTACAAAAATCTCCCTCCCGGTAAAACTTCTGTCTTACACGGAAGGGAGATTTTTATTATACTTTATGAAATTCTCCAGCCCACTCAAAGCCCTTCTTTGCCACGATCACGGCAATCACTTCATTGATCACGGCTGCCGCTGCGATCGTTCCCTGAATGATTTTTGCACTTTCCGGTGCCGGACCGGAAAGTACTGATACGGCAATTCCGGTAAAGACAAGAGACACACCGGAATGGGGAAGCAGGGTCAGTCCCAGATATTTCCGCACCGTATCCGGTGATTTTGTCATCTTTGCGCCGAACCAGGCACCAAAATATTTTCCGCAGGCACGCGCGATAATGTAGATTACGGTAAACAGCCCGGCACCCATGATCAGGTGATAATCCAGAGGTGCCCCCAGATTCAGGATTACCGTGATCATACAGATTCCGAGAATCGGATTAAACATCGAAAGGATCTGCTCCAGTCTCTCCTGGGTGATCAGATTGGAAAACACAGCGGAAAAGGCCATTCCCATGAGCATAAAATTTAAAACAGGACTTGGCATAATATAATTATTTACAAAAAATCCAAGTGCCGCCGTGGCAAGAATAAAGAAACATAAAATTGCCAGTGTCGGTCCTTTTGGGCGTTCTTTTTTCAGAGCAAAACCTGCCGGTATTCCAACTACTGCTCCAATCGCCAGCGGAAGCAATACGATCGCCGCAATCATCCAAACCGGAAATTTCTGATCCGAGACCGTTCCGGCAACGATTGATATCGTTGTGAAAAAAACTACCACGCCTACCATATCATCCAGAGCAGCCATGGGAATCAGTGTTTTCGTCACCGGCCCGTCCGTTCCAAACTCTTTTACGATGGAAAGGGCAGGAGCAGGAGCCGTTGCAAGGGCAATTCCTCCAAAAATCACCGCAAGATAAAGCGGGATTCCGCTGATCTGAAATACAACGGCAAACACGGCAGATACCAGCAGAAAGGTTCCAAGGGACTGCGTGAGTGTGGTGATCACGATGGCTCTGCCTGACTTTTTGATCTTGCTCCAGACAAGCTCTGTGCCGATCATCAGACCGACCGCGCATTCCATGATATGGATCACCGTCTGATACCACTGTGCATCCAGGACCGCATCGTTGATCAGCCCTATGGCATGGGGACCAAGAATCATCCCAGCGATCAGCCATCCGAGGATGGAGGGCAGTTTCACTTTGGAAACCAGCTTTCCCGCCAGAAATGCAAGGGGAAAAGCTGCCAGAATCCGAATCAATGATAAAACCATTTTTGTTCCTTTTCCCAAAGTCCCTATGAGATTTACTAATCAAACCTATTATAGCAAAGAACAATGAGATTTTTTTTACCTCTTTAGGTGGATTTTTTTTACCTTTTTGTTTTCCCACAAGTTATCCTAGCAAAAAAAGATAGCTGCTACTTTTTTGTAACAGCTATCCGTTTATCTTATATTCTGTTTTATTCTTATATTTTAAATTCTAACCGGAGGATATTATTCAAAGTTTCCTGCTATTTATATAAAATACTGTAATTGACATATACAATATTTATTTCATCTCACTCAAAGCTTCCAATATATTTTTTCGGAAATATTTATTTTCGATATGTTCTTTTCTATATTTTTTCTATGCATATCATTTTAAGTCAAATCATCTGCGTTTTACGATCAACACTGTTTTCTTAATCAAATCATCCGGTTTTCCTTTTGTTTTGATAAGATATATCCTATAAAATATCAGTTTCTCATATACATTTCCTACAAGATAAGCAAATATTCAATATGATATTCTGCAGATTTCTTTTTAAAATCATATTCATGAATCATATAGAAAATACTTATATTTTTCAGGTTATGTTTCTTTACACATAATCTAAAAACCTTTGAATAGTGTGGTAATCCTTCAATATAGTGGCTGTAATCTCTTTAACCATATTTTCCAGATTATTTTCTTCTCCGATTATCTGTAATAAATTCGACTTTTTCTGGATTTATATGAGTTAAAGGTTTGTATCGCAGGAAACATCAGCCATACCACGTCCATATTGAACTGTTGTCATTTCTGAAACATCCATTGGCCCTGCCCTCACCTTTCTTAAATTTTC